>NZ_JAMTDX010000082.1:0-11344 GCF_023806625.1 Accumulibacter sp.
CTGCCGGGGTTCGTTTCACTTGACGCGACGCCGATCCAGTATGATGCGCTGGGTGAGGTCTATGGGCATCGGCAGGGTCACGACTGGCTCGAAGCCATCAAGTGGCACCTCAATCGGCGCACCTTCATGGCCGCGCTTCACCTGATCGCTTGGAGCGAGTGGGCCCGGCAAAGTCTTGTCAGGGACTACCGCGTGCCTGAGGACAAGGTCACCGTCATCCCGCCCGGCGTGGACATCGGCGCCTGGCGACCGCGGCAACCGGTCCGGCGCTCGGCCGATGATCCGGTGAAAATCCTGTTCGTCGGTGGCAACCTGGCGCGCAAGGGTGGCCTCTTGTTGCTGGAAGCGTTCCGCTACCTGCAGATGCCGCAGGTCGAACTGCACGTCGTCACGCGTGATGAAGTCGAAGCGGGACAAGGTGTTTTCGTGTACCGGGACATGACCCCTAACGAGGAGCGGCTGAAGGCCCTTTATCACCAGTGCGACATGTTCGTCTTGCCGACCTACGGCGATTGCCTGGCCTTGGTTCTGTTGGAGGCTGCCGCCGCCGGCCTTGCCATTATCTCCACCGACCTCGGTGGGATTCCCGAGGTCGTTCGCGATGGCGAGACTGGCCTGATCGTGCCGATGGGTGACCGCCTGGCACTCGCCGAGGCACTTCGGGCACTGATCGGCCAACCCGATCTGCGCGCACGATTGGCGCAGGCGGCGATGGCGCACGTCGCGGCATCATACGACGCCACAAAGAACGCTCGTCGCCTAGTCGCACTGATCAGCGAGCACATTGCCGGCGTGCGGTCCGGCCGGACGGGGGAAGCTTGGGCCGCTCGCTAATCTTGTTGACCGTGTCGGGCAGCATTCCGGCCGGCATCGAGGCGGAGGTCGCCGCGGGCAGGCGGCCGCGCCCTGATTACGTCGAACTCGCCCGCGGCCTGGGAGCGGATCTCATCGACCGGGAAACCGCTCGCCGGAAGACTGGGTTTATCGGCCGCCTGCTGGAAGCCGTCATTGGCGCTGATGGACTGCTGGCTGTTGCCTGTTACCTTCGCTGCGGCGCCTACCGGCTGGTCATATCCGACGGGGAGCAGATCGGGCTGCCGCTGGCACTGCTAATGAAGACCTTGCGGCCCTGGCACCGACCAAAGCACGTGATGATCACCCACATCATCTCGGTGCGGAAGAAAATGCTGTTTCTTGACTGGTTTGGCGTGCAGAGCAGGATCGATCGGTTCGTTGTCTATGCGAGCTGGCAGCAAAGATTTATCATTGAGCGGTGGCGGTTGCCGGTTTCGCGGGTGGTTCGCATCCCGTTCATGGTGGACGCGAACTTCTTTTCGGCGCGGCCGGTCACTTGTTCTGATACGGCCCTTCCTCAAATCTGTGCTGTGGGACTTGAACGGCGCGACTACACCACCTTGGTGCGCGCCGTTGCCGGGCTTCGGGTGCGTGTCGTGATCGCGGCCCATAGCTTATGGGCGAAGCGCTCCGATGCGCCGGAAGAGGCAGCCATTCCCGAGAACATCGTCGTGCAACGACTGTCGCAGTTTGATTTGAGGCAGCTCTACGCGGACAGTCGGTTCGTCGTGATCCCGCTTCACGAGGTCCCGTTCCAGGCAGGGGTAACCGCCATTCTCGAGGCGATGGCGATGGGCAAGGCGGTGATCTGCTCGAAGGTGAAAGGGCAGACAGACGTTATCGTTGACGGAGAGACCGGACTTTACGTTCCACCATATGATCCAAGCCGGCTACGAACAGCGATCGAAACGCTTCTGTCCCAACCGGAGCTTGCCGAACGCATGGGGCGACAGGGTCGGCGGCTGGTCGAGGAGGAGATGAGCCTCGAACGTTACGTCGATCGGTTTCGAGGGATTGTCGAACCCGTCCTTGCAACGGGATAGAATGCATTCTACCCAAAAAGGGGGCGTTATTGTCCCGGCATCCTCTCGATGCATGCCGATGGCGTGGCGCGCCGACCACAGTGCTTCGCCAACAAGATCCACGAGCACCGAACGCAGAGCCAGGTCATATGCTGATTACGGATTTAAGCGAGTTCGCCGAAGGGCATGTCTTTACGGCAGACCTGGTTGTCGTCGGCGGCGGACCGGTGGGACTGACGATTGCGCGGGAGTTTTTTGGTCATACAGCGCGGGTCCTCGTGATCGAGAGCGGGAAACAGATCGAAGACCCAGCATACGAGGCGCTGAACGCGATCGAGTGCATCGGCCAGCCCGACACGGCAGTTCAGGTGCAATGGCGCTCCCTGTTTCACGCCGCACTTAACCCGCTGTGGTCGCAACAAACGCAGCCCTATGGCGTCCGCTGTCGCGGTCTGGGCGGGTCGACCATCGCCTGGGCCGGCAAGTCGGCCACATTCGACGAGGCGGATTTCGAGGCCCGTGCGTGGGTGCCCAATTCTGGATGGCCGATCGCCCGCAACGAACTTGAGCCGTATTTCCAGCGCTCGGCCACGGCGCTCAATCTCGGACCGGAGGGCTGCGACGATGAATTCTGGAAGGCAGCAGGAAGGAATCCGTCCGAGCCCAGCGTCAACAACGAGGCGCTGCGCTCGTATTTCTGGCAGTTCGCTCGCTCGCGTAAGGATCCGATGGACATCATGCGGTTCGGACCCGAATTCGCTCAAGAGCACGCGCCAAACGTTGAGGCTTTGGTCAATGCCACCGTGACGGAGGTGATGCTCACGCACAATGGCGCCGCGTTCAAAGGTGTTGAAATTGCCTCGCTCGACGGCGCCCGGCGCTTGGTAAGCGCGCCATATTGCGTTCTTGCCGCCGGCACAATCGAGAATCCGCGCCTTCTGCTCGCTTCTCAACGCGTGCAGCCAAAAGGGGTGGGCAACGGCTTCGACGTGGTGGGGCGGTATCTGATGGACCACATCGGCGGCCATGTCGCTCATTTTGAGGCTGGTGACATCCCGAAGGTATCCAGTCTCTTTGGCTTCTGCGGCTTGCGCCACCATGGGACCGTTCATGTGTACCTGCGCGGATTGGCGCTCACGCGCGCGGCTCAGGCGCGGCTGGAGGTAACCAACGCCTCCGTCTACGTGAGCGAGGAGCGCGCACCCGATGATCCGTGGAGCGCCCTGAAACGCCTGATGCAGCTGAAATCCGAGGACCCTGTCTCTGACGTTCTCGCGTTGGCGTCGAGCTGTGGTCTACTCGTCAAGGGGCTCGGCACGAGGGCGTTCCGGAGCAAATACATGCCGGGGGAGCTGCGTGAGTTCGCCATCAACCAGATGCTGCGATACAGTCCCGGCTTCGTCGCCCGGCAATTCCAGACCCGCAGTTTGCCTCACAAGCTGTCCGGCCTTGTCTTGGAGGGCATGGCCGAGCAACCGCCGGATCCCGACAGCCGCATTACGTTGAGCGAGGTGACCGATCGGCTTGGCGTACCGAGGGCGCGCGTGAACTGGACGATTGCCGACCAGTCACGCCGGGCGCTGGCGGCGATCGGCCGCTTGGTGGCCGAGGAGTTTCCAAAAATCGGCCTGCCGGCTCCGGTGCTGAAAGGCTGGGTCGCAGAGGATCACTTGAAAGACGGCGTCTTCATCGACATGGGCCATGGGGTGGGAACAACGCGCATGTCGCACGATCCGCGGACCGGCGTCGTTGATACCGATTGCCGCGTTCATGGCGTGCACGGACTTTTCATCGCCGGCGGCTCGGTGTTCCCCACCAGCGGACACACCAATCCGACCCAGATGTTTCTAGCGTTATCGATACGCTTGGCCGACCACCTGAAATCCGTCATGGCAGTTGGCCACCGGACGTGATAGGCGCCGGCGGACGAGGCCAAAAAGGGTGACGATGCCAAGAGTGACCGGTGCTGAAAATGGCTGATCCCCATCCGGACAGTCCGGACTAATCGTAGCATGCAATGCAGATGGCATCGCTCCTAGGTTCGGCGGTCCTCTTATCCGTCGAAATCCTGCTAACCGGGATCGTTGGGTACTGGATCGTCCTTACTATCGCAGCGCTCTTCGTCGCCCGCAGGACGCCGGACCGCCCTAGCGACCCGACCACCCGGTTCGTGATCTTGGTGCCGGCATACAACGAAGAACAATCGCTGCCGCAGACGCTTGCGAGCATTCGCAGCCTCGACTATCCGGCCAGCTTGGTGGCCGTTCACGTTGTCGCCGATAACTGCTCCGACCGAACCGCCGAGACCGCCAGGGCCTCCGGTGCCACCGTTCACGAACGCTTCGATAAGGAACGTAGGGGCAAAGGCTACGCCCTCGACTGGGTGCTCCGTCGCCTGGAGGAAAGAACCGAAGCCTATGACGCCTGCGTCGTGGTCGATGCCGATTCCGTCCTCTCGGCAAACTTTCTGCAGATCATGGATGTGCGCCTCTTCCGCGGTGAACGAGTCATCCAGGGGTATTACGCGGTGCGCAACCCCGAACGTTCCTGGAGCACTGCCCTGCGAGCGGTCGCCCTGGCGCTCCGGCACTATCTGCGACCGTTGGGGCGAATGGGCCTCCGAGGATCAGCCGGGATGATGGGCAACGGAATGGCGATTGCGAAGATGGTCGCCAGTCAACATTCCTGGGGCGGATCGCTGACGGAGGATGTCGCATATCACGCGGCTCTCGTTCTCGCCGGCGAGCGCGTTACCTTCGCACCTGACGCTGTCGTCTATGGAGACATGCCGGAAAGCTTGAAAACCGCGCGGTCCCAGAACGAGCGCTGGGAGGCTGGACGTTGGGAGGTGATGCGGCACTACGGATTGCCGCTGGTGTGCGAAGCCTTCCGCCGCCACAGCTTTGTCACTCTTGAGACCGCCGCTGATCTCCTGCTGCCGCCTCTCTCGGTAGTCGCGGGCGCCGCCGTCGCGTGTCTCCTGGGGGCGGTCATCGCCGGCACGCCGTTCTTAACCGGATGGGCGCTAGTGATCGTTACAGCAATCGCAGTGCATGTCCTTTGCGGACTGATCCTGGCGCGTGCGCCGATGACGCTGTACCGGGCGCTCGTGTTTGCGCCGGTGCTCGTGCTCTGGAAACTTGCCCTGTGGGTGCGCCTCGTTTTCGGGCGCCGCCCAGAGACCTGGGTCCGGACGACGCGTACGCCGGAACGGTGACGACCATGTCCCCTTCCGATCAGTTACCTGCGGCCGAGATTGCCCTGCCGATTGGTCTTCAGGATTTTGGATGCTGATCTCGCTCCCGAGCCTCGGTCCGGGGCGGAGCGATAAACACCGCCGCTGGCGCGGTGCGCTTTGCGGCGGCGAAGCGACCCGAAGTGCGGCGTTTCGGCAGCCGTGCCCCCCAGGCGCGCGCGTAGAGAACAAAAATGTATGGATCATTAACGAGGTAGCGTCGCCATAAGCGGGTCGGCTCAGTCATCAGCCGATGGGCCCACTCCAGGCCTAAGCGCCGCAACCAGAGGGGGGCGCGCAGCCGCGGCCTTGCAACGAACGCGAGCGAATTACCGACGCACAGGCCCAGTCCACAACTCCTGCCGCGCTGCTCGATACGGGTCGCCAGCAATTCCTGCTGGGGCGAGCCAACAGCGAGAAAAACAAAGCGGGCGGGAACGGTTTCGACAAAACTTACAGTCTTCTCAACTTCCTTGTCGTTGTGGATGAACCCGAATGGGGGAACATAATGATGGATTGAGAGTCCGGCATGTCTTTTGCGCAGGACATCGATAATCTCCCGTGAGGAACCGATCACGCTAACCGTATCGCCAGCTTTGAGAACCGACTGAAAAAGGTGAGCGACAAGGTCGGAGCCACTTACGAGTGGCATCGGCAGCCACATTATCCTGGCCAGAAACTGGAGCACTCGGCTGTCGCACGTGCATAACCACGCACGATCATAAATTGAAAGATATTCTCGTTCTTGCCGGTGTATGCGAACGACATGATCCACGTTTGGCGTCACGACGAACGCGAACGGGTCGTCAGGGTGACGCCTGACAATTGCGTCGACTACGCTCTGAAATCCGCGTCCGGAGAAGTGGACGTCCAGGAATCTGATGCTCGGAGTTTCAGGGAGGCGTTCCATGGGCAGCTGAGCGAGGTCCCTGCGTCCTATACGAGGGAACCGTGGTACTTTGCGTCGACGTGGTTGAACACGACGGCGACGTTTCCCGGCACCCCGCCGCCGAAAAACCGGAAGAACCGGGCAAGCACATCCGCACGCCGTTTGTCGGCCGTCGTCACCACGACCACATGGTCGGCATTGCGGCCGACCCAAAATGCACGCGGCGACTGCGACAACGGCGGCGCGCTGATGATGACCACGCGATAAAGAGCCTTGAGCGTCTCAAACACTTGGTCCAGCGCCGCATCGGCGCGAGTACCCAAACCGTCGCCGGTCCGGCCATGCGTGAGAACGTGGAAGCCGAGGTCCGGTTTGGGAACGATCGCAGCGACCGGGTTGACGCCCGACTGCGCACAGTCGGCCAAACCAAACGCGCTTTGTGCCGCAAGCAGTTCTGTAATTCTGCGCCGAGCATCCAATTCGACGAGAACCGTGGTCAACCCGGCCTGGCCGCTGAGGCGGGCCAATGCAACCGCCGCGGTCGTGCCGCCGTCCCCCTGTTTCAGCGAGCTGATGACGATACTGACCGGGCCGACGGGCCCCAGCCTGATGGCTTCCGCGATCCGCTTCAGTCCTTCCGCGAACTCAAGCGGGAGCTGGCGGGCGGTGATGGCGAACCGGCGGCCCGCTGCCGGCAGTGCGCCCACCACCGGGCAATGCACGATGGTCTCGAAGGCGGCCGTGTCCGCAGGACTTCGTACTTGGCGGTTCCACAGGGCAGCGACGCCAACGGCAAAGGCGAAAAATCCGCCCCATGCCACGGTGCCCCCGGCGGCGATCAGGGATCGTCTGGGAAACGACGGCTTCTCCGGAGGCAGCGCTCGCGATACGAAGTTCGCTTCGGACTGCTCAAGGCCTAACGCCGTTTTCAGCTTGTCGATCTCGTTCTTGAGCGATTCCCGGGAGTAGCGCAGCCCCTGCACCTCGGTTTCCAGGCTGTCGAGGTGAACGCGACTGGTGGCCTGATCGGTGACCTCAGAGTTCAGCTCCGAGAGTCGCTTCGACAGCGTCTGCACCCGGTCGCGCAGGCCGCGCTCCGTGGTGCGGACGCTCGCTCCGACGCGTTTCAACTCCTCATCGATCGCGCGATCCAGTTTCGCAATTCCACTGACGACCGCCTGGTAGCGCGGATGGCTCGGTCCGGTTTCCGAAGCCAGTTGTCCCAGCTCCACCGAGAGAACCGCGCGCTGTTCCTTGAGCTTCTGGATAAGGTCGGAGAAGGTCACCAGTGACAGGCTTTCGACGCCGCCGTCGCGGGCCTGTTCGATAACGATACGTTTTCGTTCGACTTCCGCGAGGTCCGCCTCGGAGGCAATCAGGAGCTCGCGGGTCTTGCCCAAAACCTGTCCGCGAACGTCTTGCGCCTCTGTGAACACCAGCTTGCGGTCGGCGCGAACCGAGGCGATCGAGTCTTCGATCCCCCGCAGCTTGCGAGTCATTTCATTTTGCTGCGCCAACAGCGCATCGAGCGCCTGCAGACGCGTCTTTCGCTTTTCTTGTATTTGTTGAGCGATGTAGGAATCACCAATGGCATTGGCCGCCCGCGCCGCCAAGATTGGATCGTTGGCCTTCACCTTGATCCCAGCGACGCCGGATTGTTCAATCTGCCAGACATCAACACGCTTCGCGAATTCCGTCAGCAATGACGCCTGCTTCTCAGTTTCGCTCATCTGTCTGGCGTTCAATGCCTGGTCCTTCCGGCGATCCTCAGCGGTCCCGGCAAGTCCTTCGTTGAACTCTGCGGAGTAGGCGATGCCGGCAGCGTCGAGAGCGGCTCCCAAGACAGCCGCGGACTTGATGGATTGCACGCGTGTGGAGAGGACTACCGGGTCCACAAACCGGTTGGGATCGCGCCTGCCTTCGCTCAGCGCGTCGAAGCCGTCGCCGTCAATCCGCAAGAAAGCCATGGCCTCGTAACGCGGGGTCAGCAGCCCGGCCAACAACCAAGCCCAAACCCCGAAGAGGATTGCCGATCCGGCGATCCGAAATCGCGCCTGCCACACCGCCGCGAAAACGGAGCTGAGATCCAGCCGCTCAAACGGGTCGATCGGCGGTGCAGCTTCGAAGCGCGGATAGAATCTGGGCGCCACCACGCTTCTGTCAGGTTCCGACGGAAGCTCAAGCTCCGAGGGTTGGCGGGAGTGGGGCGTGAGGTCAGCCATGCTTGGGTGAAGCCATGATGCTTCCTCGTTTCGGGTCAATCGATCACTGTGTGGAAGACGTGAGGGTGACGGAGACAGGCGCGCCGGCCGCCAGCTTCGCGTACTCGCTCGACAGGCGGATCAACGCGTAAGCGTATCGCTTGTCATTCCTCACGAACTCCGGCAAGCCGAAGAGGTCTGTCGGTCGTGGACCCGCCTCTACCTGTTCAATCACGCCTGCAAGCGGCGGCTTCGCGTCATCGGGCGAGACCAAGGCGGGACGACCGGGGATCAGGCCATCCGTATTCGGAAACAAAGCCTCGATGACAAAATCATTGCTGGACGATGCGGACACAAAGGCGACGGTGTTGCCAGGTTCGATTTCGGCGCCTGACGTCACGACAGTCGCGATGACCTTGCAAGCGCACTTGCTGGAAACCGAGGCCAAAGTGTTCGGCTCCGCCCGCAGCCGAAACGTTAGAACAGGCTGGCCCACTTCCAGCTGCGATCCAGCGCCGACCAGGACACGGTCGACGTAACCGCGGTCCGCGGCGACGATCCTTTGCGCCGGACGCGCCAGCGCAGCATAAATCGAACGGTTTGAGCCTTGGATCAGTTCGGGCTTCGCATAGAGGAAGGCCGGAATGCACGCAATCGGGATCAGCCAGAGGAGTATCATGCCGATGCTCCGCGCCGACGTGATCGACCGTCTCGTCCTGTGGTCGTGCACTGGGGCGACGGCGAGCGCTCCAGCGGACACCCCGTCCGGCACCTCTTCCATTGGCGTAACGCCGTGCTTGAGGATGAGCGCCCGCAACACCCCGATCTGGTCCGGAGACATTCCGACAAATGCCAACCCGACGCGATCGGCCCGCTTGTGAACGATCCGAAGCGATACCGCGATTGTAACCTCTATCCCTTCGCTGTTGATGATCAGCTCACCGAAGAGATCATCGCCGATCCTGCCAAAATTCGACGAATTAGCGACGGCGATGCCGCCAAGAGACCAGTTTAACGCTTGGAACTTTTGGTTCTCTATTAGAACATGGAGCCTGGAGTCGAGACGCGCATACCGTCGATGGTGTTTGCTGTCGTAACCTTGCGTCAATGTTGAGGCCCTGCAGGTCCATACGCCGATACAGCAGCCGACGACAACCCTTACTCGTATGCGGGTAACGACGTGTCGGCTCGCGAGCTTTTACGGCACTATACCATAGAAATTGGTCGGAATCACCACTGTTGGTGCAACAATGCTCGGTCAGGTTGGAAGCCTAACGGTCCCGCCGGCGCATGCGATCGCAGGCGGCTGACCAGGAGGTGCTGGCGCAGCCCTCCTTCGCCCGGTGTGCGCCGACGGTTGCGAGAAGGTTGATCTGCTTCCGCAAAGCTGGCTATCAAGCGCTGGCTGTTCGGCGAAGGTCAGGATTGCTAAGCTTGGCAGCGCAAACTTTCCTTTCGTCGTAAAGGGCCCGCTTGCCGCCTCAAGCGGGCCGCAACGATTTAAGAAGCGTACAAGACTTGCTTGCCTTTTCAAAACAAACGAAATTCGAGCGGACCGCTGTGTTGTGGGCGTGTACGCTCGTTTACGTTTATTTCATATATAATTTCTTTAGCGGGTTTTCTCCGTTTTCAGGACAACATAGTGTATTGGCATCTTCGGAACAAGGCAGCTTCGTCAATAAGATATCGACAGCTCTTATGTTCTGTGGATGCGTGCCGCTGTTGATTGCGTACCGGCGACGGGCTTGGGATCTCACTCAGTTTTCGCTTCCACTGCTCGTCGTCGTTTCATGGTTCACCGTGAGCGTTATCTGGTCTCAGCATCCCGACCTAACCCTGCGACGGATCATTGCCTATTGGATGTACCTCGTCATCGCAATAGCGGCCATTTCCACGATCATGACGCCGCAGAAGATCGTCGCAACGATCGCGTTGGTCTTTGCGACGGTAATCGTGTCCGATTTCCTGGCCCTAGCCCTGTTCCCTGCTGCGGCGACGCAGCTCGAAGGCGTCCGCGGCATTCATTTTCACAAGAATGATGCTGGTACGGTCGCCATGGTTTCGACGTTTGCTTTGGGGGGGGCATCATTCGCGACAAGGTCAAGACCGCCAAAAGCTGCTCTTTTCGTGCTTTCTATTGCTTCGATTTGTTTTCTCGTTATGTCACACTCAAAAACAACATTAGGTTTCACGCTTGTTCTCATTCTTGTAATTCCTGCAATATACGTGCTACTCCTAAAATCACGGGCTGTATTGGTTACAATTATCGCTCTCATTGTTGGTTGTGGTGCCGCGCTTTTTTCTGTGCTTGTTCTCTTTGATGTCAACATGGAGCAGATACTCACTTTTGTTTTTGGTGACCCGACCCTCACCAGACGCACGGACCTTTGGCGCCACCTGATGTACTCGATCTATGAACGCCCACTGCTTGGATCGGGCTGGGGTGCCTTTTGGGGAACGGGAGAAGCTGTAAATCCGATCCATGCGCCGCCGAAGACGTGGTTCCTTGACGCCGCTATGATCAACACAGCACACAACGGATATCTGGACGTTGTGCTGCAGACAGGTCTTGTTGGACTTGTTTTGACCTTAGCGCTTATTTTTCGATGCTTGTGGAACTATGTTTGGTTGCTGCAGGCAAAACAGATATCGCCGGCAGAGCGACGCTCCGTGCTTGTTTTTTTCGCCGTGGCAATTGCCATTTTGCTAAACAGCACGATGGAAAGCCGAATTTTTGGCGTGGGCGATCCCATTGCGCGGCTTTTTGATCTTATCTACCTTTCCGGAGAGTGCTGGCGACAGCAGATCCGGGTACGCGGCCGCGAGCAGGAGGTCGCGAGACGTTTCGGCCGTTCTGCCGGTTCGGAGGCACTCATTCCTGCGGGCACGCCGGAGCGCTAAAGGCCGAAGAAGGGAGTGAGGCGATGTCGAGCCCACTTGACCGCCTTGGGAAAGCCCACGGTCGCTTTGGGGCGCTGCTGCTCGCTGTTGTCGTGACATTGGCTACGGGCGCCGATGCGGCGGCAGCGAATGCAAGGGAAAGCTTGGCGAGCTCTTTCCAGCTCAACGCCGTTCCCGAGAACCCGCTGATCCGCGTCGATCAGTTCGGGTACCGTCCAGCCGACCCGAAGGTCGCGGTTCT
>NZ_JAMTDX010000082.1:11444-14575 GCF_023806625.1 Accumulibacter sp.
CGTCTACGCGCCGGTCCTCAAGGCGGCGATGCGGGTGTTCTTCTATAATCGCAGCGGACATGCAAAGGCTCGTCCCCACGCCGATCCCTGTTGGGTGGACGATGCCGCCGATCCCGGCCCGAGCGAGGAGCGGCGAGCGCGATCGGTCGAGCACCCGGAAGACGAAACTTTGGTTCGGGATGTGCGGGGAGGCTGGTTCGACGCGGGAGACACCAACAAGTACGTGACCTTCGCAGCGGAACCGGTGCATCAGTTGCTCGCCGCCTACCGCGAACGCCCGCAGATCTGGAAAGACGATTTCAATATTCCGGAGTCCGGAAACGGAGTTGCGGACATTCTCGACGAAGTCCGGTGGGAGATCGCATGGCTGAAGCGCATGCAGGTCGAAGACGGTGGGGTCCTGATCAAGGTTGGGTCGCTTGACTTCCACGAGACATCACCACCAAGTGCCGACCGTCGCCCCCGATATTATGGCCCGGTGTGTTCCTCCTCGACGATCGCTGCTGCCGGCATGTTCGCCCACGCGGCGCTGGTTTTTGGGCAGGTGCAGGAACTCAAGCCTGAAGCGGAGGAGCTGCAGGCGCGTGCCGTCACTGCTTGGGAGCACTATCACCGCGCGCCGAAGTCATCGCAGTGCGATGAGCAGAAGATCAAGGCCGGAGACGCTGACTTGAGCCTGGAACAGCAGGCGGGATTGAGCGTCGTCGCCGCCGTCTACCTGTTTGCCCTGACCCGCGAGCCTGCGTACGCCTCCTACATCCGCGCCCACATGAATGCCGCGCAGCCATTCGGCCCAGGAGGGTGGAACGGCTATCGGCCCGCAGAGGGGGAAGCGCTGGTGTTCTACGCCACCCTCAGCGAAGCCGATCCGGCCGTGCGTTCGGCCATTATCGAAAGGAAGCTCGGCGACCCCGCCACCCGGCGGGATCTTTACGGCTTCTATCCTGAGCGCGACCTATACCGCTCTTACCTGCCGGACCAAGCCTATCACTGGGGAAGCAACCGGGTCCGCGCTCAGATCGGCAGCATCAATCTTGAGCTGGCCCAGGCTCCGTTCGCCATCGAGGACGACAGCTACCGAACGCGAGCCCTGACGGCATTGCAGTACCTGCACGGCGTCAATCCGCTTGGCGTCGTCTATCTCAGCAACATGTATGCGCTGGGTGCCGAGCGGTCGGTGAACGAGATCTTTCACGGCTGGTTTGCGGACGGCACTGCCTTCGACAATGCGCTGACGTCAGCCTGCGGTCCTCCTCCGGGATACCTCGTCGGCGGCCCGAACGCCGCGTACTCCGGACCCTCGGCCCCTCCGCGCCGGCAACCCCCGCAAAAGGCGTATCGGGACTGGAACGGGGGCTGGCCCGATCGGTCCTGGGAAATCACCGAGCCATCGATCTCGTACCAAGCGAGCTACGTCAAACTGCTGTCGAAATTCATCGACTGACACCAGGCACGTTTGCCGGATCCCGTTCGGCGATCGTCGCCGGGATCGCTCCCCTCACCCGGCGCATGACGCGCGCCGGAACACCCGCGGCAACGACGCCGGCGGGGATGTCGCGGGCCACGACGCTGCCGGCGGCGATGACGCTCTGGCGACCGATGGTGACACCCTTGAGGATGGTCACCCGCGCGCCGACCCAAACATCATCTTCCACAATGATCGGCCGCGAGGGCGGGTGACGAAACCGCAGCTCAGGTTCCTCGTAGTGGAAGTCGTTGTCCATGCAGATCACGTGGGTGCCGAAGAGGCATCGGTCGCCGATGCGGATCAGGTCGCCGGCGTAAAACGAACAGCCATAATTGATGTAAGCCCGGTCGCCGATGAGAAACCGGCCGCCAGCAGCGACCGCTATCTCGGTCGTTGCCGCGGTCGAAAGGAGTTGAAACGAAGTGCCGATCCGCAGCTGGCCTTCGACCACCATCCGCGGCCGACCCCAGATGCGGGCTTTTGGTCCCACCGCTGCTGCCCGGCGCAAATACCATTTCGCCCGAAGAGCTGCCATCGCGTTGTTTAGAAGGTCCATCGGATCACTATCACTCAGTTCACGAACAGGACCGGGTGCCGCATACGATCCTCATTTTCAGGTCTTGGCGGCCGCTAATTTGCTGTACAACTTCGTAGAATCGCGCCTCTCAAATTATTGCAGCGCGTGCGATAACGAAGATGTTGTTCCCTAATAAACTAAAGCTTCAAGCTGTGCTCACTGGCAATCACGCGTGCGCAGAGTCTTGCCGGCGATCGGCCACCGCTTCGCCGTAAATCTTGATCAAACGGCCGGGAATGCCGACAACCGTGCCGCCCGCGGGGACATCTTCAATGACGACGGCATTCGCGCCGATGATGGCGTCGTTGCCGATTGTGATGTCGCCCAGGATGCGCGCGCCGGCTCCCACGAACACGTTGTCTCCGATCCTTGGAAACGCGTAAGTGTTGCGCAGCCCGATGGTCGCGCTGGCGATCACCGACACGTTCCTGCCCATGCGCTCGACCTGGATGACGGTACCGACCGGATGCGGGACATACAGTCCGCCGCCAATTTTGGCTGCATCGCAAATCTCCAGGCCGAAGAAGAACAAGATACTTCTGTGAAGTATACCGAAGAGAATCGGGACTCGTTTTTGTTTCAACCAACCAGCAATGCGCCACAGTAACATGGCGCGGAGAGGCGCGTGGGTGACGAGCAACAAGAATAATTTTACAATAGTCAGTTCATTTGGCGCACCGACCTGGCCTGGCATCAACCAGCGGGCAGCGTCCTGCTTGAAATCTTCCAACATGGGCTCGTTGTACTGTTGTCTTGTACTGGACACGCATAGCAGGCGGTTGAAAAACCTGCAGTCTGTCTAGCAGCGGTATAATTCACTCGATTTGTGAGGTTTGTCGAGGGGAAGCGATGCGGGGATCGGACGGGCGGTAGGGATTTCGGCCACCGCTACAAGAGCCTGCCGACGGTTCGCAGCTCATGCGTCGGGGGAGACGTTGAGGAGTGCTTGTACGGCTTCGCTCAAGTCCGCGGCACAGCTGCCCCCTTCGCCGATCCGTTCGACATCCCCCGTCCTGAACTTGCCCGTCCTCACCAATGTTGCCCGCAAGCCGAGCGCGAGCGCGCCGTTGACGTCCGCCTCGACGT
>NZ_JAMTDX010000083.1 GCF_023806625.1 Accumulibacter sp.
CCCTGCCCAGGGCTTTCATGGTCGGGGGCGAGTGGGCCCACTCATGATTGGTTAGCTTGAGCGGCTACTCAGTGGCCAAAGTTCGGGCTAGCGGCGAAGGTCTGTGAGCGCCTGACGAAACCACTGCCGCCGAGCACCAGACCGAGCGTGACCGACGGACAGTCGCTGCGCTTCTCCTTCGACCGTCCGCGCCTGGCCTGGCGATTCGCGCCGGCGGGGCCTGCGAAGCAGGTGTTGATCAGGTCCGCGGGCGCCAGCTGGCGAACGATGTGCTGCACCGAGGCGAAGTTGGCGTTGCCCGCTGGTGGCACGCCGTACCGCCAGCGCTTGTCGCTCGCCAAGCGCTCGCCGTCCCGGTCGGAGATGTTGAAGGGCGGGTTGGCGAGGATGAAGTCGGCCTTCAGGTCCGCGTGGCGGTCGTTGTGGAAGGTGTCGCCGTGCGCGATCTGGTCGCTGTCGATGTTGCGTAGGCCAAGGTTCATGCGCGCCAGGGGCCAGTCGGTGTACTTCGACTCCTGGCCGTAGATCGAGATGTCGGCCCTGGCCTTTGCGCGGGTGTTGCCCCGTGGCCGTTGCCCTTGGCCTGGGCGCGGATGAACGCCACCGACTGCACAAACATGTCCGAGGAGCTGCAGAAGGGGTCGTAAACCCGGCCGCGGTAGGGCTCGATCATTTCGATCAGCAGCTTGACGACGCAGTGCGGCGTGTAGAACTCGCCGCTCGTCTTGCCCTCGGCGATGGCGAACTGCGAGAGGAAGCATTCGTAGACGCGGCCGAGCGCGTCCTTGGCGCGGCTGGCCTGGTCGCCGACCCTGATGTTGCTGATCAGGTCGATCAGCTGGCCCAGGCGCCGCTTGTCGAGCGCGGGGCGAGCGTAGTCTTTCGGAAGCACGCCCTTGAGCGCCGGATTGTCGCGCTCGATGCCGGCCATCGCGTCGTCGACGAGCTGGCCGATGGTGCTCTGGCGCGCTTGGCGCTTCAGGTGCGGCCAGCGCGCCTCGGGCGGCACCCGGAAGATGCTCTGGGCGCGGTACTCGTCGGGGTCTTCGGGGTCTGCCCCTTCAGCCGTCTCCGCCAGCAGAGCGGCGTGCCTTTCCTCGAAGGCGTCGGAGATGTACTTGAGGAACAAGAGGCCCAAGCAGACGTGCTTGGACTCGGTGGCGTCCATGCTGCCGCGCAGCGTGTCGGCCATCGGCCAGAGCCGAGTTCAGTGTAGCCGACCGTTGCGTCGCCGGCGCTTCCGCCAGACTTCCTCCTCGTGGTTCTTGCCCTTACACGTCTTCTTGCCCCGCTCCAGACCACCGCCTCGCGAAATCGAAACTCGATTGCCTGTGCTGGCGGATCGACAGCTGTACGGTGGCGTTCGTCCTGTCCTCGGCGTACAGGATCAGGTAGTCATCGCTGCCCAGTACCTGCAGGCCGTCGGCCGCACTCGCGGGCAGCTCGCCGAGCTGCGCGATCGCTTCGGCGGACTGCGGTGGTTGGTCCAGGTAGCGCCGGCCGATGTGCGAAAAAGGCCGCAGGTTGGGGATGACCGTGCCCCGCAGCGTCGCCAGCAGCGCGTCGCAGGCGTCTGGCGCGTCGGTTTCCGCGAGCAAGGCTTCGCTGGATTCCAGCCGTTCCAGGAAGCTCGCGGTCAGCTCGACCCGGTAGACCGGATCAGCCACGCCTTGCGGCCCGGGACGGCGACTTCCTCGCCGCGGCGCGCGGGGCGCTTGGGTTCGACGATCCAGTCATGTCTCGTCGTTCGCTTGCGGAGGGAAGGGACCCGTCCCCTCCCTTGCCTGGCGCCGTGCATCCTGGCCTGCTCGCGACGATTTCTTCACGACCTCTCAGGCCTTGAGCAGTTCGATGAGTTCTTCCTGCGAACAGTGCGGGCTCGTCCGCGAGCCCCGCCGCTGGTGGTAGACGCCGTCGGCGCCGAGGTCCCAGGCGAGCGTGTTGTCGTTGAGGTAGACCTGCAGGCCTTCGCTGATCACCCGCCGCTTGAGCTTGCGGTCGAGAACCGGGAAGGCGAGTTCGATACGCCGGAAGAAGTTGCGCTCCATCCAGTCTGAGCTCGACAGATAGAGTCTTTCCTCGCCGCCAGCATAGAAATAGAAGACACGGTGGTGTTCGAGCTGGCGGCCGATGATCGAGCGAACGGTGATGTTCTCCGACAGGCCCTTGACTCCGGCGCGCAGGCCGCACACCCCGCGAACGATCAGGTCGATCTTGACGCCCGCCTGAGAGGCTTCGTAGAGCGTGGCGATGGTCTCCGGTTCGAGCAGCGAGTTCATCTTGGCGATGATTCGCGAGCGCTTGCCGGCACGCGCAGCTTCCGCTTCGGCGCGGATCGCCGCCACGACGTTCGGCTGCAGCGTGAAGGGCGCCTGCCAGAGGTGCTTGAGGGTCTGCGCGCGACCGAGGCCGGTGAGCTGCTTGAAGACCTCGTTGGTGTCGGCGCCGATTTCCTCGTTGCAGGTCAGCAGACCGAAGTCGGAGTACAGGCGGGCAGTTTTCGGATGATAGTTGCCGGTGCCGAGGTGCACGTAGCGGCGCAGGACGCTGCTGCCAGCCTTGCTTTCCTCGCGGCGGACGATCATCAGCATCTTGGCGTGAGTCTTGTAGCCGACGACACCGTAGACGACGTGTGCGCCAACCTCCTCGAGCCTGGTCGCCCAGCCGATGTTGGCCTCCTCGTCGAAGCGGGCCATCAGCTCGACGACGACGGTCACGTCCTTGCCGTTCTGCGCCGCGCGCAGCAGCGACTGCATGAGCACCGAGTCGGTTCCGGTGCGGTAGACGGTCATCTTGATCGCCACGACCTGGGGATCGACGGCCGACTGTTCGAGCAGGTCGATCACCGGGTTGAAGCTCTGGTACGGGTGGTGCAGCAGGATGTCGCCGGCGCGGATGCTGTCGAAAATGCACTGGCACTTCTGCAGCGACTTCGGGATTCCCGGGGTAAACGGGACGAACTTGAGATCGTTGCGCAGCACCCAGTCGGGGACCTGCATCAGGCGGACCAGATTGACCGGACCGGCGACCCGGTAAAGGTCGGTCTCGGTCAGGTTGAACTGGCCGAGCAGGAACTGGGTCATCGCATCCGAGCAACTGTTGGCGACTTCGAGACGAACGGCGTCGCCGAAGTGGCGCTGGGGCAATTCGCCCTGGATCTTGGCGCGCAGGTTCTTGACTTCCTCCTCGTCGACGAAGAGGTTGCTGTTGCGGGTGACCCGGAACTGGTAACAGCCGAGAACCTTCATGCCAGCGAACAGTTCGCCGACGAACTCGTGGACGATCGACGACAGGAAGACGAAAGCGTACTCGCACTCGCCGAGTTCGCGGGGCAGGCGGATGACCCGTGGCAGTACGCGTGGCGCCTGGACGATGGCCGCGCCCGAACTCCGCCCGAAAGCGTCGCGACCTTCGAGTTCGACGGCAAAGTTGAGGCTCTTGTTGAGCACGCGCGGAAACGGGTGTGAGGGATCGAGCCCGATCGGTGTAATCACCGGCATCACTTCACGGAAGAAGAAGTCGCGGATCCATTCGCGCTGCTCTACGTTCCAGTCCGACCGCTTGAGGAAGCGGATGCCTTCGGATGCGAGCGCCGGGAGGATTTCCTCGTTGAGCAGCGCATACTGTTCCTTGATCAGGGCGCGCGTTTCGTCGCTGACCATCCGGTACACTTCCTGGGCAGTTTTGCCGTCGGTGGTGATCGCGACCGACCCGAGCTTGATCTGCTCCTTGACTCCGGCGAGGCGAATCTCGAAGAACTCGTCGAGGTTGCTGCTGACGATGCACAGGAAGCGCAGACGTTCGAGGAGTGGCGTCCGCGGGTTCCTCGCCTGCCACAGAACACGTCGCTGGAAAGCCAGCAGGCTCATCTCACGATTCTGGAAGTACTCCGGAGGAAAGCTCGCCGGGGCCTGTCGGGCCGGGGCTTCGCTGGTCGTGGCGACTAGGTTCATGGTTCGTTCCGTCAGAAGAGATTGATCTGGAAATCCGTCCAGGCGAGGAGAAATATTACACCGATCACCCGTGCGTCGACCCGCTCGATGACGATTGCGTGTCTGCCGGCAGGTTGGCAGGTCGGCGCTCGCCGGTCCGGGGTGGGGTGCCAGTACGGTTGCCGGCGGTGGTAAGATAGCGATCCAGACAGAGGACCGCGGGTCCGCGGAACAGACTGCCATGAGTTACGAACTGATTGCCGGTGTCGATCTGGGATCGAACAGCTTTCGCCTGCAGGTCGGCCGTATCGTCGGGGACCGGATACACCCGCTCGACTATCTCAAGGAGACCGTCCGGCTGGGCTCCGGCCTGACGCGCGAGAAACTCCTCGACCACGCGTCGCAACAGCGCGCTTTCGAAGCCCTGCGGCGCTTCGGTGAGCGCCTACGGGGATTCGACCCGGAAACGGTGCGTGCCGTGAGCACCGACGCGATGCGCGTGGCGAGGAACGCCCACATGGTCCTGCAGCAGGCCGAGGCGGCTCTCGGCTTTCCGATCGAGGTGATCGGCGGGCGTGAAGAGGCGCGACTGATCTACATCGGTGCCGCGAATGCCCTGCCAGCGGCTGCGCATCGCCGCCTGGTCGTCGACATCGGCGGCGGCTCGACCGAGTTCATCATTGGCGAAGGGGCCGAGCCCTTGATGATGGAATCGCTGTTCATGGGCGGAATCAGCTATCGCCAGCGCTTCTTCCCGGAAGGCCGGGTCGACAAGAAGCGCTTCTACGCCGCCGAGGTGGCTGCCGCGCGCGAGATCGAGGCGATTGCTGCCGACTATCAGCGTTTCGGCTGGGAGGAGGCGGTCGGATCGTCCGGTTCGGCTCAGGAACTCGCCGAGATCATCGAGAGCAACGGTCTGAACCCTGAAGGACTGAACGGGATCACTCGCGAGGGATTGGCGAGCCTGCGCCAGCTGATCATCCGGGCGGGCTCGGCGGAGGCCATGAAGCTCGAGGCGATGCGCGCCGACCGTCTGCCGATCCTTCCCGGCACCCTGGCGATCATGTCGGCGGTCTTCTCCGAACTGGGAATCGAGCGGATGACGTACTCCGACGGCGCGCTTCCTCTCGGCGTGCTCTACGATCTGCTCGGACGTTTCGAGCATCATGACACCCGCGACGAAACGGTCGTCCAGTTCCGGACGCGTTACCAGGTCGACGCCAGCCAGGTCCGGCGTGTCGAACGCACGGCGCTGCTGCTGCTCGGGCAACTGATCAGGCTCGATTCTCCGGAACACGAGAACGACGTGCACTTCCTGCGCTGGGCGGTATCGCTGCACGAAATCGGCGTTTCCGTCGCCCACACCGAGTTCCACAAGCACGGTGCGTACATCATCAGCCACGCCGACATGCCGGGTTTCTCGAAGCGCGATCAGGCCCGGCTTGCGCTGCTCGTCCTCGGGCAGCGCGGCAAGCTGCAGAAGCTCGCGTCGATGCCGGCCGGCGATCCGAACTGGCGACTGATTTTCTGTCTGCGCCTCGCCGTTTTGCTGCATCGC
Source organism: Accumulibacter sp. (assembly GCF_023806625.1). Taxonomy (GTDB): domain Bacteria; phylum Pseudomonadota; class Gammaproteobacteria; order Burkholderiales; family Rhodocyclaceae; genus Accumulibacter. The sequence continues at coordinate 5,491 of NZ_JAMTDX010000083.1, forward strand.
CCGCGTGATGATCAGCCGTTGCCCGAACTGTCGGTCAGGGAGTCGGCGGTCGGTTTCCAGATCGACGTGCCTTCCGGCTGGCCGGACGCCAACCCGATCACCGCTGCTGCGCTCGGTGACGAGGCGCTTCTCTGGCGGCGGATCGGCATCAGGTTGCGCGTCCGGGCCGTGCCCGCCGACGCTGCCGTGCAACCGGAGCTCTTGCAGAAGGCCTGATCGGGAAACGGATGTCGCTGGCGGCCATCGAAACCGTCGAGCAGGCCGGCGGGCTTCAGGTCCTGCTCTCGGGGGACTGGACTCTGGCGACGATGCCCGAGCCGCTCTCCAGCCTCGAAGCGCGCCTCCGCGAGATCGGAGCGGGGGCAAAGGCGTGGGACCTCCGTCCGATATCGCGCCTGGACAGCGCGGGCGCGATCGTCGTCTGGCGGGCCTGGGGCCGTTGCTGGCCGGCTGCGCTCGCCGTGTCGACCGAGCATCGATCGCTCCTCGAACGCGTCGTGGCGATTCGCGTCGAGCGCAAGGAGGCCGGATCGCGCGCTGCGCGGCCAGGCCTGGTTTTCCTCGGCGAGCAGGCGCTGGCCGCTCTGGATCATTTTGCCGGTCTGCTCGGACTGCTCGGACAGGGGGTTCTCGACCTCGCCTATCTCGCGCGACAGCCGGCCCAAATCCCCTGGCGAGAGTTCTCGGCGAACGTCTACAAGGCCGGCGCCCTGGCCTTGCCGGTGACCGCGCTGATCGGCTTCCTGATCGGCATCGTCCTTTCCTATCTTTCCGCCCTACAGTTGAAGACCTTCGGTGCCGACGTCTTCATCGTCAATCTTCTCGGTATCAGCATCGTCCGCGAACTGGGCCCGGTTCTCGTCGCGGTACTCGTCGCCGGCCGATCGGGGTCGGCGATGACGGCGCAGATCGGCGTCATGCGGGTGACCGAAGAGATCGACGCGCTGGCCACGATGGGCGTCTCGCGCAGCCAGCGTCTCGTTCTGCCAAAAGTGCTCGCACTGGCCGTGACCATGCCGTTGCTGGTCGTCTGGTGTTCGGCGGCCGGACTGGTCGGCGGCATGGTCTCGGCGAAGCTGCAGATGGGGCTGTCTTACGCCTTCTTCATCGACACGCTGTCGCGGGTCGTGCCGGTGGCCAACGTCTGGATCGGCGTTGGCAAGGGGGTTGCGTTCGGTTTTCTGATCGCCCTGATCGCCTGCCATTTCGGGTTGCGTGTCCGCCCGAACACGGAAAGCCTGTCCTCGCGAACGACCACCTCGGTGGTCACCTCGATCACCGTGGTGATCCTCGTCGACGCGGTGTTCGCGATTCTCACGCGCAACGTGGGGATCCCCTTTTGAATGCACTGGCGAGCGGCGGCCACGCACCCGGTCCGGTGATCGAGATTCGCAATTTGAGCACGCGCTTCGGCGACATCGTCGTGCACCAGGACATCGATCTCGAACTCGAGCGGGGGCAGGTCCTCGGTCTCGTCGGGGGTTCGGGTAGCGGCAAGACGACGCTCTTGCGCGAGATCGTCGGGCTGCTGAGACCGAGCGCCGGAACGGTCAGGCTGTTCGGCCAGCCGGTCCTGGATCCCGATCCAGCGCGTCAACGAACGTTGCGTCGTCGCTTCGGGATGCTCTTCCAGCAGGGGGCGCTCTTTTCGGCGCTCTCCGTCTATGACAATATCGCCTTTCCGCTGCGGGAACTGCGGACTCTCGACGAAGCGATGATCGGCGAGCTGGTGATGCTCAAGCTGGCCATGGTCGAGCTCGAGGCCCGCCATGCGTGGCTGATGCCGGCCGAGCTCTCGGGGGGGATGACCAAACGGGTGGCCCTGGCGCGAGCCTTGTCGCTGGAGCCCGAACTGCTCGTCCTCGACGAGCCGACCGCCGGTCTCGATCCGGACCGCAGCGAGAGTTTCGTCAGGCTGATCAGGATGCTGCAGATGGCGCTCGGCTTCACGGTGGTGATGGTGACTCACGATCCAGAGACGCTGGGGGGGCTGGCCACGCGTTTCGCCGTCCTCGCCGACCAGCGGATCGTCGCCTTGGGGAGCGCAGCAGACGTGCTCGCGGTAGACCATCCGTTCATTCGCAACTTCTTCGGTTCCGGGCGGGCAGCAGCGGCGATCGGAAAGGCGGCGGCCTAGCGATGGAAGACCGTTCGCATGCCCTGCTGGCAGGTTTGTTTACGCTTCTTCTCGGTTTGGCTCTGGTCCTGTCGATCTGGTGGTTCGGAGGCAGCCATGAATCGACGCGCGACTACACGGTGATTTCGAGGCAGAACGTGACCGGCCTGAGCGTCCAGGGCCAGGTCCGTTACCGGGGCATCCGGGTGGGCAAGGTCGAGGCCATCGAACTCGACCCCGAGGATGTCCGCAACATCATCATCCGCATCAGCGTAGACAGCTCGCTGCCGCTGACCCGAGGAACGACCGCCAGGCTCGGTTATCAGGGGGTCACCGGCATCGCCCACGTGTTGCTCGAAGATGCTGGAAGCAACCCGGAACCTCTGGCCGGTGGCCAGGGTTCGCCGCCGATCGCCATGCAGCCGTCGCTGGTCGAGGAACTGTCCGAGGCCGGTCCGGCGACTCTCCGGGAAGCGCGAGAGTTCGTCGGCCGAGCGAGTCAGGTTCTCGACGACGAAAATCGCCGGCATCTGGCGGCGATTCTAGCCCGGCTCGAGGCGACGACCGGCAATGCCAACCAGGTGGCCGTCCAGTTGCAAGAGGCGCTGTCTCGCGAGAACCTCAAACTGCTCGGTGCGACCCTGAGCCATGCCGAGCGGGCATCGGCGGAACTGGTACCCCTGCTGATCGAGGCACGCCGCCTCCTCTCTGGTCTGCAGTCGGTCAGCGCGAGGCTCGATGGCCTGATCGGCGATCCTTCGCCGGAGGGCTTTGGCGCGCTCGCTCCGCGCCTCAACGAACTCGGCGGAGAATTGTCGGCGACCTCGCGCCAGCTGAACCGGGTTCTGCAGCTGATGGAAGAGTCCCCGCAGAGCTTGCTCTTCGGGCCGCCACCTGCAGTTCCCGGTCCGGGCGAGCCAGGCTTCGTTGCCCCGTCGGCGAGCGAGCGAAGCTCATGAAGCCGTTGCCGATCGTGATCGTGCTGCTCGCGCTCGGGGCTTGTGCCAGCGGACCGCGCGGGTCGCCGCCAGTCGAGGTCTACGACTTCGGATCGGCTGTCGAGCAGTCCGTTAGAGAGGCCGGCTGGTCGAGCATCGCGCTCGAGGTCCGGGCTCCCTCATGGCTGGACTCGTCGGCAATCGAGTATCGGCTACTCTACGACAGTCCGTTCAGACTGCGCAGTTATTCGCTGAGCCGCTGGGCGGGTGGACCGGCCCAGTTGCTGGCGCAACGCTTGCGCCAGCAACTGGGCATGGCCGGCTCGAGCGGCCGGGTGGCGGTCAGTTGCGTGTTGCGCTTCGAGCTGGAGGAATTTGCCCAGCTGTTCGACACGCCCGAGCGCAGCCGGGGCTCCGTGCGGGGCCGGGCGAAGCTGCTCGACGCACGACATCGGATCGTCGCCGAGCGCGCGATGAGCAGCGAGCAGCCGGCGGCAACGGGTGACGCGCGAGGGGCAGTCAGGGCGATGGTCGCGGCCGGCGATTCGCTGGCTGGGCAGTTCGCGAGCTGGTTGAACGATCTCGACAAACGTGGCAGGCTGACAATTTGCCGGCCTTCTGCCGGGGACGATCAAGAGCACTCACCACTGTAGAGGAGAAGCCGGGGATGAAAAACATTTATCAGGAAGGTCTCGACAAGAATGCCGCCAACTACGCACCGCTGACGCCGCTGACCTTTCTTGCCCGTTCGGCCTACGTATACCCGGAACGCTGTGCGGTCATCCATGGACAGCGTCGCTACACTTGGCGGGAGACCTTCGAGCGTTCGCGTCGTCTCGCCTCGGCGTTGGCTGCGCACGGCGTCGGCCTCGGCGACACCGTGGCGGCGATGCTCAACAACACGCCGGAGATGGTCGAGTGCCATTTTGGCGTGCCGGCCACCGGCGCCGTCCTGAATACCCTGAATACCAGGCTCGACGCGGAGACGATCGCCTTCATGCTCGATCACGGCGAGGCCAGGGTGTTGATCACCGATCGGGAGTACTCGCCAACGGTGAAGAAAGCGCTGGCCGCGTTACAACGAACGATTCTCGTCGTCGATGTCGATGACCCGGAATACAACGGTCCGGGAGGGAGGCTCGGAACGATCGAGTACGAGTCGTTCATCGCGGCAGGCAGCCCCGACTTCCCGTGGGGTGGGCCGGCTGACGAGTGGGACGCGATCTCGCTGAACTACACATCGGGAACGACGGGGAATCCGAAGGGTGTGGTCTACCATCATCGTGGCGCTTACCTGAACTCGATGAGCAACATCGTCAGCTGGGGCATGCCGCCGCATTCGGTCTATCTGTGGACCTTGCCGATGTTCCATTGCAACGGCTGGTGTTTCGTGTGGACGATGGCGGCCAATGCCGGCACCAACGTCTGCCTGCGCCGGGTCGATCCGAAGCTGATCTTCGAGGCGATCCGCGCGCACGGGGTCACCCATTACTGCGGCGCGCCGATCGTTCACAGCCTGATGGCCAACGCCCCGGCCGAACTGCGCGAGGGGATCACGCACAAGGTCTCCGGGTTGATCGCCGCGGCGCCACCGCCGGCCGCGGTAATCGAGGCAATGGCGGGAATCGGCGTCGACCTGACGCACGTCTATGGCCTCACCGAGACCTACGGTCCTGCTGCCGTGTGCGCCAAACACGGCCACTGGACGAGTCTGCCGCTGGCCGAACAGGTCGAACTCAACGGCCGGCAGGGCGTCCGCTACCACGCGCAGGAAGCGATCACCGTTCTCGATCCGGCGACCATGGAGCCGGTGCCGTGGGATCGCGAGACGATGGGCGAGATCATGTTCCGCGGCAATCTGGTGATGAAGGGCTATCTCAAGAATCCCAAGGCCAGCGCGGAGTCCTTCGCCGGTGGCTGGTATCACACCGGCGACCTCGCGGTGATGCATCCGGACGGCTACGTGAAGATCAAGGATCGCTCGAAAGACGTGATCATCTCCGGGGGCGAGAACATCTCGTCGATCGAGGTCGAGGACGTTCTCTACAAGCATCCGGCGGTGATTGCCGCGGCCGTCGTGGCGACTCCCGATCCGACCTGGGGCGAAGTCCCCTGTGCCTTTCTGGAATTGCGCGACGGAGCCAGTGCCAGCGAGCCGGAAATCATCGATTTCTGCCGCCAGCACATGGCGCGTTTCAAGATTCCCAAGCGCGTCGTCTTCTGCACGCTGCCGAAGACCTCGACCGGCAAGATTCAGAAGTACGTCCTGCGCGAGCAGGCGAAGTCGGCCGCCGCGATCGAGTGATACCTGCTGGCCGGCGGGCAGCCGCGCCGACGCGGAGCCCTGTCCTATCGGCCGATGACCCAACCCCGGTGCGAGCGACACGCTGTTGGCGCTCGCCACGACAGATCAGGAGAGACACCGATGCAAACCCCGACGATGGCTCCGGAGGAGGCCTACGTTCTCCGCCACGATGACCAGGGAATCGTCACACTGACGCTCAATCGCCCCAGCCAGTTCAACGCGCTGTCGCAGGCGATGATCGCTGCCCTGCAGGCCGAGCTCGAGGCGATCGCCGCGGATCCCGCAGCGCGCGTCGTCGTTCTCGCTGGTGCCGGCAAGGCCTTCTGTGCAGGCCACGATCTCAAGGAGATGCGTGCCAACTGCGAGAAGGCGTTCATGCAGGAGTTGTTCCGGAGTTGCGGCAGGCTGATGGTCACGCTGACGCAAATCCCGCAACCGGTGATCGCCCGCGTGCACGGCATTGCCACGGCGGCCGGTTGCCAGCTGGTGTCGATGTGCGACCTTGCCGTGGCGGCGGAGACGGCGCGCTTTGCTACATCGGGGATCAACGTCGGTCTGTTCTGCGCGACGCCGGCCGTTGGGCTGGCGCGCAATCTTGGCCGCAAGCAGGCGCTCGAGATGCTCCTCACCGGTGATTTCATCGATGCACGGACGGCGATGGATCAGGGGCTGGTCAATCGCGTCGTGGCGAGCGAGGCGCTCGACGCCGAGGTGTCGAGGCTGGCTCGCTCGATCGTCGCCAAGTCGTCGGTGGCGATCGCAATGGGCAAGCAGATGTTCTACCGGCAACTCGAGATGGGGCTCGATGCAGCCTATCAGTACGCTTCCGAGGTGATGGCCTGCAACATGATGACCGAAGACGCGGCAGAGGGAATCGATGCCTTCGTCGGCAAGCGCAAGCCCGAATGGCGGGGCAGATGATCGACGGTCGGCAGGTCCATGCGAATAGTCCGGCTCTCGCCTGGCCCGGCCGAATGCCGCACGTGTTTCCCACTGGAGCTTGGTCAGGAGTGTCGCGGGCAGCTGTTTGACCGAAACTCAGCCGGTCGCGACGTGGTCGTGACCTTCGAGGCGGGCGCCGTGCAACGCCGCTGTGGCGCGTCTGAGCAGTTCGTCGATCGACTGGTCGGCCGCGTTTGCCGCCGTGGCGCCGACGCTGGCGGTGAACTCGACGGTGCCGTTGTCGCTCGGAATCGATATCCTGGCAATCTCGGCGCGGATGCGTTCGGCAACGACCAGCGAGTCGTCGAGATCCGTTCCGGGCAGCATGATGGCGAATTCACAGGCGCCGATCCTGCCCACGAGGTCCTCGTGGCGAAGGCAGTTTCTCGCCGCCTCCGCGAATGCGATCAGGACCTGGTCGCCAATCGCGTGTCCGTAGCCGTCGTTGATCCGTCTGAAAAAGTCGATCGTGAACAGGAGCACGCTCAACGGCGTGTGCTCGGCCTGTGAACGGCGCAAGGCGCCGTCCAGGCGATCGGCGAAATGCTGCCGATTGCTGGCTCCCGTCAGGCTGTCGCCGGTCGTCAGACGGTGCAGTGCCGCATCACGGATGGCGATTGCCTGGAGCAGCCGCAGGGACCGCCAGGCGACGATCACCAGCGGTACGGTGACACCCAGGGCGAGCAGGACAACCCAGAGCATCTGGGCAAACCAGGGGGCCAGTGCCTCCTCATAGTCCTGGCTGACCACGACCAGCAACGGGAAGTCCCTGACTGTCGAATAGCTCACCAGTTGCCTGGTTTCTCCTGCTTCCCGCTCGTCGATGAACACGAACGAGTCCTGCGCCTGATCCACCTGCCGTTGAACCACCTCCGCGGCGATTGTCGACGGCCAGAGCGCTCCGCTGCTCTCGGGAACGGTTGCCAGCGTGCTGCCGTCGAGGCGGAGAAGCGCGACTGTGCCACCGGGCACGGGACGCTGTTCCTCGTAGGAACCCGCCAGGGCAGTAAGTTCGACAAGCGCAAGAAGCGACACAATGCCGCGAACTGGCTGGTGAAGCGGAAAGGACGCGAGCAGTTCGCGGCGGTTGCCGGCTGGGTTGACGGCGACGTTCCCGATGTACAGCCCGGCCGCTGGCCGGGCGCCCTTCAGGGGATCGTATTCGGCCGCTGCGCCTCGGGTCTGGTCAGCGACTCCCGCCTCGTCGAGGATTCGACCGTCGACATCGACAAAGCGGATGTCGACCGATCCGCCGGTGCTCACCCGAAACGTCTCGATCCGTTCCCGTAGAGTCAGGTCCTTCGCCAGCTCGCGCCGCTCGCGCTGCAGCCAGTGCGCGCTGTCGAGGAGAAAGAAGTTGAGCAGACGAAAGTGCTGCCGCGTCTGTTCTTCGAGACCGCGGACCGTCCGTTGCAGAAGTTGAACCGAGTTCTCGATGCTTTCGCGTCGAGCGGCGAGAGCCGAGGTGATGACCACTGTCCACAGGGCGCCGAGGAGCAGCAGCGTCAGGATGACGACTGTCCGTGGGTTCGCCCATTCTTCGAGGTGCCTGATCGCGTCGCGTGTCATCTCCCCGTTTCCCTCGCTGCTCGTTCGACGGCATTCTAACAGCCTCGGGTGACGCGGAGCGGAGGGGCGGCCGGAACAGAGCTGGCCGTCGGACTGGAGGACCCCTGCTCCGGATCGGTTCGATCGCTGAGTCTGGTCGCACCGCTTTGCACAGGCGACCGCTCGTCAGGCGCCGCTGTGCTCAGCGCCGCCCATCCCCGGCGGGTCAATCCGGAGCGACGCCAGCGTCGACGACCTCCCCTTCGACGACCCTTTCGCTCGCAAAGAAGTCGCACGCAGTGCGCGCGACCTGCCAGGTGTCGTAATACGCGTAGGCGCCGGCGCCTAGCGCACCAAAGACCGGGATCCAGCGCGAGACGCCTCGACTGACCAGTCTCTGCGATAGGTGAATGGCGATCTTCAGGGCTACCGACTCGATCTTCGGCCGCGCCGCGCGTTGAACGACGATTCGCCTGCCGACCCTGGCGGCGAGATCGCGCACGGCGCGCGGATCGGTGTGCCGGAAGAGGCAATAGAGCATTTCTTCGCGCCCCAGGTCGTCCGTCTTTCCGAAGCAGCCAGCGATGTCGGCGACCATCTGCGTCTGCAGTCGCCAAAGCGCGCGCAACTCCGGGAGAACGGTCAGCCAGCCGAGCGGGCCGGGTGGCAGAGTCAGGCTGCCGGCAGTGACTGCCGCTTGCCGGGCTGTCGCTCGAGCGATCGTTTGGGCATGCATTGGCGCTTCCCGTCGATGGCCCTCGCCGGTCGTCGGTATATGGCCGACATAATCGAGGATCGCTTCGGCGATCCGCTGGCTCGCCCGGAAGCTTCCCGCGGGCCGGCGGTGGTGTCTTTGGTTCATCAGCGGTCCCTGATCTGTGCAGTGGCCAAGCGGTGGATGGCCCACCTGCATGGCGGATTGGTCAACGATGGTGCGGTGGACAATTGCCGCCGGATGTGCGAATCTCGCCCGGTCAGCATACCCCGGTCTCGGGCGGCTGGGCGCTTGTCAGAGCCCTCGCCATCGCCTGTGTGACGCCAATGTCGGTCATCTCCCTGCCGGTCTGTCGTCCGACGCATGTTCGATAGTCCGCCGCCAGCGCGGCGACGGGCCCGTCGACGTCGTCTGTCCGACTCGGAGCTCACCGTAGCGACCCAGCTGCGCCGGATCGTCGTCAGGATCGCCTGGGCGGGGATGGTCGTCCTGGCTCTGGTCGGTGTGGGGACGGTCGGCTTCTTCCAAATTGGTGGTGACGACGCGACGTGGTCCGACTCGCTGTACATGACCCTGATCACCATCTCGACGGTTGGATACGGCGAAATCGTTCCCCTGCACGGGATCGAGGACCGCCTCTTTGCCGGTCTGATAGCCATTTCGGGGCTGGGTGCGCTAACCTTTCTGTTCACCACTCTTTCAGTGTTCTTTCTCGAAAAGGACCTCGACTACTCCCTGCGGAGGAGGCGGATGGAAAAGCGCATACAGAAGTTGCGGCAACATTTTGTCATCTGCGGCTTCGGACGGGTGGGTCGAAGCGTCGGCCGCGAACTGCAGAATACCGGCCGCCACTTCGTCGCCATCGACATCGAGGAGCAACGCTTCGAGGAGAATCTCGAGAAGTACCCAGGCCTGCTCTACCTCCAGGGTGACGCTTCGGACGACGATCTGCTCGATGCGGCGGACATCGAGGATGCCCGAGGCCTGTTTGCGGTGACCGGCGATGACTCGCGCAACCTGATGATCATCATCACTGCCCGGCAGCTCAATCCGGGGCTGCGCATCGTCGCGCGGGCGCAGGAACTGCGCAACGTCGAGAAGATGCGCAAGGCCGGTGCCGATGCAGTGATCTCGCCGGACTTCACGGGCGGCATCCGGCTGGCATCGGCAATGGTCAGGCCGCACGTCGTCGGTTTTCTCGACGAGATGGTCAGGTCGGACAAGAATGTGCGCATCGAGGAAGTGCCGGTTCCGGCGAGTTTCCCGCCAACCCGCGTCGGCGACCTCCGTCTGCGTAGCCCCGATTACATCCTGCTTGCGGTGCGCGAGGAGGACGGGGCCTGGATCTTCAATCCGAAGGTCGATGAGTTGATCTTCGCCGGAAGCACGATCATCGCGCTCGCCAACCCGTCCGGGCGTGCCCAGCTGAAGGCGCACCTGATCGAAAAGATGTCTTAGTCACACCTGATCCGGAGAACACGGCCGTTCCCTGGCAAGACCAACGCTGACCAAAAAGATCATGACCATCGAAAGCGAAATCAAATTGTCCCTTTCTGCGCGAAGCGCGCGCGAGTTGGCCGAGCATGCCACGCTCAGCGACGTCCAGCCACGCCGGCAACGGTTGCAGAGCACCTACTATGACACGCCCGATCGCCGGCTGAGGCACGAGCGGATTCTCGTCCGGTTCCGGCGCAGCGGCCGGCAATGGATGCTCGGGGTGAAGACCGTCCGGCCGCTGACGGTGGGTTTGGCGGAGCGTGGCGAGTGGGAGGTCGTCGCCGAGCCGGGACACTTCGATTTCTCGCACGTCGATGACACGCGGCTACGGGGAATCCTTGAACAGATCGTCGACGAGTTGCAGCCCGCGTTCTCGATTCGCTCTCGCCGCGACAGCTGGTTGCTCGAGCCGGATCAGAAGGTTCGCGTCGAAGTGTCGCTCGACCGCGGCTGGATCGAGGCCCAGGGACAGCGGCAGCGTCTCCGGGAGGTGGAGATCGAACTACTCGCTGGCACGGTCAGCGACCTGTTCGAAGTCGCCAGCGCCCTGCAGGCCAGCCTGCCGCTGCACCCCGAGGTCAGCAGCAAGTCCGACTGGGCTTATCGCCTGCTTGACGGAACCCCCTTGCTGCCGGTCAAGGCACAGGCGGTCAGCCTGGACGGGGAAATGCCGGCGATGTCCGCTTTCCGGGGGATCGCGCTGTCCTGCCTTCAACAGCTGCAGAGCAACGAGCAGGGCGTGTGCGAGACCGAGCAGCCGGAATTCGTCCACCAGGCAAGAGTCGCGATTCGCCGGCTCCGTTCGGCCATTCGCCTTTGGGAACCGATCCTGCCCGAGCCGTTCGTGGCCCGCTACGAACCGTTGTGGCAGGGACTCGCGACGAGACTCGGCGACACCCGCAACTGGGACGTCTTTCTCTCCGAGACGCTGCCGGCGATCGCCGGGGCATTCACGGACCGCGGGGTGATCGATCAGCTTTCGCGCCGGGCTCGACGGCACTGCGCCCGCAGCCGTCGGGCGAGCCGCAAGGCCCTGAGTTCACCCGAATATTCGCGCCTGCTGATCGACTTTGCCGGTGAGCTGATGGCCTTGCCCGAGAACTCGGCCGGGACGCTCGCTGCCTTCGTGCCGCGTTGCCTGAGCAGGCGGGCGAGGCGGGTCACCGAGCGCGCGGTCGAGGGTATCCTCGCCGATGCGGCGGCCCGCCATCGCCTGCGGGTGGCCTTCAAGCAGTTGCGTTACGCACTGGAATTCTTCTCCCCGATCCTTTCCGGGCCGTTGCTCGTCGACTACCATGGGTCGGCGACGATGCTCCAGGAGCTGCTCGGCCGACTCAACGATCTCGCAGTGGCGAGGCAGCTGACCGCGGCCGCGTTGCGGCGCCGGAAGGCGGAGGCGATCGATGTCTGGCTGGTTGCTCAGACGGAGACGCTGCTGCCGGAATTCGCCGGACTGCTCGCCGAATTCCGGGGTCGCGCCGAGCCGTGGTGAGCCGACGGCCGCGGCTTCGACCGCGGCCGTCGGGTGAGGTCAGAGGTTGTAGATCCAGCTGGCGATGACGAAGTAGTTGAGCACGCCGAGGATGTCGATTGCGGTGGTGACGAAGGGACCCGTGGCGACGGCCGGGTCGACCTTGAGGCGCTGAAAGATCATTGGCAGAAGAACGGCGAGCAGAGCCGCGCCAGTCATGTTCCCGAGGATCGTCAGGCCGACGACTTTGCCCAGCGACATGCTGCTGTGCATCAGGTAGCCGTAGGTGCCGAGGATTACCCCGTAGAATCCGCCGAGCAGCAGTCCGACGCGCAGTTCCTTGAGGACCAGCGGGAGCGTGTGACGCGTGTCGATCGCGCCGGTCGCCAGCCCGCGAACGGCAACCGTCGCCGACTGCACGCCGACGTTGCCGGCCATGCCCATGATCACCGGCAGGAAGGCGCTGAGCACGAGAACCTCGCCGAGGATCGCCTCGTACTGGCCGATCACCCCGGTCGCCGCCAGTCCGCCGATGAATGCGGCAAGCAGCCAGGGGAGACGGATCGTGGCGATCTTGAAGGCCGAGTGGGTGAGCGTTTCCGACTCGTTGGTTCCGGCCATCTTGAGCATGTCGCGGGTCGTTTCCTCTTCGATGACGTCGATCACGTCATCGACGGTGATCATCCCGACCAGCACGTTCTCTTCGTCGACCACCGGGATGGCCAGCAGCCGGTACTTGTCGACCAGCGTGGCCACGGTCGTTTGGTCGGCATCGGTGGTCACTTTCAGAACCCGCCGGTTCATGATGCTATGCAGCGTCGTCTGCGGCCGGTTGAGAAGCAGCTGGCGCAAAGAGATGACCCCGACCAGGCGCCCGTCCTCGTCGGTCAGGTACAGATAGAAGACCATCTCGACGTCCTCGCGGCTGCGAATGCTTTCGATCGCCTGCTCGACCGTCAGTCGGTGCGGCAACGAGAAGAAGTCGGTGGTCATGATCCCGCCCGCGCTGTCCGGGGCGTACTGCAGCAGGCTCTCGATCTCGTCCTTGCTGTCGCGGTCGAGCAGGGCCATCAGCTGTTCGCGCTGCTCTTCAGGGAACTCGCCGATCAGGTCGGTCAGGTCGTCCGGGGCCAGGTGCTGGAGGATCGAGGCGAGCTTCTCGACCGGCGATTCGCGGGTCACGCGGCTACGGATATCTGGTGACAGCTGGCTGAACACTTCGGCAGCCTGAGCGGTATCCGAGATCAGGTGAAACACGTCGACTACGTGCTCGGGAGGGAGATCATCGAGGATCGCCGCCATGTCGGCCGGATGAACTCGCGCGAGCATCTTCTGCAGCGGCGCGCGCGCGTCGCGATGATAGAGCCGGTCTATCGTCTGGACGAGGCGCTTCTTCCTTGCGTCGTAGGCCGCTGGAGCGGCCGGCTTCGCTTCCACACTGATCTGCATGACATGGTCTCCCGCGGTGATCGGCTATAAGATGGCAGTTCCTTTTACATTCAGTTTACATGGCAAGTGTTCCTCGGTCTATCATGGCGGGGCTTTCGGCGAGGCTGCGAGGCGAGAGTTTCGGCGAGGAATTGCTTCCATGGACCAAATCGGGCCATACTGGAGCCGTTTGAACACTTCGTCATTGGCAGCGCCGGCTTCCCGCGGACCGCGCACATCGCGCCAGCGACCGCATCACGGGGCTGCGCGCGGGGGCTGCGGGCGGTCCTGAGCGGCCCCCGGTGACCTCTGCCCAGGAGTCCGACCGATGAACTCTGCCACGCGCATCAAGTACCTGCTTTCGGGTCTGCCGCTGCTCGCGACGCTCCGCGAGTACCGGCCGGCCTGGCTGAGCAGGGATGCGATCGCCGGTCTCTCGGCATGTATCGTGTCGATTCCCTCGGTCATCGCCTACGCCGAACTCGTCCACCTGCCGCCGATCACCGGACTCTACGCAGCCCTCGCGGCAGCGATCGGCTATGCGCTCTTTGCCAGCTCACGGCACGTCATCGCGGGGCCTGATGCAGCGATCGGCCTGCTTGCCGGATCGGCCATCCTGCCATTGGCTGGCGGTGACCCGGGGCGAATAGTCGTGCTCGCTGCCCTGCTGAGCATCCTGTCCGGATTCGTTCTGTTGATCGCCGCGCGTCTGAAGCTCGGGGTGATCGCCGACCTGCTCTCGCGGCCAGTGTTGATCGGCTATCTGAACGGTGCGTCGCTGGTGCTGATCGCCACCCAGCTTGGCAAGATGTTCAAGATCAGGACCGAGGGCGAGGAGTTCTTCCATCTCGTGTGGACGGTCGTCGAGAAACTGCCCGAGACGCACCTGCCGACTTTCCTTTTCGGAACCGGCCTGATTCTGCTGCTGCTCGGACTCGCGCGCTGGTTGCCGCGCGTACCTGGCGCGCTGGCCGTCTGTGCGGTGGCGATCGTCCTGACCTATCTGCTCGACTTCGGGAGCTACGGGATTTCACTGGTCGGCGAAGTGCCCTCGGGGATGCCGCAGCTGACGATTCCGAAGTTCGGTTGGACCGACATCGCCGTGCTCGCTCCGGCAGCCGTGGCGATTGCCTTTCTCGCCTTCTCCGATGGAATTCTGCTCGCGCAGACCTTCGCCGAGAAGAACGGTTATGAGGTGAGCCCGAACCGTGAGCTGGTGGCCCTGGGCTCGGCGAACATCCTGGCCGGGGTCTGGCAGGGGTTCCCGGTTTCGGCCAGCCAGTCGAGAACGTCAATCGTCGATGCCGCCGGCGGACGGACGCAGGTGGCTCAGCTGGTGGTCGCCGTCGGGCTGCTGCTCTTCCTCTTCTTCCTGACCGGGCTGATCGCCCTGCTGCCGAAAGTCGCTCTCGGCGCGATCCTGATCGTGACCGCCTTCGGGATGCTCGAGGTCGCTTCGCTAATCGCGGTGTACAAGATCGACCGCGTGGAGTTTGCGATTGCCCTCGGGGTGACCTTGGCCATCCTGCTGGCCGGCGTCGTCCCCGGGATCATTCTCGGACTGCTGCTTTCGCTGATCTCGGTGCTCGTCCAGATCTCGCGGCCCGATGACGCGGTGCTGCGCCGCCGGGTCAGCGACGGAAAGTTCCACGACTGCCGCGACAACGAGGAGGCCGAGAGCGTTCCAGGGCTGCTGATTTATCGCCTGTACGCTCCGCTGCTCTTTGCCAACGCGCGGCACGTGATGACACGGATCAGGAAGCTCGTCGACGAGACCCAGCCACCGGTCAGGTGGCTGATCATCGACGCGCAGGCGATTCACGACATGGACGTCACCGCTGCGCAACGCTTTGCCGAACTGCACAGGGAACTCGCCGCGGAGGGGGTCGACGTCAAGATTGCCGACGCGCCCCGTCCGCTGCTCGAGGAACTGGCCCGTGTCGGGCTGTCAACCGAGATTGGTCGCCAGGATTTCTTCGTCTCGGTGAAGAAGGCGGCCGAGGCGTACGAACAGCATTTTCCGTACCTGGAGAAGGAAGCCGTTCAACCCTCGGCGCGAGCTTCGTAAGCCCCCTGGACGGCCGCCACCTCGCATTGGCAGCGGCGCTGCCGGAAATCGCCCGCACACAGCCGAAACCGACGACGGGCATCGGAGGGTTCAGCCGTTGCGGCCGGGCAGAACGTCACGCAACAGGTGGGCGGCGTCAAGGATCATCTTCCGGGTGGTTTCCCAGTCGACACAGGCGTCGGTGACCGAGCAGCCATAACGAAGCTGCGCGAGGTCTTCCGGGATCGGCTGATTGCCAGCGGCCAGGTTCGATTCGATCATCATTCCGACGACCGAGCGATTGCCCAGACGCACCTGGTTGACGACATCGCCCATGACTAGCGGCTGCAGCTCGTGTTTCTTGTAGCTGTTGGCGTGCGAGCAGTCGACGACGATGTTCGTCGGCAGCCCCGCCTTGCGCAGCGCCTGCTCGGCGATCTGGACACTGACCGTGTCGTAGTTGGGTCGTCCGTCGCCACCGCGCAGGACCAGGTGCCCGTAGCGGTTGCCACGCGTGCGAACGATCGACGTTCGCCCCTGGCTGTTGATTCCCAGGAAGCTGTGCGGTCGAGACGCCGAGAGGATGGCGTTGACGGCGATGACCATGTCACCGTTGGTACCATTCTTGAACCCGACCGGCGTCGACAGCCCTGAGGACATCTCCCGGTGGGTCTGGGATTCGGTCGTCCGGGCGCCGATCGCGGTCCAGGAAATCAGGTCGCCAAGGTATTGCGGCGAGATCGGATCGAGCGCCTCGGTTCCCGCGGGCAGGCCGAGCTCGGCCAGTTCGAGGAGAAAGCGACGCGCTTTCTGCATGCCCTGGTCGACACGGAAGGAGTCGTCCATGTCGGGGTCGTTGATGTACCCCTTCCAGCCGGTCGTCGTGCGGGGTTTCTCGAAGTAGACCCGCATGACGAGGTACAGCGTGTCGGCGACCTCGTCGGCGAGTGCCCTGAGGCGTTGCGCATAGTCGAGCCCGGCGACCGGGTCATGGATTGAGCAGGGCCCGACGACGATGAACAGGCGATGATCGATGCGGTCGAGAATGTTCCGCAGCGCCTCGCGCCCCTTCATGACCAAGCGGGCTGCAGCCGGTGAAAGAGGCATCCGGGCAAGGATGTCGTCCGGTGTGGGCATCGGATCGAAGGCGCTGACGTTGATGTTGTCTATATTCAGAGTGCTCATGATCGGCTCTTGCAACTGAGTTGGCGGACGACGTCCCTGACCGCGGCGACACGGTCGGCGAGGGTGGCACAGTTCCGCCGGACGAGCAGCCTGTCCGGTCCCGCCAGGCGGAAATTGCGATCCTTCTGGATCAGTTCGATGATTCGCTGCGGATCGATCGGTGGATCGGCGGTGAACTGGATGAGCAGTTGCTCGCTGCCCGCGTCAACCCGGGCAATCCCGAGGGGTTTGCAGAGCAGGCGCAGGCGATGACTGTCGAGCAGCGCTTCGGCCTGCGCTGGGAGTTCACCGAAACGGTCTATCAGCTCTTCCTGAAGTTCTCCGAGGGCCTCGGCGGTCTGGCAGTCTGCCAGTCGCTTGTACAGGCGCAGGCGTTCGTGGACGTCGGGTGCGTAGTCGTCAGGCAGCAGCGCCGGCGTGTGCAGCTTGATTTCCGTGGCGATCGCCAGCGGCTCCGTCAGGTCTGGCTCGATGCCCTCCCTCAGGGCTGCGACGGCGCGAGCGAGCATTTCGCTGAACAGGTGGAAACCGACCTCCTGCATTTCTCCCGACTGGCGCGCGCCGAGGACTTCGCCTGCCCCACGGATTTCCAGGTCGTTCATCGCCAGGTAGAAGCCGGCGCCGAGTTCGTCCATCGCCTCGATCGCCTCGAGGCGCTGTCTGGCCTGCTTGTTGAGCATGGCTTCGCCGTCGATCAGCAGGTAGGCGTAGGCCTGATGGTGGGAGCGTCCAACCCGCCCGCGCAACTGGTGCAGCTGTGCCAGGCCGAACTTCTCGGCGCGGTTGATGACGATCGTATTGGCGTGCGGATTGTCGATGCCGGTTTCGATGATCGTCGTGCAAAGCATCAGGTTTGCCCGCTGCTGGGTGAAGTCACGCATCACGCGCTCGAGTTCGCGTTCCCTCATCTGGCCGTGGCCGACGACGATGCGCGCCTCGGGAAGCAGTCTGGCAAGCCGCTGGCGCATGTTCTCGATCGTCTCGACCTCGTTGTGCAGGAAATAGACCTGGCCTCCGCGTTTGAACTCGCGGAGCAGCGCCTCACGGATGATTCCTTCCGAGAAACGGGTGACGAAGGTCCTGATCGCCAGACGTTTCTGGGGTGCCGTGGCGATGACCGAGAAGTCGCGCAGGCCTTCGAGCGACATCGCCAGCGTGCGCGGGATCGGTGTCGCCGTCAGGGTCAGCACGTCGACCTCCGCACGCAGCGCCTTGAGCGCTTCCTTCTGGCGAACGCCGAAGCGGTGCTCCTCGTCGATGATCACCAGGCCGAGTCGCTTGAAACGGACGTCCTGCTGCAGAAGCCGGTGCGTCCCGATGACGATGTCCAGTCGGCCATCGGCCAGTTCGGCAAGTGAGCGGCTGGCCTCGCGAGCGCTCCGGAAGCGCGATAGTTCGGCGATGCGCACCGGCCATTCGGCGAAGCGGTCGCTGAAGGTCTGGAAGTGCTGTTCGCATAGCAGCGTCGTCGGACAGAGCACCGCTACCTGTCGGCCGCCGGCGACGGCGCAGAATGCGGCGCGCAGCGCCACTTCGGTCTTCCCGAAGCCGACGTCGCCACAGACCAGACGGTCCATCGGCTGGCCAGAGCGCATGTCGTCGATGACCGCGGCGATCGCCGTCGCCTGATCGGTCGTCTCCTCGAAGCCGAAGCCGTCGGCGAAAGCCTCGTAATCGTGGGAGCTGAACTTGCACGCGTGGCCCTGCCTCGCGGCCCGTGCGGCGTAAAGCGCGAGGAGTTCTGCGGCCGTATCGCGGGCCTGGAGCGCGGCTCGGCGCCTGGCCTTCTCCCATTGCTGGGAACCCAGTGCGTGCAGGGGAGCGCTGTCCGGGTCGGCCCCGGAGTAGCGGGAGATGAGGTGCAACTGCGCGACGGGAACGTAGAGCCGTGCGTCGTTCGCGTAGTGCAAGGCGAGGAACTCCATCGGCCCCTCGCCGAGGTCGAGATGGACTAGCCCCTGGTAGCGTCCGACTCCGTGCTGCTCATGAACGACCGGTGATCCGGCCTTGAGTTCGCTGAGATCGCGTAGCCAGTGGTCAACAGACGTCTTGCGCTGCGCGGCTCGCTGCGTTCGCCGCGTCGGGCTGTCTGCGAAAAGCTCGGCTTCGGTGATGATCGCCAGGTCGTCGAGCACGAATCCCGAGTGAAGCGGTGAGACGGCCAGCGCCACTCGCTGCTCGCTGGCCAGGAACTCCGCGAAGCTGCTGGTTCCCGGCGTAACTAGTCCGTACTCCCTGAACAGTGCGGCGACAGTCTCGCGACGGCCGGGCGTTTCGGCAAGCACCAGCACGCGTCCGGTGAATCCCGTGAGAAAGGCGTGCAGCCGGGCGAGCGGGTTGTCCGCGCGACGCTCGACAGCCACCTGTGGTATGGCCTGCGCCGGGCCATCCTCGCCAGCGCGCAGGGCAACACGCCCGTGGGAGCGGGCGGCGACGAAGAAGGATTCCTCGGAGAGGAAGAGCTCGGCCGGCGGAAGCAGGGGCCGTGTCCGGTCGCCGGCGAGGAGATCGTACCGCGATCGCGTCTCCTGCCAGAACGCATGGATGGCCTCCGGGACATCCCCATGCAGCCAGAGCACGGCTCCTTTCGGCAGGTAGTCGAAGAGAGTCGCTGTCTGCTCGAAAAACAGCGGCAGCCAGTACTCGACACCAGCTGCCGGAATCCCGTCCGATACGTCCCGATAGATCATCGATCGGGCAGGGTCACCTTCAAACACTTCGCGAAAGCGCTGGCGGAACCGGGCGCGTCCCTTTTCATCGAGAGGGAACTCGCGCGCCGGGAGCAGACGGACTTCTGGAACAGGGTAGAGGCTCCGCTGGCTATCCACATCGAAGGTCCTGATGCTCTCGATTTCGTCGTCGAAGAGGTCCAGGCGGTAGGGCAGGGCCGAGCCCATCGGGAAGAGATCGACCAGCCCGCCGCGGATCGAATACTCTCCGGGCGCGACGACCTGCGTGACGTGTGTGTAGCCGGCTAGAGTCAGCTGCGAGCGGAATCGAACGGCATCGAGCCTCTCTCCCTGCTTGAGGAAGAACGTGTAGGCAGCGAGATACGCGGGGGGTGGCAAGCGATAGACCGCAGTGCTGGCCGGCACGAGGAGGACGTCACACTCCTCGCGCATCACTGCGTACAGAGTCGCCAGGCGGTCGGAAACCAGATCGTGGTGCGGCGAAAAGCTGTCGTATGGCAACGTCTCCCAGTCGGGCAGCAGGCGGACACGCAGCCGTGGAGTGAACCAGGGGATCTCCTCGAGCATTCGATGGGCGTCGCCGGCGTTCGCGGTGATGACGGCGAGCAACCGCGGGGAGGCGCTGTCGGTCTCCCTGCTGGCGCTGTCGGCCAGCAGCAGGGCGTCGGCAGAGCCGGCAAACGACGGGAACTGGACCCGGTCACCGGGTTTGGGCAGCGGCAACCGTGCAAGTGCTAAGGTCAACGGGGCAACTCGTGAAGCGGCTGCGTGACGAGCCATCGCGATGGCAGGCCGGTCAGCCTGGCCGACGAAAACTCGAAATTATATCGGACTCGGCCGTCAGGTCGGGCAACGCATCAGCGTTGCGAGGGTCACGCCGAGGCTGAGTACGGCTCAACCAGCCCCCTGTCATTCCACGCCGTTTGCTCGTCCGGCAGGTCTGGGGTGGCGGGCAACAGGGAGGACCGAGATCATGCATTGGGTTCGATGACCCGGCACAGCGCCTCGAAGAACTCCAATGCGCCGCTGCGAATCGAGAAGTCGGCCAGGCCTGACAGCGCCGTCGGATGCGGGTTGACCTCGATCACCCTGGCCCCTGAGCTCTTCGCCCAGACCGGTGGACGTGCAGCGGGCTGCGCCGTAAAGGACGTTCCCACGGAAAAGAATGCGTCAGCACGGAGGCTCTCGTTTTCGGCAGCGCTGAAGACCTCTTCGTCGAGCATCTCGCCGAACATCACCAGGTCGGGATGCACCGGGGCGCTGCATGCCGGGCAGTCGAACGGCTTGCTGGAGTCCGGATCCCAACACTCTGCGAAACCGCAGCGCAGGTGGCAGCGAACACGGTGGATGGTTCCGTGTATTTCCAGCACGCGCTGGTTGCCAGCGTTGGCGTGATAGCCGTCCACATTCTGCGTGATGACCGTGAAGCGCCTGCCCGCGGTCAGTTCTTCGAGACGGGCAAGCGCGCGGTGGCCGGCGTTGGGACTCCGGTCGTCGACGAGGCCCTTGAACTGTCGCAACCACTCCCAGGCGCGCTGCGGATTGCGGAGGAAGCCGGCGATACTGGCGACCTCGTCCGGATCCACATTGTTCCAGAGACCTGTCGCGCCATCGCGGAAGGTCGGAATGCCGCGGTCGGCGGAGACAATCCCGCGCCGCCAAAGACGACGATCTGCCGGGCCTTGTGCAGAATGTCGGCGATCGGTTCAAGGCCTCGTCGTGCCACGCGTGCCTGCCTCGGTCAGCGATTCGCGTCGAGTCTGGATTGTCGCACGCAATTGGCATGCCCAGCACCGGCGACAGCTCAGGGCCGGCCGCCGCCGGTGCCCCGGTGAGCCGCCGGGCCGCGGGTCAGAGCCAGACGGGCGGGCTCGGGGCGGTCGCGAGATGGTCCGCGTGGGCCGGTTGGGCCGTGCGATCGTTGTATAAATGCGACACAATGTCGGGTCAATGCTTGAAGCAAATCAAGTTTGTATGCTTAAATCTCCCGACTGCGCAAAAATCGCATCGCGTCACACGCATTCGGACCTAACAGAGATTACTCGAGGAGGAACATCTTGAAATCGACAATCATTACTACCCTGCTGGCCTCTATCGGCCTGTTCGCAGCGGCTGGCGCCGTGCGTGCCCAGACCGCTGGTGATCGCGTCTACGTGATCGACCAACGCGGTGAAGTCGTGCTAAGCGGCACCGGCCTGTGCTGGCGGACCGGTTTCTGGACTCCGGCTGCCGCGGCGAAGGATCCTGCCGGTTGCAAGTGCGACAAGGACCTCCTGCCGAAGGAAGTCTGCGAGCCACCAGTGGCCCAGGCTACCCCGCCGGTGGCCAAGCCTTCGGGTGACAAGATCACCATTGCCGCCGATGCGCTGTTCGACTTCGACAAGGCGACGCTGCGTCCGGAAGGCAAGAAGAGGCTCGACGAAGTCGCCGCCAAGTCCAAGGAAATCAAGCTCGAAGTGATCATTGCCGTGGGCCACACCGACCGCATCGGCTCCGACGCGTACAACCTGAAGCTGTCTGACCGCCGCGCGGCGTCGGTCAAGCAGTACCTGGTGAGCAAGGGCATCGATGCGAACCGCATCTACACCGAAGGCAAGGGCGAGAGGAATCCGGTCACCGGCGACAAGTGCAAGAACATGGGTCCCGAGACCGGCAAGAACAAGAAGCTGGTCGAGTGCCTGCAGCCCGACCGTCGCGTCGACATCGAACTCATCGGCACCAAGTAAGCCCGGTGCGACACCCGAAAAACCCCGCTCCGGCGGGGTTTTTTTTAGGCCAGACTGATTCATCAGGGACATGACCCAGGCCGTCGACCTGATCATCGAGGCACGCTGGACGGTTCCCGTCGATCCGCCAGGGCGGGTGCTCGAGAATCATGCGGTTGCGGTAGACGGGGGCAGGATCGTCGCGCTGGCACCGATCGCCGAAGTCGCCGGGCGCTTCATCGCGCGCAGCCGACAGAGGCTGACGCAGCACGTGCTGATTCCCGGTCTCGTCAATCTGCATACCCATGCAGCGATGACCCTCCTGCGTGGGCTCGCCGATGACCTGCCGCTGATGGAATGGTTGCAGCAGCACGTCTGGCCGGCTGAAGCGCAGCACGTTTCGGCACAATTCGTTCATGACGGCACGCGGATTGCCTGCGCGGAGATGCTTCGCGGGGGCATCACCTGTTTCAACGACATGTACTTCTTCCCTAAGGCTGCTGCCAGAGCGGCGCTTGCTTCGGGGATGCGGGCCGCGATCGGTCTGATCGTCGTCGATTTCCCGAGCAATTACGCGGCAGACCCGGACGACTACCTGGCCAAGGGGCTGGCGGTTCGCGACGAACTGCTCGACGAACCGCTCCTCGCTTTCTGTCTCGCGCCGCATGCTCCGTACACCGTTGGCCAGCGCAGTCTGAGCCGCGTTCTGACGCTCGCCGAGCAGATCGAACTGCCGATTCATCTGCATCTGCATGAGACCGTCCAGGAGATTGCCGACAGCATCCAGCGCTTCGGCGTGCGGCCGATCGAACGCCTGCGCCGGCTCGGCTTCCTGTCTCCGGGCCTGATTGCCGTGCACGCCGTGCACCTCGACGATTCCGAAATCGGTCTGCTTGCCGAACACGGCTGCTCCGTCGCGCACTGCCCGAGTTCCAATCTCAAGCTGGCCAGTGGTCTGGCACCGGTCACTGATCTGGCAGCGGCCGGAGTCAATCTCGGGCTCGGGACCGACGGGGCGGCCAGCAATAACCGGCTGGACCTGTTTCAGGAAATGCGCCTGGCCGCGCTGCTTGCCAAGCAGCAGGGTGGGCGTGCCGACGCGCTGAATGCCCATGCCGTGCTGCGCATGGCCACGCTCGGCGGTGCTCGAGCGCTCGGCCTGGATGAGAGTATCGGCTCGATCTCGCCGGGCAAATGGGCCGACCTCTGCGCCGTCAGGCTCGACGACGTCTCGCTCGCGCCCTGTTACGATCCGGTTTCCCAACTCATCTATTCGGCAGGACGTGAGCATGTCTCGCATGTCTGGGTGGCGGGGTGCTTGCGCGTCGGAGACGGCCAACTCCTCGACCAGGACTCGGCCGCATTGATCAAACTGGCCCTCCTGTGGCAAAATAAAATTCGTCCGTAATGAAGTCCGGTCGACAACGAGGCACAACAGGCCATGCGGACATCTGCCGCAGGCTCCAACTAACGAGGGAAACACAGATGAACAAGACTGCAAGAAACTCCATCATGGCCGTGCTCGCCGTTGCCGCTGTCGGCTTCGGCGCCTCGCTCGCCCAGGCCCAGACCTCGATTCCTCTCGATCGCGTCTATGTCATCGATCAGCGCGGTGAAGTCGTGATCAGTGGTAACGGCTTGTGCTGGCGGACCGGTTTCTGGACTCCGGCTGCCGCGGCCAATGACCCGGCGGGCTGCAAGTGCGACAAGGATCTGCTGCCGAAGGAAGTCTGCGAGCCACCAGTGGCCAAGGCTACCCCGCCGGCGGCCAAGCCTTCGGGTGACAAGATCACCATTGCCGCCGATGCGCTGTTCGACTTCGACAAGGCGACGCTGCGTCCGGAAGGCAAGAAGAGGCTCGACGAAGTCGCCGCCAAGTCCAAGGAAATCAAGCTCGAAGTGATCATTGCCGTGGGCCACACCGACCGCATCGGCTCCGACGCGTACAACCTGAAGCTGTCTGACCGCCGCGCGGCGTCGGTCAAGCAGTACCTGGTGAGCAAGGGCATCGATGCGAACCGCATCTACACCGAAGGCAAGGGCGAGAGGAATCCGGTCACCGGCGACAAGTGCAAGAACATGGGTCCCGAGACCGGCAAGAACAAGAAGCTGGTCGAGTGCCTGCAGCCCGACCGTCGCGTCGACATCGAACTCATCGGCACCAAGTAAGCCCGGTGCGACACCCGAAAAACCCCGCTCCGGCGGGGTTTTTTTTGCCCGCGCGGGCGAAGCGAGATGGCGGCGGGGATCCTCGGTCGGGCCTGAACGGCAAGAGCGGGGCGGCATTCATGCGTCTGCTCGGGTGACGAGAGGACGATGACCCACATCCTGTGCCACGAAGCCGTAAAATGCGCACGATCGCCACGCCCTGCACCGATCCGATGACCAACGCCGACCAGAGCGAACTCGACAAATTCAGCCAGCTGGCCCATCGCTGGTGGGACCCGAACAGCGACTTCAAGCCGCTGCACGATATCAATCCGCTGCGTCTCGCCTGGATCGACGGATGCTGTTCCCTGGCCGGACGGCGCGTGCTCGACGTCGGTTGCGGCGGGGGATTGCTATCCGAGGCGATGTCTGCTGCCGGGGCGACGGTGAGCGGAATCGACCTGTCGGACAGGGCGCTGAGCGTGGCTCGCCTCCACCTTCTGGAAAGCGGACGATCAGTCGACTACCGCAAGATTTCTGCGGAAGACCTGGCTGTGCGGGAAGCGGGAAGCTACGACGTCGTCACCTGCATGGAACTGCTCGAGCATGTCCCTGATCCGCGAAGCATGGTTGGCGCGTGCGCTGCGCTGGTCAGGCCAGGAGGCGATGTCTTCTTTTCGACGATCAACCGCAATCCGAAGGCCTACCTGCTCGCGGTCATTGGCGCGGAGTACCTGCTCAGGATGTTGCCCAGGGGAACCCATGATTACTCGCGATTCATTCGGCCGTCGGAGCTGGCGCGCTGGGCCAGGCAGGTCGGTCTCGATCCCCGTGAACTGCGCGGAATGAGCTACAACCCTCTCTCGGGCCGTTATTCGCTGGTCGCCGATACGCAGGTCAATTTCCTTTTTCGCGCCGTCAGGAATGCCTGACGCGGTGCTCTTCGATCTGGACGGAACCTTTGCTGACACGGCTCCGGATCTGGCAGCAGCGCTGAACCGTCTGCGCTCGGACCTGGGCCTGACGGCCGTGGATTCCGCCCGGCTACGCCCATTCACTTCGCAGGGTGTTCGCGGCATGCTCCGGGCGGGACTCGAGATGTTTCCTGGGGATCCCCTCTATGCCGATTTTTACGAGCGTTTCCTGGTTTATTACAGTCAGGATCTGTGTGTCGACACGATTGTCTTTCCGGGCATCGAGGAACTGCTCCGGCGCTTCGAAGCCGTCGGCTCACCCTGGGGAATCGTGACCAACAAGGCTCAGCGCTTCACCTTGCCGCTGCTCAGCCGGCTCGGTTACGCGAAACGCGCTGCCTGTGTGGTCAGTGGCGATTCGGCACGACGAGCGAAGCCGGCTCCGCACCCGATGCAACTGGCCTGCAGGCTGATCGGCAGGGATCCCGAACAATGCCTGTATGTTGGCGACGACCTGCGCGACATCCAGGCGGGCCGGGCGGTCGGGATGGTCACCGTCGCAGTGCGCTACGGTTACCTCGGCGACGGCGAGCCGATCGAGTCCTGGGGGGCCGACCACGTGGTCGACGATGCTGGCGAGATCGCTGTCCTGGCGGGCATGTAACGGATGCGGGCGTCAGAAGTGCCGGGAACGGCGCTGATCCTTTTTGCGCACGGCGCACGCGACCCTGAATGGGTGGAGCCCATTCGCCGCGTTCGCGCGACGCTTGCTGCTCGCGCTCCGGAAGTTCGTGTCGAACTCGCCTTCCTCGAATTCATCGCCCCGAACCTGCGCGATTGTGCGGAATTCCTGGTCGCGGGAGGCGTCGAGCGCATTCTCGTCCTGCCGATGTTCATCGCCCGGGGTGGGCATCTCAAGCGCGATATCCCACGACTCATCGAGGATCTCCGGGCGCGCCATCCGCAGGTGAGCTTCGAACTCGCTCCAGCGATTGGCGAGGTCGAGTCGGTTATCCAGGCAATGGCCAGTTACGCCCTGGCATTGGCCACGCGGTGACCCGCGGCGTGACGAGGGCCGTTCCCAAAGGCGGCGGAGCGGCTACGGTGCCAGCAATGGCCGTCTATGGGTTCAGGTAGCTACGGCATGGGTGACTACTCATGCTCACCGATCGGCTACATGGCGACGCCGTTCCGCGACCGCTTTGGTATCCCCCGGCAGCCACGACTGGCACCGCACGCCCACGGTGAACTGCGCCTCTTGCGACCCTATGACCGACCCGAGGCCGTGCGCGGGCTCGAGGGCTTCTCGCACGTCTGGCTGAGCTTCGTATTCCATCAGACCGGCGCCTGGTGGAGCCCGACGGTTCGTCCGCCGCGGCTTGGCGGAAATCGGCGCGTGGGCGTGTTCGCCAGTCGCAGTCCTTTTCGGCCCAATCGTCTGGGCCTTTCCCTGGTCGAGTTGCTCGGCGTCGACACCCGCGATGGCGTTCGCCTGACTTTCGGGGGAGTCGATCTGCTCGACGGAACTCCGGTGCTCGACATCAAGCCTTACCTGCCGTCGATCGAGAGCGAGCCGGCTGCACGCAGTGGCTTCGCCGATCGCGCACCGCCGCAGTTGGCCGTCGAGCTGAGCGCGGCCGCGGCTCGCCAACTGTCGCAGTACCAGTCGAACTGGCCAGATCTTGCGCCGCTGCTTGCCGAGGTGCTGGCCCAGGATCCACGGCCCGCGTATGCCGACGATCCGTGTCGGTCCTATGGCTTTCGTCTCTTCGACCTGGAGATCAGATGGCGCTGCTCCGGTGGCACGGCCATCGTCGAACAAATCTTCGAGGTGCACGGCGTTTGATCGCCCGGTCGTGCCCGGCTTCTTCGGGCTGGTTGACCGACCGCCCTGTCGGCGTGGATCGTCCCTGTTGCGTTAAGATGAAAATCGAGTGAGCGGCGCGGATCCTTGTGGCTGCGCAGCGCTGGCGCGTCGTCTGCGCCGGCAGACCAACCTTCTGGTGGCCCAATCTCGTCAGCTGGAGATCATCGTGATGAAATGGACCTGCAGTGCGCTTGTGCTGCTCGTCGCCGGTCTGGCCCAGCCGGCGCTCAGTGAGGCAGGCGGTGGCTATGTCGCCGGGTCGGTGGTCGTGGGTGCGCCGGGTCCGCCACCCGGGCCGCCGCGCGCAGGGTATTATGGGCCGCGCGGATACTACGGGCCACGCGGCGGATACTACGGGCCGGGCGTTGGCGTGTACCTGGGAGGGCCATGGGTATGGCCCTGGGTCTGGGGCCCCCCGGCGTACTATCCGCCAACGGTCGTCTATCCTCCGGTCGTGACTGTCCCGCCACCCGTCGTCTACATAGAGAAAGGGACCGGTAGCCCCTCGACGATCCCCGAAGGTGGTAGTGGTCTCGAACCGGGCTACTGGTACTACTGTCGCGAGCGCGGGGCGTATTACCCGGCCGTCCTGCAGTGCCCGGGGCCGTGGGAGAAGGTTCCGCCGCTCAAGGATTAGGCGAGGGCAGCCTGGACTCGGGTGGCGGCCGCAGCGGAATCGCTGCGGAGAGTCAGGGAGCGAGACGTTCGCGTATCCATCGCTGGCTGTCGTCGAGCCGATAGCGCAGGCGGTCGTGCAGACGGCTTTTCCGACCTTGCCAGAATTCCCAGGTATCCGGCTGCAGGCGGTAGCCACCCCAGTGCGGCGGTCGCGGCGGCTGGAGGAGGAACTTCGCGCTGAAGCGAGCCGCGTTGCTGATCAGCACGCCGCGGCTGCCGATCACCTGGCTTTGCGGACTGGACCAGGCGCCAATCCTCGAATCGAGGGGGCGTGTGGCGAAGTAGGCGTCGCTCTCGGCCTCGCTGACCTTTTCGACCCGGCCCTCGATGCGCACCACACGCTCGAGTTCGACCCAGTGAAACTGCAGCGCTGCCCACGGGTTGCCCGTCAGCTCGCGGCCCTTGCGGCTTTCGTAGTTGGTAAACCAGGTGATTCCCCGTTCATCATACCCCTTGATCAACACGACTCTCGTCGAAGGGCGTTGATTGCTGCCGACGGTGGCCAGGGTCATCGCATTCGGCTCGGGGACGCGCGCGCTGATCGCTTCGTTGAGCCACCGGGTGAACTGTCTGAGCGGGTCAATGTCTGCCGATTCCTCGCTGAGTTCGGCGCGCTCGTAACTTTTTCGCAGATCGGAGAGTCGGGTCATGCTGATCGTCGATCAATCGGGGGAGGGGCAATCCGTCCCGTATAGCCAGCCCCGCCGCAAGGGGTTGCTCTTCGTCGCGATCATCAGTCTGTGACAGTCACGAGGTGGTGCAGCGAGCCTGACCGTAAAGTCCATGAGTTCGTCACGGCGGAAAACGTGGACAGTAAACTCATCTCCTGCCCGGTGTCGACCGAGCAGTCGTTCGAGACTGGCGGGCGTGACACGCAAGCCGTTGACCGCCACGAGGAGGTCATTCGCCGACAGGCCGGCAGACTGGGCAGCACCACCATCGTAGACCGTCGTCAGTCGAAGCTCGTTGCCTTCGCTCGCGGTGCGTATGCCCAGTGAAGGCGCCCTCGACGAAGGACTGCGCTTGAGGCGTATGCCGAAGGGCCTGAGCAGGCGAGCCAGGTCGATGTCGCTTGTCCCGTGCACCGCATCGGCAAAGAAAGCTTCGAGATCGAGGCCGGAAAGCTCTTCGGCGATCAGGCGGATGTCGTCGTCGCCGACGCCACGCATGTCTTCCGGTGCGCCGTGGCGTAGCCAGAGAGCACGCATCACGTCGTCGAGCGAGACACGCCCCGCTGTCCCGGCACGCAAGGTGAGGTCCAGTGCCAGAGCGACCAGAGCGCCCTTGGCGTAGTAGCTGACCGACGTGTTCGGAGTATTCTCGTCGGGACGGTAAAACTTCGTCCAGGCGTCGAAACTGGCTTCGGCGAGGGTCTGTCGCTGCCGGCCGGGTTCGCGGTGAACCCTGTCGATCGTTCTGGCCAGCCCGCTGAGCCACTCTTTCGCGGGGATCAGGCCGCAGCGCAACAACGCGAGTTCGTCGTAATAGGAGGTGAAGCCCTCGAATGCCCAGAGCAGGCTGGTGTAGTTCTCCACATCGAGGTTGTAGCTGGCGAAGGCTTGAGGTCTGATCCGCTTGACGTTCCAGGTGTGGAAGTACTCGTGGCTGCACAGACCGAGGAAGCCGCGGTAGCGTTCCGGCAAGCCGCGCATGCCGAGGTAAGGCAGGTCGTCGCGCGCGCAGATCAGGGCGGACGATGCGCGATGCTCGAGCCCGCCGTACGCGTCTCCTACGGCAGTGACCAGGAACAGGTAGCGGGACATCGGAGCCGGTTCCCCGAAGAAGCGTATCTGCCATTCGCAGAGACGCCTCAGATCGGCGGTCAGACGTTCAACGTCGCAGTCGTGGCGCCCGGTGATCGCGACCTCGTGGACGACGCCACAGGTCGGAAAGCCGGCCAGGGTGAACGTGCCCATCTCGACGGGATGGTCGATGAGTTCTTCGTAGTCGGCTGCGCGGTAGAGACCGAAACCATTCTGCCTCGCTGCTCCACTTTCACCATCGGCGGGAGGAAGGGTCGTCGCTACCCGCCAGTTCTCGTATTCCTTGCCCACAGGTCTGCGGAGATCGACCAGGCAGGCTGAGCCCTCGCGGCCGACAACGCGGAGGAACACGCTCGTCCCGTTGAAGAACGCGTGCGTCGGATCGACGTGTGCCCCGCGTACCGACAGATCTGCGGCATAGACCTCGGAGACCACGCTCAACGCGGCACCGCTGGCCAGCGGCGGAGCTTGCCAGGTGTGCTTGTCGATCTTGACCAGCGGTACATGTTTACCCGCGCATTCCGCACGGATGCTCACGATGTGTCGGGCGAAGTCACGGATCAGATAACTGCCCGGAATCCATGCCGGGAGAGCAAAGCGCTGCCCAGCCTCGTCCGGGTTGTCGACGGTGCATCGGACTTCGAGCCGGTGGGCTGCGAGCTTGCTGGGGACGATGCGGTAACGGACGCTGGCGGACTTCATCAGGCACGCGGCTACGTGGTGTTGGCGGCAGATGCGCATTCTACGACCTCGGCAGGGCGCGGTGCCGGGTCGTCACCCGGCGCCGGCGGGCGACGGGTGACGACCCGCGCCTCGCGCGGTGGGTCATCGACTAGGCAAGCCAGACCGATCGGTGGTGCAATGTCCCGAGTCGAGTCGGGGATTGCTTGGCTATCCGATTAAGTCGTGACACAATCGAATGCTGACAGATCTTGCCGAAGCAGGCTTGCCCACGCCACGAGAAAGGAGACCCCATGTTCAGGCTCACCAGACCCCTTGCCGTCGCCACCATGCTTTCCGCTGCGATGTTCTCGGCATCGGCCATCGGCCAGGAACCGACCGGGACGCTGAAGAAGATCAAGGACAGCGGAGTCATCTCTCTGGGCCACCGCGAGTCGTCGATCCCTTTCTCGTATACCGATGACAAGCAGCAGGTCATTGGCTATTCGCACGAACTGATGCTCAAGGCCGTCGAGGCCGTCAAGGCCGAACTGAAACTCGCCAAACTGGATGTCAAGCTGATTCCGGTGACCTCGCAGAACCGGATTCCGCTGGTCCAGAACGGCACGGTGGACATTGAATGCGGGTCGACGACGAACAATACCGAGCGGCAGAGGCAGGTCAGCTTCTCGAACAGCATCTTCATCATCGGCACCCGGCTGATGACCCGGAAAGACTCGGGAATCAACGACTTTCCCGAGCTGGTGGGGAAGAACGTGGTGACCACAGCCGGGACGACCTCCGAGCGTCTGCTGCGCAAGATGAACGAGGAAAAGCAGATGAAGATGAACATCATCAGCGCCAAGGACCACGGCGAGTCTTTCCTCACCCTGGAGACGGGTCGCGCGGTTGCGTTCATGATGGACGATGCGCTGCTCTACGGCGAAATGGCCAAAGCCAAGCGTCCGTCCGACTGGGTCGTCGTCGGGACTCCGCAGTCATACGAGGCCTACGGCTGCATGATGCGCAAGGATGATCCGGCGTTCAAGAAGGTCGTCGATAATGCCCTGGCCAAGGTCATGACTTCGGGCGAGGTCGAGAAGATCTACGAGAAGTGGTTCCTGCAGCCGATCCCGCCGAAGGGACTGAACCTCAACTTCCCGCTGTCGACGGCGGTTCGCAACCTCTACAAGTCGCCGAACGACAAGGCCTTCGAGTAGATGTTAGCGTCCCTCTCGACCGAGATTCGGCCGCAGCCGGGGCGACTCGAGGGATAGGGGGCCGGTCGCCTCGTCTCCTGGAGAAGTACGAATGGCTTACAACTGGCACTGGGGGGTGTTCCTTCAGCCGACGGCGACCGGCGACGGTGCGACGTATCTGGACTGGATGATCCAGGGGCTGAAGATGACCGTCGCACTGTCGCTTTCGGCCTGGCTGATCGCCCTGGTCATCGGCGCCGTGATCGGTGTTCTGCGCACAGTCCCGGGCGTCTGGCTGTCCGCCATCGCGACTGCCTACGTCGAGTTCTTTCGCAACATCCCGCTGCTGGTCCAACTCTTCCTGTGGTATTTCGTCGTTCCCGAACTGCTCCCCGAGAGCCTCGGAACGGCGTTCAAACAGACGCACCCGGTTCTGCAGCAGTTTCTCGCGTCGATGGTCTGTCTGGCGCTGTTCACCAGTGCACGCGTCGCCGAACAGGTGCGTTCGGGAATCAATTCGCTGCCGCCGGGGCAGAAGAACGCGGGGCTCGCGCTGGGCTTCACGCTTGCCCAGACCTACCGCTATGTCATGCTGCCGATGGCCGTGCGGCTGATCGTGCCGCCGTTGACCTCCGAGTTCCTGAACATCTTCAAGAACTCCGCAGTCTGTTCGACGATCGGCCTTCTCGAGCTGGCTGCCCAGGGACGGCAACTCGTCGATTACACGGCGCAGCCGTACGAGTCGTTCATCGCGGTGACCGTCGCCTACCTGCTGATCAACGTCGTCGTGATGTTCGGAATGCGCTGGGTCGAAGGTCGCGTGCGCGTCCCGGGATACATCGGAGGCAAGTGACATGCACGAGTTCGACTGGTCCTCGATTCCCGGCTCTCTCCCCTTCCTCTGGCAGGGGATGAAGGTCTCTCTGGAGATCACGATCAGCGCCGTCGTCTTCGGCATCGTCTGGGGGACACTGCTCGCCCTGATGCGCCTGTCCGCGATCGGTCCTCTGGCGTGGCTGGCAGCCGGCTACGTCAATCTTTTCCGTGCCGTGCCGCTGGTCATGGTTCTGCTGTGGTTCTTCCTGATCGTTCCGCATCTGCTCGAGAGCCTTTTCGATCTGCCGCGTGGAGCGGATGTCAGACTGATCTCGGCGATCACCGGTTTTGCCCTATTCGAAGCCGCGTATTACTCGGAGATCATCCGCGCGGGGATCCAGTCGGTTCCAAAGGGGCAGATGGCGGCGGCCAGTGCGCTCGGCATGACCTACGCGCAGGCCATGCGCCTGGTGGTCCTGCCCCAGGCGTTCCGCAACATGGTCCCGCTGCTCCTGACACAGGGAATCATCCTCTTTCAGGACACCTCACTGGTTTACGTCTCGGCGCTGGCGGACTTCTTCGGCGCGGCCTACAAGGTCGGCGACCGCGACGGGCGGCTCGTCGAGATGCTGCTCTTTGCCGGTGCGATCTATTTCGTGCTCTGTCTCGGAGCCTCGCGGATCGTTCGTCACTACCAGAACAAGCTGAAGACAGCCTGAGGCCGGCATCGCCGCCACGTTGAGGAAAGACTGCCGATGATTTCGATGAACAAGGTCAGCAAGCATTACGGAACGTTTCAGGTGCTTGCCGAGTGCACGACGCAGGTCCAGAAGGGCGAGGTGATCGTCGTCTGCGGTCCCTCGGGGTCCGGGAAATCGACGCTGATCAAGTGCGTGAATGGTCTGGAGCCTTTCCAGAGCGGCGAGATCATCGTCAACGGGATATCGGTCGGAGACCCGAGGACCAACCTTTCGAAGCTGCGCTCGACCGTCGGGATGGTCTTCCAGAACTTCGAGCTCTTCCCGCACATGAGTATCATCGACAACCTGTGCATCGCCCAATTGAAGGTGCTCGGACGAACCCGGGAACAGGCGCGCGACAAGGGTTGCAGGTTGCTCGACCGGGTCGGTCTGGGGGCGCAGGCCGAAAAGTACCCAGGTCAGCTCTCCGGCGGACAGCAGCAACGCGTGGCGATCGCCAGGGCGCTGGCCATGGATCCGATCTGCATGCTCTTCGACGAGCCGACTTCGGCTCTTGATCCCGAGATGGTCAACGAAGTGCTCGACGTGATGACCGAACTGGCCCAGGAGGGGATGACCATGATGTGCGTGACGCACGAGATGGGCTTCGCCAGGCGGGTGGCCAATCGAGTGATCTTCATGGACCAGGGACGGATCGTCGAGGATGACAGCAAGGAAGCGTTCTTCGAGCATGCCCGTTCCGAGCGGGCACAGCAGTTCCTGGCCAAGATCCTGCATCACTGATCCCCACCTCACGGGGCGAATCGGCACTCGGTTGCCGTATCGTGTGCCGGCCCGGTTGTCGTCCCACCGGTCGGGCGTACGACGGGGCGGGCAGGGTTGTCCGTCGGTCGCGAGCGCTGGCCTGCCGGAGGCGGGATTTGGCGTCGCCCGGGACGATTTTTTCGGTAACGCGCGCAAACCGCCCAATGTTCAGGATGGCTGTTTGCGGCAGGCGGTGCCAAGGCGAGTAGAGTGGACTCTGACGCGCTGTCCGCGGAAAGCCGCCTACGGCAACCCGCGGGGAGGCGCGCCGATGGACCACGTGCCAGGGAGACAAGCCAATGGACCTTTCCGACAAGTCGCTGCTGAAGCAGTTGTGCTACATCGATGGGCAATGGGTCGGTGCCGACGGTGCGAAAACCTTCGCGGTCGTCAACCCGGCGACCGGTGAACAACTCGCCGCCGTTCCCGACGCGGGCGCAGCCGAGACGCGGCGGGCAATCGAAGCGGCGCGGCTAGGTCAGTCGGGCTGGCGCGCGAGGACCGCCGGAGATCGGGCGCGGATTCTCCGGCGCTGGTACGAGCTGATCCTCGGGAATCAGGAGGATCTGGCGCGACTGATGACTGCGGAGCAGGGCAAGCCGCTCGCCGAGTCACGCGGCGAGATCGCCTACGCGGCGTCGTTCATCGAGTGGTTCGCCGAAGAGGGCAAGCGTACCTATGGGGACGTGATTCCGCCGCATCAGGCCGACAAGCGAGTGCTGGTGGTGAAGGAACCGATTGGCGTCTGTGCGGCGATTACCCCTTGGAACTTTCCGGCGGCGATGATCACGCGCAAGGTTGGCCCGGCGCTGGCGGCTGGCTGTACGGTCGTCCTCAAGCCGGCGGAGGCGACGCCGCTATCGGCCCTCGCGCTTGCCGAGCTCGCGGCCCGCGCGGGGGTTCCCGGGGGGGTGTTCAACGTGGTCACCGGAGACCCGGTGGCCATTGGTCGGGAGCTTTGCGCCAATCCTGTCGTGCGCAAGCTCAGTTTCACGGGGTCTACCGAAGTCGGCCGAATCCTCATGCAGCAGTGCGCACCGTCGATCAAGAAGCTGTCGCTCGAACTCGGCGGGAACGCGCCGTTCATCGTTTTCGACGATGCCGACCTCGACGCCGCGGTGCAGGGCGCGATGGCCTCGAAGTACCGCAACTCTGGCCAGACCTGTGTCTGCGCCAACCGGCTTCTCGTTCAGCAGGGAATCCATGACGCGTTCGTCGAACGGCTGGCCACGGCCGTCGCCGGGCTGCGTGTCGGAAATGGTGCCGAGGAAGGCGTCAGTCAGGGACCGCTGATCGACGTCGCTGCCCTGGCCAAGGTCGAGGAACTGGTCGAAGACGCCCGCGCCGCGGGCGCACGACTGGTTTGCGGTGGCCGGCGCCACGGCCTGGGCGGCACCTTTTACGAGCCGACGATCCTGGCGGGTGTGACGCCACAGATGCGCATTGCCCGCGAGGAGGTATTCGGGCCCGTCGCCCCGGTGTTCCGTTTCGCGACCGAGGCCGAGGCAGTGGCCTTGGCCAACGATACCGAGTATGGCCTGGCTGCGTACTTCTATACGGCGAATCTGGCGCGCAGCTTTCGCGTGTCCGCCGCTCTCGAGTACGGCATCGTCGGCATCAATACCGGACTGATCTCGACCGAGGTTGCCCCGTTTGGCGGCATGAAGTCTTCCGGCCTCGGGCGCGAGGGTTCGAAGTACGGTATCGAAGACTATCTCGAGATCAAGTACCTCTGTATCGGCGGAGTTGGCTGAAGGGCGCCGAGAACTCTCGCGGTGAGCGGCGCACGACGCGAGAACCGAGCCGGCCGACGAGTCGAACTGCCGAATCGTCGGGAGACGGCCGAGGCCAGGTGTCGTGGGGAATGGCGCACGCTACCGTGGTCGGTCTCTCGTACGCCGGCATGTGCGGGCTGGTTCGCTGGGCTGGAGTTCGTGGGCCAGCCGCGACCGTTCAGCCGATCCAGAGGATCCACGGTGTGCCGACGACGAGAAAGATCAGCGCGGCGAACAGGGTCGTCAGCAGACCGAGCCGGTACAGTTCGCCCTGCGTGAGATAACCGGCGGCGACGAAGATGATGTTCTGGCTGCCGCCCTGTGGCGTGATCGTCGAGAAATAGCTGCTGGCGAACATCAGCGCAAAGGCCATCAGCTGCGTTGGAACGCCGGTCTTCACGCCGACGTCGAGAAAGACCCCAAGCAGCGCGAGGATGTGTGCTCCCTGGCTGACGAACAGGTAGTGGAACAGGATGTAGATGCCGAGTAGCGAGACATACGCGACCGGCCAGGAAACTTCGCTGAACGCCGAGGCCAGGCGTTCGCCCACGTAGCTCATGAACCCCAGTTCGTTGAGCTGTGCGCTCAGGCCGAAGAGGACGGCAAGCCAGATGAAGGTGACCAGCGTACCCCCCTGCTCGTGGATGTCGTTCAGGGTCAGCACGCCGGTGACGAGGGCGACCGCGAATCCAGCGATGGCGATCGCCGTCGGGTTGATGTTGAACGGCGCAGCGAGAATCCACGCGACGATCATGCTGACGAAGGTGGCCGCGGTGATCCACTCGTGGCGAGACATCGGTCCCATCGTGTGCAACTGTCGGCGCGCCGCTTCGGGTGCTTCCGGAGTGTCCGTCACTCCCGGTGGGAAAAGGCGGTAGAGGAGCAACGGCAGAAGCGCGATGGTCAGCAGCGCGGGAATCGACGAGACGAGCAGCCACGAGCCGAAGGTGATCTTCAGGCCGTATTCGGCGGCGATCGACACCGCGACCGGATTGCCTGATGTGGCGGTCAACCACAGCGCCGAGGTGATGGCCAGGCTGGCCATTCCACAGAACATCAGGTAGCCGCCGAGCCGTCGTGTGCTTTCTTCCTCGGGCATCGACCCGCCTCCCTGTGCGAGGCCCAGAATGACCGGGAACAGCACACCTCCGCGCGCGGTGTTGCTGGGGAACCCCGGAGCGATCAGCGTATCGGTGATGAAGATGCTGTACGCCAGACCCAGGGTGGACCCGCCAAATATCGATACGACCTGCAGACTGATCCGCCTGCCGAGTCCGCACTTGACCACCGCCTGCGCGACGAGGAACGCGACGACGACGAGCAGGACAGTCGGATTGGCGAATGCGGCGAAAGCTTTGGCCGGAGTCAGCGTGTAGGTCAGGACTACGATTGCCGCAGCGAGCAGCGCTGCGGTCAGCAGCGGCAAGGCATTGACGACGACAGCGGCGATCGCCGCCGCGAAGACGGCGAAAAGATGCCAGGCCTCGCGGGTCAGACCCTCGGGAACGGGGAGGAACCACAGGCCGAGAAAGAAGACGACGATGCCCAGCAGCCGCGCGTGCCTTTTCCACCAGGGGGTCGCTGCGCTCATCGCGGATTTTCCCGACTGCCGCCTGCTGCGGCGTCTTTCGTCGCGTCGGGTTCAGGCAACTGCGCCCAGCCATTGAGGCCGACGACCCTGCCGACGACCTCTCCGGATTCCCCGTCATCGATACGCTTCCACTTGAAGCTGTAGCCGCCGCTGATTCCGGTCCAGCGGCCCGTTCCGCCGGTGAACCTTCCTTCGATCGCCTTCCCGGCGCCGACGTGTTCTCCGTGCAATTCGCTGAACACCTTGTCACCCCGTTCGTCGGTCCATACGCTGCGCGCCTCGAGGCCGCTGGCGCTGTCAGTGAAACCGATCGCCTCGGCGCGGAAGCCGATGTCGAGCCGCTGCTTTCCGCTGAGCATCAGGGCGCCACTCAAGGCGAAGATTCCCGCCTCACGTCCGTTCTCCAGACCGAGGACCTGCCTGCTGCCCGTTGCCGTCCAGTTGCCGGTGAAGTTGCGCATCTCCCTCGCCGGCACCACCGGCGAAGGATCAGGCGGCCCGCAGCCAACGAGGAGGAGAATCCCCAGTGCTGCGCCGCATCGCGCAAAAAGGAATCCGGACGAGCCGGTTGACCGAGGCATGGTCGTATCCCAGTTTGTCAGGCGAACGGACCCGTGACGGCCTGCCGTTTCGTCGTCCGCCGATTCGTCGGGCAACTTGCCCGTGCTTCCCTTTGAGCCTAGCAGCTTGCCAGCGGCTTGCCTAGCCTGCGTCGTGTCCGGTTCGTCAGTTCGCCGGCGCAGCAGTCGTGCGTGGAGGCTGCGAAATGCATTTGCTCGGGGCAGTTCGCGCGCACCCGTCGTCGCTCGGCGTGGAGCGAGATCCGCATTCAGCGATAAACGAGAACGGGGATCTTCGATGAAGACAGCACCTTGTAGGTCTCGCTGCCCAGGAACAGCGCCTTGACCCCGCTGCGCCCGTGGGAGGCCATGAAGATCAGATCGCAGCCAGCCTTGTTCGCCGCGTCAATGATCGCCTGGTACGGCGCGTCGCTGGTCGCCGTGCGACTGTCTGCCGGAACCCCCGCCTTCCGGCACAGGTCGAGGACGGAATCGAGTATCCGCTTCGCGTGCCGGTCGACGAGCCCGGCAAACCTTTCGGGTTTGGCCGGTCCCGAAGGCGCGCCATCGTCGTAGAAGCTTTCCGGGTAGGGTGGCTTGACATGGAAAGCGGTGATCCGCGCACCGGTGTCCCTGGCCAGGGCGACCGCGGCGCGCGCAGCTGCCATGGACAGCTCGGAGCCGTCGCTGGGAACCAGAATGTGTCTGTACATCAAGCCACCTCCGGGAATCGGACGCTCACTCGCCCACTTCAGCCTGACAGTCCATATTCACGCAAATCGGGTCGCCGATCAAGCTGCGGAGGACGTCCTGGGCGTCGCCCGGCCTGCTTTCTTTCCATTCCGACCAGGCGCTTCGGACGTTCCGGGCCAACCTGCCCTGGTGACCGAAACCGGGCTCGTAATTATGAATTTTCCAGGGAGGTGGCCCGCGTTCTGTAGTAGAATTTCTCACCGGCCGCGAGGCTTTCGCACGCTCGCCGAGCTCCCCAGGATCCGCGATGCCGCTCCCACCGCCCACTGCTGAACGCACCCGTCTGCACGTCCGCAGCGTTCAGCTTGGCGGCTACCGGCGAAGCGACGGTCGCTATGACATCGAAGCTCGCCTGACCGACAGCAAGGATCACGATTACCATCTGTCCTCGGGCCTGCGGCGCCGGGGAGAAGCGGTTCACGACATGTGGGTGCGGGTGACGATCGACGGCCAGATGAACGTCGTTGACGCCGTGGCCTGTATCGACGCGATGCCTTACGCCGGCTATTGCGATCGGATCGCTCCGGACTATGCGCAGCTCGTCGGCCTGAATCTCTTCCACGGCTTCCGGACGGCCGTCAGGACTCTCTTTCGCAGCACGCGTGGATGCTCGCATCTCAGCGAACTGCTGATGTTCCTCCCGACCGCAGCGCTGCAGACCTTCGCCAGCGAAGTTCGCGACAACCAGGACACCGGGCACAAGCCCTATCAGCTCGACCGGTGCCACGCGCTGGACTCGCATTCGGAAGCGGTACGGCGCTACTACCCGCGCTGGTACCGCAGCCAGAAGCCTGGGTAGGCCCTCCTGCCCCAGGTCGATTACCTTTCGCAACCTCAACTCGAGCAAGGAAAACGCATGAAAATTCACGAATATCAGGGCAAGGAACTGCTCAGGAAATTCGGCGTCGTCGTGCCGCGAGGCGTGTTCTGTCCAACCGTCGCCGACGCGGTGAAGGCAGCCGAAACCCTGGGTGGCAGCGTCTGGGTGGTCAAGGCCCAGATCCACGCCGGTGGTCGTGGCAAGGGCGGCGGAGTGAAGGTGGCCAAGTCGCTCGATGAAGTGCGCAAGTATGCCGAACAGATTCTCGGCATGCAGCTGGTCACGCACCAGACCGGGCCGGAAGGGCAAAAGGTCCGCCGGCTCCTCGTCGAAGAGGGCGCAGACATCCGGAAGGAGTACTATGTTGCGGCGCTGACCGATCGGGCGAGCCAGAAGGTGGCGATGATGGCTTCTTCGGAAGGCGGAATGGATATCGAAGAGGTCGCGCACAAGACTCCGGAAAAGATTCTCAAGGTGTTCATCGACCCCGAGGAAGGGTTGACCGACGAGCAGGCGGCGCAGCTGGCCAACGGCATCGGCGTTCCCGCCGGATCGGTCGACCGGGCCATCGCGACCTTCAAGGGGCTATACCGGTGCTACATGGAGACCGATGCCTCGCTCGCCGAAATCAATCCGCTGATTCTTGAGGGCAATGGCAACATCAAGGCCCTCGACGCCAAGTTCAACTTCGATTCGAATGCCCTGTATCGCCAGCCCGAGATCGTGGCCTTCCGTGATCTGGACGAGGAAGACCCCGACGAGCTCGAGGCTTCGAAGCACGACCTCTCGTACATCTCGCTCGACGGCAACATCGGCTGCCTGGTCAATGGGGCGGGTCTGGCCATGGCGACGATGGATACGATCAAGCTGTTCGGCGCCGAGCCGGCCAACTTTCTCGACGTTGGCGGCGGTGCGACGACCGAGAAGGTCACCGAAGCTTTCAAGATCATGCTCAAGAATCCCAAGGTCAAGGGCATTCTGGTCAACATTTTCGGCGGGATCATGCGCTGCGACACGATCGCTACCGGCGTCGTCGCGGCAGCCCGCGAGACGCATCTGTCCGTCCCGCTGGTCGTGCGCATGAAGGGGACCAACGAGGATATCGGCAAGAAGATCCTCAGCGATTCGGGACTGCCGATCATCACTGCCGATTCAATGGCGGATGCCGCCACCAAGATCGTCGCTGCGGTCAGTTAAGGAGCCACCATGTCGATTCTGATCAACAAAGACACCAAGATCATCACCCAGGGGATCACCGGCAAGACCGGCCAGTTCCATACCGAGAAATGCCTCGAGTACGCCAACGGCAGGAACTGCTTCGTCGCTGGGGTGAATCCGAAAAAGGCTGGGGAGAGCATCTTCGGCGTTCCGATCTTCGCGTCGGTCAAGGAAGCCGCAGCGACCACCGGAGCGACGGTCTCGGTCATCTATGTGCCGCCTCCGGGCGCCGCTGCGGCGATCTGGGAAGCCGTCGAAGCCGACCTCGACCTGGTCATCTGCATCACCGAGGGAATCCCGGTTCGCGACATGCTGATCGTGCGCAACAAGATGAAGAAGCGCGAAGCAGCCGGCGGCAAGAAGACTCTCCTGCTTGGGCCGAACTGCCCTGGCCTGATCACTCCCGAAGAGGTCAAGATCGGCATCATGCCGGGCCACATCCACCGCAAGGGGCGTATCGGCGTCGTCTCGCGTTCCGGTACGCTGACCTATGAGGCAGTGGGCCAGCTCACCGAAATCGGTCTCGGCCAGTCATCGGCGGTCGGCATCGGTGGCGACCCGATCAATGGACTCAAGCACATCGACATCATGCGCCTGTTCAACGACGATCCGGAAACTGATGCGGTGATCATGATTGGCGAGATCGGTGGCCCTGACGAGGCCGAGGCTGCCCTATGGTGCAAGGCGAACATGAAAAAGCCGATCGTCGGTTTCATCGCCGGTGTGACGGCTCCGGCCGGCAAGCGGATGGGCCATGCCGGGGCGCTGATTTCCGGTGGGGCCGACACGGCGGATGCCAAGCTGGCGATCATGGAGGAATGCGGCTTCAAGGTGACCCGTGATCCGTCGGAAATGGGC
Source organism: Accumulibacter sp. (assembly GCF_023806625.1). GTDB lineage: Bacteria > Pseudomonadota > Gammaproteobacteria > Burkholderiales > Rhodocyclaceae > Accumulibacter. The sequence goes on from NZ_JAMTDX010000083.1 coordinate 46,203, forward strand.
AAACTGATCAAGGCGATGATCTAGACTGGTCGGTACTGCTGTGCACTCCCGGGAAGGGGAGGCCACGGCCTCCCCTTTTCGTCGCTGCCGGTTCGCCGTGATTTCCCGGTAGAATCTGCGTCCGTACGGGTGTCCGGAATGGTGTCTCGGCTTTGGAGGGGCTTGCCGGGGCGGGCCCGTGATCGGGCGACAGGCCTGTCGGCCACGATCGCTGGCTTGTTCACCTGGCGCGGTCGGCGCGAGAGCGTCGGGTCGACCAGCGGGCTCACAGCATGTGGCCCCGTTCGGCAGGTCACTGTTCCTGATTCCCGAGCTCCGCCGGACGGTCGAGATGAGGAAACGATGTCACTGTTTCTGCGTGAAGAAGACGTTGCAAGGCTGCTGAGCATGCGTCTGGTCCTCGACGCGGTCGAGGAGGCACATCGGGCGCTCGCGCTCGGCCATGCCTGCGACGTGCCGCGCCAGCGTACGCGCCTGCCACAGACGACGTTGCACGTTTTGCAGGGGGCCTTGCCGCAGCTTGACGTGATCGGCTACAAGGCTTACACGAGCAATCGCTCCGGCGTCCGTTTCCTGGTACACCTGTACCGGGCGTCGACCGGTTCCCTGCGCGCGGTGATCGAGGCCGACCGACTCGGAATGATGCGCACCGGCGCTGCGTCGGGGGTTGCGACGCGCTGGCTGGCGAGGCCGGATGCGTCGGTACTTGGCGTGTTTGGTGCCGGTTGGCAGGCCGAGGGACACATCGAGGCGATCGCTGCGGTGCGTCCTCTGCAGCGGGTCAAGGTTCATGCGCGCCGCGCCGGGCCGCTGGCGGCCTTCTGCAGGCGGATGTCCGAACGGCTGGCGATCGAGGTCAGTCCCGCATCCTCGCCTGAAGAAGTCGTCCGGGGTAGCGACATCGTGAGCACGATCACCTCGTCGGCTACTCCACTGTTCTCGGCGGACTGGCTGGCACCCGGTACGCACATCAACGCGGCGGGGTCGAATTCGCTAATCCGTCGGGAACTCGGCGAAGACGTCCTGAAGCGCTGCTCGCGAGTATTCGTCGACAGCGTCGAGACGGCCCTTCGCGAGGCGGGCGACTTGCTGCCCCTGCTCGAGAAGGGCCGTATTCAGGTACGGGAACTGGTCGAAATTGGCGACGTTTTGTGCGGCCGTCAGGCCGGAAGGCTCAACGCGGAGGAGATTACCCTGTTCGAGTCGCAGGGGATGGCCATTCAGGACCTGGCGGTCGCGGTGCGCGTCGAGGAGATGGCCCGTGAGCAGGGCATTGGCAGTGAATTGCCTTATGGGCTGTGATCTGGTTGCCAAGGTAAGTCGGTCTGAGCAGGTCGGCCGGTGAAGGGTGTGGACAGCGGGTGACGAACGGTCTTTCGGGAGCGCTGGAGATCGCGGTCCGGACCGACAGTGGTCTGGTACGGAGACAGAACGAAGACTCGGTCTTTGCCGATGCGCAGTGGGGTCTGGCGATCCTTGCCGATGGCATGGGCGGCTACAACGCAGGCGAAGTGGCCAGCAGCATGGCGACGGGTCTGCTGTCGAGCGGCCTCGAGGCGGCTTTCAGGAGAACCGCGGCGCACGAGATCGATCCCTGGAACGGGCAACCGTTTGCCCGCCGCTGCCTCGCCGAACAGATTCGTGAGGTCAATTCGACGATCCATCGGGCTGCCGAGGCTCAGGCGAGTCTGGGGGGGATGGGCACGACGCTCGTCGCGGTCGTCTTCTGCGACGACCATGTCGTCGTCGCGCATGTCGGCGATTCACGGCTGTATCGGCTTCGCGGCGAGAAACTCATCGCCATGACCCGCGATCATTCGTATCTCCAGGAGCAGATCGACAATGGATTGATTTCCGCTGAGGAGGCGCGCCATTCGCTTGATCGCAACCTGGTGACCCGAGCCGTTGGCGTCGATGCCGATGTTGAAGCGGAAATCCACGTTTATCCGGTGCGCCCGGGGGACATCTATCTGCTGTGTTCGGACGGGCTTTACGATATGGTCGATGAAGGGGAGATTCAGCACGCACTCGAGATGTGCGGAGCCAACCTCGAGCGGTCGGCGAGTCAGCTGATCCAGATGGCCAACGACAATGGCGGGGCGGATAATGTCTCGGTGGTTGTCGTCAAGGTGTTGCGGGCGTTTCCTGCGGTCAGAGGGGCATGGTCCAGGCTCTGGTCGTGGATGGGTTGAGGAAGAGAAAGACGATGGCAAAACTTGTACTGAGCATGGATGGTCTGGTTCTCAAGGAAATACCGCTGGTCAAGGAGCGGCTGAGCATCGGGCGCAAGGCGCACAACGATATCCAGATCGACAACATGGCGATCAGCGGCGAGCACGCCGTGGTGGTCACGATTCTCAACGATTCCTTCCTAGAAGACCTGAACAGCACCAACGGGACTCTGGTCAACGGCCAGCCGATCAGGAAGCACTTCCTCAAGGACGGCGATGTCATCGAGTTGGGCAAGTACAGAATGAAGTACATCACCGGTTCGAGCGAGAGTACCGACGATCTTTGGCAGACGACGTCGATCGGCTTCTCGGCGGGGGTCACAGGTCGTCCCGCGCCAGCGCAAGGCGGGCAGGCGGGCGGGACGACGTTGCCTGCAGCGACCATTCGACTGCTCAGTGGCGCCAATGCAGGTCACCAGTTGAAGCTGACCAAGACGCTGACGACGCTCGGCAAGCCCGGGCAGGTCGCCGTGATCGCCCGGAAGCCACAGGGCTATTTCCTCACCCATGTCGAGGGAGGCGAGTTTCCGCTGCTCAATGGCCAGGCGGTCGATGTCCGCCCACGTCGTCTCGAGAACCACGACCTGATCGAGATTGCCGGCGTGAAAATGGAGTTCTTCTTCAACAACTGACGGCCCGTCCTTTCTCGACTCGCCGGGAGCAGAAGGTCCTCGATGCTCCGGTGTCTGCGTAAAGGTCCAGGGAAAGTACGGTACGGCCGGAGCGACTATGAGACTCAGGGTGCTGGGCTGCAGCGGCGGAATCGGCGGCCGGGATTTGCGGACGACGTCGCTGCTCGTCGACGATGACATCCTGATCGATGCGGGCACGGGGGTCGCCGACCTCGTGCTCGCTGACCTGGCGCGCATCGACCACATCTTCCTGACCCACGCGCACCTCGATCATCTCGCCGCGCTTCCGCTGCTGGTCGACTCGGTCAGCGATCTGCGCGATACGCCGATCACCCTCCACGCGACGGCTGCGACACTGACGAGCATCGGCAAGCACATCTTCAACTGGGTGATCTGGCCGGATTTCACGGTGATTCCGAGCTTCGAGCGGCCAGCGATGCAGTATCGGGAGGTCAGCGTCGGCCAGCCACTGCGCCTCGGTTCGAGGACGATCACCGCCCTTCCAGCCGAGCACACCGTGCCTGCGGTAGGCTATCAGCTCGACTCGGGTGCAGCGAGCCTGGTTTTCACGGGGGATACGACGATCAATCCGGCGTTCTGGCCGATCGTCAATCGCATCGCCAACCTCCGATATCTGCTCATCGAAACGGCCTTCCCGAACCGTGGAAGGCGGCTTGCCGAGGTTTCCAGGCACCTGTGCCCGAGCATGCTGGCCGCCGAGCTGAAACAGTTGAAGGTCGATGCGGAAATCTACATCAGCCACCTGAAGCCAGGGCAGATCGAGCTGACGATGTCCGAAATCGAGAGTTGCGCGAGCAGGTATCGGCCAAAGATGCTGCGCCACGGTCAGAGCTTCGATTTGTGAGCCGGTGGCCAGCGTGATGGAAAGCATTTGGCCGATCGACAGCAACCTGGGCGACATGAGCCGGCGCCTCAGCTTCTTCAGAAACCTTCAACGAGTTACCAACAGGATTCACGCTGCAGACAACATCGACGAGATCGTCGTCGAGATGTCGGAGGACATCTGCGAGCTGTTTCACTGCGATCGCCTGACCATTTACCTGGTCAGTGACGACCGTCAGCATATCGTTTCCAAGCTCAAGACCGGGCTGACGTCGTACCGCGACATCCGGCTGCCGATTTCCGAGCAGAGCGTCGCTGGCCACGTGGCCATCTCCGGCAAGGTGATCAACATCCGGGATGTCTACGACGATCGTGAACTGGCCAGCTTCAGTCCGCGTCTCCGTTTCCTCAAGGACGTCGACCAGCGCACCGGTTATCGTTCGAAGCAGATGCTCGCTGCCCCGATCGTCAACGCCCAGACCGCTGAACTGACGGGGGTCGTACAGCTGATCAACAATCGCTCGGACACTCCTTTTCCGGCGCTTGCCGAGGAGGGCATCCAGGCGCTGGCGCAGACGCTGGCCGTGGCCTTCGCCCAGCGCCAGAAGGTTCCTCCGGTGCTCAAGACGAAGTACGATGCGCTGGTCAGTGGGGCGGTGATCTCGGCTGCCGAACTCGACCTGGCGCAACGGGCCGCGCGCCGCAAGGGCGCCGACATCGAGGACATCCTGGTCGGTGAATTCCAGGTGCCGCTGGCGTCCATCGGCAACGCGCTGTCCCGTTTCTTCGGCGTTCCCTACGAACCGTTCCGGCCGGGTCGCGCACGGCCGATGGATCTTCTGAAGAACCTCAAGCGCGATTATGCTGAGGCGAATCACTGGCTGCCCGTCGAGGAATCTCCCGCGGGGGTCATCGTCGTGGCCATCGACCCCGAGCGGATCCGAAGCTCGCGCACGGCCCAGAACATCTTCCCGAAAAGCCGGATTGCCTTCCGGGTGACCACGCGCCGCGAATTCGAGCAACTGGTCGCGCAATTCTTCGGCGCCGGTTCCGAACTCGACTCGATCGGCAACATGCTCTCCGTGCTCGACGAACACGATTCGGGTGACGTGGCAGCGGGCAGCGGTGCCGAAGTGCTCAGTGCGGCGGCGGACAACGAACTCGTTCGCCTGGTCAACAAGATCATTGTCGATGCGTGCCAGTCGGGGGCTTCCGACATCCACATCGAACCGAGGCCCGGCGCCGAGAAGACGCTGATCCGCTTTCGTCGGGATGGGTCTCTGGCCCCGTACATCGAAGTCCCGGCGGCGTACCGCAACGCTTTGATCGCGCGACTCAAGATCATGGCCGACCTGGACATCTCGGAGAAGCGGCGGCCGCAGGACGGGAAGATTCGCTTCAGGCGATGGGGCCCTCTGGACATCGAGCTGCGCGTCGCGACGCTGCCGACGGCCGGCGGTCTCGAGGACGTCGTTTTGCGCATCCTCGCAGCCGGTGAGCCGATCCCGATCGACCAGCTCGGAGTGAGCGCGGTCAACCTCGAGCGGCTGAAGGCTCTGCTCAGCCGACCCTACGGCCTTTTCTTCGTCTGCGGTCCAACGGGTTCGGGCAAAACGACGACCCTGCACTCAATCCTGAGTTACCTGAACCGGCCCGAGACAAAGATCTGGACCGCCGAGGATCCCGTCGAGATTACCCAGAAGGGCCTGCGGCAGGTGCAGGTCAACAAGAAGGCGGGCCTCGACTTTGCGACGGTCATGCGCGCCTTTCTGCGGGCCGACCCGGATGTGATCATGGTCGGCGAAATGCGCGACCGCGAGACGGTGTCGATTGGCATCGAGGCCTCGTTGACCGGCCACCTGGTTTTCGCCACGCTGCACACCAACAGCGCGCCTGAATCGATCAATCGCCTGCTCGACATGGGGATGGATCCCTTCAACTTTGCCGACGCGCTGCTCGGCATTCTCGCGCAGAGGCTGGCCAAGCGGCTATGCCCATCGTGCCGGCAGGCTTATCAGCCGGCTGCAGAGGAAATCCGGCTTCTTCTCGACGAGTACTGCGGCGAACTGAAGCAGACGACCGCCTGGCAGGCCGATCCCGCCGCTGCCAGTGAGCGCGTGCATGGCGAGTGGCTTGCCCAGTTCGCAAGGCAGGGTGTGTTCACCCTCCATCGCCCCCGGGGCTGCGAAGCGTGCGCTCATACCGGCTACTCCGGGCGCGTCGGATTGCACGAATTGCTCGTCGGGAGCGACCTGCTCAAGCGCCAGATCCAGGAGCGCGCGCGAGCCTCAGACATCCTGGTCACTGCGCTGGGCGAGGGCATGCGCACGCTCAAGATGGACGGCATCGAAAAAGTCCTCTCCGGGATGACCGACCTCAAGCACGTGCGCGCCGTTTGCGTCAAGTAAGAACTCGGGCAGCAGGCTGCCGGCTCGGTGAGCCTGCGGCGATCGGCCATGGGGCCATCCCCCGAAGGATTCGGACCGGGGCTGGCCGGCGTCGTCGTTGCTGCGTATTCAGCGCGTGAAGAAGCTGCTAGCATGCCGGATGTTCCGGGTTCGGGCGACCGGCCGAGGCCGGGCGTCCATTCCGCCGGTCAGCTTGCCCGGTGTCACGGCGCAGCAATCGGCCAGGAGGTCCTTCGGTAGTACGCTGCTGGCGGGCTGAACGCGAGGCCGAGGCTGTCCCGGTGTGGCCGCGGGGTGGCTGCAGCATCGCGGGCTCTGCCGGGGCGGTAGCGAGAGGCCTCGGCGCCGGGTTGCCGGAAACTTCCAGATCATGACTTACAACGCAGAATCGATTGCCGTTCTCAAGGGGCTCGAGCCGGTTCGTCATCGGCCCGGGATGTACACGCGGACCGATTCCCCGCTGCATATCGTCCAGGAGGCAATCGATAATGCGGCTGACGAGGCACTGGGCGGTTACTGCCGGCACATCGTCGTCACCGTTCACCGCGACCATTCGGTTTCCGTCGAGGATGACGGGCGGGGTATTCCGGTCGAAGTCCATCCACTCGAGAAGGTGTCGACGCTCGAGGTCGTGTTCACCCGCCTGCACGCCGGCGGCAAGTTCAACAAGGACGCTGGTGCCTCGGCCTACCGTTTCTCGGGCGGCCTGCACGGCGTCGGCGTCTCGGTGACCAACGCGCTGTCGACCCGCCTCGAGGTCGAGGTGGTCAGGAACGGCGCACGCCATCGGATGGCCTTCGCCAGCGGCGCGGTCGTCGAGCCGCTGCAGCGTGTCGGCGACGCTCCGCGGAAGCTCAGCGGTACCCGCTTGCGCGTCTGGCCTGACCCCACCTTCTTCGACTCGGCGGTGATTCCGCTCGGTCAGCTCGAACGCCTGCTGCGCAGCAAGGCGCTCCTGTTGCCGGGCCTGCACGTTTCGCTGAGCATCGAGGACGGGGCGACCAGCGAGTGGTGCTTCGCGAACGGCATGCTCCAGTATCTCGCCGAGCAGATCGATGGCGAGACGGTCGCTCCGCTGTTTGCCGGCGAGAACTATGCGCCGCAAGGTGACGAGAATTTCCCGGTCGGCTCGGGAGCCGCGTGGGCAATCGGCTGGACGGCCGAGGGCACCGTCGCCCGTGAGTCTTACGTCAACCTGATTCCGACTCCGGCCGGCGGTACCCATGAGGCCGGGTTGCGTCAGGCGGCGCTCGAAGCGGTCAAGTCCTTCGCCGAGCACCACGCTCTGCTGCCCAAGGGAATCAGGCTCACGGCCGAGGACGTGCATTCACGGTTGAGCTTCGTGCTGGCCATCCGTATGCTCGATCCGTCGTTTCAGGGGCAAACGAAGGAACGGCTCAACTCGCGTGACGCGCTGGCTCTCGTCGTGCGCATGCTCCGCGATCCGCTCGAGCTGTGGCTCAACGAGAATCCGGACCCGGGGAAGCGGATCACCGAGCTGGCGATCCGTGCGGCGCAGGCACGCACACGCGCTGCGCAGAAGGTCGAAAAGCGCAAGCAGTCGGCAGTGGCGATCCTCCCCGGCAAGCTCTCCGACTGCCAGAGCGAGGACACGCGGCGCAACGAGATCTTCCTCGTCGAGGGTGATTCCGCCGGCGGCTCGGCCAAGGCCGGACGGGACAAGGACCTACAGGCGATTCTGCCGCTGCGTGGCAAGGTGCTGAATACCTGGGAAGTCGATGCGGCGAGCCTGTTCGCCAATCGCGAGGTGCACGACATCGCCGTGGCTCTGGGCATCGATCCACACCCGGCGAGCGCTCCGGACTCGGTTCTCGCCAACCTGCGTTATGGCAAGGTGGTGATCATGACCGACGCCGACGTCGACGGTTCGCACATTCGTGTGCTTTTGTGCACGCTGTTCTACCGTCACTTCCCGAGGCTCGTCGCTGGCGGTCATCTCTACTTTGCCCAGCCGCCGTTGTATCGCCTGGACGTTCCGGGACAGGGCAGGACGCGCCTGCCGCGCAAGATTTATGCGCTGGACGACGGCGAACTCGAAGCGGCGATCGATCGATTGCGCCTGGATGGCGTCAGGCGCGAAGCGATCTCGATTTCGCGCTTCAAGGGACTCGGCGAGATGAACTCCGAGCAGCTCTGGGAGACGACGATGTCGCCCGATACACGCCGGCTGGTGCGCGTGCGCATGCCTGTAGCCGAAGTTGCCCGGCCGGTGATGAACATGCTGATGGGCCGGAGCGAGTCCGCTGGCCGCCGCGCCTGGATGGAAGAGAACGGCGCGCTGATCGGCGCCGAGAGCTGAGGAGGTCCCGATCGTGAACAAGGATTCGACGCCGGACCTCTTCTCCGGTCTGCTCGAGGAGGCTGGCGGGGGCCCGCCAGGACCGCCCGGACCACCTCCGCCGCCAGTGGAATCCGGCGACGACGACAGCATCCTGCTCCACGATTCGGCTGCTCGCGACTACCTCGAATACGCGGTGGCCGTGGTCAAGGGACGCGCTCTCCCCGAGGTCAAGGACGGACTCAAGCCGGTGCAGCGTCGCGTCCTCTTCGCGATGCGCGAACTCGGCCTGTCGGCAACGGCCCGGCCAGTCAAATCGGCCCGTGTCGTCGGCGACGTGATCGGCAAGTTTCATCCGCACGGGGACGCCTCGGCCTACGATGCGATGGTCCGAGTCGCGCAGCCGTTCGTTCTGCGTTACCCGCTGGTTGACGGTCAGGGCAATTTCGGTTCGCGCGACGGCGACAACGCGGCGGCGATGCGCTACACGGAAGCGCGCCTGACGCCGATCGCCGAACTGCTGCTCGGCGAACTCGGCGAGGGTACCGTCGATTTCCAGTCGAACTACGACGGCTCGCTCGAGGAGCCGGCATTCCTGCCGGCACGCTTGCCCTTCGTGCTGCTCAACGGGGCTTCGGGGATCGCTGTCGGCATGGCCACCGAGATCCCGTCGCACAACCTGCGCGAAGTGGCCGCAGCGGTGATTCACAAGATCGAGCACCCGGCGGCCGGGGTCGATGAGCTGCTCGAACATCTGCCGGGGCCCGACTTCCCCGGAGGCGGACAGATCATCTCGCCGTCCGCGGACATCGCTGCCGCCTACGCGAGCGGGCGCGGATCGTTGCGCGTCCGCGCGCGCTACGAGATCGAGGAACTGGCCCGCGGTGCCTGGCAGCTGGTGTTCACCGAACTGCCTCCGGGCGTCTCGACGGCCAGGGTGCTCGCCGAGGTCGGTGCGCTGCTCAATCCACAGCCCAGACCGGGCAGGAAGACGATCGAGCAGTCGGCCGCGCAGCTCAAGGCCCTGTTCGCCTCTCAGCTCGATCGCGCTCGCGACGAATCGGGCAAGGACGACGACGTCCGGCTGGTCTTCGAGCCGGCGAGCTCGCGGATCGACCGCGGCGAGTTCATCGGCCTGCTGCTCGCGCACACGAGTCTCGAAACCTCGGCCCCGATCAACCTGGTCGCCGTGGGGATCGATGGCCGTCCGTGTCAGAAGTCGCTCGCCGACCTGATCGGCGAATGGTGTTCGTTCCGTATTCGCATCGTCGAGCGGCGAACCCGTCATCGCCTGAACAAGGCCGAAGAAAGGATCCACATCCTTGAAGGCCGGCTGATCGTCTTGCTGAACATCGACGAGGTCATACGCCTGATCCGCGAGTCGGACGACCCGAAGGCCGCGCTGATCGCCCGCTTCGCGCTATCCGATCGACAGGCCGAGGACATCCTCGAAATCCGCCTGCGCCAGCTGGCGCGGCTGGAGGGCATCCGCATCGAGCAGGAACTCGGCCGGCTGCACGCCGAGCGGGAAGGGCTTGTCCGCCTGCTCGGCAGCAACGCGCTGCTGCGCCGGCAGGTGATCCGGGAAATCCGGGCCGACGCAGACAAGTACGGTGATCCGCGCCGGACGCTGATCCAGGCGGCTGCGACGGCCTCGCGCTCCGAGGTGGCGACCGTCGCCGACGAGCCGGTGACGGTGATCATTTCCGCGAAGGGATGGGCACGGGTCAGGCAAGGTCACGGGCTCGACCTTTCCGGAGTCGTTTACAAGGAAGGCGATCGCGCCGGATCAGCCCAGGAGTGCCGCTCGGTCGACTCGCTGATCGTCGTCTCCAGCGAGGGACGCGCCTTCACTGTCGCGATCGCCGGTCTTCCCGATGGGCGTGGCATGGGCGCCCCGCTCTCTTCGTTTGTCGACCTGGCCGGGGGCAGGATCGCCCACGTTCTCACCGGTCGTCCGGAAGACGAGATTCTCGTCGCCAAGACCTCGGGCTACGGCTTCATCTGCCGTTTCGCCGACCTGCTCTCGCGACAGAAGGCGGGCAAGGCTTTCCTCTCCGTCGAGGAGGGCGCGACGATCCTGCCACCGCTGCGGGTCGCCGGTCGGGACCACTTGGCCGCCCTCTCGGAGGATGGTCGCCTGCTCGTCTTTCCGCTCGATCAGATGAAGCGGCTGAGCGCCGGCAAGGGTGTGCAGATCATCGGCTTGCGCGAGGGAGAAGCGCTGCGCTCGGTGTGCGCGATCAGCGGCACCCGGGTCGCGGTTCGCGGCATGCTGCGCAACCGGACGAAGACGCTGGTCTCGGACGACCGGCACCTTGGCCAGCGTGCTCGCCGCGGAGCGCCGATCGGGCCGCTCGTGCACGCGACGCTCGAAGCCTCGGCCGGTTGAAGCTGCCGGAATCACCAGGAAGGAGGAACGGGCGATGGCCGAAGGGCAAGGATCGAAGGCAAGGGGGCGGCGGACCGTCGCCGGACTGTTGTGCACACTGATGTGCCTGCCGGTTGTCGCCGAAGAGGTCGGGTGCGTGACCACCGAGTGGAAACTCATCGGTGCCAATCACCGGGTCTGCGTCGCCAGTTTCCACGACCCGAAGATCCCCGGTGTCACCTGCCACGTGAGCCAGGCGAGGACCGGGGGGGTCAGCGGATCGCTCGGGCTGGCTCAGGATCCTTCGCAGTTCTCGCTCGCCTGCCGACAGACCGGACCGATCAGCCTGCCGGCCAAGCTTCCGAAAGAGGCGACGGTGTTCACCGAGGACACGTCGATTGTCTTCAAGGAAACACGCGTCGTCAGATTGTGGGACGAGGCGAACAGGACGCTGGTCTATCTGGCGATCAGTCGCAAGCTGATCGATGGCGCGCCGGCGAACAGCGTTTCGACGGTGCCGGTGATGCCCTGGGGTGGGCAGTGAGTCCGGAGGAAGGCAGTCGTGCTGCCGAGCGGCGACGACGCCACCCCGGGGGCCAGCGAGAGCCTGCCCCCGAGTGCTGCCGCTGGCCGCGACGCTGACCCCGGGAGCCCATCGATGGCCGTAGCCGGCGTCGGCGAGAACGTCTGCGACGTCGGCGGGCTCGGCCAGGTGTTCACCCCCTTGCCGGTGGTCGAGGTGATGCTCGGACTGGTCAGGAATCGCGGGCGGATCCTCGAGCCGGCCTGCGGGGACGGTGCCTTCCTGCGCCATTTTCCCTCGGCGGTGGGCATCGAGATCGACGCCCGTCACGCTCCGACCGGCGCGCGGGTCATGGACTTCTTCGACTATCCGCAGCACGAGTCGTTCGCGACGATCATCGGTAATCCGCCGTACGTGCGTTACCAGGACATTGCGCAGGGTACTCGCCGACTGATTCGCCGCAGCGTGCTCGACGGGCGGTCGAACCTGTACCTGCTGTTCATCGAGAAGTGCCTGCACCACCTGGCTCCGGGCGGCGAACTCGTGTTGATCACTCCACGGGACTTCGTCAAGGCGACTTCGGCCGTGCCGTTGAATCGCCTGCTCCATGCCCGTGGAACGATCACCGACTTCGTCGAACTCGGCGATTCGCGGCTGTTTGCCGGCGCCACACCGAACTGTGCGATCTGGCGCTTCGAACTCGGGAACTTCTCGAGACGCACGCGGTATGCGGCACAGGGAGTCGCCGATGGTCTCGCCGGCTTGGCGAGACTGCAATGGGATGAGCGCCGGTTCATCGAAAGCGGCGGGCATCTCCTGTTCACGCGTGGCGACTATCCGTTGCGCCTGTCCGACATCGCCTTCGTCAAGGTTGGAGCGGTTTCGGGGGCCGATGACGTTTATGCCAGCGACGTTTACGGGAACCGCAGCTTCGTCTGTTCGGAGACGGTGACCACGGGAACGACCCGGCGCATGCTCTGGATCGAATCTGGAGATCCGCCGCCGGCGGTGCTGCTGCCGTTCAAGGAGAGACTTCTCGCCCGGCGTGTTCGCCCGTTCGATGAATCGAACTGGTGGCACTGGGGCCGCGGCTATTACCAGTCGGATCGCCCGCGGGTCTATGTCAATGCCCGGACGCGTCGTCCGCAGCCCTTCTTCGTCCATCCCTGCCCGCATTACGACGGCGCGGTGCTGGCGATCTTTGCGCACGACCCGGCGGGCGACGTACGTGCTCTGGCGGTGGCGCTCAACGGTATCGACTGGGACGACCTCGGCTTCGTCTGCGATGGTCGTTTCCTGTTCACCCAGCGCAGTCTGGAACAGACGCCGTTGCCCGTCGCGCTCGCCGTGTTCGCGCCGGCTCGCAGTGTAAAATAACGAGCTTGCCGGCGGCGGCCCGCCGCCGGACGTGCAACGCTACTGCCGGACTTCGCGGATTGGAGACAAGCCGATATGGTTCCACGTCTGACGACAGCCCTCGACGGTCCTCTGCTGGAGATCGAGCGTCGCTGCCTCGAAGCCCAGCCGGAAATCGAGCGCTGGCTGCGTGGGCAATGGCAGGAGCACACGCCGCCTTTCTACGGCTCGGTCGACCTGCGCAACGCCGGTTTCAAACTCGCCCCGGTGGACATGAATCTGTTCCCCGGTGGGTTCAACAACCTCGACGCCACCTTTCTGCCGCTGTGCGTGCAGGCCGCGATGACGGCGATCGACCGGATCTGCCCGGACGCCCGCCGCCTGCTGCTGATCCCCGAGAACCACACACGCAATCTGTTCTATCTGCAAAACGTTGCGCAACTGGCGACGATCCTGCGGATGACCGGTCTCGAAGTGCGTCTGGGTTCGCTGCTCCCGGACATCGACAGACCGACGGCACTCGATCTTCCGGACGGGTCGTCGCTACTGCTCGAGCCTCTCGTGCGCAGCGGTTCGCGGATCGGACTCAGCGATTTCGCCCCCTGCGCCGTGCTGCTGAACAACGACCTCTCGGCGGGAATCCCCGGGATCCTGTGCGGGATCCGCGAGCAGTTCGTCCTGCCGCCACTGCACGCCGGCTGGGCAGTTCGCCGCAAGTCGAATCACTTTGCCGCATATGACGAGGTCGCCAACGACTTCGCGCGTCTCGTCGGTATCGATCCGTGGCGGATCAATCCGTACTTCTCGGTGTGCAGCAGCGTCGATTTCCACGAGCGCCAGGGTGAGGACTGTCTGGCCGCAAACGTCGATGCGCTTCTCGGACTGATTGGCGAGAAGTACCGGCAGTACTCGATCGACGAGACGCCCTACGTCGTCGTCAAGGCCGACGCAGGCACCTACGGCATGGGCGTGATGACCGTCCGGGACGCTTCGCAGGTCAGGGGGCTCAGTCGCCGGCAGCGCAACAAGATGTCGGTGATCAAGGAGGGCATGCCCGTATCGCAGGTGATCATCCAGGAGGGGGTGCACACTTACGAGCAGATCGGCAGTGGCGCTCAGGAGGGCGTCGCCGAGCCGGTCGTCTACATGATCGATCGCTTCGTCGTCGGAGGCTTCTACCGGGTGCACACCGGTCGCGGGAGGGACGAGAACCTCAACGCTCCAGGGATGCATTTCGAGCCGCTGGCCTTCGAAACGAGTTGCTCGCTGCCTGACCAGGGCCAGAATCCGGATGCCGCGCCGAATCGCTTCTACGTCTATGGGGTCGTGGCCCGCCTGGCGCAACTGGCTGCCTCGATCGAACTTGAACGCACCGCTCCGGCGGAGGAGCCCTCATGCGCATAGCCTTCATCGTCGACCCGTTGCCTTCGCTGAAGGCGTACAAGGACTCGAGCATCGCGATGATGCGCGCGGCCCAGGCCGCCGGGCATGCGGTCTGGGCGATTCAGCAGCCGACAATCCACTGGTCGCCGCTGCACGGCGTCCGTGCTGAAGCGGTGCACCTCGAAATGCTCGCTGACGACGATGAGTGGTTCGTCGAGGTTGACCGTCACGTCGTCGCCCTGCGCGATTTTCGTGCAGTGCTGATGCGCAAGGACCCACCGTTCGACCTCGAATACGTCACCACCACCTGGCTCCTCGAGCGTGCCGAAGCCGAGGGCGCGCGGGTGTTCAACCGGCCACGCGCGCTGCGTGACCACTCCGAGAAACTTTCGGTGACCGAGTTTTCGCAGTTCACCGTGCCGCTGGTCGTCGGACGTGACGCCGCGGTGATCCATTCGTTCATCGACCGGGAGCGGGACACGATCCTCAAGCCACTCGACGGCATGGGTGGCAGCGAGATCTTCCGGGTTCGCCACGACGATCCCAACCGCAACGTCATCATCGAGTCGCTGACGCACTATGGTGCGCGGACGATCATGGCTCAGCGCTACATTCCGGAGATCGCCGACGGCGACAAGAGGATTCTGATCGTCGGCGGAAAAGTCGTCCCCTACTGTCTGGCGCGCATTCCGAAAGCCGGAGAGACGCGCGGCAACCTGGCTGCCGGAGGCAGGGGCGTCGCGCGCGAGCTCAGCGCACGTGATCGGGAAATAGCCGAAGCACTGGCGCCGGTGCTCGCCGCGCGCGGATTGCTGATCGTCGGTCTCGACGTAATCGGTGACTGGCTCACCGAGATCAACGTCACCAGCCCGACCTGTATGGTCGAGATTGCCGAACAGACCGGCCTTGACGCGGCCGAAATGGTCGTCGCTGCTCTGGAGCGTGAGTGCGCAGCGGTCGTCTAGCCTCGCTCGTCGTTCTGCTGTTCGCTCTCGCGGCCTGTAGCCGTGCGCCGCTGTATCATCAGGAAGCCTTCGTCTTCGGTACCCGAGTCGAGGTCTGGGTCGCCGGCCTGCCGGAAGCCGAGGCGCGTCCGGCGGTGGCCTCCGTGCTCCGCGAGTTCGACAGGCTGCACCGCAGCTACCATGCCTGGCAGCCGTCCGAGCTCAGCGCGCTGAACGCAGCTCTCGCTGAAGGCAGGGCGCATCCGGTGAGCGCCGAATTGGCCGATCTGCTCAGCCAGGCACAGCGGTTCACCGAACTCGGCGAGCAACTGTTCGATCCGGGAATCGGCCGGCTGATCGCTCTGTGGGGCTTCCAGTCCGACGAACCCCCTGCCGCACTTCCCGAGACGCGCGCGCTGGCCGCCTGGCGGGCCGCCCGGCCAAGCTTGCTCGATCTGCGTCTCGACGGCCAGACGGCGAGTTCGTCCCAGCGTTGGCTGGCGGTGGACTTTGGTGGCTATCTCAAGGGCGTGGCGCTCGACCGGGCAGCGAGCCTGCTCAGGGAGCAGGGCGTGCGTGACGCGCTGGTCAACATCGGGGGCAACGTCATCGTGCTCGGCAGCAAAAACGGCCAGCCGTGGCGCGTCGGCATCCAGCATCCGCGTCAGGCGGGAGCGCTGGCCACCGTCGAGCTCGGCGACGGCGAGGCGATCGGCACGTCGGGCGACTATCAGCGCTACTTCGAGGCTCGCGGTCGGCGCTACTGCCATATCCTCGATCCGCGCAGCGCCGAGCCTGTGGGTCACACGCAGTCGCTGACCGTGCTGATCTCGCCGCAACCCCTGGCCGGGACGATCTCCGACTTTGCCTCGAAGCCGTTGTTCATCGCTGGCGATGACTGGGCCAGGCTGGCTCGCAAGCTGCGCATCGACCAGGTGCTGAGGGTCGATGCGCAAGGGCGGATCGAGGTCAGCCGCGCTCTGCACGGTCGGCTGAGCTATCCGGGCGGTCAACCCGAAGGCCTCGAGATCGTCCGCTGAACGTGTCACCGTGGACGCCGCCACGTGCAGCCGTGGCGCGCCCATCCCGCAGCGGGGTGCTGCCGGGCGGCTTCGAATCGCTTAGAATGGCAGCCTGTCGCAAGGGTTGAGGCAATGATCGGAATTCTTCTGATTACCCACGGGTCGTTTGGCGAGAGCCTGATCCAGAACGTCTGCCACGTGCTCAACAAGCGTCCGCCGCTGATCGCTCAGCTCGGCGTCGCTGCTCAGGACGATCCGCTGGACATCCTGCCGCTGGCGCGCCTGCTGCTCAAGGAGGTCGATGCCGGCGAAGGCGTCTTGGTGATGACCGACATCTTTGGCGCCACTCCCGGAAATCTGGCGCTCAAGCTGCTTGATCCGGGGCACGTCGAGGGGGTGGCCGGAGCGAGTCTGCCGATGCTGCTGCGCGCTCTGACGTACCGCGGACACGGCATGGAAACGATGCTGGAGAAGGCGCTGAGCGGTGGTCGCGACGGCGTGATCAAGTTGCCGGCGGGGTAGGAACACAAGGAGGAAGGTCGCCATGGTACGCACGGAAGCCGCAATTCTCAACAAGCTCGGCTTGCACGCCCGCGCTTCGGCGAAGCTGACCCAGCTCGCCAGCAGCTTCGCCAGCGACGTCTGGATGGAGAAGGGCGCGCGCAGGATTAACGCCAAGAGCATCATGGGGGTGATGATGCTCGCCGCGGGCAAAGGTTCGACGGTCGTCGTCGAGACCGAGGGTACCGATGAGCAGGCGGCCAACGAAGCGATTCTGGGACTGATCGCCGCCCGCTTCGGCGAGCCCGAGTGAGCGGATTGTGAGCTTCACTCTGCACGGCCTGGCGGTTTCCGGCGGAATTGCCATTGGCCAGGCGCACCTGATCTCGCACGCGACGCTCGAGGTCTCGCATCTGGTGATCTCGCCGCGGCTGGTCGACAAGGAAGTCGCCCGCTTCGACGCTGCGGTGCAGCGCGTGCGCGAGGAATTCGCCCAGCTCAAGGGGCGTGCCCAGTTCTCGTCGGCCGAGTTCGGCGCGTTCATCGACCTGCACATGATGATCCTGTCGGACCCCGAACTCGCCGAAGCGCCCAAGCACCTGATCCGCGAGCGGCGCTGCAACGCGGAATGGGCGCTCGTACAGCAGATGGAGGTTCTCGTCCATCAGTTCGAACAGTTTGACGACGCCTATCTGCGCGAACGAAGCTACGACGTCCGCCAGGTCGTCGAACGGGTGATCAAGGAACTCGTCGGTCAGCCCGGACGGATGGCCTTGCGGCCAGGCCCGGGCAAGGGTATCCGCGAGGAAAACCTGATCGTCGTCGCGCACGATCTGTCGCCGGCCGACGTCATCGCGTACAAGGAACACCATTTCGCCGCCTTCGTCACCGACGTTGGCGGGTCGACTTCGCATACGGCGATTCTCGCGCGCAGCCTGCGCATCCCCGCCGTCCTCGGGCTGCACAACGCGCGACAGCTGATTCGCGACAACGAGGTCCTGATCGTCGACGGCACGCGAGGGGTGCTGATCGTCAACCCGGATCCGCGCGTACTCGATGAATACCGGCTCAGAAAGAGCCAGATCGAGCTCGAGCGCACCAAGCTGCGCCGCCTGAAGACCGCCCGTTCGGTGACCCTCGACGGGATCGACATCGACCTGCACGCGAACATCGAACTGCCCGGTGACGTGGCCAACGCACTCGACGGCGGTGCCGAAGGCATCGGCCTGTTCCGCACCGAGTTTCTCTTCCTCGATCGTGGCGACATGCCCACCGAGGATGAACAGTTCGAGGCCTACGGAACGGTGGTCAGAGGGATGGGTGGTCGGCCAGTGACGATCCGGACCTTCGATCTCGGTTACGACAAAGACCTGCACCCCGGGAAGGTGCTCGGCGACCGCATCCAGAGCAACCCGGCGCTCGGGCTCCGTGCGATCCGCCTGTCGCTGGCCGAACCGAAGATGTTCCAGACTCAGCTCCGGGCGATCCTTCGCGCGTCGCGCTACGGGAAGATCAAGCTGCTCATCCCGATGCTCTCGCAGGCGCACGAGATCGATCAGACGCTGGCTGCGATCGAACGGGCCAAGGCCAGTCTGCGTGCGGAACGTGTGCCGTTCGACGAGCAGACGCCGGTCGGTGCGATGATCGAGATCCCGGCCGCGGCGCTGGCCATCGGAATGTTCCTGCGGCGCGTAAACTTCCTCTCGATCGGCACCAATGACCTGATCCAGTACACACTGGCGATCGACCGCAGCGACGAACAGGTTGCACCGCTCTACGATCCGCTGCACCCGGCGGTCCTGATGCTGCTCGCGCACACGATCGCCAGTGCCGAGAAGGTGGCCATTCCCGTGTCGATTTGCGGCGAACTCGCCGGCGATGCGAATCTGACCCGCCTGCTGCTGGGAATGGGGTTGCGGCAGTTTTCAATGCATCCGGCGCAGATCCTGTCCGTCAAGCAGCGGATCATGCAGAGCAACTGTGCGGTGCTCGCCCCGATCGTCCGCCGTCTCCTGCGCCACGAGGAACCAGCCAAGATCCGCGAGCAGCTCGAGAAGCTCAACAGCCTCAGCTGAATTGACTTTTTCCCGGGCTGCGGGTAACTTTCGCGGCCCTCGCGCCGATTTGAACAGTCAGCTTGCGGGCGCCTGACCAATACGGCTGAAGCGCGGGTAGCCCGGTCCGCCCTGACAGCTGGCCGGGTTTTTTGTGCCTGGGTAGTCCGACAACGATCGTCATGTCATCAGAGAATTCTGTCGGAGTCGTCGCCCCGCAACGGGCGCGCTTCTACGACCCGCTCCTCCTGCGTAGCGGAGCCGAAATGCCGGGTTTCGAGCTGGTCTTCGAAACCTATGGTCAGCTCAATCGCGCGCGCTCGAATGCCGTTCTGGTCTGCCACGCGCTATCCGGCAGCCATCACGTCGCCGGGCGCTATGCCGACGACGTGGACAACGTCGGCTGGTGGGACAACCTCGTCGGACCGGGCAAACCGCTCGACATCAAAAAGTTCTTCGTCGTCGGGGTCAACAACCTCGGCGGCTGTTACGGCTCCACGGGTCCACTGTCGATCAACCCGGCGACGGGCAAGCGCTATGGAGCCGATTTCCCGCTGGTCACCGTCGAGGACTGGGTGGCTGCACAGGGGCGGCTGGCCGATCACCTCGGTGTCGAGACCTGGGCGGCGGTGATCGGTGGGAGCCTCGGCGGCATGCAGGCGCTCGAATGGTCGCTTCAGTTTCCCGAGCGCGTGCGCCACGCGATGGTCATTGCCTCGGCGCCGAAACTGTCGGCGCAGAACATCGCCTTCAATGAGGTGGCTCGGCAGGCGATTCTCTCGGACCCAGATTTCCACGCTGGCTACTACGCGGATCATGGCGTCGTCCCGACCCGGGGACTGCGGCTCGCGCGCATGGTCGGGCACATCACCTACCTTTCGGACGCGCAGATGGCCGAGAAGTTCGGCCGGCAACTCCGTCACGGCGAGCACAAGTTCAGCTACGACGTCGACTTCGAGATCGAATCGTATCTGCGCTATCAGGGCAACAAATTCGCGTCGTTTTTCGACGCGAACACCTATCTGATGACCACCAAGGCGCTCGATTATTTCGATCCGGCCTATGAGTTCGACGGCAACCTGGCTGCGGCACTGGCCCGCGCCAGGGCAAGCTTCTTCGTGGCGAGTTTCTCGACCGACTGGCGCTTTTCCCCTGCACGCTCGCGGGAGATCGTCTTCGCGCTGCTGCATAACCGTCTGCGCGTCGTCTACGCGGAAATCGAGTCCACTGCCGGGCACGATTCTTTCCTGCTCGACGACGATCACTACCACGCTTTGCTGCGCGCCTACCTGGAGAACATCGCCGTATGACCGAGAACGAGCGAAAGATCAGGGCCGAGCAGCGCGAACGTTTCGATTTCGCCGTGATCGCCGGGTGGATCCCGCCGGGTGAGCGCGTGCTCGACCTCGGCTGCGGCGACGGCCGGCTGCTGCGCTACCTGAGCGAGACCAGGGATGTCACCGGCTATGGCGTCGAGATCGATCGCGAGAGCGTCCTGCGCTGCATCCGGAACGGCGTAGACGTCATTCAGATGGATATCGAATGCGGGTTGTCCGGCTTCGAAGACCATTCATTCGATCACGTGATCATCTCGCAGGCGCTGCAGACGATGCGTGCCACCGAGCGAATCCTCTGCGAGATGCTGCGCGTCGCCGGCGAGGCTGTGGTCAGCTTTCCGAATTTCGCCTACCTGACCAATCGGGTGGCGATCGCCGACGGACACATGCCGGTTTCGGAGGACCTACCTTACGACTGGTTCGACACACCGAACGTGCGCTTCTTCACGATTGCGGACTTCGAGAACCTTTGTGAGAAACTGGGCATTGAAGTTCGCGAGAGGCTCGCGTTCGATGACCACGGGCGTGAGGTCGACCAAGATCCCAATCTCAACGGCAGCCTGGCCTTCTACCGTCTCGGGCGCAAGGCCTGATGGCCGAATGGCTGGGCCTCCTGCTCACCAGGCGGATGCTGATCTGCGTGGTGACCGGGTTCAGCTCTGGCTTGCCGCTGTACCTTCTGCTCAACCTGTTGCCCGCCTGGCTACGCAGCGATGGGATCGATCTGCGCACCATCGGACTGTTCGCGCTGATCCAGTTTCCATATACCTGGAAGTTCCTCTGGGCGCCGGCGCTCGATCGCTACCACTTGCCGCTAGGCAGACGTCGTGGCTGGATCCTGGCCTCGCAGGCTGGCCTGCTCCTCTCGATCGGTCTGCTCGGCGGTCTTTCGCCAGCTGCCGATCTTGGTGAGGTGATCGCCCTGACTGCGCTGCTCGCTTTCCTGTCAGCGACCCAGGATATCGCGCTGGATGCGTTCCGCCGCGAAATCCTCAGCGATCAGGAACTGGGTCTGGGCAATTCTGTCCACGTCAATGCCTACCGGATTGCCGGTCTCGTTCCCGGATCACTTTCACTGATCCTCGCCGACCTTCTTCCCTGGGCCCAGGTCTTCTGGATCACGGCCGCTTTCATGCTCCCCGGCATGATCATGGCTGCTACCGTCGACGAGCCGGCGGTTGCCGGGGCACCGAAGACGCTCGCTGAGGCGGTGCTCGAGCCGTTTCACGAGTTCATCGGTCGTCAGGGTTGGGCTGGCGCGTTACTCGTGTTGTCGTTCATCTTTCTCTACAAGCTCGGCGATTCGCTGGCTACGGCGCTCGCGACGCCGTTCTATCTGGACCTGGGTTTCACAAAGACGGACATCGGGGTGATCGCCAAACACGCGGGCCTTTGGCCAGCTGTCTTCGGCGGGTTGCTCGGCGGGTTGTGGATGATCCGGCTGGGCATCAACCGTGCGCTGTGGCTGTTCGGGGTCGTCCAGATGGTCACCATCCTCGGCTTCGCTTGGCTGGCGTGGCGTGGAGTCGGCGAAAGCGTCGATGCGGTCGATCGCGCCGCGCTGGCTGTGGTGATCGGCGCCGAATGCCTTGGCGTCGGCCTGGGGACCTCTGCATTCGTCGCGTTCATAGCGCGGGCGACCAACCCCGCCTTCACGGCCACCCAGTTCGCCTTGTTCACCAGCCTCGCGGCGGTTCCGCGGACCTTCATCAACGCCACGGCCGGCATCATCGTCGAATGGCTCGGCTGGACGAGCTTCTTCTTCCTGTGTTTTCTGCTTGCTGCTCCGGGCATGCTGCTGCTGCTCAAGGTTGCCCCGTGGAACGACTCGCGCCAGTTGCCGAACAGTTGATTTCTGCCGCACAGCGCCTGTCCTCCCGGCTGTCGGAGATGAGTTTCGGGCCACCGGTCAGCCACGTCTACGACCCGCTGATCTACGCTTGGGACGCTCACGAACTCTATTTGCGTCGTTACGCCTCAGACACGCGGCGGGTCGTCTTCCTCGGCATGAATCCCGGGCCTTTCGGCATGGTCCAGAGCGGCGTACCGTTCGGCGAGATCGGTGCGGTTCGTGACTGGCTGGGAATCGAGGTCCCGGTGCTCAAGCCGCGACTCGAGAATCCGTGGCGGCCGATCGAGGGCTTTGCCTGCAGGCGCTCGGAAGTCAGCGGGCGGCGCCTCTGGGGTCTGTTCAGCGAACGCTTCGGCAGCGCCGAGGCCTTCTTCGCCGAGCATTTCGTGGCCAATTACTGTCCGCTGGCGTTCTTCGATCGCGCACGCAACCTGACCCCCGACAGGCTGCCGGCGGCTGTGGTCGCTCCGCTGTTCGAGGCCTGCGACGCCCACCTCAGCGAGCTCGTCGGCGCGTTGCAGCCCGAGTGGGTGATCGGTATCGGTGCCTTTGCCGAAAAACGGGCTTCGGAGGCTCTGGTCAGTCTGCCGGTGAAGATTGGGCGGATACTGCATCCGAGTCCGGCAAGTCCGGTGGCCAATCGTGGCTGGGCGTCGGCGGCGACCGGCCGGCTGATCGCGCTCGGCATCTGGCAATGACCGCCCGTGTCGCGCGCCAGGCGGTATCGCGCGGCTGGCGCCGTAGCGGTGGCCGGAGGTTGTGAATGAATCCGCTGCGCGACCGATTTGCGCTGTTGCCCGCTCCTCGCGCGGATTTCTTCAGTACGTCTCAGGCGCCGCGGATCAGCCCAAGGGCGGCGAGTTCGTGACGCACGAGCCGCCAGTTCCGCCAGATCGTCAGACCACGCCGAGCCCATCGCCAGACACGGCCTGGGCGAAGCACGATGAGCACGGCGACGGTTCCGACGACAACTTCGGGATGTCCGCTGAGATAGTCCCTTCCCTGGCGCAGTGCTCCAATTACCCGGTCGGCCGTGGCGAGGCCGTTGCCAAGGGGCTGGAACTGCTCGCCAAGACGTTCACGCTGGCTGCCGATCCTCTCGATCAGGCGACCGCGCTGGACGGCGAGCTCAATCAGTTGCTGCTTCATCGCGCTTCAGACCGCCCAGCTGGTGCAGGTCCTTGTCCAGCTCGGCGATGCTCTGCGCGAACAGCGGACCGCTCTGGCTCAGCGAGCGGCCGAGCGCCCTCCAGGCGAGTGCCCCGGCGCTGACGAAGACCCCGCTCAGTGCACCGAGCAGCACGATCCTGCTGTCCCAGAACACGATGACCAGCAGCGCAACGAGAAGGATCGCGGCGATCAGGAAACAGAAAGCCGTTGTCGTGGCCAGCAGGAGCAGGTCGACGACACGAAGCTTCTCTTCGCGCAGTTCGAGGCCCAGGAGCTCGAGTCGCGCGCGTCCGGCAGCCAGCAGCGCCGCGGCCCCGTTCCTGGTCGTACCCAGGAGACCTGCACTGCCGGCAGAGTCGCTCATCGCCTCGGCGCGCTGCTCAGCGACGTCCGATGACCACGCCGAGCAGCAGACCCATGGCAGCAGCCAGACCGACTGCACGCCACGGGTTCTCGTGGACGTAGTCGTCGGTTGCCCGTGCGGCAGCTTTCGTTCGGTCGACGAGCGCGGCTTCGGCGTCGGCGATCCGCAGTTTGGCGTCGCGCAGTCGCTCGCTGATCCGCTCGCGCAGGTCACCCATCTTGTCGCCGGCAACGCCGGCAGTGGCGCGCAGAATCTCCTCGGCATCGGCGACGACAACCTTCATGTCGGCGACGAGTTTTTGCTTGTTGGCGGTGGAGAGATCGGTAACTTCGGACATGACTGGCCTCGCTGTGGAAGGAAGTGACAGGAAGAACAGCGTTTCGGCAAGGGGGGCAGAACGCCGGCTGTCGAATTGACAGATTATAGAATTCGCGTGACAAGATCAATGTCAATGCCGGCCAGGGTCATCGACGGCTGGCGGGCGCTCCTGTCGTTCGTGCTCGCCGTCGATCGCGTATTCGTAGTCGATGGTCAGGGGTGCATGATCGCTGAAGCGCCGTTCGCGGTAGACGATCGCTCGCCTGGCCCGGGCAGCGATACCGGGCGTGGCGAGCTGATAGTCGAGCCGCCAGCCGATGTTCCTGGCCCACGCCTGGCCCCGATTCGACCACCAGGTGTAGCTCTCGTCCGTCACCTCGGGGTACAGCCGGCGATAGACGTCGCACCACCCGGCCTCGGCGAGAAGGCGGCCGATCCAGGCCCGTTCTTCGGGCAGGAACCCCGAGTTTTTCTGATTGCTCTTCCAGTTGCGGAGGTCGACTTCCTGGTGAGCGATATTCCAGTCCGCGCCGACGATCACCTCGCGTCCGCTGGCCGCGAGTTCGGCGAGATGCGGATATATCCAGTCCATGAAGCGGAATTTGATTCTCTGGCGGTGCTCCGAACTCGATCCCGAAGGCTGGTAGAGCGAGACGACCGAGAGGCTGCCGAAGTCGGCCCGCAGATAGCGACCCTCGGCGTCGAACTCCGCGTGGCCAAGCGAATCGACGATCGCCCGTGGTCTCTGCCGGGACCACAGGCCGACACCACTGTAACCCTTTCGCTCCGCGTGCCGATAAAAGGCGTGCAGTCCGTCGGGCGAGCGCATCTCGGCAGAGAGGTCGGCGGGATCGGCCCTGAGTTCCTGCAGACAGACGACGTCGGCCTGCTGCAGGCGGGCCCAGGACAGAAGACCCTTGCGCCACGCGGCGCGGATTCCGTTGAGGTTCAGCGTAATGATGCGTAACATAGGCAGCGGCTCCAGGATTGGCGGTCGGAAATGACAGTATTGATGGACTTTCGGCGCGAGTTTATCGACTTCGCCGTGGAACGGGACGTCCTGCGCTTTGGCGAATTTCGCACCAAGGCGGGTCGCCTGACGCCTTACTTCTTCAATGCCGGCCTGTTCCACGACGGCGAGGCTCTCGCCCGGCTCGCGGACTTCTACGCCAGCACGATCCTCGCCAGCGGCCTCGCCGTGGATGGTCTGTTCGGCCCCGCCTACAAGGGCATCCCGCTGGTCACCTCGGTGGCCGTGGCGTTGGCGCGACGCGGGCGCAATCTGCCTTTCTCGTTCAATCGCAAGGAAGTCAAGGATCACGGAGAAGGCGGCGTGATCGTCGGTGCTCCGCTCGGCGGCCGGATACTGATCGTAGACGACGTGATCACCGCGGGTACTTCGGTGCGCGAGTCGGTCGACTTCATCGAGGCGGCAGGAGCCGCACCGTGCGGTGTGGTCATTGCCCTCGATCGGAGAGAGCGCGGGAGCGGCGAACTGTCCGCCGTGCAGGAAGTCGAGCGTGACTACGGGATCCCGGTGATCGCCGTGGCCAGTGTCGACGATCTCATCGCCTTCCTGAAGCAGCGGCCTGATTTCACGAACTGGGAGGTCGCGGTGGCCCGTTATCGCGAGGAGTACGGTGTTGCGAGCGGTACTTGAATGCGGCGCGCTGGTCTTTCTGCTGGCCTGCTCGCAGCAGGTCCGCGGAGGGACGTGGATCTTCTGCTGCAACGACGACTCGGGACGGCAGGCCTGCGGGGACATTCTGCCTCCCGCCTGTTACGGGCGTGCCTATCGCATCGTCGGCGACTCCGGTCGCACGCTGAAGACCGTCGAAGCCCCGCTGACCGCCGAACAGCGGGCCCAGAGGGAGGCCGAGGAAAGACGTCGTGCCGAGCAGGATAGGCTGGCCAACGAACAGCGGCGCAAGGATCAGGCGCTGCTCAACACCTACGGCAGTGAGAAGGACATCGAGATCATGCGCACGCGCGCCGAGCGCGACATTGCCGCGGCGATCAAGGCGGCGGACGAGCGGATCGCGGAGATCCGCGGGCGGCGGAAGAAGTTCGAGGACGAGGCGGAGTTCTACCGGAACCGCACGCTGCCTGCAGAGGTCGCGAAGGGCCTGCGCGACGCCGATCACGAGATCACGACGCAGGAACTGATCATCGAGGGCAAGAAGAAGGAGCGCGAAGCGGTGCGCCAGAAGTACGACGAGGAACTGCGCCGCTTCGTCGAACTCTCCAAGCGGCCTCCCGCGCGCCCGTGAGCTTGGCCAAGGGAGCGCATTCCGGCGGCCGCCAAGTCAAACGGGTGAGCCGACGCCGGAGAGGCGGAACCTATCGTCAGCCAAGCTTTCGTCGGAGGAGTTCGCTGACTCGCTGCGGGTTGGCCTTGCCGCGTGTCGCCTTCATCGTCTGGCCGACCAGGGCGTTGAAGGCTTTTTCCTTGCCCGAGCGAAACTCGGCGACCAGTGACGCGCTGCCGGAGAGCACATCGTCGATCAGCTTTTCGAGTTCGGTGCTGTCGCTGATCTGCTGCAGGCCGCGAGCGGCGATGACCTCGTCGGCCGAGGCGCCCTGGCCGGTCCACAAGGCGTCGAATACTTCTCTCGCCAGGCTCGTCGACAGCGTTCCGTCGGCGATCCGGGCGATCAGGCTTCCGAGCTGTTGCGCCGAGACCGGCGATTCTCCAATCTCCCGGCCCTCGCGGTTGAGCCGTGCGGCGAGGTCGACCATCACCCAGTTGGCGCAGGTCTTGGCGTGGGCCGCCCCGGCGACGGTAACGGCCGTCTCGAAATACTTGGCGATGTCCAGCGAGGCGGTGAGGACCTTCGCGTCGTAAGCGGGGAGTCCGTAATCGGCGATCAGTCGTTCGCGCTTGGCCGCAGGCAGTTCGGGCAACTGTGCGCGGATCTCTGCGATCCACGACTCCTCGATGACCAGCGGCAACAGGTCGGGGTCCGGGAAGTAGCGGTAGTCGTGGGCGTCTTCCTTCGAGCGCATGCTGCGCGTTTCGCCGGTCTCGGGGTCGAAGAGCACGGTCGCCTGTCCGATCCGCCCACCGTCCTCGAGCGTCGCGATCTGCCACTGGATCTCGTAGTCGATCGCCTGCTGGAGGAAGCGGAACGAGTTGAGATTCTTGATTTCGCGACGCGTGCCGAACTCCTGCCGGCCAGCGGGGCGCACCGAGACATTGGCGTCGCAACGGAACGATCCCTCCTGCATGTTTCCATCGCAGATTCCGATCCAGCGGACGAGGGCGTGCAGCGCCTTCGCGTAGGCCACGGCTTCGATCGCCGAACGCATGTCCGGTTCGCTGACGATCTCGAGCAATGGCGTCCCGGCGCGGTTGAGGTCGATCCCCGAACAGCCCCGGAAGTGCTGGCCTGCGCCCTCGTGCAGCGACTTCCCGGCATCCTCCTCGAGATGGGCGCGGGTCAGACGAATCTCCTTGTCTGATTCGCCAGCCGGAATCAGCAGGCTCCCGCCGACGACCACCGGCAGTTCGTACTGACTGATCTGGTAACCCTTCGGTAGATCGGGGTAGAAATAGTTCTTGCGTGCGAAGACCGACCGCGGAGCGATCTTCCCGCCGACCGCGAGGCCAAAGCGGATCGCGCATTCGACGGCAGCCCGGTTGAGCACGGGCAGCACGCCGGGCAGGGCGATGTCGATCGCGTTTGCCTGGAGGTTCGGCTCGGCCCCAAAGGCGATTGGACTGCCCGAAAAGATCTTCGCCTGGGTGGCCAACTGCGCGTGGGTTTCGATGCCGATCACGGCTTCCCATTGCTGCATCGCTGCTAGTCCTCGGAGTCGAAGCCGCGGGGATGCTGCAGGTGCCATCCAGTGACCATCTGGTAGCGGTGCGCGACATCGAGCAGGCGGGCTTCGGTGAAGTAGTTGCCGATCAGTTGCAGACCGGCAGGGAGGCCGGCGGCAAAGCCGCAGGGGATCGACACGGCCGGCAGGCCCGCGAGATTGACGGCGATCGTGTAGATGTCGGAGAGGTACATCTGGACCGGGTCCGCCGCCTTCTCGCCGAGCCTGAAGGCCGTCGTCGGGCTCGTCGGGCCGGCGATCACGTCGCACTGCCGGAATGCCTCGGCGAAATCGTTGGCGATCAGCCGGCGGATGCGCTGCGCCTGCAGGTAGTAGGCGTCGTAGTAGCCGTGCGACAGGACGTAGGTACCAATCAGGATGCGGCGCTTGACTTCCGCACCAAAGCCCTGGGCACGAGTCTTGCGGTACATGTCGATCAGATCGTGATACTCCGCTGCGCGGTAACCGTAGCGCACGCCGTCGAAGCGGGCAAGATTCGAACTCGCCTCGGCGGGCGCGATGACGTAGTACGCGGGCACCGACAGGCGCATGTTCGGCAGGCTGATGCTCACCGTTTCGGCGCCGAGCCGACGGTAGTCGGCGACCGCCGCGTCGACGAGTTCGATGATCTCCCGATCGCATCCGGCGTCGAAGAATTCCGCCGGCAGACCGATCCTCAGCCCGCTCAGCGGCCTGCTTCCACGGTCGGAGACCAAGTCGCGGAAGAAGTCTTCAGCGGGACGGTCGAGGCTCGTCGAGTCCCGGTCGTCGAACCCGGCCATCGCGCTGAGCATTACCGCGCAGTCCTCGGCTGAGCGGGCGAGAGGGCCGCCCTGGTCGAGCGACGACGCAAATGCGATCATCCCGTAGCGCGACACGACCCCGTAGGTCGGCTTCATCCCGGTCAGGTTGCAGAGCGCCGCCGGCTGGCGGATCGAGCCGCCGGTATCGGTTCCGGTTGCCGCCGGCGCCAGGCGCGCGGCGACCGCAGCGGCCGATCCGCCTGACGATCCGCCGGGGACGCGGGTCAGGTCCCAGGGGTTCCTGACCGGTCCGAAGAAGGACGTCTCGTTCGACGAACCCATCGCGAACTCGTCCATGTTGGTCTTGCCCAGCAGAACGGCTCCAGCCGCCCTGAAGCGGGCGATCACCGATGCGTCGTAGGGACTGACGAAATTGGCGAGCATTCTCGACCCGCAGGTGGTCAGCCAGCCCTCGCTGCAGAAGATGTCCTTGTGCGCGATCGGGATGCCGGTCAGCGGACCCGCGTCGCCGCGGCGCAGGCGCTCATCAGCGGCCCGTGCCTGAGCCAGGCTCGCTTCCTCGTCGATCGTGATGAAGGCGTTCAGCGCGGGATTGTGGCGGGCGATCCGGTCGAGGTAGAGCCGGGTCAGCTCGACGCTCGAAATCCTCCGTTCAGCCAGGGAGCTGGCAATCTCCCGCAAGCTCCTTTCGATCATTCGATCACCTTCGGTACCAGGTAGAGACCGTCCTCGGTCTGCGGGGCGATCAGCTGGAAAGCAGTCCGCCGGGTCAGCTGATCGACTTCGGTGATCTGGTCCGCGCGCAGTCGCTGGGCGACGTCCTGGGCGTGAGCCATCGGCTCGACGCCGCTGGTGTCGACGGCCTGCATCTCGGCGATCAGCGCGAAGATGTCGTTCAGTTGCTCGAGCGTGCGGTCGGCCTCGGCATCGCTGATCTCGATGCGGGCCAGGTGGGCGATGCGGTGGACCTGTTCGCGGGTGAGGGCCATGGGCGAAATCGCTGAGGGGTTAAACGAGGCGGGGACATAAGGTATCATAAAAGTTTTTCCCACCGCAGTCCCCTTTCGGGGCCATCACGGATTTCGCAAGCATGTTCAGTTTCCTGCGCAGTTACTTCTCGAACGACCTGGCGATCGACCTCGGGACGGCCAACACCCTGATCTACGTCCGCTCCAAGGGGATCGTTCTCGACGAACCGTCGGTGGTTGCGATCCGCACCGAAGGCGGCCCG
This sequence comes from Accumulibacter sp., assembly GCF_023806625.1. Taxonomy (GTDB): domain Bacteria; phylum Pseudomonadota; class Gammaproteobacteria; order Burkholderiales; family Rhodocyclaceae; genus Accumulibacter. Next base: position 75,628 of record NZ_JAMTDX010000083.1, read on the forward strand.
AGCTCGAAAAAGACGATCCAGGCAGTCGGAAAGTCGGCCAAGGAGATGCTCGGCAAGGCGCCCGGAGCGATCACGGTCATTCGTCCGATGAAAGACGGGGTGATCGCCGACTTCACGGTGACCGAGCAGATGCTCAAACAGTTCATCAAGAAGGTTCATGATTCCCGGTTGCTTTCGCCGTCGCCGCGAATCATCATCTGCGTGCCGTCAGGGTCGACTCAGGTCGAGCGCCGCGCGATCCGCGAATCGGCGATCGGTGCCGGTGCGAGCCAGGTCTTTCTGATCGAAGAGCCAATGGCTGCGGCGATCGGTGCGGGCCTCCCGGTTGCCGAACCGACCGGGTCGATGGTCGTCGACATCGGCGGCGGAACGACCGAAGTCGGGGTCATCTCTCTCGGCGGCATGGTCTATGCAGGATCGGTGCGCGTCGGCGGGGACAAGCTCGACGAAGCGATCATGAACTACATCAGCCGGAACTACGGCATGCTGATCGGCGAGAATACCGCCGAGAACATCAAGAAGCGCATCGGCTCGGCGTTTCCAGGTGCCGAGGTACGCGAGATGGAGGTTTCGGGGATCAACAAGGCCGAGGGGATTCCGCGGAAGTTCACGATCTCTTCGAACGAGATCCTCGAAGCGCTCACCGAGCCGCTGAACAGCGTCGTCTCGGCGGTCAAGTCGGCGCTCGAAAAGACACCGCCCGAACTCGGCGCCGACATTGCCGACAAGGGGATGGTCCTCACCGGTGGCGGCGCGCTGCTGCGCGACCTCGACCGCCTGCTGATGGAAGAGACCGGCCTCCCGGTCATCGTCGCCGAGGAGCCATTGACCTGCGTCGCTCGAGGCTGTGGCCTGGCACTCGAGAAGATGGACAACCTCGGAAGCATCTTCGCTTCCGACTGAAACCGGCGGCACGAGCGCCGCGCCGGCAGACACGCGGGCCTGATCGATGGACCATCAGCCGCCTCCGTTTTTCAAGCGCGGTCCCGCGCCGATGGCGCTGCTGTCGTTCTACGTGACGCTCTCGCTGGCGCTGCTGATCGCCGATGCCCGCTTCCAGACGCTCGAGATCCTTCGTCAGGCGCTGTCGCTGTTCGCCCAGCCGGCCCAGGAACTGGCCCACCTGCCGGGGCAACTCATCGACAAGGCGAGTGGCTACTTCGTGACCATCACCAGTCTCCAGGAGGAAAACGCGCAGCTCAAGCGCGCCCGGATCGAGAACGTCGCCACACTGCTGCGCACGCAGCAGCTCGAAGTGGAGAACGAGCGCCTGCGCAGGCTTCTCGCCGTCAGGGAGCGGCAGCAGGCCAGCGGCCAGTTGGCGCAGATACTCTATTCGGCGCGGGATCCCTTCACACGGCGCATCGTCGTCGACAAGGGCTTGCAGAACCGCGTGGTCATCGGGCAGCCGGTGATCGACGACGCGGGAATCGTCGGCCAGGTGACACGCGTCTTTCCGTTCGTCGCGGAGGTGACCCTGATTACCGACAAGGAGCAGGCGGTTCCAGTGCAGATCCTGCGCACCGGATTGCGCTCGGTCGTCTTCGGTCTGGGTAACGGGCAACTCGAACTGCGCTTCCTGCCGGCGAATGTCGACGTGCAGAACGGTGACGTCCTGGTCACCTCGGGGCTCGACGGCGTCTTTGTGCCGGGCTTTCCGGTTGCTCGGGTGGTACACATCGAACGCGACACCTCTTACTCGTTCGCCCGTATCTTCTGCACACCGATGGCCGGGGTCGAGAACTTCAGCGAAGTGATGATTCTCGATCCGCGGCCAGCCTCCGCACTGCCCGAGGAACTGGCCAGGGATCGCGATGCCAAGCCCGCGGCCAAGGCCGGAGTGGCCAAGAAGAAGCGGGCGCGGAAGGAATGAGGAGGCGTGGACCAGCTTTCGCCAGCGGCGGGGCATGCGCCAGCCGGACGGCACGTCCTCGCCGCGCATCGCGGGCAGGCGGCGGCCTGCAGGCCGGTATCCGGCCTCGCGGGCGAACGGTGCGCGCAGGCATTGCTGAGCTGATTCCGTTTATCGAGGAGAACCTGCATGCAGACGAGCTATTCCTCATCGCGCATCCTTCTGCCCGTGCGGCCGTGGTTCATCGCCGTCAGCCTGCTCGTTGCGCTCCTCGTCAACCTCGTGCCGATGGCCAGCCAACTCGCGGTTCCCGACTCGCTCGCGCTGGTGATCATCTTCTGGAGCGTTCGAGAGCCACGCCGGGTGGGCATGGGCCTGGCTTTCATACTCGGCCTGGCGATGGACGTCGCCGACGCAAGCCTGCTCGGACAGCACGCGCTGGCCTATGTCCTTGCCGCGTACGGCGCTTCGTCACTGTCCCGAAGGATTCTCTGGTTTCCGCTGTTCCAGCAGGCCCTGCACGTGTTCCCGCTGCTGATCCTGGTGCAACTGGTGCAGTTGTGCGTGCGCCTGCTCGCCGGTGGCGAGTTTCCCGGTCTCGGCTATTTCGTCGGGCCCTGTCTGGGCGCGGCGCTCTGGCCGGTGCTGACCTTCTTCCTGCTGCTGCCGCAGCATCGCCCAGTAGACCGTGATGCCAACCGTCCGCTCTGAGAACGCCTCCTGCGTTGCCGGGAATTCTGTCCACCGGTTCGGATGCTCGCCGGCTCGCCCGGGGACCGGGCACATCGGTCGTTGAGGGATTGCCGTGTTGGCTGGCCGGACATCGCTGAGCGCTGCGGATCGCGACCTCGATCGCTTCCGTTTTCGCGTCGCCCTGAGCGGCGTGGTGGTCGTCCTGGCCTTCGCCCTGCTGATTGCGCGTTTCGTGCATCTGCAAGTCGTCCAGCATGATTACTATTCGACGCGTGCCGAGGACAACCGAATCTCGCTGGTGCCGATCGTGCCGAACCGGGGCGTGATCGTCGACCGCAACGGCACGGTACTGGCGCGCAACTACTCGGCATTCACTCTCGAGATCACGCCGTCTCTGGTCGACGATCTCGAGGCGACGATCGACGGGCTGAGCCGGGTCATCGAGATTCTGCCGAAGGATCGCAAGCGTTTCCGCCGGCTGCTCGAAGAGAGCAAGACCTTCGAAAGCCTGCCGATCCGTACGCGGCTGAGCGAGGAGGAAGTCGCGCGCTTCGCGGCCAACCGGTATCTCTTTCCGGGGGTCGAGGTCAAAGCCCGGCTGTTTCGCCAGTATCCTCTCGGGCCGATCGCCTCGCACGCGATCGGCTACATCGGGCGGATCAACAAGCGTGACCTCGAGATGATCGAGGAAAACGATGAGGCCGCGAACTACAAGGGCACCGACCACATCGGCAAGACCGGCATCGAGCAGTATTACGAGTTCGATCTGCACGGCGAGACCGGCTATGAGCAGGTCGAGACCGATGCCGGTGGAAGGGCCGTGCGGAGCCTGGCAAGGACGGCTCCCGTTCAGGGCAACGATCTCGCGCTGACCCTCGATTCGCGCCTCCAGGAGATGGCCGAGAAAGCCTTCGGCGACCGTCGGGGCGCGCTGGTGGCCATCGAACCGTCGACCGGCGGGATTCTCGCGCTGGTATCGACGCCGACCTTCGATCCGAACCTGTTCGTCGACGGTATCCGCAGCGACGACTGGGATCTGCTCAACAATTCTCCCGACCGGCCACTGTTGAACCGTGCGTTGAACGGGGCGTATCCGCCGGGCTCGACGTTCAAGCCGTTCATGGCCCTCGCCGGGCTCGAAACCGGCAAGCGCACCCCTGGCCAAGCGATCGCGGATCCCGGTTACTTCAATTTCGGGGGGCACCAGTTCCGCGACGACAAGAAGGGTGGGCACGGGCTCGTCGACATGCACAAGTCGATCGTCCAATCGTGCGACACCTACTACTACATGCTGGCCAACGAGATGGGCATCGAGAGCATCGCCAGGTTCATGGAAAAGCTTGGCTTCGGGCAGCGCACCGGGATCGACATCCAGGGTGAGTCGGAGGGTGTCCTGCCGTCGCCGGAATGGAAGAAGCGCCGCTTCCGCAGGCCCGAACAGCAGAAGTGGTTCGCTGGCGAGACCGTATCGATTGGCATCGGCCAAGGCTACAATTCGTATACTCCGATCCAGTTGGCTCAGGCGACGGCGACCGTCGCGAACAACGGAATCATGTATCGGCCGCACCTCGTCAAGTACATCACCGACAGTCGAACCGGTCAGAAGACGATGATCGAGCCCGAACCGTTGCGCATTCTTCCCTGGAAGCGCCAGAACGTGGACGTGATCAAGAAGGCGATGATCGGCGTCAACCTCGCGGGGACTGCGGCGAAGGCGTTTGCCGGGGCTTCCTATGTGTCCGCCGGCAAGACCGGTACGGCCCAGGTCTTCAGCCTGAAAGGCGCCGAGTACCGGCATTCGAGCGTCCGCAAGGAACTGCGCGACCATGCACTGTTCATCGCCTTCGCGCCCGTCGATCAGCCGCGGATCGCGCTCGCCGTCCTCGTCGAGAACGGAGGCTTCGGAGCGCAGTCGGCGGCGCCGATCGCGCGGATGGTTTTCGACTACTATCTGCTTGGCAAGCTGCCCAAGGGCGCTGCCGAGGAGAGCGACGTGGAGGAAGACTGAGCCGTGCTGCAGGCTCTGTTGCTCCGTCTCCGGCTGCGCCTCGTCGCGCATGTCGACGGTCCGTTGCTGCTGGTCACCTGTCTGATCATGGGCGTCGGGCTGGTGACGGTGTATAGCGCGACCTACGATGCCAGCAACCGGACTCTGGCGCAGGCCATGAATATGGCCATCGGGCTCGTGGCGATGTGGGCGGTGGCCCAGGTGCCGCCGCAGAAGCTGATGCGCTTCGGCGTCCCACTCTACGCGATCGGTGTCGTTCTGCTGATCCTCGTCTTCCTGTTCGGCGTCAAGGTCAACGGCGCAAGGCGCTGGCTGTCGCTCGGTTTCACGAGGATTCAGCCCTCGGAAATCCTCAAGGTCGCGGTACCGCTGATGCTCGCCTGGTATTTCCACAAGAACGAGGCCACGCTCAAGTTCCGGCACTACGTGATCGCTTCGCTGCTGCTGCTGGTTCCGTTTGCGCTGATCGCCAAGCAGCCTGACCTCGGGACGGCGATCCTCGTTGGTGCGGCGGGCTTCTACGTGATCTTCTTCGCCGGGCTGCCGTGGCGCGTGATCCTCGGTCTTGCGGTCGTCGCCGCTGGCGCGGTACCGTTCGTCTGGACGATGCTTCGCGATTACCAGCGCAAGCGGATACTGACGCTGGTCGACCCGACCAGCGATCCGCTCGGAGCGGGCTATCACATCATCCAGTCGACCATCGCCATCGGTTCGGGAGGAAGTTTCGGCAAGGGATGGCTCGCCGGGACCCAGACCCACCTCGAATTCATCCCCGAGCGGCATACCGACTTCATTTTCGCTGTCTTCTCCGAGGAGCGCGGCCTATTCGGCAACGTCATCCTGTTGCTGCTCTACTTCGCGCTGATCGTCCGCGGGCTGATCATCGCCGCCAACGCCTCGACGCTTTTCGCGCGGGTGATCGCCGGATCGGTGACCCTGAGTCTGTTCACCTATGTCTTCGTCAACATGGGGATGGTCAGCGGGATCCTGCCGGTGGTCGGCGTGCCGCTGCCGTTCATGAGCTATGGCGGGACTGCGCTGGTCACGCTGTCGATCGGTATCGGAATACTGATGAGCGTCCAGACGCATCGCATGCTGGTGAGACAATGAGATCGGTACACCCTGAGACCGGTGCCGGGGCTGGTGCCGTCCCGCAGCGCCACCGTGCCGCGAATCGGAGACTCCTCGCGCCATCTGCGCGGCCGGCCCCGATCGGTGCCTGGTCGCTGGCCGCTCTCGCGGCGTTCGTCCTGCCGCTTCTGCTTGCGGCCTGCGGTGGGCCCGCGGCGCGCTCGCCGGAAGCGACCGCGCGCGGGGTCGAGACGGGGCGGGCCCCGGCCAGGCAGCCGCGGAAGACGACAGTCGTGCAGAAGAAGGGGGGGGCCTACTACAAGGACGACGGTCCAGGCGACGAGATTCCCGACAATCTCGACGAACTCCCGGACGCTGTGCCGAAAGCCGAAGCGCTGCATCGTTTCGCCAATCGCCCCTATGTCGTACTCGGCAGGGCCTACGAACCGTTCACGGCACTGCGTCCATACCAGGAGCGCGGGGTCGCCAGCTGGTACGGCAAGAAGTTCCACGGACAGAAGACCTCGATCGGCGAGCCGTACGACATGTTCTCGATGACCGCGGCGCATCCAACGCTGCCTCTGCCCTCATACGCTCGCGTCACCAACCTCAGCAACGGCCGGTCGGTCGTCGTCCGGGTGACCGACCGCGGGCCATTCCACGCTGACCGGGTCATCGATCTGTCTTACGCGGCAGCTTATCGTCTCGGTTACGTCGATGACGGGAGCACGTTCGTCCAGGTCGAGTCGATCGTTCCCGAAGGGGCGACGACGATGACCTACGCTCAGGTCATGCCGGCGCCCAGGGTGTCGCCAGCGCAGGGGTCATCCGGTCCCGACGAGATCGAACTGCTCGTCGCCAGGCTTGGTCAGGATGCGAGGCCGGCCTACCCGTCGGCGTCCGGAATGGCCTCGCCGGCGCCGCCGGCGGACGCTGGTGGCTCGCCTGCTCCGCTCGCGCGCGGAGTCTTCCTGCAACTCGGCGCTTTTTCGAGCGTCGAGAATGCCGAGAGCCTGCGCGCGCACCTCCAGCGCGAGCTCGACTGGCTCGGTGAGGCAATCCAGGTCAACCCGGGTGGCGGAATCCACCGCGTGCATCTTGGTCCGTACGCCAGCCGGGGCGATGCCGAAAGGGTAGCCGAGCGAATCCGTCTCGCGCTCGGCTACAAGCCGACCTTCGTCAGTCGCTGATCGTCTCGTCCCCCGTTGCGGCGAGTTCGCGAAAGACGCCCTGAACGAACCTTCGGCCTTTGCCGAGATCGATAATCCGGTTACTGATCTCGACCGGGATCGGCAGACGGTCGCGGCAGAGCACTTCGCCGCGCAGCGCTTGGGCGCCGCCGTCTCTCGCCAGCCCGGTGCACAGTTCACAGATGTCCCGGGCGTTGACGCTGTCCCAGAGCTCACTTTGCAGCGCGCCGAGCAGATCCTCGACCCGTCGCCCGAAAAGTCTTTCGGCCTGCTCGTTGGCGTCGATGATCTCGCCCGTTCCGGCGTCGGAGATCAGGATCGCATCGCGCACCCCGTTGAACAGTGCGTCGCGCAGCAGCTCAGCGTCGCGAAGCGCCTTGCGGTTGACCGACAACTGGTCGTGGAGCAGGGCGATGCTGACCAGGCCGGCAACGGCATGAGCGAACAGCCTCTCGATCGACGTCCAGGCCGAGTGCGGTCCGACCCGCTCGATCGAAAGCACACCCTGGACCTCGCCGGCCGCATGGATCGGCGAGTTGATCAACGCGCTGATGCCGTTGTGCAGGAGGTAGTCGTCGGTCAGTTCGTGGCTTGCCGGATGTTTCATCGCGTCGTCGGCGACGATCGGGTCACCAGCCCCGAGCGCCCGGAAGTACTGCGGGTAGTCCTCCACCTGAAGCCTGATGCCGTCGCTGTGACGGTCGGGGGAGAGTTCGTAGAGGTCGACGCACTCGAGTCGGGTGTGCTGGGCGGTCAGTGCCCAGAGACCGACGCGCTCGATGTTCAGCGTCCGCGCCGTGCTGGCGGTCAGTCCGCGCAGGGTGTCGTCGAGTCGCTCGCCGGCCAGGCCATGTCTGGCGAGCTCTGCGTAGGCGCTCTGCAGGTCGAGAGGACGCTGCAGGTTTCGGAAGGGTGGCGGCATCTGCGTTTCATGGTGCCCGTATTCGTTCGGGCTTGCCTGGCAAAGGGTGGCGACATGGTACGCACTACGGACTTCGGGGGAGTGCACAAAGTCACGACGTGGCCTTCAGCAGCCCCCCGGCTGGCCCGCCGTGGCTCGCGGCAGAGGCGCCGGCTCCGTCTGGATCGCTTGCTATAATCGCGACTTTAGAAAGAATTCGGCCAACCATGTTCAACTTGCGTTCCTTCAGTTCCTTGATCCTCGTCCTGCTGTTCCTGCCGGTCCTGGCCCGGGCCCAGCAGGCTCCGACGCCACCGGTGCTGGCGGCCAAGTCGTGGCTGCTGGTCGAGGCAGCCTCGGGTCAGGAACTCGTCGCCTCCGAACCGGACCTGCGTCTGGAGCCCGCTTCGCTGACCAAGCTGATGACCGCTTATGTGGTTTTTTCGGCACTGCGCCAAGGGACGCTCAAACTCGATCAGACTGTTCCGGTTTCCGAGAAGGCGTGGAAGACCGGCGGTTCGCGGATGTTCATCCAGGTCGGAACGCAGGTTCGCGTCGAAGACCTGCTCAAGGGGATGATCGTCCAGTCCGGCAACGACGCGTGCGTCGCGCTGGCCGAGGCGGTCGCCGGCGACGAGCAGAACTTCGCCCAGGTGATGAATCGCGAAGCTCAGAGACTGGGCATGAAGGGATCGAGTTTCCGCAATTCGAGCGGTCTGCCCGACCCACAGCACTACACGACGGCGCGCGACCTGGCGATCCTTGCCGGCGCGCTGATCCGCGATTTCCCTGAGGAGTACGCGAAGTACTACTCGATGAAGGAGTTCCGCTACAACAACATCACCCAGCCGAACCGCAATCGCCTGCTTTACATCGACCCGAGCGTCGACGGCCTGAAGACCGGGCACACCGAAGCGGCGGGATACTGCCTGGTTTCGTCGGCCAAGCGCGGGCCGCGCCGTCTCTTGTCGGTGGTCATGGGCGCGCCATCCGACAAGATGCGCGCGCAGGAGTCGATCAAGCTACTCAATTTCGGCTTCCAGTTCTACGACGCGGTTCAGATCTACCCCCGGAACGAGGCCGTCTCGACGCTCAGGGTCTGGAAGGGCAAGGAAAGCGCCGTCAGGATCGGTTTCCCGAGTGATCTCGTGATCACCGTGCCGAAGGGCTTCGGTCCGAAGATCAGGACGGAACTGGTCACCCAGCAGCCGCTGTTCGCTCCGATTGCCCAGGGTCAGCCTCTGGGCACGCTGAAGGTCAGCGTCGACGACCGGGCCTACGGAGATTATCCGGTACTCGCCCTGGATGCCGTTCCCGAAGCCGGCTTCTTTGGACGGATGGTCGATTCGGTCCGCCTGTGGTTCAAGTGAGCGGTTCGCGCCTTCGCACCGGGCGGAAAGGTAACGATCTTCGACCGCCAAACAGAGCAGCAACGGTCGATGCGCCCGAACAGATTCGGCGATCGCCTGACCCCGCGCGCTGCGTGGGCCGCCGCGGGTCGATCGGAGTGACCGGTAGGGTTCACCCATGAGTGAGACCGGCGGCACTGCCAGCCTGCTAGAGTTCCCCTGTGCGTTTCCGCTCAAGGTGATCGGTCTGAACCGCGACTCGCTGGTCGAGGAGATTCTCGCGGTGGTCCTGCGCCATGCTACCGACTTCGCACCGGAGAGCACCGAGATGCGTCCGTCGGCAGGGGGCAAGTACGTCGGCCTGACCTGCACGATCCGCGCCACGAGTCGGGAGCAGCTCGACGCCTTGTACCGTGAGCTGACCAGCCATCCATTGGTCAGGATGGTTCTGTGATGCGGGCCGGGGATGCGGTCTCCCGAGCCTTCCCGGCCTCCGCGGGCGGCTGTGTCGAACTCTACGTCGATGGCCCGGCGCCGCTGCTGCTGCGTCATCTTGGGCGGACCGAGTACCGGCAGACGTGGCAGGCGATGGTCGATTTCACCGCCGCCCGGCATTCCGGGACGATCGACGAGATGTGGTGCTGTGAGCACTCGCCGGTGTTCACACTCGGCCAGGCCGGGAAGCGTGAACACCTGCTGGCCGACGTCGGGATTCCGCTGGTGCACTGCGATCGGGGTGGCCAGATCACCTACCACGGCCCGGGCCAGGTGGTGATCTATCTGCTGCTTGATCTTGGGCGCAGGGGGCTCAAGGTCCGCGAGCTCGTGGCGACGATCGAACAGGCGGTGATCGACCTGCTCGCCGCGCACGGCGTGACTGGCCAACGGCGCAGCGGTGCGCCGGGCGTCTACGCCGGCGAGTCCAAGGTCGCCGCTCTTGGTCTGCGCGTGCGCCGGACCTGTTGCTATCACGGGGTGAGCCTCAATGTCGATATGGATCTCTCGCCGTTCGCGGCGATCGATCCGTGCGGCTACCCTGGACTCGCCGTCACCCAGACCCGGGATCTGGGCATCCAGATGACCCCCGAAGAAGCCGCCGCGGCGCTCGCCGCACATCTGGCGGCCAGGCTCGAGGCCAGCGAATGACGGGCACGAACGAGCAGCGCGGGGCGAAGGGGCGGTCTCTGCGGACCGCCGGTGTCAAGGAAAAGGGTGAGCAGAAGACCGCGCGGATCCCGATCCGCATCGTGCCGCAGCCGACTCCGCGCAAGCCCGACTGGATCCGCGTCAAGGCCGGCAACGATGCGGGCCGTTTCGGCGAGATCAAGAGGATGCTCCGCGAGCAGAAGCTGCACACCGTCTGCGAGGAAGCCGCATGCCCGAACATCGGCGAATGCTTCGGTCGGGGGACGGCGACGTTCATGATTCTCGGCGACATCTGCACGCGCCGCTGCCCGTTCTGCGACGTCGGCCATGGCAAGCCACTGCCTCCTGATCCCGACGAGCCGCAGCGGCTCGCTGAAACCGTCGCCCGCCTCCGGCTCCGCTACGTGGTGATCACCAGCGTCGATCGCGACGACTTGCGCGATGGCGGCGCGCAGCACTTCGTCGAGGTGATCGGAGCGGTGCGCCGCCACTCACCCGGGACGACGATCGAGACGCTGGTTCCCGATTTCCGGGGGCGGACGGACCTGGCGCTCGACCTGCTCGGCCAGGCGCTGCCCGACGTTCTCAATCACAACCTCGAGACCGTCCCGCGCCTCTATCGGCAGGCCCGTCCGGGCGCCGACTACGCGCACTCGCTGAATTTTCTGAAGGCCTTCCGGCAACGTTATCCGCTGGTGCCGACGAAATCGGGTCTGATGGTCGGCCTCGGCGAAACCGACGACGAGATCGTCGCCGTACTGCGCGACCTGCGCGCGCACGACGTCGACCTGCTGACCATCGGCCAGTACCTCGCTCCTTCTGGCCATCACCTGCCGGTGGCACGCTATGTGCCCCCAGAAACGTTCCGGATGTACGAGCAGCAGGCGCTGGCGCTGGGATTTTCGGGGGCGGCCTGCGGGCCTATGGTCCGCTCGAGTTACTGGGCCGACGTGCAGGCGCGGGATGCCGGACTGGCTGGCGACGGCGACCAGACGGTGATCAGTTGAAGCGGATGAAGCGCGCCGGGTAGCGTGCAGTCGCCCAGGCCAGGAACAGGTACTTGACCGTTTTGCCAATAGCGACGGCAAGCAGGATTCCGGGTGTCGACAGATTGGCCAGCGCGCAGAAGAGCAGGGCAGGCGTCTGCGGAATCGGCGATCCGGCAATCACCAGCATGGCGAGCAGACCCCAGCGCTGCAACCAGTCGGAGGCGGTCTGCCAGGCACTCGTTTGCAGCAGTTCCGGGTAGCGTGTGGCGATCAGCTCAAGGCCGAGGTGCTGGAAGATGTTGACCAGCAGCACCGCACCGAGACCGCTGGCCAGTCCGCTGAGAAACCCGAGACTGCACCAGCGCCGCGGGGAAAGGAGCACCGCCGGAATCAGGACGGCAGCGAACGGAAAGGCGAAGCTGACCGTCGAGGCGAAGGCAATGGTCGTGACGACCAGCGTGTAATGGCGGTGCGACACGCTGCGGATGAGCAGCGTGCGCAGCCAGTCGGGAAGAACGTGCGTTCGCATCCTGGTCGGCTTCCGGGTCAGGGCCTCGTTCTTGTCTGGGCCGGGCGATCGTCGGCGGTGGCCGGAGGCGGTTTGCGGGATCCGATTTTCACTCGGCTTGTGCGCACCAGGGTCTGCGGGCTATGCTAGCGAAGATGGCTTCGTGAGCCATCGCGGAATCAACGATAGTCATGACCGTTTCCTCTCCCCCGATCCCTCTCGCGCAAGCGGGCGAGGCAAGGTTCGTGGGTCGCCGAGCGACTTCCACGTCAATGGCCGGACCAGTCATCGCCGCACCGGCCGACGGCCGCCGGCTGCGCATCCACACTTCTGCCCAAAAACACCGGATTGTAGGCGTTCTCGATCGCTGCGCGAATCTTCGTGCAAGGCGGCAGGTCGGAACACGGCCAGGCGGCTGCTCAGACGCCGTGTGCTGGACGCTGGTGCCGGCCGTGACGCGGGGCCGGCCCGGGTGAGAAGCGCGCTCGCCTTACCGGCCCTGCTGGTCTGCTTCTCCGCCTTCGCCGACTTCGAGTCTTCAGCAGAGGCCGCTGCACCCGCTTCCGGGGTGCATGATCACCGGCCGGAGGCGCCGGTGATCCTTTCCGGAAAGGCGAGTTTCTATGCGCCGCGCTTCGGCGGACGGCGGACTGCGTCGGGAGAGCGCTTCGAGCATCACACGATCTCTGCGGCGAGCAACCGCTTTCCGATCGGCACGCTCGTCGCCGTGCGCCGTGTCCTCTCGGCCCGCTGCGTGGTGGTCAGGATCAACGACCGGATGGGGCACCGCAGCCGGGTGATCGACCTTTCCCGGGAGGCTGCCGAACGCCTCGGGATGATCGATGCCGGGGTCACCGAAGTCGAGGTGGCCCTCCTGCCGCGCTATCTGATCGGTCATGAGCACGCCTGTGCGCTAGCCTTCCAGACGGCGATCGAACTTCACGTCGATGGCCGATCGGCTGGGACCGGAACGAGGAAACGCTAGTCGACGAATCCCACGCCCGCGCGTCGGGTGTCGCCCGACGATCCCGGCCGGTCTTGCGCGTGCAGTTGACCGGAGCCGCCGAACTCGTCAATACTGACATCGCCGGCACGCGGATCCCCGGCGCCAGCTGGCGTCCTGCCGAGGATCCCGAGCGTGGCGCCCGCCCGCGACGCGGCTCCCGGCGTGTCGCCCTGACCTCTGTCGTGCCTTGAAGAAAGGGGAGCTTATGGACGAGAAGCGGCAAGCGCTGGCCCCCAGGGTGAAGAAGTCCGTCGCGCTATCCGGCGTCGTTGCCGGCGACACGGCGATCTGCTCGGTCGGTCGTATGGGCAACGACCTTCATTACCGCGGCTACGACGTCATCGCGCTCGCCGAGTCTGCGAGTTTCGAGGAAGTGGCCTACCTGTTGCTCTACGGCCGCCTGCCCAGCGTCACCCAGCTCAATCAGTACAAGAAGAAGCTCAAGACGCTGCGCGGGCTGCCGGTGATGCTCCGGCCGATGCTCGAGAACCTGCCGGCGTCGGCTCATCCGATGGACATCCTGCGCAGTGGCTGTTCGGCCCTCGGGACGATACTTCCCGAGGCCCAGGACCACAACCCGGGCGCCGCGCGCGAGATCGCCAACCGTCTGGTCGCCGGCTTCGGGTCGATGCTCCTCTACTGGTACCACTGGTCGCACAATGGCCGGCGCATCGACACCGAGACCGACGACGATTCGATCGCCGCGCACTTCCTGCACCTGCTCACGGGCAGGGCGCCGAGCGGCCTCCACGCGCGCAGCCTGGACAAGTCGCTGGTGCTCTACGCCGAGCACGAATTCAACGCTTCGACCTTCGCCGCGCGGACGATTACCGGTACCGGAGCCGACCTCTACGCAGCGATCAGCGGAGCGATCGGCGCGCTGAGCGGCACCCGGCACGGCGGAGCCAACGAGGTGGCCTTCGAGATCCAGAGCCGCTACAACGACGCCGATCACGCCGAGGCCGACATCCGGCGCCGCCTCGAGAACAGGGAAATCATCATCGGCTTCGGGCACCCGCTGTACACGATTGCCGACCCGCGGCATCGGGTGATCCGCGCCGTGGCCGAGCAGTTGTGCATCGACGGCGACAATCCGGTTCTCTTCGAAATCGCCAGCCGCATCGAGTCGGTGATGTGGGAGCAGAAGCGGATGTTTCCGAACGTCGACTGGTTCTCGGGGGTGGTCTACCACATGCTCGCCGTGCCGACGCCGATGTTCACGCCGCTGTTCGTCATCGCCAGGACCAGCGGCTGGGCGGCACACGTCATCGAGCAGCGGATCGACGGCAAGATCATTCGGCCGTCGGCGAATTACGTCGGGCCGGATGCACAGGAGTTCGTCGCGCTTGCCCAACGCCATTGAGCCGGCTGCCGGGACCGAGAGGTTGTCAAGAAATCGTCGCGAGCCGCCCGATATGCCCGGCGCCAAGGGAGGGGAGGGTCCCTTCCTTTCCCTCCCGGAGCGAACGACGAGCCATATCAGATGGATAGGCGAGGGCGAAGGCGGGGTTTCGCGCAGCATGCTGCGCGCCGCCGTAGCCGGCCGGCTGTGCAAAGCCGGCAGTGGACGAAGGCGGGGTTTCGCGCAGCATGCTGCGCGCCGCCGCAGCCGGCCGGCTGTGCAAAGCCGGCCGTGGGGGAGCCAGTGGGCAACACCGCAAATTGGCCGCGCAGCAGATTGTTTCACAACTTCTGAGCGCGAGAGAGACAGGGGACAGAGATGAGTACGCGACTTCCCGCGAGTCGTCCCGATCCGGACCGACTGCTGGTGGACATCGCCGATTACGTGCTCGACTTCCGCATCGACTCGCGCGCGGCCTTCGAAACTGCGCGCTACTGCCTGATCGACGCGCTCGGCTGTGGTCTCGAAGCGCTGTCCTACCCGGCGTGTACGAGGTTGCTCGGTCCGATCGTACCCGGGACCGTCGTTCCCAACGGCGCGAAGGTTCCCGGCACTTCATTCCAACTCGACCCGGTGCACGCGGCGTTCAACATCGGCGCGATGATCCGCTGGCTCGATTTCAACGACACCTGGCTGGCTGCCGAGTGGGGTCACCCTTCGGACAATCTCGGCGGCATCCTGGCGACCGCCGACTGGTTTTCGCGGACCCGCCTGGCCCGGGGGGAGGAGCCGCTGCCGATGCGCCGCGTGCTCGAAGCAATGATCAAGGCCTACGAAATCCAGGGAGTGCTCGCGCTCGAGAACAGTTTCAACCGCGTAGGCCTCGACCATGTCGTCCTCGTCAAGGTGGCCAGCGCCGCCGTCTGCACCTGGCTGATGGGGGGCAGTCGGGAGCAGATCGTCAATGCGCTCTCGCAGGTCTTCGTCGATGGCCAGCCGCTGCGCACCTATCGGCATGCGCCGAATACCGGCTCACGCAAGTCCTGGGCGGCCGGCGACGCGACTGCGCGGGGGGTCATGCTGGCCCTCTTTTCTCTGCGCGGCGAGATGGGTTACCCGACGGTTCTGACTGCGCGGACCTGGGGTTTCTATCAGGTCCTTTTCCAGGGCAGACCGTTTCGCCTGCCGCGCCCCTACGGCAGCTACGTGATCGAGAACGTGCTCTTCAAGATCAGCTTTCCGGCCGAGTTTCACGCGCAGACGGCGGTGGAGTGCGCCCTCCAGCTGCATCCCCAGGTCGCGCCTCGGCTCGCCGAAGTCGCCCGGGTCAGCATCCGCACGCACGAGTCGGCGATCCGTATCATCGACAAGAAGGGATCGCTGCACAATCCGGCCGACCGTGATCACTGCCTGCAATACATGGTCGCCGTCGCACTGATCAGGGGAAGGCTGAGCAGTGAGGACTACGAGGACGCCGCCGCGGCCGACCCACGGATCGACGCGCTGCGCGCGCTGATCGAGGTGACCGAGGAGCCGAGATTCTCAGCCGACTATCTCGATCCGGCGAAGCGGTCGATTGCCAACGCCGTGCAGGTCTTCTTCGCCGACGGCACGCGGACCGGCGAGATCGTCGTCGAGTACCCGCTCGGCCACTGCCGGAGGCGCGCCGAGGGTATCCCGGTGCTCGTCGACAAGTTCATGACCCACCTCGCGCGCCGTTTCCAGCCGGCACAGCAACAGGCGATCATCGACGCGTCACGTGACGTCGACAGGCTCTGCGCGCTCGCCGTGAACGACTACGTCGATCGCTATGTCCCCTGACCGGCGGTCACCAGACGCAAACACCGCAGGCCTTCGTACACGGCCCTCTTGAGGAAATGGAATGAAGGGAAACATTGGAGCGATCGTGGTGATCCTCGTCGGCGTTCTCGTGCTGGCGATCAACCTCGGCGTCGTCGAGATCGACTTTGCGCAGATCGTCCGGACCTGGTGGCCGGTATTGCTGATCGCCCTCGGCATAGGCATGTTCCTGGCTCCCGGCAGCGGCGACCGCCGCTAGCGGGATTAGCGGTCCGCGCGCCAGGGGCCGCGGTTCAGCGCTGGCGGGGCGCGCCGCTCCTCGCCGGGGTTGCCGGTTTGCGGGTAGAATCGTAGAGCCTTTCCGAGGATTTCCCGATGCGCTTCTCCGGTACCGACAACTACGTCGCCACGCGCGACCTGACCCTGGCGGTCAATGCCGCGATCACCCTGCAGCGGCCGCTGCTGATCAAGGGCGAGCCGGGAACCGGCAAGACGATGCTGGCCGAGGAAGTCGCCGCGGCGCTCGGTCTGCCGCTCTTCCAGTGGCACATCAAGTCGACGACCAAGGCACAGCAGGGGCTCTATGAGTACGACGCCGTGTCGCGGCTGCGCGACTCGCAGCTCGGCGAAGCACGGGTCGCCGACATCGGCAGCTATATCGTCAAGGGTGTGCTCTGGCAGGCCTTCGAATGCGAGACGCCCTCGGTCGTGCTGATCGACGAGATCGACAAGGCCGACATCGAGTTCCCCAACGACCTCTTGCGCGAGCTCGACCGCATGGAGTTCTTCGTCTACGAGACCCGACAGAACGTCCGTGCTCGGCATCGGCCGGCCGTCTTCATCACCTCGAACAACGAGAAGGAACTGCCCGACGCCTTCCTGCGCCGTTGCTTCTTTCACTACATCCGCTTCCCGGACAAGGAGACGATGAAACGCATCGTCGATGTCCATTTCCCGGGCCTCAAGCCGGCGCTGCTGCGCGAGGCGCTCGAGGTCTTCTTCGACCTGCGCGAGATCCCCGGCCTCAAGAAGAAGCCCTCGACGTCGGAACTCCTCGACTGGCTGAAGCTGCTCCTCGCCGAGGACATCCCGCCCGAAGTACTGCGCAGCAAGGATCAGAAGGCAGCGATTCCGCCGCTGCACGGCGCGCTGCTGAAGAACGAGCAGGACGTTCACCTCTTCGAGCGCCTGATCTTCATGGCGCGCCACAACCGCTGAACGGACTTGGCAAGCGGCGACCGATTGGATTGACTGGCCCCGATGAATGAGCGTCCGCACGACCGGCGATGCTGATCGACTTCTTCCTGCACCTCAAGGCCCGCGGCCTGTCGGTGTCGATCAAGGAGTTTCTGGCGCTGCTCGAAGCGCTGCAGCTGCACGTCATCGAACACAGCCTCGACGACTTCTACGTCCTTTCGCGGGCCACGCTGGTCAAGGACGAAACGCACTTCGACAAGTTCGACCGCGCCTTCGGCGAATACTTCAAGGGAATCGAGGCGCTGCCGGGAATGGAGGTGCTGATCCCCGACGAGTGGCTGCGGCAGGCGGTAAAGAGGCATCTGACCGACGCCGAACGCGCGAAGCTCGAGAAGCTCGGCTGGGACAAGCTGATGGAGACTTTCCGACAACGTCTCGCCGAGCAGAAGGAACGGCACGCCGGCGGCAGCAAGTGGATCGGCTCCGGCGGGACGTCTCCTTTCGGCCATGGAGGCACGCACCCCGAAGGGATCCGCGTCGGTGGACGCAGCGAGAACCGGTCGGCGGTCAAGGTCTGGGACCGCCGCGAGTACCGCAACCTCGACGACAGCGTCGAGATCGGCACGCGCAACATCAAGGTCGCGCTGCGTCGGCTGCGCCGTTTTGCCCGCCAGGGGGCGCCCGAAGAACTCGACCTCGAAGGCACGATCACCGGGACGGCGCGCAATGCCGGCTGGCTCGACCTGAAACTGCGACCCGAGCGGCACAACGCGGTCAAGGTGCTGCTTTTCCTCGACGTCGGCGGTTCGATGGACGACCACATCCGCGTCTGCGAGGAACTGTTCTCGGCGTGCCGCAGCGAGTTCAAGCACCTCGAGCATTACTATTTCCACAACTGCGTCTACGACCACCTCTGGCGCGACAACCGGCGCCGGCACAGCGAGCGGATTCCGACGCTCGAGGTGATGCACCGTTACGGCAACGACTACAAGCTCATCTTCGTCGGCGACGCGGCGATGAGCCCCTACGAACTCGTCCAGCCCGGCGGCAGCCTCGAGTACGACAACGTCGAACCTGGCGCCGCCTGGCTGCGGCGGCTGACCGACACCTGGCCGCACGCGATCTGGCTCAACCCCGAGTCCGAGCACTCGTGGCCGTATCGCCAGTCGACGTCGCTGATCCACAATCTGCTCGGCGGCCGGATGTTCCCCCTGACCCTCGACGGCCTCGAGCGCGGCATGCGCCTGTTGAGCAAGTAACGGGCGCGACCACGGACACTCCGGCCGACCCCTCGATTTCCCGGGAGCGCATCGTCATGACCTGTCGTCCGCTTGCCCAGATCCTCGAAGTCCTGCAGAGGATCGGGTACGAGGAGGCGCTGCAGGCCGACGATCCGCGCCATGTCGAGACCCAGAAGGCGCGGGGTAGCCAGCTGACCTTCCAGCGGCTGGCGCACAAGTTTGGCCGGGATCCGGCGAGCGACGCCTTCTTCGCCCCGAAGGAATAGCACCCCCTGTTCTTCGGCGACATCGGCAGCGGCAAGACGACCGAACTGCGCCGGTATGCAAAGCGTTTGAACGAGTCTCGCCGCTTCCATGTCGTCGAGGTCGACGTGCTCGCCCGGCTCGACCGCAGCAACCTGCAGTACACCGAAGCGCTGATGGCCATGGCCGAGACGCTGCTCGAACGGATGCACGGCGATGGCTACTCCCTGGCCGAACAGGCGCTCGCGCCGGTCCGCGAGTAGTTCGCGACGGCGATCGCCACGCGTGCCCGCGAACACCAGCTGAGCGCCGAACCGAGGGCCGGCATCGAAGCCGGCGGTGGCCTGCCCGGTCGGCTCAAACTCTTCTCCGGGTTCACCGCGGGATTCAGGACCGGCGCCAGCCAGAAGAACGAGTGGCGGCAGGAGATCCGCAACCGCTTCACGGCACTCACCGCGGCGTTCAATGGCCTGATCCGCGCCGCCGAGACCGAACTCAGGCTGCGCGGCCGTGCCGAACGGCTGCTGTTCCTCGTGGACGGCACCGACGAGATGCGCGGTGAACACACGCAGCAGTTCTTCGTGCTCGACGCCGAGCAGTTGCTGGCCATCCAGACGCTGGTCATCCATACCACGCCGCTGCACCTCAAGTACGACGGCCGGCTCGGCGGCAAACTCGATGCCGACATCGTCTTGCCGATGATCAAGCTCTACGACCGAGTCGACCGCCTGCCGCTGAGCCGCAGGATCGCCGATGTCGCCGAACTCGAGAAGCGGCTCGTGCGCAACGCCGGGGAGGCCGCCGTCGTCCATGTTCTCGGCACCCGCGGCTGGTTCGACGCAGCGCGCTGGGACGCCTTCGACGTCCGCCGCGAGCGGATTGCGACCGGCGCGCGGGCAGCTCGACGAAGCGCTGCGCATCCGGCGCGAGGAAGAGTTGCCGGTCTTTGAGCGGCTCGGCGACGTTCGGGAGCTGGCGGTGACCAAGGCGAGGATCGGGCTGCAGCGCCTCGACGCGGGAAGCATCGACGAAGCCAGGCGCTGGGTCGACGAAGCGTACCGGGATCTCGATGGGATGGGCCTGCCCGAAGCCGATCAGCTTGCCGGCGAGATGCGCCGGCGCGGGCTGCCGCCAGCCGAAAGCGGCGAGAAGCGGAAATAGTCCCGGTTCGCGCTGGCCACCGGCGTCGGTGGCCGCTTCCGCCCCGCGGCCACCTTACGGCAGCCTCGTTCCGTCGCGGGTGATCACGCTCTGGTGGCTGTAGTCGCCAGTCCCGGGGCGGGTGAGCGTGCCGTGCGCCTGGAGGTAGTCGACGAAGGTCTGCGTGTACAGGAGGTAGGTGTTCACGCTCTGGCCGGCGGCGTTGATCCTGGCCAGCGTCGCATAACCGTCGCTGCCGGTCGCCAGGTAGTCGCTGGTCACCAGCGTGTAGGTCTTCTGCGGGTCGATCGGCTGCCAGAGTTCGCTGCCCTTGACCTTGACCTCGACCTGGCTGAAGCGGCTGCCGCGCGGCCGGGACATGTCGAGATGCCAGCGCAGGCCGGCGGCGTAGGGGTGTGAGCCGTCCGAACGGCCGTAGTCGAGGTGGTTGGCGACGCCGTCGTCGATCGCCTCGACGAGTTGCGCACCGGTCAGACGCAGTTCGTAGAGGACGTTGGTGTACGGCAGGACCGTGTTCGCCGTGTTGAAAGTGATCTCGCCGGCCGGCACCCCCGTGCGGACCCCGCCGCTGTTCAGCAGCGCGACGTCGGCGAGCCGGCTGGCCTGGCGATACGCTTCGGCAACGGCCTGGGCGACGTCGCTGCCATGGGCCAGCGTGTTCGCCCGTTCGCATCCGGCGATCCCGCTGCTGCGGTTGGTCGATTCGCCAGGCACGCGGACGAGGCAGAGCGCTTCGCTCGCCGAACCGATGCGCTGCTGCTTGAGCTTGTCGAGCTTGCTCGAAAAACGCGCGAGTTCGCCGGCGGCGAGTGGATCGGCTTCGACGACCCGCACTCCGGTCTGGTGGTTGAGGCGGTCGAGAATCCGGCTGCGTGTCGCCGCATCGACGGCGACGAATTCCCCCGTGGCATCCTGGCGCCGGAAGTCGTCGCCGATCGGCAGGATCACCTCGCCGGAGCAGTCGACGACTCGCGCCTGGTCGTCGAAGCGGACCTTCATCCGTGCGAAGACCTTCGCGTACTCCCAGGCCTGGCCGATGCACACCGGATCGCCGTCGCGGTTGCGGACGATCGTCGGGTACGGACCCGACGAGGCGGTGATGCCGACCGCCGGGAAGCCGCCGAGCAGGCTGTGCGAGTCGCCGCCGATGATCACGTCGACGTCGCTGAGCTGGGCGGCCATCGCCTGGTCGGCGTCATAGCCGTGGTGGGTGAGCAGGATGATGTGGCGCACTCCCTGTGCGCGGACTTCGTCGATCATTCGCTGTGCCGTTGCCACCTCGTCGGCGAACGCGGTCGTCGGCAGCGGTCGCGACGAGTTCATCGTCTTGTCGCGGACTTCGATGCCGATCACCGCGAAGGTCGTCCCGCCGACCGGCTTGAGCAGATACGGCTTCAGGTAATCGTCCCCGGCGCGCGGCGCGAGTGGCGAACCGATCGCCGGCTGGACGTTGGCCGCGACGACGGTCGTCTGGCAGGGACCGCGCTTCAGGTGATCAAGGAAGACTCGCAGCCCGGCGTCGCCCTCGTCGAACTCGTGGTTGCCGAGTTCGAAGGCATCGAAGCAGACGGTATTCATCAGCGCCGCGTCGGCCTCGCCCTTGTACAGCGTGTGGTAGAGCGTTCCGGTCATCGCGTCGCCGGCGTGCAGCCGGATCGTGTTCGGCTGCCCGGAAGTCTCGCGAAACAGAGCCGTCAGGCGGGGGAAGCCACCAGCCGACACGCGCGTCGGCGTGCCGTCGATGACCAGCTCGAAGTTGGCGTGCGCGTCGAGGTTCGAATGATGGTCGTTGATGTGCGCGACGTGGATTTCCACGCCGGCGGCTGGCTCGGCAGGAGGCGGCAGCGCTGTCCGGCAGGCGCTGAGCACGAGGACGAGCAGGAAGACTGCGGTTGTCGCCGGGCAGCGGGTAGACGATGGAAACATGGGCAGGACTCCAGCAGGACCTTCGGCGCGGGAACGCGGACTGACGGCAAAGACGGAT
>NZ_JAMTDX010000084.1 GCF_023806625.1 Accumulibacter sp.
CGGTCACGCTTTTCGTGAAACGGCGGTCACGCATTTGTGAAATCGCGGTCACGATCACGCGAAATACGCATCAGGGCGTTGCCGAGCAGATAGTGGGAGTCGGCATACTCCGGTCTCAGCTGAATGGCCTGGCGGTAGCTGGCCATCGCCTCGTCCAGCCGGCCCTGGCATTGCAGGGCCACGGCAAGGGTGTGGTGGGCAAGCGCCTGGTTCGGGGCGAGCAGCAGAGCACGCCTGGAACTCGCCTCGGCCTCGGCGTAAAGGCCGAGACGTCGCTGGGTGGAACTCAGCTTGACCCAGGCCTCCACGTCCGTCGGGTCCGACCGGCAGACGCCGGCATAGATCGCCCGCGCCTCTTCCGTGCGGTCATTCAGGGCCAGCCGGTCGGCCTGGGCCTTCCTGCCCTGGGTCAGGATGTTCTTCTTCGCCACGCGCTTGGTTACGGATTCGTCGAGCGGAGATTGTACGCCAAGAAGGCACGACGACGGCCCGAAGGCCGCCGCCCCTTTGTCGCACGGACGCGTTACGCAGCCTTGCGGCGCGGGAAGCCCAGACCGGCCAAGCTCAGGCCCAGCGCGGCCAGGGGGGCGGGCTCAGGGAGGTTCGGCGGGCGCGAAGCCGTCCAGGCAGGCGTCGCCGGCATGGCCGCCATCGGGTCAGCCGGAGCACGGCAGGGGCAGGGTCAGGGCATGGCCGACGGTGCCGCGGCGGCGAGCCAAGGCGAAGCACGCGGCCGCTCCGGCAAGGGCTGCGTGCCTCTCCGGTCGCCGGCCACCTGGCGGAAAGAGTGTCGGATTCCTTTACACCGGGCGGCCCGGGACGACCCGATCTTCTCCCAAGTTTCTGATTATAAGCCGTTGACTAAATCTGGCACGCCGCTTGCTACATGTTAAGCGCGCCAGCCGCTAACGAGTCTGGCGAGCCATCCAGGCAAACCCTCAAATACTTCTGATGGAGATCACAATGAAAAAAACTGCACTGTTCCTGGCCATCTCCGCCCTGGCCAGCGCCCCGGCCTTCGCCAACACGTTCGTCAATGGCGGCTTCGAAGCCGGTGACCTGAGCGGCTGGACCGGTGGTGGAGGCTCTTGGTTTGGCAGCCCAATCGCCCCCGTTTCTCCGAGCACCTACGCCGGCGGGACGCCGAACAATACCGTCGTTTCGCCTGGTCTGGATCCGCTGACCGGTCTCCCCCAGGTGTACGCCGGAGCCTATGCGGCTCGCGTCAACGACCGGGTCAACAACTACTCGGTGTCGACGCTCACCCAGTCAGTGACGAACTACACGGACAACAACATCTATTTCGCGTGGCAGGCCGTTCTGCAAGCGTCGCACGATCTGTACGACTCGGACTACTTTTCGCTGACCCTGCACGACGATACCGACAATGTTGACGTAGTCAGCCGCGCCTACAGCTCGGCCGGGTCGATCGGTTCCGGTACCGGCTCCGCCGTGTGGACGTCGCCCAAGAACAATAATTGGTTCACCGCCGGATGGGTTGTCGAAGCGATCGACCTCACGACCGCCGGTGCGGGTGGCACTTCGATCGTCGGCCACGACTTCACGCTGACCCTGCTGGGTTCGGACTGCCCGTACGGCGGCCATGCCGGTTATGTGTACCTCGACGGCTTCGGCTCTACGATTCCGCAGGCGCCCGAGCCGGCGAGCCTCGCGCTGCTGAGCCTCGGCCTGCTCGGTCTCGGCGCGGCGCGCCGTCGTCGCGCAGCCTGATCCGGCTGATCGGCTGCTCCGGAAAACGGCGACCCGACGGGTCGCCGTTTTTCTATTTGCGACACCCGAGTCGCCGGTCTGCCGTGCCGAGACCGGGCCAGGCCGACTGCAGGCCATCGCCGTGGGCAGCCGGCGTGAAGCTGGCCTTCAGGTGGCCGTCGGGGTCGGCAGCTGGAGTTCGCGCGGCAGCGCGAAGGTGACGTTCTCCGCGGCGCCGGCGAGCGCCTCGACGCTGGCGTCGTCGCCGCCAGAGAGGTGCTCGACGACCTGGCCGACGAGCACTTCGGGAGCCGAGGCGCCGGCGGTCACCCCGATGCGCGACACTCCGTCGAGCCACGCGGCATCGACCTGCCCGGCGTCGTCGACGAGATAGGCACGGGCGCCGGCGAGTTCGGCAACTTCGCGCAGCCGGTTCGAGTTCGAACTCGTCGGGCTGCCGACGACGACGACGACTTCGCTCGCCCGGGCGAGCTGCCGGACGGCGTCCTGCCGGTTCTGCGTCGCGTAGCAGATGTCGTCCTTCTTCGGCCCGACGATCTTGGGGAAGCGTTCCTTCAGCGCGGCGACGATCTGCGCCGCGTCGTCGACCGAGAGCGTCGTCTGGGTGACGTAGGCCAGCCGTTCGGGCGTCGCGACGCGCAGCGCGCGCGCGTCGGCGACCGTTTCGACGAGGTACATGCCGTCGTCGCTCTGGCCCATCGTGCCTTCGACCTCGGGGTGTCCGCGATGGCCGATCATGACCATCTCGCGGCCCTCGCGGCGCATCCGCGCGACTTCGAGATGGACCTTGGTGACCAGCGGGCAGGTCGCGTCGAAGACCTTCAGGCCGAGTGCCGCGGCTTCGTCGCGTACCGCCTGCGAGACGCCGTGGGCGCTGAAGACGACGGTGCTGCCGGCAGGGATGTCGGCGAGCTGGTCGACGAACACGGCGCCCTTGGCGCGCAGGTCGTCGCAGACGAAGCGGTTGTGCACGACCTCGT
>NZ_JAMTDX010000085.1 GCF_023806625.1 Accumulibacter sp.
ACTGCGCATGAGCAGTCTGGTGCACACGCCTGCGCGCATCCCCGTTGCCGAAGGTATCGGCATCTTCGTGGGGATCGTCGCCTGGGACGTGCTCACCGTCGGCCACACCGAACTCATCAAGGCCTTGCTGATCGCGGCTGCCGGGTCGCTCGTCTGGTACGGCGTGCGTTACTGGCAGTCGGCCCGGCTCCGCAAGCGTCAGGAGACCCAGAGTAGCTGACCGCGCGAACGCGCGCAGTCGAAGGAGCAGCGAACGACGCCTGACCGGACCAACGGGCAAAGTGTTGACCTCTTGCAGTGTGATCCCTCCCTGATGCCCATCGCAAAGGTGGGCCTTCTTCCCGCGCCCTCCCCCGCGCGGGATTTTTTTGCCCTCTCGAGCAGTCTCGGCGCCGTCGGAGCGAGCCGCGAGGCGGCCGTCAAGCCGATCAGACCCTGGCCCGCCCGGCAGCCTCGTCGCCCTCCCTGACCAGGCGCACCTCGCGCTGCGGAAAGGGAATCTCGATCCCCTGGTCGGCAAACGAACGCCAGATCGCCAGATTGATCGCCGAGCGCACGCCACCGGTGCCCTCGTGCGGATCGCCGATCCAGAAGCCGAGATCGAGGTTGATCCCGCTGTCGGCGAAAGCCGTGAGCAGCGCCTGCGGCGCGGGATCGGCGAGCACCCGCGGCTGCGCCTTGGCGGCCTCGACCATCAGCCGCATCGCCAGATCGAGATCGGTCCCGTAAGCGACCTGCACCGGGACGACGACGCGCGACCGCGGATCGGTCAGCGACTCGTTGCGGATGATGTTCGACACCAGATACTCGTTGGGAATGATCACCTCGGTGCCGGTCAGCGTCTTGACGACCGTGTAGCGCGCGGTGATCTGGGTCACCACGCCCGAGGTCGTCGCATCGACGGCGACGACGTTGCCGAGGCGGATCGACCGATCGAGCAGGATGATGAAACCGCTGACGTAGTTGCTGGCGATCCGCTGCAGGCCGAGTCCGAGCCCGACGGCCAGCGCGCCGCTGAACACCGACAGCGCGGTGATGTCGATGCCCACCATCGACAGGCTCAGGAGCAGCGCGACGACGGTCAGGACGGCCCTGAGCAGGCGTTCGAGCACGACGCGGACATTCGCGTCGATCTTCTCGCTGTCGAGCAGCTGCTGGTCGATCAGCCTCGACAGCCACAGTGCGACGAGCACCGTGACGACCACGGTGACCAGTCCGGTCAGCAAGGTCCACAGATCGATCTGCTGCCTGCCAACGCTCAGGCTGACCTGCTCGAGCAGTTCGATCAGCGGGCCGGACAGACCAATCAGGTGCAGCGCCAGGCACAGCCAGATCGTCGTGGCGATGATCCGCTCCGACGACGCCAGCCAGCTGCTCGGCGAGAACGCGTGGCGCAGGACGTAGATCGCCGCGCGAACCAGGGCCATCGAGAGGAGCAGCGGCACGGCCAGGTCGAACAAGCTCACCGGGCCGATGTGCCAGTAGCGGAAAGCCTTGCGCACGACCAGCACGATCAGCAGCGCGAGCAGCGGAAAGGCGACACGCTTGAGACTGCCCTCGCCGAGTGCGCGCAGCGCGCCATAGTCGGCGCCAGCCTGTTCTCTCGCCTGCCTGCGCTGCCACTCGCGCGACAGGACCCAGGCGAGCAGCACGCTGATCGCCAGAGCAAGAACCTGGCGCAGGAAGGCCGGCTCGCCGAAGTCGTTCCAGAGCCCGAGCAACAGGGCAAACATTTCCTTTTCGTTCATCGCCGCTCCATCACCGCTGCATAGAAGGCATCGGTCCCGTGACGATGGGGCCAGAGGCCGAGCCGTTCGCCACAATCGATTTCGATCCCCTGAGCCGCGAGCACCTGCTGTGCCGGGACGACCTGGAAATCGCCATGCTCGGCCAGAAAGTCCGCGACGACCTGCCCGTTTTCCGCGTCGAGCAGACTGCAGGTCGCGTAGACCAGCCGGCCACCCGCCCTGACCAGCCTGGCGGCCGCGCCGAGGATCGACCGCTGACGCACGCCAAGTTCGACTACGCTCGCGGCGCTCTGTCGCCACTTGAGATCGGGATTCCGGCGCAGCGTTCCGAGACCCGAACACGGCGCGTCGACGAGCACCCGGTCGAGCTTGCCGGCCAGCCTGCCCACTCGCGGGTCCCTCTCCGAATCGATGAGCACCGGGTGCACGTTCGAAAGGCCCGACCGGGCGAGCCGCGCCTTGAGCCTGGCGAGACGCCACTCCGCCACATCGAAGGCATAGACACGGCCCTGCGAGCGCATCAGGCCGCCGAGCAACAGCGTCTTGCCGCCCGCACCGGCGCAGAAGTCGGCGACCATTTCGCCGCGCCTCGGCTGGACGAGGAAGCCGAGCAGCTGGCTGCCCTCGTCCTGGACCTCGACGCTGCCATCGAGGAACAGCCGATGCCTGTTGATCGCCGGCTTTCCGGCGAGGCGAATGCCCAGTGGCGAATAGCTGCAGGCTCTGGCGTTGATCCCCTCGGCGGAGAGCGTCTCGAGAACCTGCCCGCGCGAGCCGCGCAGCGGATTGACGCGCAGGTCGAGCGGCGCCGGCTGGTTCAGCGCCGCCGCGATCGTCGCGACCTCGTCGGCCGGATACTCGGCACAGAGCGCGTCGTACAGCCAGTCCGGAAGGTCGCAGCGCACGGCCGCGGGCAGCTCGCTCACCGCCAGCGCCTTCGCCCGGGCCAGCCACTGGCCCTCGGCATCGCTCAGCACGCAGTCGAGCTCGCGCCGGTTCAGGCCGAACAGGCAGCCGAGCGCGGCGAGCAGCAGGCGCCGCGGGTTCTCGTCGCCCGCGCAACGCGCGGCGAGCGAGCGCTTGCGGCGCAGCACGGCGAACACCGCTTCGGCGATGAAGCCGCGATCGGCGTGGCCAAGCTGCCGATGCTCGCGGAAATACGTCGACACGACCTGATCGGCCGGCAGCTTCGCGGCGAGAAGCCGCGCGAGCAGCAGAGCGGCATGGCGGAACAGCGCCGGTGTCAAGCGCGCGCTCATTTCGCCTCAGCGACGTCGATCGCCGTGGCCACCTGCACGTAGAGCGCCCCCTTGCGGTCCAGGTACTGGATGCGCACGGGCAGCATCGCGTGGTCGTAGGCCAGCCAGAGGTCGGTCTTCGCCACCCCCGGAACCCGCAGGTGCAGGCTGCGGAAAGTACCGGCCGGGACCTCGATGTCCTCGTCGCCGACGACTTCGACCTGGTACGCCGCGTACTTCTTGCCGGTGGCGATCGGGATGCTGCTGCCCGGCGCGAGGTGACCGAGCAGGCCGAGCTGATACGGGTAGGAAAGCAGGTCCTGGGATCCCGGACTCAGCGCCTGCACCGGACGATTGCCCATCCGCAGTTCCATCTGCCGCCAGTCGAAGTCGGCCTGCTCGTTGTTCTCGCGGCCTTCCTGGCGGGTCTCGAAACGCTGCGGAACGAGTCCGGCAACCGTCAGCCGGCCGCGGCTCTCGACCTCGACGCGCAGCGGCTTGAAGAAGCCGACCAGACCGCTGGTCTCGCTGACCGCGGTGATCCGGTAAGCGCCATCGACGATTTCCCACTCGTGCACCGAACGGCCGATCTGGAAACCCTGGTCGCCGCGCTCGACACGGTAATGAATCGTCCCGCGCGACGGCAACGACGACTCGGTCGGCACCGGCGCATCGAGCGGCGAAGCGGCTTCGGCTGCGTACGCTGCTGCCGGACCTTCGGCGCCGGCTTCCGCGGCCGAATCGGCAACCGCGACGCCGTTCGACGAATCGGGCCCAGCGGGCTCGGCCGCCGGAGCCTCGGGTGCGCTTGCCGGCCTTCGCTGCGCACCCTTTGCCGCAGCGGAGCGCGCTTCGCTGCGCTTGACCGAAGGCCGCGGCGTGGCTGCCGCTCTCTCCGGTTGGGCAACTTCGGCCGGCGGCGGTGCCTTGACCTCGGCGACGATCTGCGGCGACTCACCGAGCGACGGCAACTCCACCTCCGGCCCGAAAAGGGCCAGCGCGTGCAGCCCGAGCGACGCGGCGAAGGCGGCGATCAGGAAGACCGGCATCGTTCAGTCGGCACGAACGGCCTGCGGCAGCGGCGCGATCAGCGCGCCCTGCCCGGCCTGCGCCCGATCGAGCAGGACGCGCCGGCCGCAGACGCGCAGCCGTCCCTCGGCGAACCAGCCGACGGCCAGCGGATAGATCCGGTGCTCCTGCGCGAGAACCCGTGCGGCGAGGCTCTGCTCGTCGTCGCCGTCGACGACCGGTACGGCCGCCTGAACGATCACCGGTCCGTTGTCGAGTTCGGCAGTCACGAAGTGGACCGTGCAGCCGTGAATCCGCACCCCTTCGTCGAGCGCACGGCGGTGCGTGTGCAGGCCGGGAAACGCGGGCAGCAGCGACGGATGGATGTTCATCAGCCGACCTTCGTAGCGGCTGACGAAGGCGCTGCCGAGAATGCGCATGAACCCGGCGAGGACGACGAGATCGGGCGAGAACCCGTCGACGACCTCGGCCAGCGCGGAATCGAATTCGTCGCGCGTGGCGAACGAGCGGTGGTCGACGACGCGCGTCGGCACGCCCTCGGCCGCCGCAGTGTGCAGACCGGCGGCGTCGGCGCGATTGGCGATCACCGCAGCGACCCGCGCCGGCAGCCTGCCGGCAGCGGTGGCCTCGAGCAGCGAAGCCATGTTGCTGCCCCGGCCGGAAATCAGGATCACCAGCGAAGTCATCTGCGTCATCCTCCTCGATCAGCCATTTCCGTGCCTGCCGTCGCTGGCCCACACCCGCAGCCCGGGGCCATCGTTCATCCCTTCCGGTGCTGCAGCCAGCCGACGAACACCGGAACCAGCGAAACGACGATGATTCCGAGGATCACCGCGGTCAGGTTCTGCTGCACCCACGGCAGGTTGCCGAACCAGTAGCCGGCGAGGGTCAGCGAAGCGACCCAGCCGACCGCCCCGAGCAGGTTGAAGAAGGTGAACCGCGGGTAGTCCATCGCGCCGATTCCGGCGACGAAAGGCGCGAAGGTGCGGAACAGCGGCAGGAAACGCGAGATGACCAGGGTCTTGCCGCCGTGCTTCTCGTAGAAGGCATGGGTCTTCTCGAGCGCCGCCTTGTTGAAGAGACGCGACTGCTCCCAGTGGAAGACCTTCGGCCCGAGGAAGCGGCCGATCTGGTAATTGAGCATGTTGCCGAGCGCCGCCGCAGCAACCAGCACGGCGAGCAGGATCGCGATGTCCATGCCGCCGAGCGCGGCCAGCGCGCCGGCGACGAAGAGCAGCGAATCGCCGGGCAGGAACGGGGTGACCACGAAGCCCGTCTCGCTGAAGATGATCACGAAAAGGATGGCGTAGATCCACGGCCCGTACTGCTGGATCAGCGTCGCCAGATGCTTGTCGAGGTGCACGACGATGTCGATGAAGCTGGTCAGGAATTCCATGAGCTGAAGGCGATTGCGCCAGACGGGCAGGAGGCAGCGATTCTACCGGAAGCGGCCCGGTATAATCCGCCAAGCTCGATCAACCGGCAATCTTCCGCCTGCCGGATGCGCAACCGCGGCCCGCGTCGCCCGCCGCGTGACGAGCACGTCTCTCCCAGCCACGGTCCGCCGATGCCCGCCAGCATTCAGTTGCTCCCCGACCTGCTGATCAGCCAGATCGCCGCCGGCGAGGTCGTCGACCGGCCGGCTTCGGTGCTCAAGGAACTGCTCGAGAACGCGCTCGACGCCGGCAGCCGGTCGATCGACATCCAGCTCGAAGACGGAGGCGTCCGGCTGATCCGGGTCAGCGACGACGGCGAGGGAATCGCCCGCGACCAGCTCGCGCTCGCGCTGACGCGCCACGCGACCTCGAAGATCGGCTCGCTCGTCGACCTCGAGCGCGTCGGCACGCTCGGCTTCCGCGGGGAAGCGCTGGCCTCGGTCGCCGCGGTCGCGCGCGTCACGCTGACCAGCCGCCAGCGCGGCGGCGAAGGCCCCGCGCACGCCTGGCGACTCGCCGGCGAAACCGGAGCCCAGCCCGAGCCGGCGGCGCTGCCGGCGGGCACGGTCGTCGAGATGCGCGATCTCTACTACAACACGCCGGCGCGGCGAAAGTTCCTCAGGTCGGCGAACACCGAGTTCGCCCACTGCGGCGAAACCGTCAGGCGGATCGCTCTGGCGCATCCCGAGGTCGCCTTCAGCCTCTCGCACAACGGCCGCGTCAACCTGCACCTCGCCCCGGCCGACCTCCGCGCGCGTGCCGCGGTGATCCTCGGCGACGACTTTCTCGGCGAGTCGCGCCCGCTCGACGCGCACGCCGGTTCGCTGCGCGTCTTCGGCTACTGCGCGCTGCCGACGTACTCGCGAGCACGCGCCGACGCCCAGTACTGCTACGTCAACCGGCGTTTCGTTCGCGACCGGCTGCTCGCTCACGCGCTTCGCGAAGCCTACGCCGACCTGCTGCACGGCAGCCGCCATCCGGCGTACTGCCTGTTCGTCGACATCGACCCGGCGCTGGTCGATGTGAACGTCCACCCGCAGAAGACCGAGGTCCGCTTCCGGGATTCCCGCGCGGTCCATCAGTTCGTCTTCCACGCCGTCGAACGCGCGCTGGCCAGCCCGCTCTCGGCGGCGCCGTTCGCCCTGCCGGCGGAGAGCCCGCCGGCCATCGCGGTAGCACCGGCCGACGAGCCGATTGGCGCCAGCCGCGTGCCCGATCCTCCGGCGATGCGGCCTTGGCCGACCGGGCAGGGAGCGCTGCATGTCGGCGAGCGCGTCGGCCGCGACGACTACCTCGCTTTCGTGCGCAGTGCCCGCTCGCCCGAGCCGGAAACGCCAGCCTGCGAAGCCGCGGAGCCACTGCTCGGCTACGCCCTCGCGCAACTCCACGGTGTCTATGTGCTCGCCCAGAACAGCCAGGGCCTGGTCATCGTCGACATGCACGCGGCGCACGAGCGGATCCTCTACGAAAAGCTCAAGCGCGCTTTCGACGAGCGACAGGTCGCCGCGCAGCGCCTGCTGATCCCGGCGGTGTTCGCCGCCGATCCGCTCGACGTCGCCGCCGCCGAAGAGCACGCAGCCGCGCTCGAGCAACTCGGCTTCGATCTCGCGCCGATGGGACCGCGGCAGCTCGTCGTGCGCAGCGTTCCGGCGTTGCTCACCGCCGCCGACCCGGCCGCGCTCGCCCGCGCGCTGCTCGGCGAACTGCGCGAGAACGGCGTCTCGCAGATCCTCACCACCCGTCAGAACGAATTCCTCGCCAGCCTGGCCTGCCAGGGTGCGGTGCGCGCCCGGCGGCTGCTCTCGCTCGCCGAAATGAACGCGCTGCTCCGCCAGATGGAGGAAACCGAGCGCTCGGGACACTGCAACCACGGCCGCCCGACCTGGATGCAGATCAGCATGACCGACCTCGACCGGCAGTTCCTGCGCGGCCGATGAACGCCGGCGCCTTGACCGGCGAGCGCCTGCCGCCGGCGATCCTGCTGATCGGGCCGACGGCCAGCGGCAAGACCGACCTGGCGATCGAACTCGCCCGGCGCTTTCCGGTCGAGCTGGTCAGCGTCGATTCGGCGCAGGTCTATCGCGACATGGACATCGGCACGGCGAAACCCGACGCGGCGACGCTCGCCGCCTTCCCGCACCGGCTGATCGACCTGATCAGTCCCGAGGAAGCCTACTCGGCAGCCCGTTTCCGCAACGACGCGCTCGCCGCGATGGCCGCGATCACCGCCCGCGCCCGCGTCCCGCTGCTCGTCGGCGGCACGATGCTCTACTTCGCGGCGCTGACCCGCGGCCTCGCCGACCTGCCACCAGCCGACCCGGCAACGCGCGCGGCGATCGACCGCCAGGCCGCGCTGCGCGGCTGGCCGGCGCTGCACGCCGAACTCGCCGCCGCGGACCCGTCGACCGCCGCGCGGCTCGAGCCCGGCGACGCGCAGCGCATCCAGCGCGCGCTCGAGGTGCTGCGCCTGACTGGCCGCCCGCTGTCGGCGCTGCTCGCCAGCGCGGCCCGCACAGCGCCGACATATCGCTTCGTCGCGATCGGCCTGCTGCCCGGCGAGCGACGGGTTCTCCACGAACGCATCGCGCGACGTTTCGCGGCGATGCTCGACGCCGGGCTCGAGGACGAACTCGACCGCCTGTGCGCGAAGTACCGCCTGCACGGCGACCTGCCGTCGATGCGCTGCGTCGGCTACCGGCAGGTCTGGGACGTGCGCAACGGACTCGCGCCGCGCGCCGAACTGCGCGACCGGGGGATCTACGCGACTCGCCAGCTGGCCAAGCGGCAGATCACCTGGATCACCAACAGTCTCCGGCCGCAGACCGTCGACTGCCTGGCTGGCGATCTCGTCGACCGCGTCGTGCGGATCGTCGCCCCGACCTTCGCCTGATCGTCGTGTGATGCCGGGAGCCGCAAGTCCGCATTCAGCGCTGCGGCTCCTGGTCGACAAAGGTCGCAGAGTCGAGAACTCGCAAGACTTCCTTTTCAGCCTCGGGACTCGGAGACGTGAACAGGAAGCTGAAACAGAAGCCTCGATGATACGGAAACCAGTGCATGAGCTTCACGGGGTAATCGGAACCGGGCTTCTTGGAGCTGAGCTCGACCAGGTACAGTTCCTTGCCGTTCGCTTCGAAGGCGCTGACCGCCATGGCACCATCCTGCTGGCCCTGCTCCCTGGCCACTGCCTGCCGCGTCCTGTCGATCATGTCCATGCCGTATCGGCGGCAGGACTCCGCGGTATCGACGCCTTCGATCCTCCGGCCGGCAACGGTGACCGTCGCTCCGGTACTGCGGTTACTCACCTTGAGCAACGCGCCGCCACCGTCCGGCGGTCTGGCCTCATTGTCGAAGCCTGGCAAGTCCAGGAGCAGATGCCAGTTTTCGCCCTCGATGCGCAATCCGAGCTGCCCGGCCTTTCCTGTGGCGAAGACCCGGTTCGGGCCGCCAGCCGGCGAGTCCGGAGCGCCGACGATCCCCGCAAGAGCCCGGTTCGAGGCCACGACATCCACAACCTGGGCCCTGCTGAACGCGTCCGTAATCCGTTCGGCGACACTCTTGCTGTCCTCACGATAGAGCAGAGACAGGCCCATGACCATCCCGCCGAACTCGGCCCACCCCCGTCGCTGGTACTCGTAGGCGCGAGAGTCGCGCGCGTCGGAGCGGCCGTACTGCAGGTCGAAGAAGTAGACGCAGGTTCCCGTCGAGCAGACCTCTCGCACGGGAGAAACGAGCCTCATCCGGGCTTCAGACGAGCGGCGGTACTCGTCCACAATGTCCGACAGCGACTGCTGATCGCCAGGCTTCCTCGTTCCGAGCGGGAAGACCAGGAACGACGGGATCGCCTCCAGAGACGGTAGCAACTCGGCTCCACCAAACGGCCCCGGTGGTCCGGGCCGATACTGGTATCGCCAGTCGATCGGCACGCTCAGGCGCATCAGCGTGCGCCCGGCAAAGCCAAACACGCGACCGATGTCGACGCCGGTCGGTTTTCCCGCAACATAGGTCAGCGAATCGAAGATGCGCAGGACTTCTTCCTCGGCGGCCGGGCTGGTGACATTGAAATGGAGGTCGAAGCAGTAGCCGCGATACCACGGGCGCCAGAAGATCGCCTTGCTCGGGCCGAACTTCCGATCCTCGGATTCGAAGACCTGCAGCCGCTTCCCGTGTCGCTCGACCTCGACGACCTTGCCCACGGTCCCCCGTTCGCCGACAAGGCGGGCTGTCGCGTCGCGGGCCTTCTCAGGGGGGGACGCGTACCACTCCCGACACGATTTCTCCCGGTCGGCGCCGGGAACCCTCTCGGCGAACATGCTCGCCGTCGTCCCCGAAGCGGGATTCCTCAGGAAGAAGAAGCGCCCGGGCATGAAGAACTCCGCGCGGCCCAGGGCACCGGCATAGCCCTGGAAACCGGGCATGTCGAGCAGCAGATGCCAGTCCTCGCCCTCGATGTAGAGCCCCAGCTGACCGGGCTTGTCGGTGGTGAAGACCTGGTTCGGAAAGACCTTGAAGGATGCCTCACGCGCCTGCGGGGGATCCGCCTCGTCGGCCCACGCCGGCCCCCTGGCGATCGCCAGCAGCGCGCCCAGGAAAAGGGCCACGGCGATCCGCCCCACCGCACTCCACGCTACGGCCGCTCCCGCATGACTCGCTCCGCGCAGGCGGCCCATCGGTTTCTCGACGATCACCTGTTCTCCCTCGTCTGCCTGTCGCCCTCGGTAGCGCACCGGGACAACGACCGATCGCCGGCCCGTCCGGCTACGCGATCAGCATTCCCGACGAGTCGGCGATCGGCGTCCGGCCCGGAGAACTCCTGTCCACTTGCCGACCAGCTGGTCGACCGACGATCCCGCTTTGCAGTCTAGTCGAGCACCGCCACCAAATCAACGCAGTCCGGCCGGTCCGGACGGCCGACCTTCGCGTCCTCGGGCGTTCAGTCCAGGACGCGCTGCGCGCACCCGGTTTCCCCGCTCTCTGGAGCCGCCGGCACCCACTCCGCCACCCCGCCGAGCGGTCGAGGCGCAGCCGTTGGCGCTCGTCGAAGAGGCGGCGCACGGCGAGGCTGACGGCGACGATCGTCCCGAATCCGGTGCCGCCGGCGACCGGGAACATCACCAGGATCTGGTACTTGACCGCTCCGACCCTTGGCGTGCGCGGTCGCGATGACAGACCGGCGGCGCTGGCCATGGTTGCGGATGACGCGCTGGCTCAGCCCGCACCGAAGACGATAGGGGCGTCGTCTCAGAAGACGGCACAAATCATGCGCCACGCGTGTGCTCAGGCTGGCACCCAGCGGTACAGCGTCCTAAATCTGCGACCTGGCGTTGCGATCGCCCGCCTTCGGCGGGGCTTCCCCGACCTCGCGGGTCATGCACTCGCAGTCCTCCGGCAATGGCGTTCGCTCGACGCGCAGCGACTCCTTGCGCTGGCCACTTCGCTCAAAGAGGGCACGGCAATTCCCTCCCTGACGCCGCGCGAGCTCGGCAGCCAGGCTCGCCAGAGTCGCCGGGCGACCGCCCTGCGTCTGG
The DNA here is from genome assembly GCF_023806625.1 of Accumulibacter sp. GTDB lineage: Bacteria > Pseudomonadota > Gammaproteobacteria > Burkholderiales > Rhodocyclaceae > Accumulibacter. The sequence goes on from NZ_JAMTDX010000085.1 coordinate 10,977, forward strand.
CTACCCGTCATTTCTCGCGAGCGACGACCAGATTCTCGACGAGAATGCCGTGTGGCATGGCTTGGTGACCACCCCACCGCTCGCTGGCGGGTGGTCCCGGGGCTCGCCTTGGCGCAACGTCGCCGGCTCCGCCGCGCCCGAGATGGCCATCACTTGACCGGGGCCTCCTGCAGCTGCCTGGCTGCCCGGCGAAACTCGATCAGATCGAGGATTCTGGCCCGGTTGATTGCATCGGTGAACCTTTCCGCGTCGCGCGTGCTGTCGTCCCCATAGAACATGGAGAGCAGCAAGTTCACGTCGCCGATCTTGGCAAATCCCAAGCGACGGTACTGAGGCCCATGATCGCCAGGCGATGAATCGTCACTGCTGTCGTCGCGCCGCAAGGTCACGTCGAAGTAGTGGAAGCAGCCACTCTCCGTGCATCGGCTGCTCAGTCGAGACACCCGATCTCCGCGCGCCTCGAAGCCCTGCCGCTCCTCCTCGGCCCTGATTTCCGGTTGCCACGGACTTGGCCCAGAGGTCGCCCTACCCAACGGCGTGATCAGGAAGGAGAACATCGGCCCTTTGCCGGGATGCACTAAGATTCCTCCGGCAGGACCCGGTGGCGGGCGCCGAAACGCGAACTTCCAGTCGATCGGAATGCTCAGACGAATCCGCAGCCAGTCGAAAAAGTAGAACAGGCGATCGATGTCCGCGTCCCGTGGCTTCTCCGCAACGTAGGCTACGCTATCCAAGGCCTTCAGAACGTCCTTTTCGGCAGCCGCGCTGGAGACATCGAAGTGGAAGTCAAAGCAGAAGCCGCGATAGAAGGGATGCCAGTGTAGGGTCTTTCGCCAGGTCGAGCCAAGCGTGAATTCGTAGACCCGCAGGATCTTGCCGTTGGCATTGACCTGGGAGACCTCTCCGACGGTACCCTTGTAGCCGATCAAACCGGCCATCCGCTCCCGAGTCTCCCCGGCAGCCAGCGCGTAGTGCCGGCGACAGGACTCTTCGCTGTCTACGCCCTCGATCCGCTCGGCGAAGACCGAAGCGGTGGTGGCGGAAGTCGCGCCGCATGAAGAAGAACTGCGAGGGGGCGACGAAAGGGTACTCTTCATGCGCGAAGCCCGGCATGTCGAGCCGCAGGTGCCAGTCTTCCCCGTCGATCCACAGGCCGATCTGACCGCTTTGCGCCGTCGAAAAGACCTGGTTCGGGTAGGTTGTCAGCGGCGGCGCCCGGTTGTCGGCAGCGAATGCCGCCCCGCTGCCAAGCCAGCCGGCGATGGCCCACGACAGCACGCTGGCAGCCACCACAACACCACAGGCCCTGGTCCGCCGCATCAGCACATGCATCGCCGAACGGAACCATCCGCCGGCCCTCGGAAGCCACCCCACCATGACCGTACCCCTCTCCGAGAACCGACCTCGTTCGGGCAGAACTGCCGTCTCGCCCGCCGCGCAACCGCGCTTTGATTCGGTTCGAGTGTAGTCGGGCGCCCGGGGAAGATCCAGGCCGGCGGTTCCGCCCGTCCTCCCGCGCGAAGCTTCGCGGAGGCCGGCCGTGCGGCGCTCACGCCAGCTCATGGCCAACGCGCAGGGCAGGGTGACGGAAAGTACCCGGTGGCACCGCCGAGCCGGTCGAGGCGCAGCCGTTGGCGCTCGTCGAAGAGGCGGCGCGCGGCGAGGCTGACGGCGACGATCGTCCCGAATCCGGTGCCGCCGGCGATCAGGAACATCACCAGGATCTGGTACTTGACCGCTTCGACCGGCGGCGTGCCGGCGAGGATCTGACCGGTCATCATCCCCGGCAGACTGACGATCCCGGCGGCGGACATCGCGTTGATGATCGGGATCATCCCGACGCGGATCGCCTCGCGCCGGCTGTCCGAGATCGCCCGCCGCCAGTCGTCGCCGAGCGCCTGCCCGAGACCTCGCGACGCTCGGCGGAGCGCCCGGGATGCTCGCCCGGCGAGTCACTCTGGTTTCCTCAGGCGTCAGGATCCTTTCCTGAGGCGTCAGGATGCCTTCCTGACGCGCAGGGGAAGCCGTTCGTGGGGGGGGCCACGCAAACGACCCGACCGATGCCTTCCTGACGCGCAGGGGAAGCCGCCTCACGCGTGAGGCGGCTTCCCCTGCGCGTCAGGACGCTCATCCGCACCGCGAAAATCGTCTATTGACACGCTGGTCTGCCGCACTCTAACATTACACGCATGAGGGCCATTCGGCTTTCGCCAACTTGAGCTTTCTGGGGGGAAAATGGCCAAGAACGAGACGATCCGGTTACCACCGGAGACCCTGCAGGCCGACAAGAATGCTTTCCTGGCCGTGAAAGCCATGGCCGGCTAAAGTCCCGCCAACCCCGCCGACAACCTCGTCGCGTTGACCGCCAAGTACGAAGCGATGCGCGCTGCTCAGGAAGCCGAACGGCACGCCCAGAACGCGCTCGACGCCGCACGCGACACAGCGGTTGCCGCCCAATGGGAACATCCCAACCTCATCCTCGGCGTCAAGGAGCAAGTGACCCCCCAGTTCGGCGCCGACTCCGATCAGGTCGCCTCGCTGGGCCTGAACAAGAAACCGGGCGCAAGACGCCCGCGCGCAGGGGCAAGACTTCGGCGTAGCGGCCGCCCTGCCGCCCCGGCGACGAGCACGAGAGAAGCCCGACCGCGCCCGGCCACGGGAACCATGAGCCGTCCGCGCAGCACCGCGCTGCCCCCGAGCCTCTCCCTCCATCGAGTCAACAGCCCCGGAGGCCCCTCCCACCCCTGGCCCGCGATGACGCGTTTGTCGCCCCATTTAGTCCACGCCTCCTTGTCGCATCACGCGGATTTCGCGGGAATTTCTGCCCATGCACTTCATCCACCCGGCATTCCGACGCAAAGTTCTGCGTCAAGTAGGATGTCGACTTCACGTTCCACGGTCATGGACAGCTGGGCCAAGGAAGAAGCCCCTGTAGCACACAATCTGAATCTTTCTACAGGTCTGCGGCGTGTGGTAGAACGCGAAGCGCAACGCACGCGCGCCGCATAACGCGCGTTGATGCGGACGCGGGTCTTTGCGCTTCGGAGGGAGGGCCAGGAGCGATGGTCTGTCGTATCGAACGAGGTGGTCCGAAGCGAGCCCGTTTGTGCCCGCTCCCCACGACGCGGGCCAGCCCTTTGGAGCGGACACCGCTCGCTAGAACTCGCGGCTGCGCCCCACTTGCGAGGGCGAGCGCCAGCCATACAGCCGGCTGGCGCAACTATGCCCTCGCTGCGCGGGTGCCGCTCAACTTGTCACGTTACCGTGAAAGCCCCCCGAGGTAGCGACGTGCCTATGCCTGCTGACGAGCAG
>NZ_JAMTDX010000086.1 GCF_023806625.1 Accumulibacter sp.
GGCCTTCGCGCAAGCCAGCCCTGGACTATGACGAAGTGCTAAGTTGCGAGGATTGCTTGCCGACCCGGCACAGTTCAGGGGCCGCCACGCCGTGGCGCGCGCCTTCGCCGATTTCTACCGGACCCAGCAGGCGGCGTTTCCGCCGGAGTGCCGCGAGTCCGACTACGAAAAGCGCATCCGCGCCGCCTATCCGATCCATCCGGAAGTCTTCGACCGGCTGCATACCAACTGGTCGACGCTGGTGAAATTCCAGCGCACGCCCGACGTGCTGCGGCTGATGGCGGCGGTGATCCACAGCCTGTGGGAAAAGCGCGACCACAATCCGCTGATCCTGCCCGGCAACGTGGCGATCGACGACGCGCGCGTGCAGTCCGAACTGACGCGCTACCTCTCGAACAACTGGGTGCCGGTGATCGAGAAAGATGTCGATGGGCCGAACTCGCTGCCGCTGAAGCTCGATCGCGACTTGCCCAATCTGGGCCGGGTCTCGGCGAGCCGGCGGGTGGCGCGAGCGATTTACCTGGGCTCGGCGCCGACCACGGACGCCGCGCACACGGGATCGAGGACCGGCGCGTCAAACTCGGCTGCGCGAAAGGCGCCTGCGCAAGGATCTCGAGCGCAAGGGCGACTTCGCGCGCATTGACCCGATGCCGGCGTCCGGCGCCGACGTGCCCGACGATACGGACGCGCGCCTCGTCGTGCTCGGCGTCGATCATCCGTACGGCAGCGAAGGCCACAGCGCCGGCGAGCTGGCCGCGAGGGCCGCGGCACTATGCCTCGCCTGTACCGGAATACGCTGGTCTTCCTGGCGGCGGACAAGACCCGGCTGCAGGACCTCGACGAGGCGGCACGCAAGGTCTTGGCGTGGGAGTCGATCCTCGCCGAGAGGGTGCCGCTCAACCTGACTCCCTACCAGGTGACCCAGGCCGAGACGCAGAAGACCGCCGCCGATGGCACGGTCACCGCCCGACTGCCGGAGACCTATCATTGGCTGCTGGTGCCGGTGCAGGCGACACCGCAGGCGCCGACCACCTGGGAAGCGCTGCGGCTGCCCGGGACCGATACGCTGGCCGTACGAGCCAGCCGGAAGCTGCGCAGCGACGAGCTGTATCTGACCACCTTTGCCTCGACGCGGCTGCGCATGGATCTCGAGCGCGTCCCGCTCTGGCGCGGCGATCACGTGGCGGTCAAGCAATTGGTCGAGGATTTCGCGCGCTACCTTTACCTGCCGCGGCTCAGGGATTCGAGCGTCCTGCTGAGCGCGATCAGCAACGGCGTGAGTCTGCTGACCTGGATGCAGGACGGCTTTGCCTTCGCCGACGGGTTCGACGAGTCGGCGGGTCGCTACCAGGGTCTGCGGGCGGGGCAGATGGTGGCTCTGACCGACGCCCACGCGCCCGGGCTGGTGGTCAAACCGGAGGTGGCGGCCCGGCAGCTCGATGGCGAACGCGAGAACCCGGGGTCGAGGGGCACAGCGAAGCCGCCGACCCGGGGTGGCCCCGGAACGATGGCCGTTCCGCTTGCCGGGAAGCCAGCAACGGGAACGGAACTTGAGCCGGTTGCAGCGAGACCGAAGCGTTTCCACGGCACGGTCGTCCTCGATGCCGCCCGTGTCGGTCGTGACGCCAGCCGCATCGCGGAGGAGGTGATTTCACACTTGGTCGGCTTCGTTGGCGCGAGAGTGACGGTGACCATCGAGGTGGAGGCGGAGATGCCGGGTGGCGCGCCCGACAAGGTCGTGCGCACGGTCATCGAGAACAGCCGGACGCTGAAGTCCACCAGCCGGGGGTCGCGAAGGAGTGGATAAACTGCAGGTCAAAACAATCACTTAAAAAAACCGTACCAAATTCGCGAAGTGAGTAGCCTGCGAGAGAATTGGCTCCCGGGGCGCCAGACTTCAGCGAGCGCTGGTGGCCAATGTCGATACGCGGAGGCACTCCGCAGAGCTTCGGTGATGCGGACATTGATGCCCAGGGCGAGTTCAGGTGTGGGCTTCAGACGAAGCGCCTGTCAACAGTTGGTCGGGACCGGGCGACCCCGCCGGGCCACGCCGCAACCGACTACCCCTGCGTCGCAGCGTATCAGCGCTCCGCGAGGGGCAAGTAGGGTCGAATCGGATGACCCGTGTAACGCTGTCTTGGGCGGGCGATATGTTGATCCGGTGCCTCGATCATCTCCTTCCATTGAGCGATCCAGCCGATCGTGCGGCCAAGCGCGAAGAGAGACGGAAACATCGCATTGGGGAAGCCAATGGCCCGCAGCAGGATGCCCGAGTAGAAGTCAACGTTTGGAAACAGCTTGCGCTGGACGAAGTAATCGTCATCGAGGGCAATGCGCTCAAGTTCGAGTGCCAGAGCGAACAACGGTTCTTCTTTCTTGCCCAGTTCCGCGAGTACCTCGTGGCAGGATTCGCGCAGGATCGCCGCACGTGGGTCGTAGTTCTTGTAGACCCGGTGACCGAAGCCGGTAAGCCGGAATGGATCGCTCCTGTCCTTGGCACGCTTGATGTAGAGGGGGATGCGGTCCTTGCTCCCGATCTCCTCGAGCATGTTAACCACCGCCTCGTTTGCGCCACCGTGGTCCGGCCCCCAGAGCGCCGTGATTCCGGCCGCGACGCATGCATAAGGATTCGCGTGACTCGAGCCGGCAATGCGCACCGTCGCGGTAGAGGCGTTCTGCTCGTGATCCGCGTGCAGCACCAGAAAACGGTTGATGGCACGTGCCAGGACAGGGCTCACCACGTATTCCTGTGCGGGGATGCCAAAAGACATCCGGAGGAAATTCGAGGCGTAACCCAACCCGTTGAGAGGGTGCAGGAAAGGTTGCCCGAGCGAGTACTTGAAGGCCATGGCGCAGATGGTCGGCATCTTGGCGATGAGGCGGTGCGTTGCCACCATCCGGGCTTCGGGATCAGTGATGTCGATCTTGTCATGGTAGAAGGCGCTCAGCGCTCCGACGGTGCCCACCATCACAGCCATCGGGTGTGCGTCCCGGCGGAAGCCCTCGAAAAACCGCTTGAACTGCTCGTGGACCATTGTGTGGTGGCCAATCAGATCGTCGAAGTGCTTGAGTTCTGATTGCGTGGGTAGCTTCCCGTAGAGGAGGAGATAACAGACTTCGAGGAAGTCGGCATGTGCCGCAAGTTCTTCGATCGGGTACCCGCGATGCAGAAGTATGCCGCGCTCGCCGTCGATGAAGGTGATCGCCGAATCGCAGCTCGCGGTCGACATGAACCCTGGGTCGTAGGTGAAATAGCCCGTCTCTGCGTAGAGCGGCCGGACGTCAATGACCTTGGGACCGTGGGTGCCGGCAAGCACGGGAAGATCGACCTGCCTCCCGTCTGCATGAAAGACTATGGTCACTTTCTCGCCCGTTACTGGTCGAGCGCTGGTCAGATCGGGAAGTGCGCGTTTCATGCTCCGGCCTCCTTCCTGCGTGCAACTGGTCATCATTCGGTGGAACGGATCCAGCCCGGAAGATGAACTCCACCCTCGCGGTGTCCGCCCGACAGGTTTTCGCCGTGTCCAGAATCTGGCCGAGGACAAGAAATTGCATGACCTCGCACAGAGTATAGGCACCCCCTGCAAGCGGCGTCAATCTTGAACTTGGCGCCGGGAGCACTGACTGGCCTCCGGCCCGGATGCACGACGATGTCGCCTTCTTGTAGAAAAGCGAATGCCCTCGATGGTGGGAGCGGGAACGATCATCCGATCATCGAGAGCTTCCATGGCCGCGATAGCCTGTCTTCGGCCCATCACCACCCAGACAATTCGCGATCGCGTACCTCACGAAAGCAAAGCATACGCCATCGTGAAGCCGTCCAGCACTCTCAGGAAATCGCATAAAAACAATCGCTTATAAAGACCGTGCCAAATTGGCGAGGTCACGAGCTTCCGAGAGAACTGGCCCTCGAGAGCGCGGATATGACCTTTGCGGGAGCGGCGAGCCCGGGACGTTTACACGAAAAACCCCGCAAAACATGGCGTTGAGCGGGGTATTCGTGGTTGTTGCAGAGAGTTTGCGGCCAGTGTCCTGGCGGGGCAGAACGTACGCCATCACAAACGCTCTGCGGTTTTGGGGTAATGCTGAACGCAAATCAACGGTTGCGCCTGCGCCTGAAGTCCACGGGTAGCCCCATCTCTCCCGAGCGAGCGCTCGAGATCGCCCGCCGGATCCCGTACCCCAGGAGGTGACGCTGCATCACCGTCAGTCAGCATCCGGCCTGTCCGTTGTCACCATCCAGCAGAAGGAGCCGTTCGCGAGCATCGCCCTGGCCGAGCCTACAACCAGACGCGTGTCGTGCCAATTCCGCATGGGTGAATTGGGCATAAACAATCACCTGCGTCCTTCGCTGTCGAATTTGGGGGGATCGGCTTACAGCGCATCATGGACTGCGTCGTCGGTCTCCAGTTCATCCGTCCGGCGGCCTCGGGGTGAGTTGTGTACAACGGCATGCGCTGGACCCCCTCTTTTCAGACGACATAGCCCAGTCACGTGTCCGTGCGGCTCGACAGATTGCTTATCACGATGTCGAGTTTGGCTTTGTGAGACATTGGCCGGGTGAAAGCCGTCTTCTCCATCTGTGGCATGACGTTGCCGAGGGGAATGTAGGCCATGCGGAGCATCTCAGGCGACGCCTGCTTTGCATCTGCAAAGTCGTAGGGAAAGTTTCGGCAGAAATTGTGAAAGCCGCTGAACTGGCGCGGCTCGTTGGCGAGGCGAAACCCCGGTGGCGCCTTCCGCGACCGCCTCGGGTGATAGAGATCGATGAAGAAGATAAACCAGCCGCTGCCTGAGTAGGTCACGGCTTCGAAAACGTCAATTGTGTTGATCGAGCCGATCCGATGGAACATCATTCGTTCGCCGTTGTTGGTCTCCAGCCGAGAAAGGTAAGCCAACTCGCCGATGGCGCCATTGACGGGAATCGGATTGCGCTGGTCCAGTCCGAAGGCGCCCTGCCCGTCTGGACGTTCATCGATGGCCGGCGCGCTATTCAGCAGGGCCTCCATTTCATCACCGAGTAGCGTGTTCTGGAATTTCTCGTCGTCGACGATCTTCCAGATCATTTGCATGGCTTCCCTGAGAGCCTTCTGCCCCTCGTCCTCCTTGCCGAGTAGCTTGGAAAAGAATCCCATTTCTTATACTCCCTGAATTATTGTTGGTTAATTTCTAGTCGTCGAAAATGCTGCTCAGCCTGGGATTGCCGGTCTTGAACTTTGTGCGGATCGCGGCCTCAAGGACATGAGCGTTATTGGCGCCCTGATACGGAAGCTCCAGGACCGCTTTCTTGTCGTTGGTCTTGCCGACATGGAGCGAGCCATTGGCATTCCAGATTTGCAGCTCTGCCCAGGTCGCCTTGATCTTCTCGTCGGCGCTGAACAAGTGGCTCTTGGTCAGTTCCATTCCGAAGTCGTCGAGAATGGCGTTGCCGAATCGATACCGTTTGCCCTCGCGCAGGCCACCCAGCATCTCGGTAAGCAGCCGAACGCCGACGGCCTTCCAGAGCTTGTCAATGAAGGTCGAATAGACAGTCTCACGGTTCAACTGAACCCGCGTAACGTTGTGTTGATCGCACCAAAAGATGAAGTAGTCGGTTCCGGTCGGGATGCCATTAACCGAATTTCGAGTAGCACCCCAGCCGATACCCGTCACGTTTTCGAGCGCCACACGGGAGCCCTTCCACTCGACACCATTCGGCGAAATCCTCAGCGTATCCTTGAAGACAAGCCCGATCTGACCTTCAAAGCTGATCTCTTGCACCCAATCGTTGGCTTGCTTCTGCGCTTTCTCTCTATCCCTTTGAATGTTGGAGATAGCGACAGAATCCTCTTCGAGACGATTGACCACCTCTGGCAGTTCGGCAAACACGTCCCTCAGTAGGTTCGTCAGCCGTTCCGCCTGATCCAACATCTGGTGCTCATTGAACAGGTCAACCCCGAGACCTCTCACGTCGAGTGCCATACGCCGGCTCTGGTCGTGCTCAAGGCCACGCGACTTCATGCTGACTTGGATGGGCTGAGCAACTCGGTCCCAGTTCCGGATGACCCTATCGAGCTTGTCGATCAGGGGAGTCACCGCTCTCACACCATTGCTGGCGCTGCTCCTGATCGAGCCGATCAGCTTCTCCACGTTATCCGCCTCGCGCTCAAGGAACGAGCGCACGCCAAGTTCGTAGCTGTCGATCAGTTCGTCGATCAATAACGGCGCGGCCTCTTCTCCAGACAGCGTTGCCGTTTCGACCACATCGGTCATGACATCGATCATGCGCTTGGTGGGTAGCCGATCAATCGCGTTCTTGATCGCGTCCTTGTAGTAGCGTCGGCGATTGGAAACCTCTTCCTCAACGAGTTCAGGACCGGATACCAGCGGGAAGCCCGCAACGGCACGGTCTTCGTTAACCAGTCGTAAAACATCCTCCGCGTCGATCTGGTCGGACTCCGAGGCCAATTGGTAAATCCAGGAAGCCCAATCGTCGGCGTCCATGTCGGCATCGAACAGTTCCAGGGCCGCCGCGATCAGGTTCGATTTGACCAGCGGTGCCTCGTTCTCGGCGGCGGACATGTACTTGTCCAGGTCGTGCCTGATCAACGTGCAGTAGGCAGATGCGCGTTTCGGTGAGATACCAGGCAGCCAGGTGACTTCCAGAGAAAGGCGATTTCGCGGATTCGTGAGTTCCGAACGGGCCTTGGCACACAGCTCGTGATCCACCGAAAGGCTTCTCTCTTCCGCCTGTTCGACGATCCTGCGCCGGTTATCTCTGGTTGTTACATCCAGAATGGCAAACGCTGTCTTATGAAGATCGGTGGTCACGGGGGCGTCGCGCCTGACCTTGATGTGGCTTGCAGCCTGGGCCGGGCTTGGCCGAGGCGGCGACGACGAGGGTCGTGGAGAGTCCCGGTTAGCATTCTTGACCACCAGGCCCAGCATAGCTACCAGTTGCGGGTCTTTGAGCGCCTCTCGGGCCTGATCGAGAACCCCAGGACGGAAAACCAACTTCCGATGCTGGTGGATGTCTTCGGCGAAGATGCCCAGTTGTTGGCTCGAATGCATGTGCTCGCAAAGAGCCATTGAGGTTTCGAGCTGCTCCTGGCTGCTCGGGGTCGCCTTGCAAGCAGCACACTGGGTAAAGGCCCCGAATTTCTTAGCCCCACAGTTGAAGCAAATTGCCCTAGTCATTATCGCGATCTCATTGAAGCGAGTTCCCGCGACATACACGAGTTGTAAGCGGCCGGGCCATTCAGGTATTTGTCCTGTGAGCAGGCCATCTCAACAGCGTTTCTGTCATTTGAAGAAAGCCCGGCCAACGACGGACGGCTACCGCTCTTGCTCAAAGCTGCTAGCTGCCGGTTAAGGCACGAGTTGTAGGCAGCGGGACCGTTCAGATACTTATCTTGCGAGCACGCGGCCTCAATTGATTCATGCTCAGCAGTATTCAACCCAGATAGGTTTGGCCTTCCCGACTGGCCATTGACCGCTGCCAGTTGGTTCACGAGGCACTGGTTATACGCTGCAGGCCCGTTGAGGTACTTGTCCTGAGAGCACGCAGCTTCAAGCGATTCCCGCTCAGCAGTGGTCAAGTTTTGAGCGCTGCTCACTGATGATGGTTGAGAAGCCGGCAGTGAAGGTGCTGCAGCGACTGTCTGGGCTACAGGTGGAGGGGCGGTCTCGACAGAGGCCCGTTGCTTACTTGCTCCCGCGGCGGGCGTTGCCGACGACCTGATGCCAAGCACCTGCCTAATCCACGCACTTTGGGCTGCCTTCCGGATTTCATTAGCTCTGGCGTCGACTTCCGAACGGACGCTTTCCAGCATTCCCCGCCGATAGCGGAAATGGCTGCAACGGCTGTTGTAATCATCGACCATCGCGTTGTACGCTGCGACCTCGCCGCTGCGTGTGTTATCGACGATGCTTTCAATGGCGGAAACGCGATATTTCTCAGTCAGGCAGTACCGGATTTGCTCTCGGTTGAAGGACAGGCCGTTCCCCACTGGTGGTTTTTCACCGGCGGAAGACACGACAGCCGGCGCGGGTGCCGGAACTGGCGCCGGAGCGGGCGCGTACGATGATGACGACGAAGACGAGGGCGGCGGCGAGTACGAGGTGTTGTTATTCGACTTGCCAGAGTTACCGAACACCCAGATCAAGAAGAGGATGATCCCGCCCCATACGAGCCAATTCTTCCCACCTGAAGGCTGCTTGCCGGAAGCAATGGGGGCTGGACGCGACAGCGGCGGAGCCGGTTGCGGCTGAACCGGCTCAGATTGAACCGGCAGCGGACTGGGAGGCGGAGCGCGAGGCGGCTCCTGCCTTGGCTGCGGCAGCTTGCTGATTACGTTCCGGACATCATCCGTAACGTCCGAAACCATCGAATCGAGCCCAGCGAATCCCTTTCCATCGTTCTTGTTATCTGACATGGCTGGCTCACTTCAAACGAACCCGATCTTCCGGTTCCCGCCGTCCTCATCCCTGGCGGGGGAAGCCTCCAAAGCCTTGAGCAGGCTCTCCTGGTTCAATTTGTCCTTGCCGGATCGAGCGGCAATCCGCGCACCTTCGCGGACCACGAAGGCGACATCCGACAGCGGGCGTCCCGAAAGTTTCTTCGCCAGCGTGGCCAAGTTGATGTCACCTTCCTGCGGCAACTGACCAACGAGATTCTGGAGCAACGACAGAACCTCGGCTTCCGACGCCATATCGACCTTCACGACGTGGTCGAACCGGCCTCTTCTCAGGATTGCCGGGTCGATCATCTCAATTCGGTTTGTCATCGCGACGATCAGGACCTCGTTCTTGATCGCCTCGGGGATGCGACGAAGGAACTCGGCAACCTCTTCTACCCTGTGGTGGCTCGAACCAGTGCCCATTTGCCGATCAGCGAGGAACGCTTCCATTTCGTCGATGACAAGAATGGATGGTGCATTCTTGATGGCCTTATCGAGGACCTCGGCGATCTTCTTGCTGGTCTCGTGGATGTAGGGGCTGGCGACGCTGGAAGCTTCAATCTGGAAACTTGGCCAACCCAAATACTCGACGAGCCGCTCAATGGCGAACGTCTTGCCGCAACCGGGAGGTCCATGAAGGATGATCGCCGATGGGAATTCAATACCAAGGGCCTTGTAGCGCTCCTTGTTCTCGATGATGTCGATGACGTGTTCGATCAGAAAGCTTTCCAGTTCTGGTCGCCCAGCCAAGGTGAATGTCTCGGGTACCGATTCCTTTGGTTCTTCCCCTGCTGATGTCTTGGCTTCGGCCGTCTTTTCCGATCCTCGTGTTCTTCCGGAGGTTGTCGGCACTGCAAACCCTGCCCGCTGGACAACTTCACGCAGGTGCTGCTCGCCCAGCCAGCTAACGAGTGTCCGCAGGCGCCGGAAGGCGGTGACGGATACCGGCACGCCCCCAGTTATCCAGGAGCCAAACACGACATCGTCAGGGACACGAGCGGTCAGCGTGTACGTCGGCAGAAGCCTGGAGAGCTTCTCGACATAGATGGCATCTTGGAATGCGCTTTCGGGATCGATCTGTCTGGTGGCACGCAAGGCATCGGCGAATGCCAATGCCTCGTTCTTGGAATCGGGGGACTTGCAGGCCAGGGTCGGAGCCAGGACATGCCCGCTACCGCAAGACGCCTCGAATAGACTGTCGCCGCCGAACGAGAACGGGGAAAACACACCCGAATCGATGAGTTTCGACTCAATCCAGCGTTGGTGTAGCGAGTCTTTGACTACCAAGACGTGGCCGCAGCCTTGCGCCTCGAAGATTTGCCAGTCGCCCCCCTCATGCAAGGCGAGTCGAACCTTTGCCCCATCTGGGAGACACAGTCCTACCGGCAGCCAGGCATCAAGCGGCATGGATCAACCCCGGACGATGTTGGCAGCCGCGAACATTTCGTCGTCCACGGCGGTGCCAATCTTCATGTTGTCGAGTTCCCAGACAACCCGCCGGAGCTTGTCGATTTCGTCGGCATTGATCGCTTCCCGTCCGATTGCGACCAACTCGGCATGCTTGCGCTTGTCCGGGAAGAGGTACGTTTCCTCGGACAGGTGCTTGAACCAATCGACCACGAACCAGTCCTGCCGCCAGAGGATGTCAAAGTTCTTCCCCTTGAGCTTGCCAAGATGGCTCTCGAAGTCGGAGCTATTGCTGTCGATGGAACGTCGAGCGGTGCGCGCAAGGTTTTCGAAAGCCGATACTTCCGTCGGCCTGGCGTACTCACGAACGCTGCTGTTGAAGAAGCCGACGCAGCGATCCAAGTCGAGCTGCCGGATTTCCTTGATGTGTTCCTTCCTGACCTGCGCCAGCAACTTCTTGGCTTCAAGGACGCTGTCCATTGCCTGCTTGGCGGTTTCCGGATCGCTCTCGCCCTCCTTCAGATTGGTGGCTTGATCGAGTTTCTCCATGGCCTGATCCAGCTTAGGATTCTCGACTTTCTCGGACACCGCTTGAACGCGCGAACGAACGGATTCCGCGTCCTCACGAACCTGAATCGAGGCACTGGTGTAGTCGATCAAACCACCATCGCGTGAATAGAAGTTATGGCTGCTGTTGAAAGTGCCGCCGATGCTTGGTACCGTGACGGATAACCAGATGTTGCCCGAGTCGGACGCTTCGTACTCGCAGATCAGATCGGCGCCGGCCGAGATCACGCCGCTCTCGAAATCATGGCCGTTGATCGTGAACAGGCCAATCGGGCGATTGTCGGTGACAGGGTCTTCAATATCCCCTTCCCAGAGCTTAAAATTGATTACGCCGTTGCTGCCGGCCTTCAAGGATTCACCAGCCTTGTAGGTCTTCTGGCCTTTCTTTGGCAGTGAATCGCCTTCCTTTACGATAAAGTCGACTACCGCACGACCACCAAGTTTGTCGAGCACCTCGATACCAATTGAGGACGAAGACGGAATGCCATCGATGGTCGCCGCCGTCCTGGTAATGACAATCTTGCTGTTCTCAAGGAAGATCGGACCACCTGTCGAATCGAAAACGAATATCTTGAAGGTGTTCTCACCAGGTTTGGTCAGGGTGACCTCGACTGTTGCCCCATCCTTCAGCGCGATGCGACCGGAAGACCAACCTGTATCCAGGCTATCAATCTGGAATGCCGCTCCGGCCAGGGCGGTACCGCCGAGCTTGACCGCGATCTTGGCGCGCCTGTCAGGGGTGCGTGCGATATAGTTGAAAGCGAGATCAAGCCGGCCGCCAGCACTGATGGCGCCACGCGTGCTCTTGCGACTCCGCGTCATCGAATTCCAGTCGATGGATTCCGCGAACACGGCGGCGCCTTCTGCCACGGCGGTCATCGGATTCACGTCCGTGGAGGGAGCGATTCCAAGCTCGAACGCCACCTTGTCTCTCAACGGCTTGTAGTGTGTCGGGCCTCCGACGAAGACGACACGCTCGATGTCGTGCGGCGTCAGTCCCGCCTTTTCCATCGTCTCTCGCGCCGCCTGGATCGATTCGGCAAGCTTGGGTTCAATCAGTTCGTCGAGCACCGCACGCGGGAACGGGATATCAAGGTACATCTCCTCGCCAGACGCATCCTTGGCGCCCAGTTCGGTTTCGGATAGGCTGATGACAGCCTCCTCCTTCGAGGACAGTTCGATCTTCGCCTTCTCTGCCGCCCACGTCGCCATCCTGACGAGCGACTTGTATTGCGCGTTGACGGTAAAGTCTTCTGGGAGATCAAAGTTATCCAACAACCAGGGCTTGACTACGTTGTCGAGCAGGATGCGGTCGAAGTCGCGTCCGCCGCACATTGCAATGCCGCCGTGGGCCAGCAGATTGACGCGGCCAGCGATGCTCTCGGCTATTGCGATGTCCAGGGTTCCGCCGCCGAGGTCATAGACGAGGAATACGCCGTCGCCCTTGCGATGGCGCATGACGCTCATTACGGCTGAGACAGGTTCCTGCATCAGGGCTACCTTGCCGAGGCCCGCCGCTTCGGCGGCCGACATGGTGGAATCCTTTTGCATCTGGTTGAAGGCCGCCGGTACCGTGATTACCGTCCCCGTCTCGGGATCGTTGCGGATTTCCTCAGGGAGAAAGCCGAACAGCACTCGCAAAATCTCCGCCGAGCATTCCTCGGGGCTCATTGTGAGGTCGATCGCCGGCAGTTTGATCGGGGTGCTCGTGCCCATCAGGCGCTTGAACAGGACAGCCGCGTTGTCCGGGTTCCTGGCCGAGTTGTTGTAAGCCCGTGCCCCGACGTACTTGTTGCCGCGTTTGTCGATGAAGATTGCCGAAGGGGTAACGTCGTGCTGCTCAGGGCTCTTGTAAAGTCTGACGTTCTCACCGTCGTAGGAGCATATGGCGCTGTTGGTCGTTCCGAGGTCGATCCCCACGTAGTTCTTCATTCCGCAGTCTTCCGAAGCATTACGGTTCCTGAACGCACAAGGCCCTCCGGTCCCATGATAATGGGTTCAACCATCTGATCGACGAGAAGTGCGTCGTCGGGTCCAAAATCGCCAATATTGAGCGCGCTGGCAGCCATCCCAACATCGTAGGGGTGACCTTCAACGTTCGCGACGTGGAATCCAGCCTGGCTCAGGCAATCGTCCAGGCGCTTGAGGTAGTAGCGGTACTGATTGATGTAGCGAGAGCCTTCACCGGCGTCCACTTTCGTCAGGAGGCGCTGGAAGAGCTTGGCGAAGCGCCAGCTCTCTACAACCAAGTCTAGAAGGGTCTTTTCCAGCCCCTCGAACGTCGGACTACCGTCGCAGTCACCCATGAGTCCGTCCCTCAGTAAACCGTCTGGCAGCGTTACCGCCTCGTCTTAGGGATACGGCTCGATAGCGGCTGCCATTGCTCTGCATAGGTCATCAATCGTTCCGTTCCACACGCAATGGCGCATAGCGAATAGCGTTTCTCTGCCGCACGGGGTACCTCCGGTTCACGCGCTGGCGCAGCCGCAGAAGATAAGCACGCTGGATTGGATCCCTGCCAAGGCAGTACTCGTGGGTATTGTAAGCTTCCCGCGGCTGGGGTCAATGGCGAGGCAAGCGCCAAACGGGGTTCCGCAGGCTGCCTGAGCGTCTTCCGGCGGTTCGCGCGCATCGGGCAGGAGCGAACGGCGCGCTCCTGCCGGAGTCAGCACCGAACGCCGGTTTTCGGCGCAGTGCCGAACAGCCCCTCCAGCGGTATAAGTTTAACGGTGCTGATCCCCTGCCGCCGCAAGACTCTTTGACCCCGCCGCCACCGGTGGTGGTACTCCGCGATCGGCGCGCTCCACCCTTTCCCGCTGCGCCGGGACGACTTGCCGTTCCGCTCCACTGCGATAGCTCCTCGTCTGTCGAGTCCGGAGGGAGTTCTTGCGGTCGAAAGCGCCATCGCAAGGACGCCGCCAACCTAACAGTCACCGATATCCCCGGACACCGCCACCCGGGTAGCTTGCCTACTGCCCACCCCCAAACACCTTCAGCTTCACGAACGCCCCCGCGAGCGTCGCCATCACCAGTCCCGTCACCAGCATCCGGACGATCGTCAGCCATGCGGTCTTCTTCGCCTCGTTGAAGGCGTCGAGCAGACTCCGCAGCTCACGGATGTCGTGCGCCGCATCGGCGCCATCGAGCCCCACCCCGTGCAGGGCATGCCGAGCCCCGCGCTCGGCGGCTCGCTCGAGCATCGCCTCGAACTCCTCCTGCGGCAGCGTCACCATCTTGCGCCGCTCGACCCGCGGCTCTTCCCGATCCGTCGCTCCCGAATCGCTGGCCACTCGCCCCTCCCTAATCAGACGTCCGGCGTCACGCGCACGACATTGACGCCGTCGGCGCGCAGGAGGCAGCGTTTGCCCTGACCGACGACGATGCCGCTGCCCCCGGCCGTCCGGAAGATCGTCGTGAAGGCGCCGGTGTTCGCGCAGAAGACGTCGGCGCGCCAGTGGTCCGGCACGATCACCGACCGGTGGCCGGTCAGCACCCCGGTGGTGATCAGATAGCCGCAGCGGGCCTCGGCCGCCGAGAGCGTGACGTTCGCCGTGGTCACGACCACCGAGGCCTGGCTCGTCCGATCCACCGGCTGCGCCCAGGCACGGTAATCCGTGTAGCCGGTCACCGACGACGC
>NZ_JAMTDX010000087.1 GCF_023806625.1 Accumulibacter sp.
CACCGAGCGTGTAGCCGCCGATGATCTGCGCGATCTGCATCACCTGTTCCTGATAGACGATCACCCCGTAGGTCGGCTCGAGGCAGGACTTGAGGTCGTCGATGAAGTAGTCGATCCGCTGCTGCCCCTTCTTGCGCAGGATGAAGTCGTCGACCATTCCCGAGCCGAGAGGCCCCGGCCGGTAGAGCGCGAGGACGGCGATGATGTCCTCGAAGCGGTCGGGGGCGAGCTTCCTGACCAGCTTCTTCATGCCTTCCGATTCGACCTGGAAGATCGCCGTCGTGTTGCCGTCCTTGAGGATCTGGTAGGCCCGCGGATCGTCGAAGCCGTGGGTGTTCAGGTCGGGACGCTCGCCGGTCAGCTGCTCGACGTAATCGAGCGCCAGCTCGATGATCGTCAGGTTGCGCAGCCCGAGGAAGTCGAACTTGACCAGTCCGACCTTCTCGACGTCGTCCTTGTCGTACTGCGAGACGACCGATCCCCCGCCGTCGGCCGAATAGACCGGGCAGAAGTCGGTCAGCTTGCCGGGGGCGATCAGCACGCCGCCGGCGTGCATGCCGACGTTGCGCGTCAGATCCTCGAGCCGGGCGGCGAGGTCGAAAAGATCGCGGACCTCCTCCTCTTCGTCGATGCGCTGCTTCAGCTGCGGCTCGGCCTCGATCGCCCTGGCCAGCGACAGCGGCCGGTTCGTCTCGACCGGAATCAGCTTCGACAGCTGGTCGCAGAAGTTGTAGGGCAGGTCGAGCACCCGGCCGACGTCGCGGATCACCGCCTTCGAGGACATCGTGCCGAAGGTGACGATCTGCGACACCGCCGCGGCGCCGTACTTCTCGCGGACATACTCGATCACCCGCCAGCGGTTGTCCTGGCAGAAGTCGATGTCGAAGTCGGGCATCGACACCCGCTCCGGGTTGAGGAAACGCTCGAAGAGCAGCGCATAGCGCAGGGGATCGAGATCGGTGATGCCGAGCGCGTAGGCGACCAGCGATCCGGCGCCCGAGCCGCGGCCGGGCCCGACCGGACAACCGTTGTGCCTGGCCCAGTTGATGAAGTCGGCGACGATCAGGAAGTAGCCCGGAAAGCCCATCTGGACGATCGTCTCGGTCTCGAGCTGCAGGCGCGCGTCGTACGCCGGCCGCTCGCGCGCGCGCACCGCCGGGTCGGGGAAGAGCCGCTGCAGGCGAAGTTCGAGGCCGGCGATCGCCTGCTCGCGCAGGTAGCCCTCGAGGCTGACGCCGGGCGGCGTCGGAAAGTCGGGCAGGTAACTCCGGCCGAGAGGGATCTCGAGGTTGCACCGGCGGGCGATCTCCCAAGAATTCTCGATCGCTTCGGGAAGGTCGGCGAACAGCTCGATCATCTCCGCGCCGGACTTGAAATACTGCTCCTCGGTGTACAGCCGCGGCCGGCGTGGATCACCGAGCATGTAGCCCTCGGCAATGCACACGCGCGCCTCGTGCGCCTTGAAGTCGTCGCGTTCGAGGAACTGGATCGGCTGCGTCGCGACGAGCGGCAGCTGCAGTTCGGCGGCGAGGTCGGCCGTCGCCGTGACCAGAGCCTCCTGCTGCGCCTGTCCGTAGCGCTGCACCTCGAGATAGAAGGCCCCGGGGAAAAGCGCCTCCCAGGACTCGGCGCGACGCGCGGCGAGTTCGCGGCTGCCCTGGAGCAGCGCGTCGCCGACGTCGCCAGCCGCCGCTCCCGAGAGCGCGATCAGTCCGTCGGCGCCGACCTCCTCGAGCATGCGCCGGGTGATCTCGGCCCGCCCGCGAACGCGCGGGGCCAGGTAAGCCCGCGAGAGCAGTTCGCAGAGCTGCAGATAACCCTGCCGCGAGCGGCAGAGCAGCAGCAGGCGCCAGGGGCGGTCGGGATCGGCCTCGTTGGCGACGAACACGTCGCACCCATGCAGCGGCTTGATCCCTTTGCCGCGCGCCGCCGAATGGAACTTGACCAGGCCAAAGACGTTGGCCAGGTCGGTCAGCGCCAGAGCCGGCATGCCGACGCGCAGCGCGCGCGCGATCCCGTCGTCGAGACGGACGATGCCGTCGGTGACCGAGTACTCGCTGTGCAGGCGCAGATGGATGAATCGCGGAGTCGCCATGCCGGCATTTTACTCCGACGGCCATCGGCCGACTCGTCGACGCCGGGGGGCTGGCACCGGTGGAGCCCTTGTCCGCCACACCCACGGGATCAACGGCCTGGCGATCCCTCACGCCGACCCTGCCAGGCGATTGGCCTGGCTCAGAGGTGGCGGGTCACCGACTCCCAGTGAATGACGACGCCGGGCAACGCCGCCACCTGTGTCTCGCCGAGCAGTTCCTGGACCACGGGCATGGCGAAGGCAGTCCCGTCGAGCCGATGGACGGTCAGCACGCGGTCGGCCGGATGCACGAGCCAGTACTCGCGCACCCGATGCCGTTCGTAGAGGGCGCGCTTGAGCACCTGATCGTGGCCAGCGGTGGCCGGCGAAAGCACCTCGACGATCCAGTCTGGCGCACCGCGAATGCCGCGCTCGTCGATCTTCGCCGGATCGCAAACGGCCAGGATGTCCGGCTGGACGACGGTGTCGACGTCTTCGTCAGCCTCGTCGGCCATCGGCAGGCGTACGTCCACGGGCGCGACGAACACGCGACACGGCGATCCATCGAGCGCCGCGGCCGCCTGACGGGCGATCGCCAGCAGCACTTCGTGGTGAGCGACACTTGGTGCGGGCGCCATCGCGTAGGCAAGCCCGCCGATCAGTTCGTAGCGCACCTCGTCCGGCCAGTGCAGGTAGTCGCCGTAAGTGTGCCGATCGTTGTCCCTGAGCGCCAGCGCCATGCCCTTCTCCGCGAACGGCGACGATTATCGGCAGGATCGGCGGGCTGCGGCAAGCCCCGCGGCGTTTCCGGGCTGGCGACCAGCGCTTCGCTCCCCCCAGCGGCAAGCCTTGGCCGGCCTTCAGAATTCACGAACCGCCGGCGACGAAGCGGGCGACGATCCCGTCGTACCGTTGCGGCCAGTCGCGCAGCGCGCGGTCGTCGCCCTCGTCGCCGGCGAAGACGCTGCGCAGGAAAGCGAGCGAGAGTTCGCGCGTCGCCGCCTTGACCTGCGCGTTGAGCGCGAGGCCACCGGTCGCGGCGCGATCGGTGAACATGCTGTGCGACCCGCCGGCGAACACCGCGAGCACCTTGCGGGCACCGGGCATCGCCTCGAAGACGCTGATCCGGTCCTCGACTCCCGAATAGTAGCCGGGAATCCGGATGTCGTCTTCGGTGGCCGTGACGTGCAAGGTCGGCACGCGGACGCCGGCGACGATCCTCTGCAGATCGCTCTCGCCGTAGAAGGGCGGCGCCGAGATCAGGATCGCCCCCGCGAGGCGTGGATCGGCGAGGTCGACGACTCGCCCGTCGCGCTCGACGCGTGCGCCGACGGCGAGCAGGATCGTGTTCGCCCCGTACGAGTGCCCGGCGCCGACGATCCGCGTCGCGTCGATCCGTGTTCCGAGTTCCGGGTCGGCGAGCAGGCGGTCGAGCGCGAAACGCAGGTCGCCGACGCGTGCGACGGCTTCCTCGTCGCTGGCTGCGGCGTGCAGGCGCGAGACGAGGCCAAAGACGTTGCCGGCCCACAGCGAGCGGTCGCTGCCGACGTGTTGCAGGTGCAGACTGGCGTAGCCCTGGCTCGCCCAGTAGGCACCCAGATAGCTGTAGCCTCGCCGCGAACCGCCCATCCCGTGCGAGAAGACGACCAGCGGCAGCGTCCGATCGCCATCGGCCGTGGGCGGCAGATAGAGGCGCACGGGGACGGGGCGCTGGCGCGCTTCGTCGAACCAGTCGAGATCGACGGTGCGCAGCTCGGCCGCTGCGCCTGAAGCCACCCCGGCAGCCTGTGGGCTGGCGACCGGGATTCCCGCCGGCGGCACCGCCGACTGTGGTGCATCGGCCGCCAGAGGCCAGGGCGCGAAGAGCAGCGCCAGCGCCGCGAAGACCGCCGCGACGCCCGAATGACCGGGTGGGCCCGACCAGCCGGCGCGACGGCGCTGCGGCGCGAGCACGAAGAGGATCAGTTGCAGCAGCTTCATCGCCGTCACTCACCAAGGTGAATCGCAGCGTCAACAGACCGCGCCAGACCGGCGAAGTTGCGCAAGCCATCGCGACACGCAGCCAGGGTCCGGTGGATCCGATCGCCGGCTGAGCAAACGACGCGCACGGCGCCGGTCAGGCCACGCGCCACCTGGCCGGACCTCGGGAACGCATCTCCTCGGCAGCCGTCAGGCGGCTCGCGAGGACTCCTGCGGGAGGCAGCCCTCGACGAACGGAAGCCATCCGGCGAGCGCCAATGCCGGCCGCCGAGAGTGTCCGGAACGGGCAACTGTCGACAGTCCGCGCGGCGATACAGGCGGCGCTTGACGGGGCGGGAAGCGCCGGAGATACTCTCGTCGAACCGGCCGTTCGTACGTCCGTTCTGTCTCCACACCCACCTCGATCAACGCATCAGGACCAGTCCATCATGAGCGCAAGTGAGATCCAACCTGGCGTCGCCACCGGCGACGAACTGCAGACCATCTTCAACCTGGCCAAGGAGAAGCGCTTCGCGCTGCCGGCGGTCAATGTCATCAACACCAGCACGGTGAATACCGTGATGGAGACCGCCGCCGAGCTGAAGTCGCCGGCGATCATCCAGTTCTCCAACGGCGGTGCGCAGTTCTTCGCCGGCAAGGCACTCGACAACACCGGCCAGCGTTCGTGCGTCGCCGGCGCCGTTTCCGGAGCGCACCACATCCATCAGCTCGCCGGCCTCTATGGAGCGACGATCATCCTGCACACCGACCATGCGGCGAAGAAGCTGCTGCCGTGGATCGACGGCCTGCTCGACGCCGGCGAGGCGTACTTCAAGGTGCACGGCAAGCCGCTGTACAGCTCGCACATGCTCGACCTCTCGGAAGAGCCGCTGCACGAGAACATCGAGATCTGCCAGCGTTATCTCGAGCGGATGAGCCGGATGGGCATGACCCTGGAGATCGAGCTCGGCGTCACCGGCGGCGAGGAAGACGGCGTCGACAACACCGGCGTCGACAGCTCGCGGCTGTATACCCAGCCCGAAGACGTCGCGCTGGCCTACGAAGCGCTGTCGCGGGTCAGCGAGCGGTTCACGATCGCCGCCTCGTTCGGCAACGTACACGGCGTGTACAAGCCGGGCAACGTCAAGCTGGAGCCGATCATCCTGAAGAACTCGCAGGACTACGTGCAGAAGAAGTTCGGCACGGCCGAGCGCCCGATCAACTTCGTCTTCCACGGCGGTTCGGGGTCGACGCTCGAGGAAATCCGCGAGGCGATCTCCTACGGGGTGGTCAAGATGAACATCGACACCGACCTGCAGTGGGCGTTCTGGGAAGGCGTAATGGGCTTCTACAAGAAGAACGAAGGCTACCTGCAGGGCCAGATCGGCAACCCCGAAGGCGACGACAAGCCGAACAAGAAGTACTACGACCCGCGCGCCTGGCTGCGCAAGGGTGAGGACGCGTTCCGCGCGCGGCTCAAGCAGGCCTTCGCCGACCTGAACAACGTCGGCACGCTGGCCTGACGGCACTGGCGATCGTGGAGGAGACCCCGAGATGAGCACCCTGACCGATCAGTTGAGGCAGACCGAGGCGCACCGGTCGATCTTCGAGTGCGCCGTTCGCCGGCTGCCGCTGCCCACCTGTGCGGCTTTCGGCTCTGCCGACAAGCCGCAGCCGGTGAGCTTCGTCGCGACGAGCCGCGTGCTGGCGAGCAACGACCCCGAAGGGGTGCGCGCGCAGTTCCCGCAGAGCGTCGCCGCTTCCGGCAACGCGGTCCTCGCCGCGGCCGGCAGCAACCTCCGGCAGGCGCAGGGCAAGCGCGTCGCCGTCCTGTTCTCGGGTGGTCCGGCGGCCGGCGGGCACAACGTCGTCTGCGGCCTGAAGCGTGTTCTCGGCAACGGCAACACGCTGTTCGGCGTCCGCGCCGGCCCGAAGGGGCTACTCAAGGGGACGCTCTTCGAGATCACCGACGCCAACGTCGATTTCATCCTCAACACCGGCGGCTTCGACTTCCTCGGCTCGGACCGGACGAAGATCAAGAGCGCCGAGCAGTTCGCTCAGGTTCGCGAAACCTGCGTCAGGTACCAGCTCGACGCGATCGTCGTCGTCGGCGGTGACGATTCGAATACCAACGCCGCGGTACTCGCCGAGACGCTGTTTGCCGGCGTCAAGGCCGACGGCTCGGGTGTGCAGGTGATCGGCGTACCGAAGACGATCGACGGCGACCTGCAGGTCGGCGACCTGCTGTCGATTTCCTTCGGCTTCGATACGGCGACGCGGATCTACAGCGAGATGGTCGGCAACATCCTGCAGGACACGAGTTCGTCGCTGAAGTACTGGCACTTCGTCAAGCTGATGGGCCGCTCGGCTTCGCACGTCGCACTCGAGGTCGCGCTGCAGACCAAACCGGCGATCGCGCTGATCTCCGAAGAGATTGCCGCGAAGCAGGAGTCGCTGGCGAGCATCGTCGATCGCGTCGCGCGGGTGATCGTCGACCGCTCGCACCGCGGGATGAACTACGGCGTGCTGCTCGCCCCCGAGGGACTGATCGAGTTCATCCCCGAAATGAACTCGCTGATCGCCGAACTCAACGACGTCCTCGCGCACCACGCCGAGGAGTTCGCTGCTCAACCCGAAGACGCCCGCGCCGGCTTCGTCGGCGGCAAGCTCAGCGCCGGAAACGCTGCGCTGCTCGCCTCGCTGCCGGCTTACATCGTGCGCATGCTGCTCGCCGAGCGCGATTCGCACGGCAACCTGCAGGTCTCGCTGATCCCCACCGAGCAGCTGCTGATCGACATGGCCCGGAAGCGGGTCGGCGAACTCGACCCGAACGTGCCGTTCGCCGCGCACAACCACTTCCTCGGCTACGAAGGCCGCTGCGGAGCGCCGACGCTGTTCGACGCCGCGTATACCTACAACCTCGGCCTGACCGCCGGGTCGCTGATCCTCGACGGCCGCACGGGGTACATGGCGACGGTCACCGGCCTCGGCAGCGGCGGCAAGCCCCAGGCGATCCCGCTCGCCGGCCTGATCAACATCGAGCGCCGCCACGGCAAGGACGAGTTCGTCATCGAGAAGGCGCTGGTGCGCATGGATTCGCCGGCGATGCAGTACTTCATCGCGCGCCGGGACGACTGGGCACGCGAAGACCTCTTCTCGTCGCCCGGGCCGCGTCAGTTCTGGGGGCCGACGGCCAACCAGCTGCCGCTCACCGTCGCGCTGAACTCCGGGGCCGCTTCGCTGATGTTCCGCATCGGCGACTGACGCCGAACGGGCTGCAAGCGGGCAGGCTCCCGGCAGGCGGCCGCCATCGGTCGCCTGCCGGACGATTGGACCGTTCCCGCTGTGACGGCGAGCCGCTTTGCCGCGATGGCCGGCGAAGCCGGCTCAGTCTGAACCGGAAGGCTTGTTCCTCGCTTCGAGTTCGCGTCTGATCCGCTCGATCTCCTGGCGGCGTGCTTCCGGCGTACCCCACGGCGCCGGTGCTCGCTCCTTCGGGGCCATCCCGGCGAGGCGCCGGGCCCGCGCATGGGCTTCTGCGAGCCGTTGCTCCTCGGCGGCGCGCAATTCGGCAGCCCGCCTCTCCTCTGCCGCGCGCTGTTCAGCTTGCCGTCTCTCCTCCTCGGCGGCCCGCGCGACGGCTCGCTCGGCGGCGATCGGCGTGCGCCGGGCCGGCAACGCGGCCTGCTGGAGAAGACTGTCGAGGCTCTCGCCGAGGTTGTCGCGCCAGTTCCATTGCTCGGAACGGGAGAACTCGCTGATCAGGGGAAGATTGAGCACCCGATACGCGGGCACCCAGCTCTCCTCGTCGCCGTCGCGGCGGCGAACCGCGAGCCGCGGATTGAGCTGATACCAGCCCTGCGTCACTCGCCTGAACAGCGCCCGGTTGTACGCGTAGTCGCGGTCGACCTCGTTGCGCGCGAGGACTCCCGACAGGTACTGCCGCCGCTTGCGCTCGGGCCGGACGACGTTGGCCGGCAGATGCTCCCAGGCTTCGAGGATCGCCTGCGTCTCGAAAGCGCCGTTCGCCCGCCGCTGCGAGTGCGTGAATCGTGACTTGAAGAGCACCCAGAGCGTCTGGAAGAGGATGTACTCGACGAGGTGGCGGTCGAGCCGGACCAGGCGTTCGCCGGTACTGACGTCGACCGCTGGCGGCGCGAGCTGCTCGTAGAGCGCAGCGAGCGGGCCGCGGGCGAATTTCTGATCGCGAAAACCCTCGCGCAAAGCCCAGTGCAAGGCGTTGTAGCCGTAATGGTCGATCGCGTCGCGGTCGGCCCCGCGTTCGAGCAGCGCCTCGACGAGCGGCACGTTGCCGGCAGCCGCCGCGGCGATCAGCGGCGTCAGGTTCATCGGCAGGCGATGGTCGATTCCGTGCCGCTCGCACTGCCTGAGGATGTCCTTGAAGTGCGTCGCGAAGTAGGGCAGGAAGGTCTTTCGCGCGTGCATGGCCCGGTGCTGGCGGAACTGCTGCGCCTGTTCAAACCTCACTTCCTGCACCAGCCAGTCGGCGAGCTGGGGTTCGTCGTGACAGGTCGCGTACTCGTACAGCTGCTGCTTCATCTTCACGCCCGGCGCCTGCTCGCGGAAGACCTTGACCAGCAGCTCGACGACCTTCGCTTCGTCGAACACCGGCCACGGGACGGGCACCAGCTTCAGGATCGTCCGGCGGATCGCCTCCGCCTGTTCCTGCTTGCCTTGCAGCTCGAGCTTGCGCGCCTCCTTCTGCCAGTCCTCGATCGACGACTGCCTGGCCTCGACGGTCATCTGGCCGACGGCCATGCCGAGCAGCGCATACAGCGGATGACCGGTATCCGATTCGACGACATAGACGTTGCGGATGGCCCGGGTCAGCGCGACGTAGAGCGCGTTGACGAAGAACTTGTACACCTCGAGCGACTTGTCGCCCTTGTCCCTGGCGCGCCGGTAGTCGAGCGAGTCGACCTCGAGGTCGGCAACGGCGACGCCCTCGACGATCTCGCCAAACTCGGCGCGATGATCGGAAACGAAACGATAGAGGATGATGTTCTCGTACTCGAGCCCCTTGGCCTCGTGAATCGAGAACAGCAGCGGCGTGCGGAAATGCCTGCGCGCTTCAGCCTTGTCCTCATCGCGCATGACCAGAACCGCAAAACCCGTCGACTGGCGGCTTTTCTGATCGAGTTCGCTCTTGCCCGAGTCGCGGTCGGGAACCAGCACGACCTGACCGGCATCCCCGCCAACCGCCTGAACGAGAAAGTTGCTCTCGCGGTCGATCGAGCCGAAGCGCCGCTGCTTGATCGTCAGCAGGCGGTTGGCCACTCGCGTTGCCTCGCGGCCGTTGCGGAAGTTGGCCGTCAGGATGCGCAATTGCTGCCGCTCGGCGAGCTTCGGATCGTTCCAGAACAGACCCTTGACCTGACTCCAGGAGAAGAAGTTCGGATGGACGATCTGGTTCGAATCGCCACAGAGCAGGAAGTGACCGGGTTTCCTGAGCGTCCTGAGGACCAGCGCGAGCTGCGCGGTGGTAATGTCCTGGACTTCGTCGATGACCACGAAGTCGTAGCGCGGGCCGGCCAGCGCCAGCCACTGGTGTGCGACCAGGTTGAGGTCATAGAGCTTCGCTTCGCCGAGCCACGCGCGGTATTTCTCGAAGAGGTCGTAGAGCCGGTCGCGGAGTTCGACCGGAAAGATCGACTGGCGAATGCCCAGCGCGCGGTAAGCCTCGCGCGAGAGTACGCCTCCGGCTCCGGCGGTGACCACGCCACGGATTTCCTCGAAAGCCTGATGCGCGTCGAATTCCCGGAAAGCCTGGCGCATGCGCGCGAACCAGGCGGCGAAGTCGCGCCAGTTCGCCTCGCGACCTGGCGGCACGCGGATCGCCTCGACGAACTCGCGATACGACAGGAAAAGCGCTTCCTGACCACCGTGCTCGAAGCCGTTGGCGTAGTAGAGGTCACGCGCCCCCTGCGCGAGGTACGCCGACTGGGTCACGTAGAGCACCTCGCCCTCGGCGTGCTTGAGCTTCTCGAGAGTCAGCGCCGTCTTGCCGCTGCCCGCGCTGCCGACGATGATCAGCGGTGCGGACTGCCGGTAGATCGCCTCCTGCGCGTCGTCGAACGAGATCGGCTTGTCGAGCAGGTGGATCGCCTTCCTCTCCGGGTGCAGGTAGCGCACTGGCTGGGCCTCGCTGATCGCCTCGCCGACTTCGGCATCGGCGATCCGTGCCTCGTCGATCGCCGCGCCGCGCAGGAAGCGCGACTTGTCGTAGTCGTGGTTGGCGATCACTTCGAGCATCAGCGCGCAGACCTCGTCGCCGTGCCGGATCAGCGAGAAGAGCAGGCGGTCCGCATCGTCGAGCCGGGCGCGGTAGAACCTGCCGTGACTCAGGTTCACGAGCTTCTTGACCTGCGCCGCACGGAAGTCGTCGCGCGCGATCGCCTCGACGACCTTGCGATAGCTTGCCGCCACGCGCGAGGTATCGAGCCCCGTGTATTCGAGAATCTTCACTGCAATTATTCCCCTCGCCAGAAACGGGATCGGCGGTGTCGCCCACCGCGAGCGGGTTTCATTGTAACCGGCACCGACACCGGCCACGAGCCTGCACCTCCCAGCCTGTCCGGTGATGCGGCGAGTGGGCCGCGTCGCGGTCGCAAGGGCAGGCGGCCGACGAGATCGGTGCCCCAAGCCTGGCAGAACCTGCGGATCACGCAGTCATTTGAGCTGGATCAACACCGCCAAGCAGCGACCGCGAAATCATCGCAGCCTGGCAACGACATCATCAAGGAGGATCACATGTTCGGGCCCGCCCGCGCCTTCGTCAGACCCCTGGCCGCAGCCTCGCTGCTGCTGGCCGGCGCAACTTTGCCCGCCTTCGCCGAGGAACCCGCCCGCCCGGCCCGACCGGCTGGCGTCGAGGTCAAGGTCACCGCCGAGATGACCGGTGCCGGAATCGTCTCCAGCGGCGCGAAGCTGCCGCCGATCCCGCGCGTGACCGGCAACCGGAAAAGCCCGGTGCCGTCGTGGGGCAAGCCGCTGCCCTACCCGGTGGTCATCGCCGACCGGCGCAACAACCGGCTGATCGAGATCGCTCCCGACAAGAGCATCGTCTGGGAATTCCCTTCGCCGAACCTCAAGGTCTATCGGGGCAACGAGGACGTGAACTTCTCCCCGGACGGCAAGCTGCTCGCGGTCAGCGAGGAAGACAACTACGACGTGCACCTCGTCGATTACGAGCAGAAGGCGCTGATCTGGACCTACGGCACACCCGACGTGCGTGGCAAGCAGCCGGGCTTCCTCAACTACCCCGACGATGCCCACCTGCTCGCCGATGGCAAGTTCATCACCGCCGACATCCGCAACTGCCGGATTCTTTTCGTCGACCCCAAGGACAACAGTATCGCGGCGCAGTGGGGAACGCCCGGCAAGTGCGCGCACAATCCGCCGCACGAACTCGGTCACCCGAACGGTGCGACGCCGCTCGACAACGGCGACATCCTGGTCACCGAGATTTCGGGTTCGTGGATCTCGCGGATCACCCGTGACGGCCAGGTCGTGTGGAGCGTCCAGGCGCCGAACATCCGCTACCCGTCCGACGCGTTCATGACCGTCGACGGCAAGCAGGTGATCGTCGCCGATTTCTGGAAACCCGGGCGGGTGGTGATCTTCGACCCGGCGACGCGGCGGATCAGCTGGGAATACTTCGCCAGGAGCGGCGACAAGATGCTCGACCACTGTTCGATCGCCCGCGAACTGCCGGACACCGGCGACATCTTCGTCGTCGACGACCTTCGCCACCGGGTGCTGGTCATCGACCGGCAGAGCAAGGAGATCATCTGGCAGTACGGGGTCACCGACCGCAAGGGACACCAGCCCGGCTACCTGTTCTATCCGGACGGTTTCGACATCGACGTCTTCCGCGACTGGAAGACGGCGCTCGGCAAGCGCTGACCCACCGGCCAGCTCCCCCGTGCCCGGCTACCGAAAAACGACGGGCGCGGGCAACGCCTCTGGCTCGGAGGGCCAGGGCAGCGCAACGGCGAGCAGCCGGCCGACCGCCTACAGGCCATCGGTTCGGGTTGCCCGTCAAAGCGTGCCTTCCGCCCACGCGGCGAAATCGTCCAGTTCCGCCAGCAGCCTCTGCGCCTCTTCGAGCGTGGTGCTCCGGGCACCATGGTTGACCTCGTCCTTGCGGCCGAGCAGCCTGCGGAAGACCTTCTCCTGCCTGTCGGGAAAACGGTTGCCCAGCACCTCGCGCAGCAGCCTCGGGGCGCTCTGGTGATCCTGCTTGTTGACAACCCCCTTCACTTTGGCGGTGATCGCGTCGCCATACGCGATCGCCGCCGTGACCATCAGCGTGACGGCGCTGTTGTAACTCTTGCTCTGGGCCAGCACAACGAGGCTGCGGGCAGACTCGTGGAACTCGCGAGCCTGCAGCAACCGCGCCGACGAGTGCCCCGCATGGACCGTCTTTCGTGGCCCCCGGGCCGGTCATGCCGCCACCCTGGCCAGTCGGCGCCGAGCCTGCTCGGGTGCCGGCCCCTTGAGGACGCGGCCGTCACGAACGACGTTGGCCCACCAGGGGTCGTCCACCGGCAACGCTGCGAATTCCTCGGCCGTGAGTGCGGTCAGCGAGATCCGGATATGCTGCGCGTCCTCGAGCGGCATCAGGTCCTCGCGAATCCGGTCGGCAGCCGCCTGCGATCGAAGGACGAGCGCGATGTCCAGGTCGCTCGCCGGCGAATCTTCGCCGCGTGCCACACTGCCGTAGAGCCAG
Source organism: Accumulibacter sp. (assembly GCF_023806625.1). Taxonomy (GTDB): domain Bacteria; phylum Pseudomonadota; class Gammaproteobacteria; order Burkholderiales; family Rhodocyclaceae; genus Accumulibacter. The sequence goes on from NZ_JAMTDX010000087.1 coordinate 12,786, forward strand.
GCCGCGCTCACCGCTGCGCCGTGGCCTTCGAGAACCTCGCGGATCGATTTCAGCAACTCATCCCATCGCCGCTGCTCATCGTGGAACAACGACGCCAGCGACGAAGCGAGCGGATGAGAGGCGTTCAGTTCGTAGAGCTGGGTCCGCCCCGAACCATGGGCCTTGACCAGCCGCTGGCGAACGAGCACGTCCAGCACCCCACGCGTACCCTGCGGCGTGAGCCCAGCCGCTGCGGCCAGTTGGGGGGCCGACTGCGGCGACCGGTCAGACGTCAGCGCGCGGAGGACGCGTACGTTGCCGGCGCTACCCAACGCTGCGGTGAGCGGATGACGGAGGTACCCCTGGGCCTGTGACGGGAACGCCATGGAAAAACCATAAGACTTTCCATAAGGAAAGTCAATTTTCTCCAAGGAGGCTTGTCTTTCTCCGGTAGGCCTCGGCGAGTACCGGCAGATTCGCCTGCTGCTCGCATCCTTCTCGTTCGGGCAGACCGCATCATCGTCCGACCTTCGCCGCGCCTGGCCAGTTCGTCGGCACGCCGGCTGGCGGCTTCGAGCTCGTGCTCAGGCTCGGCGCTGCGCACCGCGGTGGCCAGCAGGAGGCGGATGGCCCGCGCGGTGCACGGGCGCATGGGCGCGGCCGACAGCAGCTGCAGCTCCTCACATCAGCACGATGTCGTACTGCTCCTGCGAGTAGCTCGGCTCGGCCTGCAGCGAAATCGGCTTGCCGATGAAGTCGGAGAGCATCGCCAGGCCCTGCGACTCCTCGTCGAGGAAGCGATCGATCACCGCCTGACTGCCGAGAACGCGGTACTCCCGGGCATTGAACTGGCGTGCCTCGCGAAGCAGTTCGCGAAGGATTTCGTAGCACACCGTGCGCGCCGTCTTGACCTCGCCACGGCCGCCACAGGTCGGGCATTCCTCGCAGAGCACGTGGGCCAGCGATTCGCGCGTCCGCTTGCGGGTCATCTCGACGAGGCCGAGGGCGGTGAAGCCATTCACCGTCAGGCGCGTATGGTCACGCGCCAGCGCCTTGTTGAACTCGCTGAGCACCGCCGAGCGGTGTTCCTCGTTCTCCATGTCGATGAAATCGATGATGATGATCCCGCCGAGGTTGCGCAGGCGCAGCTGTCGGGCAATCGCCTGTGCGGCTTCGAGGTTGGTCTTGAAGATCGTGTCGTCGAAGTTGCGCACGCCGACGAAGCCGCCGGTATTGACGTCGATCGTCGTCATCGCCTCGGTCTGGTCGATGATCAGGTAGCC
>NZ_JAMTDX010000088.1 GCF_023806625.1 Accumulibacter sp.
ACCTTCCCGAGAACGTCGATGCGTTCGATTCCAAGCTTGAATCGGCCGAGGAGCGGGCCCGCCTTGTCCGCGTGCTTGAGCGCGGACTAGCCAATCCGGTGGGATTCATCCTCCCGGTTCAGCCCTGGCAGGCAAAGGGCGGGTCCGGCTGGCGAAGCGAGCGCTGGTCGTTCCGTCGCCGACGCATGTTCCTGATCCCGGGCGACTCGCCGATCGGCTACCGCCTGCCGCTGGAATCGCTGCCCTGGGTACCGCCGGAGGCATATCCGTTCTATTCGCCGGCCGACCCCTTCGCCCAGAGGGGACCGCTACCGAGGCCGGCGGCAGCGCCACATAGTCACGTCGGTGAGCAGATGATGGTCGCTGTGCCCGAGGCTTCCTCGCCTGACGTTGCGCGCCAACATCAGGTCGGTCAGGAAGCCGGCGTGGGGCCGGATGGCGCGGTACGAACGGCTATCGGCATCGAGTCACGCGACGGCGCGCTTTGCATTTTTCTGCCGCCGACCGAAGAGGTTGAGGAATACATTGCCCTTGTTAGCGCCGTCGAAGACACAGCATCGAAGCTCAAGATGCCCGTTCGGCTGGAGGGCTACGGACCGCCATCCGATCCCCGTTTGAACATCATCAAGGTCACACCCGACCCCGGCGTTATCGAGGTCAACATTCACCCGGCGCACAGTTGGGACGAGTTGGTCGCGATCACGACCGCGCTTTACGAAGAGGCACGACTGACGCGGCTCGGCACCGAGAAGTTCATGATCGACGGTCGCCACACCGGCACCGGCGGCGGCAACCACATCGTCGTCGGTGGACCGAGCGCCGCCGAGAGCCCATTTCTGCGCCGCCCGGATCTGTTGCGCAGCCTGATTGGCTACTGGCAGAACCACCCGTCGTTATCGTACCTGTTCTCGGGTCTGTTCCTCGGACCGACCAGCCAAGCGCCCCGTGTCGATGAGGCCCGCAACGATCAGCTCTACGAGCTGGACATCGCGTTCGCCGAGATCCTGGACCCCGATGACGGCGAGACCGCCAAGCCATGGCTCGTCGATCGTATCTTCCGCAATCTGCTGATCGATGTGACCGGTAACACGCATCGTGCCGAGATCTGCATCGACAAGCTATACTCGCCAGAGAGCCCGAACGGACGGCTCGGACTGGTCGAGTTCCGTGCGTTCGAAATGCCGCCGCATGCACGCATGAGCATCGCACAACAGCTTGTCCTTAGGGCTCTCATCGCCTGGTTCTGGCAAAAACCATGGAAGAAGCCGCTGATCCGTTGGGGAACGACGTTGCACGACCGGTTCATGCTGCCACATTTCGTCTGGAAGGATTTCCTGGAGATCGTGGACGACCTTTGCACTGCCGGCTTCGCCCTCAAGGCCGACTGGTTCGCGCCGCACTTTGAGTTCCGGTTCCCGGTCTATGGCAGCGTCGAGCACGACGGCGTAACCATGGAATTGCGTCAAGCGCTCGAACCCTGGCACGTGATGGGCGAGCAAGGCGCGATGGGTGGCACCGCCCGCTTCGTCGATTCCTCCGTGGAACGTCTGCAGATTCGGGTCAGCGGCCTCACCGAAGGTCGGCATGTCGTCGCATGCAATGGCCGGGGCATCCCTCTGCAGCCGACGGGAACACGAGGTGAAGCGGTCGCAGGGGTCCGCTTCCGCGCTTGGCAGCCGCCTAATTGCTTACATCCGACGCTAGGTGTCGACGCGCCATTGATCTTCGATTTGTTCGACACGTGGTCTGGGCGCTCGCTCGGCGGATGCACCTATCACGTGGCCCATCCCGGCGGTCGCAGTTTCGAAACGTACCCGGTGAACGCATTCGAAGCCGAAGCACGCCGAATGACCCGCTTTCAAGGCTTCGGGCATACACCTGGCCAATCTAAGGTTCCGGTGGCGACATCGAGCGCCGAGTACCCGGTAACCGTGGACCTTCGCAGGCATGCGTCGACCGCGGTTCCAAGCTAATATGACGTGCGCGTATTGCACACGCCGGTATCCGCGAGTTGCGCACCTGCGAACATCCCGGTTTCCGTTTCAAGGAGCCGGGCAGCGCCATACGAAAGATTGCGTGACATGAACGCACGGTTGCCGCAAGTCGGCGCGGAGGATCACCAGTCGATCCTGCGGTCCTACGACCTCATCCCTGGCATTTACGACGAAATGATGGATCCGGCCGCTGGACCGCGCCCGCACTGGCAACCGTTCGTCGCCGGCGTTCAGGCGATGACGGAAGCCGACCTGAACGGCTACCTGCGCAAAGCCGAACGTATGTTGCGTGACAGTGGCTTCGCGCATTCGCTCGCAGCATTGGCCGGCGTGCCCGAACGACCATGGGAGTTAGACTTTGTCCCACTGCTCATACCAGCAGAAGAATGGGCGTTACTCGAAGCCGGGCTGGTACAGCGAGCACGGCTTCTCAATGCAGTCCTTGCCGACCTCTATGGCCCCCAGCGGTTACTGGAGAACGGTCATTTGCCGGCGGCCCTGGTGTTTGCGAATCCGCACTTTCTCCGCCCTTGTCATGGTATCGCGCCACGCGACGGCATCTACCTCAACACCTATGCGGCCGATCTCGGCCGCGGACCCGACGGAAGATGGTGGGTGGTCGCCGACCGCACGCAAGCCCCGGCGGGCGCCGGCTACGCACTCGAGAACCGGCTCATCATGTCCCGGTGCATGCCCAACTTCTTTCGCCAGACTCATATTCATCGGCTGGCAGTCTTCTTTCAGAAGCTGCACAATGGTCTGTTGGTGCGCACCGGCCGCGACGATCCGCGCATCGTTCTGCTGACCGACGAGGCGAAGGTCGACAGCTATTTCGACCATTCGTACCTCGCCCGTTATCTCGGCTACACGCTTGCTGAAGGTGCCGACCTCACGGTCCGACAAAACAAGGTCTACCTGAAGACGGTCGAGGGCCTGGTACCGGTCGACCTCATCTTGCGCGGTATCGATTCCGAACTGTGTGATCCCCTGGAGCTCGACACGCAGTCGAGCCTCGGGGTTGCCGGCCTCCTGCAGGCCGCCCGAGCCCGAACGGTGATCGTGGCCAACGCGCTCGGCAGCGGCCTGGTTGAATCGAAGGCGATGATGGGATTCCTGCCCAATCTATGCCGGGTGCTCCTTGATGAGGATCTGATACTTCCAAACACGGCGACGTGGTGGTGCGGACAGGATGACGCGCTTGAGTACGTCGTGCGGAACTTGGACGCAGTCGCGATCGATCAGGCGTTCGAACCGCGCCCGTTGCTCGGGTCGACTTCGGGCCCCATTCTCGGCAGCGACCTGACCGATCGACAACGCGAGCAAGTCATTCAGCGCTTGAAGCGACGGGGCGACGACTTCGTTGCGCAGGAGCTTGTCGTCTTGTCGTCGACGCCGATCTGGCAAGAGGGGGCTTTGCATCCGAGACCGATGTCTGTGCGGGTGTTCATCGCCGCTTCGGAGGACGGATACACGGCGATGCCCGGCGGACTGACCCGGGTTTCGGCGACCGACAACCCCAAAGCGGCGTTGCTCCGACGGGGACAGGGGGCGAAGGACACGTGGGTTCTCTCACATTCGCCGACGTCCACGTACAGTCTGCTGCGCTCGCGCGTTGGCACAATGAGCCCCAGGCGGCGAAGCAAGGACATTCCCAGTCACTCTGCAGACAACCTGTTCTGGTTGGGACGTTACGCCGAACGCGCCGAAGATATGACGCGCGCCGTGAGGAGTGTCGTGCGCCGGCTGACCGAGGACCCGAGCGACCCCCTCGAAGTGACGGTGCTACAGCGGGTGGTGGACGTTCTGCTCGACAAGACCGACATCGCCCCGGCATCGAACGACGAAGTGGGCGCCGGCGTCACCACATCCATCGAACGCCAGATTAACTCTCTAATGTTCGAACCGGCGATCCAATACGGCCTCCAGATTACGGTCGCCGATCTTAAACGGACGGCGACGCTCTCCCGGGACTGGCTGTCGCTGGAAGCATGGCGGGCGCTCAGCCGTCTGCACCTTGAGGCGACACGATCCCGTCTGCCGGGGCGGTTCGACGTGAGCGAGACGATTGAACGAACCGAGGACCTGGTCCAGGCTCTTGCGACATTTAGCGGTCTGGAAACGGAGAACATGACCCGCGACTACGGGTGGCGGTTCCTCGATATGGGCCGGCGGCTCGAGCGAGGTTGGCACCTAGCGCGCATTCTGCGCGGACTCTTGGTCCGTGACGAACCGGAGGAAGACGGCAGCCTCGTTCTGCTCTTAGAGGTCGCCGACAGTATCATGACCTACCGATGGCGCTATCTGGCGACGCCAATGATGGCACCGGTCATCGACCTGTTGCTGCTCGACGAGACGAACCCGCGTTCAGTAGCGTTTCAGATCGCTGCTTTGTTGCAGCACGTAGACAATCTGCCGGCCGTCGTCTCGCCGCCGGCGAGGAGCGACGCGCAGCGCATCATTTTGTCCTTATCGACAGCCGTCCGGCTCGCGGAGATCCCCATCCTGTGTGAAGCGGACGCCGATGGATACCGGGGTACGCTGGCGGCACTTCTCGACCGCCTCGATGCCAGCCTGCCGCGTCTCTCGGAGGCGATTACACGCGACTACTTCAGTCATGCCGAAGCCAGGCGACCCGTCGACCTCAAGCCAGCGGCGGAGGAGGCGTGATCTACGAAGTGAGCCATCGGACCCGCTACCGTTACTCTATTCCGGTGTCGTTCTCTCACCACGTGCTGCATCTGAGCCCGCGGACCTTCCCCCACCAGGTTTGTCATCGGACGGCGCTGTCGATTTCGCCGACGCCAACAATCCAAACCGCGAGGACCGACTATTTCGCTAATCCCGAGACCCACATCACCTTGCAGGAGCAACATAGCGAACTTGTGTTGCATGTCCGAAGCGTGATCGAAGTGCGAGAGACCTCTCGTCCGGTTCCCGCGGAGACCAGACCGTGGGACGAGATTTACGGCTCGCTTGTGTCGGACATCTCCGAGCCAGCGCGGAACGCTCTCCAGTTCGCGTTCGACTCTCCGCGTACACGGTACACCGTGGATCTTCGGAGCTACGCGACAGCATCTTTTCCGCCAGGCCGGCCTGTCCTCGAAGGCGCTCTCGACCTAACGCGGCGGATTTTCCGAGATTTCGATTACGACAAGACGGCGACTACGGTATGGACCCCGATCGACGAAGTTTTTGCCGGTAGGCGCGGCGTTTGCCAGGACTTCGCTCATCTCGAGCTGGCCTGCCTCCGGTCTCTCAGGGTACCCGCCCGCTATGTCAGCGGTTATTTGCTCACCAAGGCACCAGAAGGCAAGGACAAGCTCGTCGGGTCGGACGCGTCCCACGCCTGGCTTTCCGTCTGGTGCCCGGGACACGGATGGATCGACCTGGATCCAACCAATAACCTCCTGGTTTCAGTCGAGCACGTGGCGATCGGTATCGGCCGCGACTACGGAGACGTGAGTCTTGTGAACGGCGTTATCTTCGGTGGCGGAGCGCACACGATCGAAGTGGCCGTGGACGTCAACCCCATCGGGGCAGCGACGATGTCCTGATCGCAGGTTTGGATGCCCCCATTTGCCTGGCGCGGAGCGCGGGTTTGTGATTCGACCGCTCGGTTGGCGAGTAGCCAGAAGGCAGCTTAGATTTTTCAATCTTGACCTGTGCGCCTGAAGTTCCTCCACGAATGAGTAGCGTCCCTCACTTTGAAGGGGATGGACGATGAAGCGGTCACAGTTCACGGACGAGCAGATCATTGGGATCTTGCGTAAGCAGCAGGCTGGGACAAAGGCGGCGGATGTCTGCCGCAAGCGCGGCATCTCGGGAACGACCTTCTACAGGTGGAAGGGCAAGTATGGTGGTCTCGACGTGTCCGAGGCCCGGCGACTGAAGACGCTCGAGGATGAGAACACGAAACTGAAGAAGCTTCTTGCCGAGGCAGTGCTCGACAACGTCATGCTGAAGGAGCTCAATTCAAGGAATGGTGACGCCCGCTGCCAGGCGGCAGGCCGTGGCTCACCTGTGCGGAACTTACGAGGTGAGCCTGCGGTGACATGGTTCGGAGTGGCGCCTTCGACGGCAATCCGCTGGCAGTCGCATCAGCGAGCCATCGCGAGCGCCTACACAACCCCTACGGTACCTCAAGACCGCTTCCGCCCCGGCTATTCGAGCGGTCCGATTGACTCCTACAACTGGATCATGTTTCCTGCCCATCTCCTCGCTATGGCGCCGCATCCGCGCTGGTCCGGTGCGCGCGAACGCAGGCGATTGGGGACGGACCCTCTCGGCAAAGAAAGCCAGCCACCCAAGTACGTCAAACAAACGGATCCACCATGGAACATCTCGACATCATCGAGAGTCAGACGATTTATATTCTGCGCGAAGCGTTCAATAAGATTGATAAGTTAGCGATTCTTTGGTCGCTTGGAAAGGACTCGAACGCACTCCTCTGGATGGTGCGCAAAGCGTTCTTTGGTCATGTCCCGTTTCCCGTGGTTCATATCGACACCGGAAAGAAGTTTCCAGAGATGTATAAGTTTCGTGAACGATACACAAATGACTGGCAATTAGACTTGAAAGTTGGCACATGTCCGCCGGTCGAGGAGATGGATCCAACTTTGCCTCCTGCTGCCCGCTCCGCAGCGCGCAAAACTGCCGGGCTCAAGGCCATGATTGATCGCGAGGGCTTCGCTGGTCTCCTTGTGGGGATTCGTCGCGACGAGGAGGGGACACGTGCTAAGGAACGTGTGTTCAGCCCTCGCGGCGAGCAAAATACGTGGAACTTTCGTGACCAGCCTCCGGAGTTCTGGGATCAGTTTAAGACTGATTTTGGCCCTGGCACCCACCTGCGTGTACACCCTATTTTGCATTGGACTGAGATTGATATTTGGCGGTACAGCAAGCGCGAACATATTCCGATTGTCGATCTCTACTTCTCTCACAATGGCAGGCGATACCGATCGCTCGGTGACCAAGACATAACCTTTCCGGTTGCCAGTGCGGCAGCGACAATAGATGAGGTGATCGACGAACTGCAACATACGAAGGTTGCGGAGCGCTCTGGTCGCGCGATGGATCACGAAAGTGAGGATGCGTTTGAGCGTCTGCGCGCAGACGGTTACATGTAATTCCTAGTGCCAACGAACGTGAATGAACGACGCAAATGTCCATTCCCCCGGTTGCTCCTCAATGCGGGCAGCAAGCAAAGCCGCTCCAACCCCACGCCTCTCTTAAAATCGTAATTGTCGGGCATGTCGATCATGGTAAGTCAAGTCTAATAGGCCGCTTGTTTCACGACACGGGTTCGTTGCCGGAAGGAAAGCTTGAAGCTATCCGCGCTATGAGCGAGCGGCGCGGCATGCCTTTTGAGTGGGCATTCCTCATGGATGCGCTGCAGGCGGAAAGAGACCAGGGTATTACTATTGACGTCTCGCATATTCACTTCCGTACCCCCGTTCGCGAGTATGTGCTGATCGACGCTCCGGGCCATCGGGAATTTTTGAAAAACATGGTCACCGGCGCTGCGCAGGCCGACGCCGCGGTCCTCGTCGTCGATGCGCGCGAAGGTATGCAGGAACAGACGAAACGCCACTCGTACCTCTTGCATCTTCTTGGTATCCGCCAGGTCATAGTGGCAATCAATAAAATGGATCTGGTCTCTCTTGCCCAGAACAGATTTCAGAAACTCTCAAAGGATGTACGGCATTACCTAAGCGAACTTGGTCTCGACCTGCAGCATACTCAAATTATTCCTGTGTCCGCGCGGGATGGTGACAATATCGTTACAAGATCTATACGTATGGACTGGTACGAAGGACCGACCTTAGCGGAGTCTCTCGACGGCATACAACAGCCAGTTTCTGTTCTCGAAATGCCGCTGCGGTTCCCAGTTCAGGACGTTTACAAGTTCGATGAACGTCGAATTGTCGCTGGTCGTATCGAGACTGGGCAGATTCGCGTTGGGGATACACTGATGTTTTCCCCGTCCAACAAGACCGCGCGTGTAGCCTCAATCGAGGCTTGGAATGCCAGGATTCAGCCGGTTGCCGCGCGAGCCGGTCAGTCTATAGGGATAACTCTCGACGAACAGTTGTTCATTGAACGTGGTGAGGTTGCAAGTCTCGTCGCGAATCCTCCGACGCTTTCAAATGTTTTCCGCGGGCGACTGTTCTGGCTTGGGCATGCGCCTCTGAAGGTCGGTAACCGCTACAAGATGAAACTGTGCACTGCTGAGTACACGGTTGAAGTACAGGAGATCGAACGGATCATAGACGTGAACGACCTCGGCATGCGCGAGTCGCAGGAGGTTGAACGCAACGCAGTCGCGGAAGTAGTGCTGCGCGCACGCGGTCTAATTGCGCTTGATCCTTTCGACTATAATATGCTGACTGGGCGCTTCGTACTTGTCGAGGACTACGATATCGTTGGCGGCGGCCTGATCAGCATGGAGGGATACGCTGATCAGCGGCCTACCGGGATCAAATCGAGCAATATCTTTATGGTTGAGCACCGGGTGCCGGAGTCAGACCGCTGGCGAATGAACGGACACCGAGGTGGTATCCTATGGATGACCGGGTTATCCGGTGCAGGCAAGTCGACTCTCGCCTTCAGCCTTGAACACTACCTTTTCCAACGCGGCTATCAGGTTTCCGTGCTTGACGGTGATAACGTTCGCCATGGTCTGTGTTCGGACCTCGGGTTTTCGCCGGAAGACCGCGTAGAGAACATACGCCGTGTAGGCCATGCTGCCGTCTTGTTTGCGCGTGCCGGCTTTCTCGTAATAACTGCCTTCATAAGCCCATACCGCGCTGATCGAGATCGTGTGAGGATGCTAGCACCAGGTCTCTTTCACGAAATTTTCATTGAAGCCGACCTGGAGACGTGCGAGCAGCGCGATCCAAAGGGCCTTTACGCGAAGGCGCGGCGCGGGGAAATCGATGAATTCACGGGAGTTTCAGCGCCATACGAACCACCAAAGCTGGCAGAATTGCAGGTCGATACCATGGCGCACTCTATTGAAGAGTGTCTCGCAAAGCTGACCGACTACGTATCACGGACGTTTGTCGTCACTAAATAAGGGTGCGTTATGATTCGGAGAATAACCCCGGTCGTTCTCTCTGGTGGCGCTGGTACCCGTCTATGGCCTCTCTCGCGGGCGCTGAGACCCAAGCAGCTACTGCCATTAATCTCTGAGAAGAGCCTGTTCCAGGAAACCATCGGGAGAACTCTAGGAAGCGCGTTTGCTCCACCGCTAGTCATCTGCAACGAAGACCATCGATTCATGATTGCAGAGCAGTTACGTGAACTTGAAGTCAGACCAGAAACGATCATCCTAGAGCCAACGGGACGGAACACCGCGCCGGCGGTTGCGGTTGCTGCTCTATTCTTGCAGCGGACGCAACCAGACGGGGTTATGTTGGTGATGCCGTCGGATCACGTGGTTGGCGATGCCGCGGCGTTTATTCGGGTAGCCGAGATCGCAGCCGACGCTGCTGAAACCGGTGCGCTCGTGTCGTTCGGTATCGTGCCGACACGGCCGGAGACAGGCTATGGCTACCTCTGCCGGGGGGAGCCCGTTGCAGGGATCGAAGGTTGCTTCCACATGGGCACCTTCGTCGAGAAACCCGATATCGAGACAGCCGGCCGGTATCTTGCCGACCATCGCTACTATTGGAACAGCGGTATGTTCGTTCTCCCGATCGCGGGCATTCTCGCGGAGATGGAGCGCCTCTGTCCCGATCTCTTGGACGCCTGCCGTGACGCGCTTGCGCAGGCCACAAGTGATCTCGATTTCTGCCGTTTAGCGCGTGAGCCGTTCAATGCGGCGCCAAGCATCTCTATCGATTACGCAGTGATGGAGCGAACCGACCGCGGTGCCCTGGTGCCGGCTGACATGCAGTGGAGCGATGTCGGTTCATGGTCCGCTTTGTGGGAGATCGGCGGTCGCGATGCCGACGGCAATGTTATTCTTGGCGACGTAGTTACAATGGATGCGCGTAATTGTTACATCCGCTCTGAACACAGGCTGGTCGCAGCAGTAGCGGTAGAAGATTTGGTGGTCGTTGATACTGATGATGTCATTCTGGTCGCCCGCATGGATCGCGATCAAGATGTGAAGAAGGTAGTGGAGGTAATCGCGAGGGCAGGCCGCAACGAGCACCTACTGCCGCGCCAAGTCTTCAGACCATGGGGCTGGTACCGGAGTTTGCACGAGGGTAACCGTTTTCAGGTCAAGGAGATCGTCGTCAATCCAGGAGAGAGGTTGAGCGCGCAGATGCACCATCACCGAGCCGAGCATTGGATCGTCGTCACTGGTACCGCGAAAGTCAGCAAGGGCAACGAAACGTTTTACATCACCGAGGACCAGTCGACTTACATTCCGCATGCAACACGGCATTCGCTCGAGAATCCTGGTAAGATTCCCTTGAAGATGATTGAGGTGCAGTCGGGCGCCTATCTTGGCGAGGATGACATTATCCGGTTTGAAGACCTCTATGGGCGCGTACCGACTGAAAAGCCCACTTTGGAATTAGCGAAGACTGCGGAGCCAAGCTAACTCGGATTATGCACGGAAGCCGTAATGCCTTACGCACGGTATACACTTGCGCCTATCGCCTCACAGGTATCGCTCCGGGTGGGGTTATCAGGCGGCGGGTTTGAGGTTGGGTGTGGGGGCCTCTTTCTTCCGTTTGTGGATGTCGTTGCCGAAGGCCTTCAGCGAATTTCTACCCTCCATGCTGCCTCCCTGGTGCGGCAGGCTCGTATGTAGTCGACGAGGTCGTCGTCAAGCGAGGCCATAACTGCTCGCGAGGAAATCACCGCGGTTTTTCCCAAGGTCCAGGTGCAACCCCCATTTGTCCCGGCTGAAGATTCCGGGCGGTAGAAACGCAGCTCGGCAGTATCTGCACGACACTTTGCCAAAGCCGCGCCACCGCACGCCAAAACTCCACGGATGGTTGTTCTTGTGGTTGAACGAGCGTCTTTCTCGTGCAGCATATGCTCTATTTGGGTCTTCTTTAGGGCCTTCCGTCTGGCTCAACGACTGTGCTATCTTGAAGCTGTAAGTAAGGAAGTGCAAGTTTCGCGTTGCTTTGCTGTCGGCCGAGCAACAATGCTGGCTGCGCGTCGCGGGAGGGGGATATGGTGAGCCGTAGAGTCTGTCTGCTCGTCACACTGGGATTGCTGGCAGTGTTAACGCCAAGCCCCAGCGACGAGAACCCAGGCGTCTTGGCTGACGTCGAGACCGCCGGCGAGGCGAGCCCATCATTGCTTGGCGCGCCGCCGGCCTCCATCGCTCCAGCAGGGCTCCAGTCCCGCACGGCCGGCGGCGAGACCGGGTTGTATGCTGCAATGGCCGGCCCGCCCCCCAGCCCTTGGGCGGTAGCAGCCTTTGGCCCGCTGGACGGCGTGCAGCGCGAATTCCTTTCAGTCTTCATTCTCGTCGCCACCGTGTTGGCAGCGATGGTGATCACGGGCCGCATCCGCAGGGGGGATCCTCCCATTGGTGGCGACTGCTGTTCCGGTGCCGATGTCACCCCCGTGCCTCGCAGAACTCCGACGGCCACCCGCGGTAGAGGGAACTGACACTCACCGGGAGCTTCTTGCAATGCCTTACCGTAATGGGTCTGGTGTCACGCGGAAGGCGGCTATGTGCATGCGTTTTGGCAGCAGTGCCCCGCTGCGACGGATAGCCTGGGCGGGGGAGAACGGGCTGCTATTGGGGATTGCATAAATAAGGGGTGATTATTACCGTCAAGGTTGCAGGCGCTTTTCCACCGGCTGGATCAGCATGGTAACGCTGCGGTGCCTTTTTTCAGCCAGTGCGCGCTTACCGGGCAAGCGCTCGCATTAACCCTCAGAAGGTGACAGACGACCATGGATCAACGGCTTACGACCGCCACTCAATCGGAATCCACAGAGCCGCGGCGCCGGCCACTGGCTGCGCTAGACAGTGAGCTGCGCGAGACAATCCGCAGCTTTTGGCGGCACAAGTGGGCGATCTTGGGCGTCGTGGTTCTACTGACTGGCATCGCGGTCCTATACGTCCAGACCGCGACGCCGCGCTACACGGCAGAGCTTCAGGTCGTATTCGAGAACAAGACCGGGCCGCTGTTCGATTTCCAGGCCGCGGTCGCCGGCGCCCCGCAGGACGAGGCCTCGATCCTGACCGAGATCGAAGTCATCCGCTCGCGCAAGCTCGCTGACCGGGTAATCAAGGCGCTGCAGCTCGACCAGGACCCGGAATTCAACGGCAAGCTGCGGCCGCCCAGCGCTTTTGCAACGTTTTTCAAGGACACACTCGGCCTGAACCTTTTTCCTGCAAGGGCGCCGAATGAAACCGACCCGACTCAATTGACGGTTGAAGAACTCCGCGACAAGGAGAATAACAAGATCATAGACGCCGTCCTCGAGGACGTGCAGGCGAAGCAGATCCCGCGCTCCCGCGCCGTCGTCATCAATTTCACCTCCGAGAGCCCCCGGACGGCGGCGCGCGTTCTCAACACGTTGTC
>NZ_JAMTDX010000089.1 GCF_023806625.1 Accumulibacter sp.
ACATGCGCTCGAACATCACGCTGATGAAGTGGATGATCGCCAACGGCTACCAGGATGCGCGGACGCTCGCCCGGCGGATCAGGGCGATGGAAGCATGGATCGCCGATCCGCAGCTGCTGCGGGCTGACCCCCGTGCCGAGTATGCGGCGGTGATCGAGATCGATCTCGCCGAGGTGACCGAGCCGCTGGTCGCCTGCCCGAACGACCCGGACGACGTCAAGACGCTCTCGGAAGTCGCCGGCGACAGGATCGACGAGGTGTTCATCGGCTCGTGCATGACCAACATCGGTCACTTCCGAGCCGCGGGCAAGGTCCTCGACGGCAAGAGCGACATCCCGACGCGCCTGTGGATCGCCCCGCCGACCAAGATGGACGCCATGATCCTCAACGAGGAAGGCTACTACGCCATCCTCGGCAAGACCGGCGCGCGCATGGAAATGCCCGGCTGCTCGCTGTGCATGGGCAACCAGGCGCAGATCCGCAAGGGCAGCACGGCGATGTCGACCTCGACGCGCAACTTCCCGAACCGCCTGGGGATCGACACCCGGGTCTATCTCGGTTCGGCCGAACTCGCCGCGGTCTGCGCGCTGATGGGCCGGATCCCGACGCCCGCCGAGTACCTCGAACAGGTGCAGGCGGTCAACGCGCGAGCCGCCGACGTCTACCGCTACATGAACTTCGACCAGATCGCCGAGTTCAGCGAGGTCGCCGAGACCGTCGAGGTCTGATCGCGCTCCAGCGCCTCACCCGCGCCCCGGTCTGGCCGAAGTCTTCCGGCCCGGCCGGGGTCTTTTTTTGGCGGGGGGCGACTGCGGTGACCGGGAGGGGTCGCGCTGCGGAATCCTCCGACCGTCGTCCTGCGCGTCGCCGGTCATTCCCGAGAGCCCGAGGTGTCGACAAGTCTTACGGTTATCTGGCCCGGGTGCTCCCGGAAAAGACCACCGCGCAGGCATCGATCGAACATGAGAAGCTGCCCATGGCCATGGTCGAGGAATGGTCATGGCTCATCCCGTCGGAGGTCCTTGCCGACCTGGGATCAAGCCCGCTCGCCTTGGCTGGGCGGGTTTCCCGACGGGGCGAGAATCGTCAAACTCAAACTCGGAGTCGCGGCCCCGTTGCCGGTCGCCAGCAGCGCCAACTCGGCCATGTGGCAGATCGTCCCCCATCCAGACGGCGCCGCGCTTCAACTCGGCACAGGCCGCGTCCGATCCCGGTCACCAAAAGGGTCAGCAGGGCCCCCGTGTCCACTGCCGGCCCGGACAACGCGAAGTCCAATCCGGACGGCATCCCGAGTTGCTTCCTGTCTGCCGCCAACTGAACATTCGCGGGCGGTTCCTCGCGCCCCGGGTACGATCCGACGCATCTGCAGGGAACCCAAACCTCAGCGCTTCCAGTGACCGTGGAGTCGCTACGGCGACGAGCAACACTTCGTCGTCTGCAGCAGCATGGCTCACGAGCAGGCCAGCCCGACCTCGGGCGGGGGCGGGCGCGCCGTCACAGTTGGGCGGCTGGCCGACCAACGGCCCGGGCCTTGCTCCGGACCCCAGTTACAACAACTCCTTGGGAGTCGGCGGCTGGCATAACGGCTATCTCAATCTCAGCGAAGCGGCGACGGTCAGGTTCCAGTTCATGGGCGCGGGCGATTCGGGTTTTCAGAATCGCTTCCTGCTGAACAATAATCTGATGTTCCTGGACAGCAACGGCGGTCTGACGTATCCGTGCCCGGTCGGGCCCGGCACGGTGCCAGCCTGTAACTTCCTGGTCGGAGGGCCGTTGGGCCAAAACCAGTACGACATCGCGCTGCCGGCCGGTCTGATTCCGTTCTCGTTCATTACCGGCAGTGGTGTGACACTGATCAACGACGGCGTCAACAATCCGAACCCGGACGATCCGAACAACCCGAGCCCGGGCTATCTTCTCGGCGTCGATCCCTATCTGGCGACCGCACCATTTGAGTTGAGCGGTTCGGCCGTCTATGCGGCCCTTGCCGACTTGCCCGGTATCGGCGACCACGACTACCAGGACATGGTCGTGCGCATCAGCGTGGTCGAGGCTCCCGAGCCGGCCACCCTGGCTCTGCTCGGCCTGGCGCTCGGCGGCCTCGGCCTGAGCCGGCGTCGTCGGACAGCCGACTGAAAGGCGTGAGCTGAAGGCCGGTTCGCGCCTCGCGGGCCGGCCGGTCAGTCGAGAAAGGGGCGGCCTGGCCGCCCCTTTTCGCGCGCCGAGCCCGTCCAGCCAACGGCTGCCTGGCTGGAGACCGGGGAGCGTGTCGCCGGAGGGATCGATCGGGAGTGCCTGGCGAGCCCGCCGGTGGCCGGCAGGCCGCGTGGCCGGAGGCCGCTTCGCCTGGCCTGCTCGCCGGCCCGACGCGGCCTTGCTTGCAAGTCTCTGCCGTTTCTGATATTTACTCGCCTTTCCCTCAGATTCCGACAGGATCTCCGAACATGGCTGACGAGTTGCTGTACAGGCAGGTTACCCCTTACGTCCCGCAACCGGGCGAGGAATACATGAGCCGCGGGCAGCTCGCTCATTTCCGCGGCATTCTCGAAGCCCTGAAGCAGCAGCTCGTCGAGGACATCGAGCGCACGGTGCACACGATGAAGGACGAGGCGACAGTGTTTGCCGACCCGAACGATCGGGCGAGCCAGGAGACCGACATCGCCATCGAGCTGCGCAACCGCGATCGCGAGCGCAAGCTGATCAAGAAGATCGAGGAAACGATCGATCGGATCGACAGCGGCGATTACGGCTATTGCGCCGCATGCGGCGTCGAGATCGGCGTCAAGCGGCTCGAGGCGCGACCGACCGCGACGCTGTGCATCGACTGCAAGACGCTCGAGGAAGTGCGCGAGAAGCAGATCGCCAAGTAGGCCGCGACGGCCAGCCGGCCGGGCCCAGGGGAATGAGGAAGGGACGCTGCGGCGTCCTTTTCCTTGTCGATCGGCTGTGGTCGAGGCGCTGACCGACGCTGACGCCAGCGCCCGTGCGGGCGAGTCGTCGGCCGGTCAGCCTTGGGGTCGGCCGACATGCACGGTCCATCGGCCGTGCCCGGCCTCGACACACGTGTCGATTTCGAGGAAGCTGCGGATGACCGCGAGGTTGGTCAGCAGGTGGCTCGACGGCTCGACGGTCGTGAATCGGCCGCCACCGGCGAGAGCCATCGGCAGAACGATCTGGTCGGCGAGGTGCTCGGCGACCGCCGCCGGGCTGTGAAGATAGGCGCGCACACCGGCGGCCACGCGGTCGGCGACCTTCTCGGCCGGCAGTCCGCGTGCGCCGAAGCCGGTGAACACTTCGCTGGCCCGTTCGTGCTCGACTTCGGCGAGCAGGATGTTGCCCGGACCCTCTTCGGGCGGCAGCACGCAGACCTCGCCGGCGAAGCCCTCGATCCGGCGGGCGAACTGCGCGAGCTCGCGCTGCGCGACGTGCTCGGGTATTCCGGCGACGATCGCCCGCAGGCGCCGGGCGCGACACGCGCCACGCTCGATCAGCTCGATCGCTTTCGGCCGGCCCGGGACGACGCGGGCGCGCAGTTCGCCGCCGCCGGCCGGGAAGAATCCGTGCCGGAGCAGGTCGACCTCGAGTTCGATGCCCATCGAGCGGACGACCGGCAGCCAGGCGCGAATCAGGAAGTCGGCCGGCGGCGCGCCGGGATTGTGCGTGCCGCCGCTGACGATGACCGTCGACGCGCGGCTCGCGGTCCACAGCGCCGGCAGAATCGTCTGCAGGACGAGTGTGCAGCTGCCCGCGGTGCCGATCGCGAAGCGATGGTCGCCGCCGCGAACCGGTCCAGGCGCGAAGAGCAGGTCACGCGACCCGGGCGCGGCGCCCTCGACGTGCGCCGAGCTGATCGCGGCCGCGGCCTCGACGGCGGTCAGGTGCTGCCGGCGCAGCCCCGGTTTCTGCCGCCGGGCGCGGATCCGCTCGAGGCGAAAGGCCTGGCCGGTGACCATCGACAGCGTCAGCGCGCTGCGCAGGATTTGTCCGCCGCCCTCACCGAGCGTTCCGTCGAGGGTGATGATCTTCATCGGCAGTCGTGCCGCGGCTCCAGCCGTCGCGTACCGATCGCCGTGTTCAGCCCTTGACGCAGACGACCTGGCGCAGGGTGTGCACGATTTCGACGAGCGAGCGCTGGGCGTGCATCACCGCGTCGATGTCCTTGTAGGCCATGGGTATCTCGTCGATCACCTCCTTGTCCTTGCGGCATTCGACGTGCGCCGTCGCCCGCTCCTGGTCGGCGACCGTGAAGCGTCGCCGCGCTTCGTTGCGGCTCATCGTCCGCCCCGCACCGTGGCTGCACGAGCAGAACGACTCCTCGTTGCCGAGGCCGCGGACGATGTAGCTGCGCGCACCCATCGATCCCGGGATGATCCCGAGTTCGTCCTTGCGCGCCGAAACGGCTCCCTTGCGCGTGACGTAGATCGCCTCGCCGAAGTGCCTCTCCTTCTGGACGTAATTGTGGTGGCAGTTGACCGCTTCGACGTCGACGGCGAACGGTTTCGGGATCACCTTGCGCACCGCTGCGATCAGCGCGACCATCATCGCCGCGCGATTCTTTCGCGCGTAGTCCTGGGCCCAGCCGACGGCTTCGAGGTAGTCCGAGAAGTGGGCGCTGCCTTCCTCGATGTACGCGAGGTCACGGTCGGGCAGGTTGGCGAGGTGCTGGCGCATGTCGGCCTGCGCGAGCTCGATGAACGTGCTGCCGATGGCGTTGCCGACCCCGCGCGAGCCCGAGTGGAGCATCAGCCAGACGCGGTCGGCCTCGTCGAGGCAGACCTCGATGAAGTGGTTGCCCGTGCCGAGCGTGCCGAGGTGCTTGTGGTTGTTGGTCTCCCTGAGCTTCGGATACTTGTCGACGATCCTCCTGAATCCGGGCAGCAGTTCGGCCCACAGCGCGTTGACCAGATCCGGCGGATTCTCCCAGCTTCCCGCGTCGCGCCGGCCGCGGCCGATCGTCCGGCCGTGCGGTATCGCCCGCTCGATCGCCGTGCGCAGCGGATGCAGGTCGTCGGGCAGGTCGGAAGCGTTGAGCGTCGTCCGCGTGGCGATCATCCCGCAGCCGATATCGACGCCGACCGCCGCCGGGATGATCGCGCCGCGAGTCGGGATCACGCTGCCGATCGTCGATCCCTTGCCGAGATGGACGTCGGGCATCACCGCGAGGTGGCGGAAGATGAACGGCATCCGTGCGGTGTTGATCAGCTGGCGCCGCGCGTCTTCTTCGACGGGAACGCCTTCGGTCCACATTTTGATCGGCCGCCCGTCGGGGACCCGGATGACTTCGATCGATTCGCTGGCTGTCTCGGCCATTCCCTTCTCCCCGTGCGGCGACGCGAAACGCGGCTTCAGCCGGGATCTTACGCCAGCCCGACGCGCTTCGGCCGGGTGCCCGCCGTCAGGCGGCCAGGCCGTGCAGCGGGTGCCGGTCGAGCCCTGCGGCCGTCCACCCGCTGATTCCGGCGGGCAGGTGGCGCAGCACGTCGTCGGCTTCTTCGCGGCGGGCGAAGCCGGCGAAGACGCAGGCGCCCGATCCGCTCATCCGCGCCGGGGCATGCCGGGAGAGCCAGGCCAGGTGTTCGGCGATCGACGGGAAGCGGGCGCAGGCGACGGCCTCGAGATCGTTGATGCCGACCCCCGGCTGCCAGGAGCCGGCGGCGATCGGCGGGGTATCGCGCCTGAGCTCGGGTGCGCCGAAAATGGCCGCCGTGGGTACGGCCACCGGAGGTTCGAGGACGACGTACCAGCAGGCCGGCAGTTCGACCGCCTGCAGCGCTTCGCCGATTCCCTCGGCAAAGGCGTTGCGCCCGAAGACGAAGACCGGCACGTCGGCGCCGAGCGCGAGACCGATCTGCTGCAGGCGCTCGCGCGCCAGACCGAGTCGCCAGAGGTGGTTGAGCGCGAGCAGCACGGTCGCCGCATCCGAGCTGCCCCCGCCGAGCCCTCCACCGAGCGGCAGCCGCTTGTCGAGGACGATGTCCGCTCCCCGGCGGCAGCCGCTTTCGGTCTGCAGCAGGCGCGCCGCGCGGACGGTCAGGTCGCCGTCGGCGGGAACTTCGGCGAGCGGGGTGAGCAGGCGGATCTGGCCGTCTTCGCGCGGCGCGAAGCGGATCCGGTCGGCGCGGTCGATCAGGCGGAAGACGGTCTGCAGCAGGTGGTAGCCGTCGCTGCGCCGCCCGACGACGTGCAGGAAGAGATTCAGCTTGGCCGGAGCCGGATAGACGCTGTCCCAGTCCCATTCCGCGTCGCTCATCGGCGATCGCCCTCGCGCGACGAAGCCTTCTGCCACTCGTCGATGCGCAGCCGCAGCGTGAATCCGCCCTCGCGTTCGACGAAGACCCGGGCCGGCAGTGCGCCGGGGTCTTCGCTGTCGTATTCATAGTCGACCCGCCAGTCTTGATGCGCGACGCGCAGCGGCCGCCCATGTCCGTCGACGGCGATCGTCGATCCCGGAGCGGCGCGCCCGCCGAGCCAGTCGATCAACTGGTCGAGCGGCGGAGGCGAGTCGAGCACCGACTGCAGCAACTCGTCGGTACTCGCGGCCGTCTCGGTCCGGCCGTCGCTGGTCGCTAGCCGTGCTCCGCTGGCGTCGCCGCTGATCTCGGCGACGGCCTGGCCGAACGGTGACGAGATCAGCAGCGTGTCGCCGCTTTCGTCGTGCTGCCAGTCGATCCGTCCGGACTGGTTGCGGTTTCCGGCGGTCAGCGAGAAGCGGCCGGACAGCGCAAAGGCGTCGAGCCTTTCCCGGGGACTCGTCACCGGGATCGGTGCTTCGGGTCGCGCGGCGGGCAGGGGGGCGCAGCCGCCGGCGGCGAGCACGCCGACCAGCAGCACCGTGGACAGGAGTGCGGCGGGCGACGGACTCATCGGCGGACGGCTGACGAAGTCGGCCGCGGCTCAGGGAGCGAACTTCTTCGCCGCCTCGAGCAGGATCTCGCTCGTCGGATCCTTCTTGCGCGCCTCATCGAGGACGTTCTGCGCTTCGTGCCGGCGCCCGAGCGTCCACAGCACTTCGGCGGTATGCGCGGCGATTTCCGGATCCGGCCGCTGCTTGAGGGCCCGCTGGAGATGACGCAACGCACCGTCGAGGTCGCCCTGACGATAGAGGACCCAGCCCATGCTGTCGAGGATGAAGGGATCGTCGGGCGCCAGCTGCAGCGCCTTCTCGATCAGCTGGCGGGCTTCGGCGAGGCGAACGTTCCGGTCGGCGTACGAGTACCCGAGCGCGTTGTACGCCTGCGCGCTGTCGGGCTGCAGAGCGATCAGTCGGCGCAGACGGGTCTCCATGACCTCGATCCGGTCGAGCCTCTCGGCGAGCAGCGCCGACTCGTAGAGCAGGTCCGGCTGGTCCGGCTGACGGGCGAGCTCGCGATCGAGGAGTTCGAGCGCGGCGGCCGTCTGCCTGGCATCGCGCAGCAGCGTGGCCTCGGCGATGCGCAGCTGGACGGCGAGTTCGGGATTGTTCGTCGCCGCTTCCTGGAGCAGTCTGAGCGCCTCGTCGAGTTTGCCCGAGCGGGCGGTGATCGCCGCGCTGCGCAGCTGCGCCGGCAGGTAGTGCTCGCCCGGTCCGACCTTCAGGTAACTGGCGACGGCCTCGTCGTCCTGCCTGCGCTCCTCGGCGATCTGCCCGAGGTAGTAGTACGCGGCACTCCGGTCGGGCACGTCGAGCGTGAGCAGGTGCTTGAGCTGCTTCTCGGCGAGCGCCGTGTCGTTTTCCTGGAGCGCGAGAATCGCCACCGGAAAGACCACGTCGGGGTTGTTCGGATCCGTGCCGAGCAGTTGTTCGAACTGCCGCTTGGCTTCCGGGTAGCGCTTCTCGCCGACCAGTGCCCGGGCCAGCTGAAGGCGTGCTTCGCGCGAATTGGGATTGCGGTCGACGAAGCGCTGTAGCGAGCCGATCGCATCGGCGGGCGATTTCTGCGCGCGAATCTGCGCTTCGAGGATCGCCGCCGCGTCCCAGTCGGGGCGCAGTTCGAGCGCCTGGCGGACTTCGTCGAGCGCCCTGTCGTGGGCGCCGGCTGCTGCCGCGGCGACGGCGATGGCGTAATGCGCCTCGGCGAGTCCGGCATACGGCGCGCAGACCTTGCTGATCAACTGCAGGACCGCCTGGCGGTCGGTGCTGCGCGCGAACATCCGGTTGAGCGCCAGAAGATTGGCCGGCAGCGAAGCCGGGTCGGCCTCGAGCATGCGGCTCAGCTCTGGCGCCAGGCCGTCGAGCTGGTTGGACATGATCAGGCCGCCGACGAGGACCTGCTGCGCGCGCTGCGAGTCGGGCTGAACCTGAATCCACAGTCGGGCGAGTTCGATCACCCGGTCGAGCCGACGGGCGTGGCCGGCGATCTCGATGGCGCGGGCGATGATTCCGGGGTCTCGGGTGCGCACCGCGAGGTCGGCGTAGGCCTGGCTGGAGAACTCGACCCTGCCGCGCTGCAGCGCCACCTCGGCGAGCAGCAGCTGGTAGACGATCTGTCCGCTGAGTTCCTGGTAATCCTGGTCGTTGGCTGGACGAGCGAGCGGCTCGTTCGCCGGGCGGCGCGGCTCGCCCCTGGCGGGTCGGTGGACCTTGCCCTTGCCCGCTTCGCCGGCGGCCAACGCCGGTCCGGAAAGGGCCAGGGCCAGCGCTGCGCAGAGGAGGGTGATTCGCTTTGCTTTCATCGTCGTTTTGCCGGCGTCGCGCGGATGCGGATACGCGCGATCGGTTTGCCTCATAATCGGTCCGCGCATGTTATGGACTTTTCACGTTAGCGGCAATGCCGGAACTTCCCGAAGTTGAAGTCAGCCGCCTCGGGCTGCTGCCGCATCTCTGCGGGCGGACGATCGTCGGCGTCGTCGTGCGCACGCCGAGGCTGCGCCACGAGATTCCCGGCGGCCTCGCGGCGCGCCTCGCCGGGCTCGAGCTGCGCGGCATCGCCCGCCGCGGCAAGTATCTGTTGTTCGACTGCGAGAGCGCCGGAGGCGGTGGCTGGCTGCTCGTCCACCTCGGGATGTCCGGAAGTCTGCGGCTCGTGCCACCGGCTACGCCGGCGCGCAGGCACGACCATGTCGACCTGATCTTCTCCGAAACGGTGCTGCGCCTGCGCGACCCTCGCCGCTTCGGCGCACTGCTCTGGCACGAAGGGCACGACGTCGAAAGCCACCCGGCGCTGGCCTGCCTGGGCCTCGAGCCGCTGTCCGGGGACTTCGATGGCGACTGGCTGTGGTCGGCGACGCGCAGCCGCCGGCTGGCGATCAAGCCCTTGCTGATGGACGGCCGTCTGGTCGTCGGGATCGGCAACATCTACGCCGCCGAGAGCCTCCATCAGGCGGGAATCTCGCCACTGCGCGCGGCCAACCGGATCAGCCGCGAGCGCTACCGCGTCCTCGCCGAGGCGATCTGCTCGACGCTCCGCGCTTCGATCGCCGCCGGCGGCAGCACGGTCCGCGACTACGTGCATAGCGACGGCGGTGCGGGCTGCTTTCAGTTGTCCTGCGCGGTGTATGATCGCGCCGGCCAGCCCTGCCTGCGTTGTGCCGCGCCGGTCCGCGTCGTCCGCCAGGCCGGGCGGTCGACATTCTACTGTCCGCGTTGCCAGCGCTGAATCGGCGGAGCCGGGGCGACGATGCCGTCGCGGGCTCGTCGCGATCGTCCCGCGCGGGGCTTGTGGTACAGTGAAATCCTCTCTCTTGTGCCCGAAGCTGCCATGACGCTTGCCCAACATCTTGCCGCCTACAGCGAATGGCGAGCGCGGGTTTCCGGAGTCGTCGAGAGCTTCGCCGACTGGCTGGTGCAGAACGACCTCGGCGACGCCCAGATCGACCGCCGGATCGCCCACTTGCTCGACAGTCTGCGCGAGGATCGGCTGCACGTCGCTTTCGTCGCCGAGTTCTCGCGGGGCAAGTCCGAACTGATCAACGCGATCTTTTTCGCCGGCTACGGCAGTCGCATCCTTCCCTCGACCGCCGGGCGGACGACGATGTGTCCGACCGAGCTGATCTTCGATCGCAGCAAGGACCCGTCGATCTCGCTGCTGCCGATCGAGAGCCGCGAATCGCACGCCGGGGTCGGCGAATACCGGCGCTTCCCGGCGGAATGGCAGACGCTGCCGATCGATCCCGATTCGGCCGAAGCGATGCAGGACGCGCTGCGTCACGTCAGCGACGTGATCCGGGTGGCTCCCGAAGTCGCCCGTCGGCTCGGCTTCACCGTCGACGGCGAGGATGCGACGGCCTTCCGCATCGACGAGGAAGGCAAGGTCGAGATCCCGCGCTGGCGGCACGCGATCATCAACTTCCCGCATCCGCTGCTGCAGCAGGGGCTGGTGATCCTCGACACCCCGGGTTTGAACGCCATCGGGACCGAGCCCGAGCTGACGCTCTCGCTGCTGCCGAACGCTCACGCGGTGCTCTTCATCCTGGCCGCCGACACCGGAGTCACCCAGTCCGACCTGACCGTCTGGCGCGAGCACATCGCGCTGCCCGAAGGGCGGCGCAAGGGACGGCTGGTCGTTCTCAACAAGATCGACGGTCTGTGGGACGAGCTGAGGTCCGACGAGGAGATCGACGCGGAGATCGCCCGGCAGGTCGCGGACTGCGCGGCGACGCTCGAACTGCCGGAAGAGCAGGTCTTCCCGGTCTCCGCCCAGAAAGCGCTCGTCGCCAAGATCAACGGCGACGCCGAACTGCTCGAGCGCAGCCGGCTCTCCCGGCTCGAGCGCGCGCTCTCGGAGGAGCTGATTCCGGCCAAGCAGGAGATCGTCCGTCAGGCCGCCGAGTCGGAGTTTCTCGACTGGCGGGAGCGGACGCGCAGCCTCCTCGACTCGCGCCTGACCGGCCTGCGCGAACAACTCGCCGAACTGATCGAGTTGCGCGGCAAGAACCGCAACGTCGTCGAGTACATGATGGGCAAGGTGCGCGCCGAGAAGGAGGAGTTCGAAGGCGGCCTGCAGCGCTACTACGCGGTACGCAGCGTCCTCTCGCAGCTCAGCAACAACCTTTTCGGGCACCTCGGACTCGATTCCCTGCGACTGCTGAGCAACTCGACGCGCGAGGCGATGGTCAATGCCACCTTCTCGGCGACGCTGTCCTCGGCGATGAAGCACTTCTTCGAGGTCGCGCGAAAGAACCTGGCCAAGTCCGGTGGCGAGGTCACCGAGATCCTGAGCATGATGGAAGCGATCCACAAGAAGTTCGCCATCGAGCACGGGCTCAAACTCGGTGCACCGGCCGGCTTCTCGCTCGCGCGCTACGAAAAGGACATCGATCGTCTCGACCGCTGGTGCAATACGCATGTCAACACGATGTTCCAGTTGCTGACGCACGAAAAGAACCAGCTCACCCAGCGCTTCTTCGAGGAGGTTGCCGTCCAGGTGCGCAAGACCTTCGAGCGGGCCAATCGCGATGCCGAATCGTGGCTCAAGGCGATCATGGCGCCACTGGAGATCCAGATTCGCGAGCACCGGACCCAGCTCAAGCGTCGGCTCGAGAGCATCAAGCGAATCCATCAGGCGACGGATACGCTCGAGGAGCGCATCGACGAGCTGACGCGCATCGAGCGGGGATTGGTCGGGTAGCTGGACAGACTCGACCGGATCAGCGGCCAGTTCCGCGAGACGGTCAGGCAGACGGTCGGCGAGCCGGCGACCGGGTAGCCTGGTCCGGGCGCGGCTCGCGAGACCGGCCCCGGTCTCGGAGCCGATGCTCGCGAAGTTCCGGCGAGCCGGCAGTCAGCCGGCGCTGCCAGGTCCTCCCTGAGGACCCCGAGGTCCGGCGGGGCCGGCTGGTCCCTTCGCGCCGGCAGGCCCCTGCGGGCCGGCCGGTCCGGTCTCACCCGGCGGCCCGGCGGGTCCCGGCGATCCCTTGGCGCCCTGCGGTCCGGTGGGCCCGGGATCCCCTTTCGGTCCGCTGGGCCCGGGATCCCCCTTCGGTCCGGTGGGCCCGGGATCCCCCTTCGGTCCGGCCGGCCCGGCCTTCCCTTGAGGTCCCTGCGGTCCGCTTTCCCCCGGCGGTCCGGGCGGTCCTTCCTTGAGCTGCAGCTGGGCCAACTGTTCCTCGAGCGCGGCGAGGCGATTCTGCAGGCCCTCGATGGTCTCGCTGGCGGCGCTGTCTTGCTTCCGGGCTTCAGCCTTCGCGGCCTTCTTGCCCTCCTTCTTCTTTGCCAATGTCGGTCTCCTCTCACTCTCGATCTGCGCGGAGCAACGCGGTATCAACTCCGGGCCGGACTATGACATGCGCTGGCAATCCGGGTCAAGCCATGCTTTTGTCGTAGCGCGCGGCGCTCCTGCTGGTCAGGCCCGGATCGAGTCGTCCTCCAGGCGCGAAGCCGGGGCCGGCGAAAGTCGTCGTTTGCGGATTAGTTCACGGCAGCAATGCGGTTGCCGAGTTACCGTGAAAGCCCCCCGAGGTAGCGACGTGCCTATGCCTGCTGACGAGCAGC
>NZ_JAMTDX010000090.1 GCF_023806625.1 Accumulibacter sp.
AATACCGGCCTGTCACGCCGGGGGTCGCGGGTTCGAGCCCCGTCCACTCCGCCAGTTGCGCAGCGCAAACAAGCCCGCGTCCCGGTTCCGGACACGGGCTTCGTCGTTTGTGCGTCTCGTCTGGCCGCTGCGCGACCGCGATCGATCATCCATCGATCCAGCAGCGTCGTCATCCGCTCGCTGACGACCGATTTTCCAGTCCACGCGCAGCGAAACGTGTCTATAATTTCACGCTTGCAGTCTCACCATTCGACCAGGTGATCCCACGCATCGGGGATGAACTGGCGCCCACCCGAACACGAGAACAGGACGTACGGATGACGCCACGCATCGCGCTTGCTATAGCATTTGCTTTGGCCTGTGGGTCTGCCTCGACCGACGAGGCAAGGGCGCAGGGCCGCTCTTCCGCTCCTCCGGCACCAGATGGTGCCCGCTTCTCCCAAACAGGAACCTCCGAAAACGCAGCGCTAGCGGGGCCAGACGGTGTTCTGCCTCTGGTCGAGCTCGTCGCGCCGGCGCAATTGCCGGAGACCATCGACCTGACCTCGGAACCCGACGAACTCTTTCAGCGTGTCCGGCTCGGCTTCGCGATGCCGAACATCAACAACAGTCTGGTTCTCCATTATCAGCAGTGGTATCTCAACCGTCCGGAGTCCCTGCGCCGCTTCGTCGAAAGAAGCAGCCGCTACCTGCACCACATCGTCGAGGAACTCGAAAGGCGCGGCATGCCGATGGAGCTCGCGCTGCTGCCGATGGTCGAGAGCGCCTACAATCCCGTGGCCTACTCGCGAAGCCACGCCTCCGGCCTCTGGCAATTCATCCCGACGACCGGCAAGCAGTACAAGCTCGAGCAGAACTGGTGGGTCGATGAGCGACGCGACATCGTCGCCTCGACCGCCGCGGCGCTCGATTACCTCCAGTACATCTACGAGCTCCACGGCGACTGGCATCTCGCGCTAGCCTCCTACAACTGGGGGGAAGGCGCAGTCGGCCGGGCGATCGCCAAGAACCGCGAGAAAGGTCTGCCGAGCGACTACCTCAGCCTGAACATGCCCGAGGAGACGCGGCACTACGTGCCGAAGCTCCAGGCATTGAAGAACATTTTCAGCAACCCGAAAATCCTTGCCCAGCTGAATATCCGCGGCGTCCCCAACCGCCCCTACTTCACCAGGGTCAAACCGGCGGCGGACATCGACGTCAAGCTCGCCGCAAGGCTCGCCGAGATGCCGGTTCAGGAATTCGTCGCACTGAACCCTGCACACAACCGTCCGGTGATCAAGTCCGAGACTCCGGTGGTCATCCCTGCGCACAAGGTCGACACCTTCATCAGCAATCTCGAGGCGCATCAGGAAAGCGACAAGCCGCTTTCCTCTTGGCAGGCCTACACGCTGCGCGCCGGGGAGAAACTCGAGGAAGTCGCTCCGCGCTTCGGGATGACCGTTGCCAACCTCAAGGCGGTCAACGGCATCAACGGTCGGATCAGGGTCTCCCCTGGCCTGACCCTGCTCGTCGCGGCCCAGGAGGGAGCCGACCCGGCGGAACTCGCCGCCCTGCCAGATCCGAAGGTCGGTGCCGAGCCAAAGCCGGCTGCCGAACAGAGACCTTCGGCCGAAACGCAGCGGCTGGCGCAGCCTGATTCCGCGCCAGCCGTACCTGCGCGCAGCTACACGGTGCAGAAGGGCGACACGCTGCTCAGGATCGCCCAGCGCAACGGGCTCAGCGTCGCCGAGCTCAAGCAGATCAACAAGCTGCGTTCGGAGAAGGTCGCGCCGGGAACGCGCCTGGCCCTCAATGCACCGGCCGCACCGGGCAAGGCCCAGCCGATCGCCTTGGCGGAGATCGATCGGCGCGTGACGGAAACGCGCAGCGAAGCTCCCGCGCACGCCCAGACTCGCCGCCATACGGTGCGCAAGGGCGAGACGCTGTCGCAGATCGCCTCCCGTTACGATATGACGATCGCCGACCTGAAGCAGATCAACCGGATAAGAGGCGAACAGGTGAACAGCGGCAGCACGCTGCTGGTCTCCGCGCCCGAGCCGACGACGAAGGCGTCGGTGCCAACAGCCCAGCGCGCCGTCGTCGCCGAAGTCGACAGCCGGGCTGCGGCCGGACGCAACGAGGCCACCGCGTCGCTGGGCTCGCGCTCGCACACGGTCAGGAAAGGCGAGACGCTCTCGCAGATCGCCAGCCGCTACGACATCAGTGTTGCCGAACTCCGGCAGCTCAACCGGATCCGCGGCGAGCAGGTCAATTCGGGGACGCGGCTCGTCGTCGCGGCAGCCGAGCCGGTCGCTCGCCAGGCCGCTGGCCGGTCGCGCGGCGAGGCCGCCGAAGCCGAGACGCGGCACGGCAAGGACGCCGACAGCCGGCAGAGCCGGCCCGACGCCAAGCCCGGCAGGAAGACAGGAGAGGTCGTCGACACGCCGCGCCAGACGGCGAAGAAGCCCGTCAAACTCGCCCAGTACACGATCCGCCGCGGCGACACGCTGGGTTCGATCGCCCGACAGTTCAAGGTCGAAAAAGATGACCTGCTGCGCTGGAACCGGATTCAGGGCAACGAACTCAAGCCCGGGCACACTCTGACCATCCAGCTCGTCCAGAACAGCTTCTAGGCTCGCCGGCGCCCGCGCCGATTCGCCCAACGCCGCCGAAAGGCGGCGTTTCAGTCTACTCGCCCGCTACGTGCGCCGACTGTCGACAGCCTCCGGAGTGTGCAGATGACACGAAACGCGATGCGTCGCCGTCAGGCGTGCGGGGTCCGGGAAGCGCTCGCGACACTCGATTCGCGCGTACTCACAGCGCGGATGGAAGTGGCAGCCGGCCGGCGGGTTCGCCGGCGAAGGAACCTCGCCGCGCAGGCGCAGCGCTTGCGGCTGGGCATCGAGGCGCGGGCTCGGCACTGCCGAGAGCAGCGCCCGCGTATAGGGGTGTTGTGGCGTGCGCAACACTTCGTCGACGGTGCCCCGTTCGACGATCCGGCCCAGGTACATCACCGCCACTTCGTGTGCCAGGTGGTCGACGACCGCGAAGTTGTGGGTGATGAACAGATAGCCCAGTCCGAGATCGGCTTGAAGACTCGACAGCAGATTGAGGATCTGCGCCTGCACCGAGACGTCGAGCGCCGAGGTCGGCTCGTCGCAGACGACGAGTTCGGGCTCGACGACCAGCGCGCGGGCAATGGCGATGCGCTGCCGCTGTCCCCCCGAGAATTCGTGGGGGTAGCGCCGCGCCGCCGAAGCATCGAGCCCGACCTGCTCGAGAGCGGCGGCGGTCGCCAGCGCGAGGCTGCCCGGCGACCGACCGACGGCCAGCGCGCGCATGCCCTCGGCGATGATCTCGCCGACCGAAAGGCGGGGATTCAGTGAAGCGAACGGATCCTGGAAGATCATCTGCATCCGCCGGCGCAGGGGCCGCAGCGAACCACGCGACTCGCCGACCAGCTCCCGGCCCAGCAGACGCACGCTGCCGGCGGTCGGCGTCACCAGTTGCAGGACCGCCTTGCCGGCCGTCGTCTTGCCGCAGCCCGACTCGCCGACCAGAGCGAGCGTCCGGCCGCGCGCGACCTCGAGCGAAACCCCCTCGACCGCGCGAACCTGGCCGACGACCCGCTGCAGGACGCCCCGGCGAATCGGAAAATGCACCTGCAGGTCGCTGACCACCAGCAGACGCGGCTCGCCGCCCTGCGCCGGCGGCCCCGACTCGGTGATCCGCGATGCCAGGGCTGCGCCGGTCACCGGTCCACCGGCTCGCGCCAATTCGTCGAAATGGCAGCGCAGCCATTGTTCAGGTCCGACCGGCCGCCACGGGGGTGCGACTTCGCGGCAGAGATCACGGGCGTACTCGCAGCGCTCGGCGAAGCGGCAGCCGCGAGGCATCGCCGCGAGAGGCGGCACCTGACCGGCGATCGTCTCGAGCCGACTGCCGCGCCGTGCGAGGTCGGGAAGCGCGGCGAAGAGCTTGCGCGTGTAGGGATGCCGCGCCGAGGAAAAGAACAGCTCGCGCGGGGCGTCCTCGACGATCTGGCCGGCGTACATCACGCAGACCCGCGTCGCCATCTGCGCCACGACGCCGAGGTCGTGGCTGATCAGCAACATCCCCATCGACCGCTCAGCCTGCAGACCGCGCAGCAGATCGAGGATCTGCGCCTGGATGGTCACGTCGAGCGCCGTCGTCGGTTCGTCGGCGATCAGCAGCCGCGGGTTGCCGGCCAGAGCCATGGCGATCATCACCCGCTGCTTCATGCCTCCCGAAAGCTGGAACGGATACTCGCCGAGTCGGCGCAGCGGGTCGGCGATGCCGACTGAGCCCAGCAGCTGGGCCGCCCGCGCTGCCGCTGCGCTTCCCGTCAGTCCGAGATGGCGTTCGACTACTTCGCCGAGCTGGCGGCCAACGCTGAGCACCGGATTCAGGCTCGTCGCCGGCTCCTGGAAGATCATCGCCATGCCACGGCCGCGCACGCCGCGCATCTCGGCCTCGCTGACCTGCAGCAGATCGGCGCCCTCCAGCCTGACCGCTCCTCCGCGGATCCGCGCCGCTGGCGGCAACAGGCGGAGCAAGGCGAGCGCGGTGACCGACTTGCCGCAACCCGACTCGCCAACCAGCGCGACGGTTTCGCCGGCCGAGACGGCCAGCGAAACCCCGTCGACGGCCGGATGCAGCGCGCGCCCGCTGGCAAAGGCGACCCGCAGGTCGCGCACCTCGAGCAGACACTCGCCGCTCGGAGAATGCTGCTCGGGGCTCATGCGGCCTCCGCGAGACGAGGGTCGAAGGCATCGCGGACCGCGTCGGCGAGCAGGTTGGCCGCGAGAACGAGAGCGAACATGAAGACGAACGCGGCGCTCAGTGACCACCAGACGACGGGTTCCCTGGCCAGTTCGAGGCGCGCGTTGTTGATCATCGTCCCGAAGCTGACCATCTTCGGGTCGACGCCGATGCCGACATACGACAGCAACGCCTCGGCGAGCACGAGGCTCGAGAAGTCCATGACCAGCGCGATGATCACGATGTGCATCAGATTCGGCAGGATGTGGCGCCCGATGATCCGCCAGTCCGGGACGCCGAAGGCCTGCGCCGCCTGAATGTATTCGAGCTCGCGCAGCTTCAGTGTCTCGCCGCGGATCAGCCTGCAAAGGCTCGTCCAGCTGGTCACCCCGAGGATGAAGCACAGCGCGAGCAGACGCAGGTCGGCCCGCTCGGCAGCCGTCGCAAACCACTGCGGATGCGTATCGATGAGCACCTGCATCATCAGCACCGCTGCGGCGATCAGCAGCACGGCGGGAATCGAACTCAGCGTCGTATAGAGGTACTGGATCAGGTCGTCGACCCAGCCGCGGAAATAGCCGGCGAGGACGCCGAGAGCGATCGACAGCGGCAGCATCAACAAGGTCGTCAGCAGACCGATGACCAGCGCCGTGCGCACGCTCTTGAGCACCTGATAGAGGACGTCCTGACCGACCTTGTCGGTGCCAAGGACATGGTAGCCGGAGGCCAGCATGGCCACCGCCGTCGACAGCAGCAGCAGAACGCCGAGCATGACCAGCACGGCATCCCAGGCAAAGCCGCCGTCACCCCGCCAGATGCGCGACCACGCGTCGCCCGGCGAACAGTCGTTCCGGCGAGCCAGAGCAACCACGCTGACCGCGGCGATCGCCGCCCAGACCAGCGCGGCGATCAGCAGCGCGCGCAACAGGCGTAAGGCGATGTCGCCGTCGCGGCGGGATTCGTCGCCTCCCAGGTGCTCACCTCCGTAGCGCAGCCGCGGAAAATCGCGAACCTGTCGGATCCGCCCTCCTCCTTCATCGACTTCGATCGACTCGCGGGCGTAGAGACGCGTCGCCAGCGGCTCCGAGTAGGTCTTCTCATGGCGTGTGCGCAGGGGCCTCAGCGCGGCATCGAGCGCCGAGAGCACCTCGACGCCGTAGCTGACCGACTGCGCTGCCGTCGGCGAGGGCTCCGCCTGAGCCTCGAGGCGAGGCCGGTAGTGCAGCGAATCGAGCATCCCGACGACCACGAAAGCGACGAGTAGCGTCGCCGAAGCCATCGCCGTCCGGCTTCGGCCGACGCGCCGCCAGGCCGCGCGCAGCAACGCGTTGCGCAGCGACAGCCAGCCGAGGCCGAGGGTCCCCGCGAGAAGCGACCAGAGGAGGACGTCCGACCAGAGGAAGACGGGCATGAAGGGCATCAGCTGAAGCGGATTCGCGGATCGACGAGAGTGTAGGAGAGGTCGGTGAGGATCAGGCCGACGATGTACAGAAGCGAACCGATGAACACCATCGCCCGGACGACCGCGAAATCCTGCGCGTTGATCGCGTCGATCGTGTAGCTGCCGAGACCGGGAATGCCGAAGAAAGACTCGCTGAGCAGCGACCCCATGAAGAGCAGGGGAATCACCACGACGACGCCGGTGAGGATCGGAATCAGCGCGTTGCGCAGCACGTGACGGAAGAGCACGGCGAGTTCGGACAGGCCCTTGGCGCGGGCGGTGCGCACGTAGTCGCGACCGGTCTCCTCGAGGAAGATCGTCCGGTACCAGCGCGTCGACGAGCCGATCCCCGCGATCACGCCGATGACCACCGGCAGCACCAGAAAGCGCCAGGCGTCGACGCCGCCGTCGTAGCCCGAGATCGGCACCAGTTTCAGGAGCTTGCTGACCAGGTACTGGCCGCCGATGATGTAGAACAGCCCGGAGATCGACATCATCGCCACGCACAGCACGACGCCGGCAAAGTCGAGGTAAGTCGCGCGAAAAAAGACCAGCAGCAAGGCAAACGTGACGCTCACCAGCAGCCCGACGACGAAGGTCGGCAGCGCAATGGCCAGCGACGGTCCCATTCGCGAAGCGATCTCGCGCGCGATGTCACGGCCGTCCTCGGCACGCCCGAAATCGCCGACGAACATCCGCGCCGACTTGGTGAACAAGATCGTCCGGGTCAGCGTCGCGACGCCGTTTGCCTCGCCGTTGAAGAACAGCGGCAGGTCGTAGCCGCGCTCGGCCTTCCAGCGGGCGATCGCCTCGGGGGTCACGCGCTTGACGCCGAGTTGCATCCGGGCCATGTCGTCGGGCGAATTGACGACGAAGAAGAGCGCGAAGGTGATCAGGTTGACGCCGATCAGGATCGGTATGGCGTAGAGCACGCGGCGGACGAGATAGGCGAGCATCGCTGTCGGCTACGACAAAGGCACTGCGGTCACGCCGCCCTGCTCCGCTCGCGCCGGCGATAGGCGAGCGCCGCCGGAACGACGACGGCGATCAGCAGCAGCCCGACGACGGCCAGTGGCCAGACGACCGGCCGGTTCCATTGCGCGCGCAGCCGCTCGCGCTCGGCGACGTCGATGCGCTGGTACTTCAGCGTGTTGTGGCCGACCTCGGCCGGCTTGCGGTTGCGCAGCCAGACGTGGCTAAGCGTGTAACTGGTCGGATGGAAACCGAAAATCCACGGCGCGTCGTGCTGCAGGACGGCGACCGCCTGGCGGATGACGGCCAGTCGATCAACCGCCCGCTGGCCTTCGCTGTCCATGTTCTTCATCTGCTCGAAAAGGCGGTCGAACTCGGGATTCGCGTAGTTCGATGCGTTCTCTCCCGACCGGGCGACCTTGCCCTCCGACCCGGCGAGCAGGAAGAGGAAGTTCTCGGGGTCCGGATAGTCGGCGTTCCAACCCAAATAATAGAGCTGGACGGCGCCCTTGCGGACCTTTTCCTGGAACCGGTTGAAGTCGGTCGAGCGGACGACGAGCTGGATGTCGAGCCGGGCGAACTGGCGCGTCAGCCAGTCGAGGCGCGACTTCTCGCCCATGCCGCCGCTCGTCGTGTCGAGGTAGAGGACGAGCGGCTCACCGGTCCTGACGTGGCGACCGTTCGGCCAGCCGGCGTCGGCGAGCAGCTTGCGCGCCTCGCTGATCGTCTTGCGCTGCGCGCGTCCGTCCAGCCAGTCGTAGACCACCGGATTGTTCCCCGCCTCGCCTTCGAGATGGCCGAAGATTCCCGGCGGCAAAGGACTCGTCGCCGGAATGCCGCGGCCGTTCATGAAGATCGAGATGAACTCCTCCTGGTCGATGGCGATCGAAAGCGCCTGACGCAGCTTTGTCGACTGCTCGGCGAGCCCGCCGACGACCGGATCGAGCATGTTGAAGCCCATGTAGAAGATCGACATCCGGACGCTGGTCAGCAGGCGGATTCCCCGCTCGCGCATCTCGTCGCTCAACTGGATGTCGCCGCCGACGCCGAGTCGTACCGCCTGGTCGAAACTGTCCGAGGAAATCCCTGACGCGTCGTAGTAGCCCTGGAGGAACTTGTTCCAGTAAGGGATGCTCTCCTTCTCGCGCGAGTAGATCGCCTGGTCGATGAACGGCAGCGGCTTGCCGCAGTCGGCGAGCAGCCCGGCCTCCTCGTCGCCCGGCTCGCCGTGGCACGGATAGCGCTCACCGTGGAAATTCGGGTTGCGTTCGAGAACCATCCGGCTGTTCGGATTGTTCTGGGTCAGCATGTACGGCCCGGTGCCAACCGGATACCAGTCGAGGGTCAGGTTCTTCGCCGCCATCCCCGGCTGATTGAAGAAGCGATCGACCTCGCGCGGAATCGGCGCGAAGAACGGCATTGCCAGCCAATAGACGAACTGCGGATACTTGCCGCGGATCGTAATCCGATAAGTGTAGCGGTCGACGCGTTCGACGCCGGAGAGCACGAAGCGGTCGAGATCAAGCCAGGCGCCGGGCGGCAGCCGCTTCGCCTCTTCGTGCAGCGCGGCCCCGAGTTCGCGCAGGCCGACGATGCGTTCCGCCATCAGGCTGAAGATCGGCGAATGCAGCCGCGGGTGCGCGAGGCGCTTGATCTCGTAGATGTAGTCATCGGCGACGAGTTCGCGCGTTCCGGTGCGCGGGAAGTCGGCGATGCCGTCGATCCCGCGCAGCGCCTGCTCGTCGAGATGCGCATAGGCTGGCTCTCCGGCGTCATCGGTGGCCAGAGCCGGGTGAGGCTGATAGCGGATTCCCGGCCGGATTCGGACCTGGTAAACGCTGCGCGCGATTGCCGCGGCCGGCGCGGCGGCTGGCAGCTCGCGACCCTGCTCGTCGAAATAGCGCGGCACCGGCACCGCCTCGCTGGTCAGCGGGATCAGCGTGTACGGACGCTTGAGGTAGTGGTACTGCAGCGGCGGCTCATAGACCTGGCCGGTAAAGGTAATCTCGTCCTCGGTATAAGACTGGACCGGGTCGAGATGCTTCGGGCGCTCGCTGAACCCCGCGTAGAGGATGTTCCTGCCGCGCTCGGCGGCCGGATACGGATCGTTCCATTCGTGCCCACAGCCGGCGAGCAGCAGGATCAGCAGAAGAGCGAGAAGCCGGGAGAGCAGCGGGGCGGCAAGGGAACCAGACGGCATGGCGTGAGAGTTTAGCGTGAACGTCGGCCGGCGACTCAGCAAGTGCGCCCTCTCCCGATTGGGGAGAGGAAACGGGGGAAGCGGTCGGGAGCGACCGCATGGTCGTCGGATTCAGGCGAACGGGGATAGTTCGGGAAGACTCCACGATGGGCCGGAAACATCCCGCGACGGCCCGGAAAATGCTTTGATGACCGAGAAAGCGCGGAGCGTTGACCGAGGTTTCCCCGGGATTTCGTCTTCCAAGTTGACGTCACTTCGGAAGGCAGAAGGGATCAAGTCCGTAAACTGCTGCAAATCGGGTAGGTGGTCAGCCACCGCTTGGCTTCGCCGAGATGACTTTGTCAAGGCGTCGAGCGAGCGAAGGAGAGAAGCGATGGCTGGATATGAGCCTGGCGTAGGAAAGGAGTTGTTGCCAGGGCTGTCGACGGGTCAGGACGGGCTGGCGAAGCTGGTGGAGGCGGTGCTGAACCAGATCTTGGAGGCGCAGCAGGTGAGCGAAGCGTTGGCAGCGGATCGGCACGAGCGGAGCGAGGAGCGGCAGGGTTACCGGAATGGGCATCGTGTGCGGACGCTGTACAGGCGGGCGGGGCCGTTGTCGCTGCAGGTGCCGCAGAAACGGGAAGGGGTGTTCTCGCCGGAGTTCTTAAAGCGCCACCCGCGCGGTGAGCAGGCGTTTGTGGTGGCGCTGATGGAGAAGTTGGGGGTGTCGCCGCGCCAGGTGTCGACGATCACCGAGGAGTTGTGCGGTGCGAGTTTCTCGAAGTCGACGGTGAGCGCGCCGTACGCGGGCCTGGAGGTTCGCGTACGGGTGTTCGACGAGCGGCCGCTGCCGGGGGACACCCCGTTTCTTCTGGTTGACGCGTTCTTTCTCAAGAGCCGTGCGGACGAGCGGAGCCGCGCTGATCATCTCGGGTACCCGGAGCGATGGGCGCCGGGAGATACTCGGGGTGCAGATCGGCGACAGCGAGACTTTCGTGACCTGGGACGAGGCCTTCCGCTGGCTGAAGGGTCGTGGCCTCAAATGCGTGATGTTCGTCGTCTCCGACGAGTATGGTGGGCTGACGCGGGCGATGGCCAAGCACTTTCAGGGGGCCACCTGGCAGCGCTGCCAAGTTCATCTGATGCGCAAACCTGCTGTCGCACAGCCCGGTCAAGGTGCGCGCCGAGGTCGCCAGTGCGGCCAGGCGGGTGCTGCAGGGAGCGGACCTCGCGGAAGCCCGACGGCAGATCTGGCCGAGCCCGGCCAGCGCGTGGCGAATCCCGGCCACCGACGTCTTCCGTTCGTTGAGCCGCAAGACGTTGCTCAATGGCACGCCCATCGCCGCAGCGATCCCGACGCCGACGGCGGTGCCGGAATCGATCCCGATTCCGGGCAGGTTGGCCTCGGCCTTCGAGCGGGCACCGATGGTCATCATTGGCGTGCGGTCGGTGGCCTCGGCCAGCGACGTCGTCAGAACGCGGCTCAGGACGGTAGCCAGGCCGGCGACACAGCATGCGCGGCACCGCGCTTCGCTACGCTGATCGGGTCAGCGACACGCGCGGATGTCGTGGGGCAGGTGCTGTCAACCAAGCCTTCATCATGAACTCCGGTATCTTCCCGAATGCGGACGAGCAGAGTCGCGCGGCACCCCCAGCCAAGCATCGGGCCTTGGTCGCGCAGCGGGAAACTCACACCGGCAACCCGGCCTCGTTGAACAGACCCTCGAAGAGGATCGAACTGAGGTAGCGCTCGCCCGAATCCGGCAGCACGACGACAATCGTCTTGCCGGCATTCTCCGGTTTCTGCGCGATGCGGACCGCTGCGGCGACGGCCGCACCGCACGAAATGCCCGAAAGGATGCCCTCTTCCTTCGCCAGTCGCCGGGCGTAGGCGACGGCGTCTTCATTGCTGACCTGCTCGACCACGTCGACGAGTGACAGGTCGAGCACCTCGGGGATGAATCCGGCGCCGATTCCCTGGATCTTGTGCGGTCCGGGCTGCAGCGGCTGACCCGCACGCTTCTGACTCAGGACGGGACTGGCTGAAGGCTCGACGGCCACCGACAGGATCTTCCTGCCCTGCGTGTGCTTGATGTAACGCGAGACGCCGGTGATCGTTCCGCCGGTGCCGACACCCGAGACGAGCACGTCGATGGCCCCGCCGGTGTCTTCCCAGATCTCGGGCCCGGTCGTCGCCTCGTGGATCGCCGGATTGGCCGGATTCCTGAACTGTTGAAGCAGCACGTAGCGCTGCGGATCGGAGGCCGCGATCTCTTCGGCCTTGGCTACCGCCCCGCTCATTCCCCTGGCTCCCTCGGTGAGCACCAGTCGGGCACCGTAGGTGGTCAGGAGCTTCCGGCGTTCGAGGCTCATCGTCTCCGGCATGGTCAGGGTCAATGGGATTCCCTTGGCCGCCGCGACGAAGGCGAGCGCGATTCCGGTGTTGCCGCTCGTCGGCTCGACCAGTTCCTTGCGCGGACCGAGCAAACCCCGCTTCTCCGCATCCCAGATCATCGCCGCGCCGATCCGGCATTTCACGGAATAGGCCGGGTTGCGACCCTCGATCTTGGCCAGTACGGTTGCCGCGGCACCATCGGTGACGCGATTGAGCCTGACCAGCGGAGTGTGACCAATCGACTCGGCGTTGTCCTTGAACCAGTGGGGCATCTCGTCTCTCCTGTGAATGAATGGGTATCGCTGAGTGAGCCGTGCTGCTCGCGCAGCGCGAAATCTATCCGACCTGCCGTCAGACGGGAAGAAACATATGGATAGAAGGATATAATCAATGGTTTGCTCCTTTGGCGCAGGCCGTCCGTCTGCGGGCTCGTCTGGCTGGCGATTCGGCGGGATCGATCTCCGCGGCGTCGAGACCGCTCGACACGAAGTGGCGCCGCAGGGCCCCAACACCGACCTGGTCACCAGGGCAGACCGAACTCCGGGCGGGGGCCCATCCAGGCCGTCCAGAC
This sequence comes from Accumulibacter sp., assembly GCF_023806625.1. Classification (GTDB taxonomy): domain Bacteria; phylum Pseudomonadota; class Gammaproteobacteria; order Burkholderiales; family Rhodocyclaceae; genus Accumulibacter. The sequence goes on from NZ_JAMTDX010000090.1 coordinate 12,320, forward strand.
GCACAGCGCGGCCCCCCGCAGCGGCGGTGGACAGTCAAGTCCAAAATTTGCTGTAAATTCTGTCGGTCGGTTTGATGATGATGGGT
>NZ_JAMTDX010000091.1 GCF_023806625.1 Accumulibacter sp.
AACCTGTATCTCACGCTTAGGAGGCGCGTGCACTGTCCATTGTGCTACGAGGAGCAAGCGCAGTATTGTAGCGGCTGGCACCGCCTTTGACCAACCAGCCGCGGGCTCGGGCGCCTCGGGATGGTCGGGCATTGGCGACCAGCGCCCGCGCCGTTCGCTCTGTCGCGCCGCCGCCTTCACCCGGGAGTGGTCTTCTTCATGCCGTACCTGACGCTTGCCGACGCTTCTCTGGCTTTCGGCCACGTGCCGCTGCTCGATCACGCCGATTTCCAGCTCGACGCCGGCGAGCGGGTCGCGCTGATCGGGCGCAATGGCACCGGCAAGTCGTCGCTGCTCGCCGCGCTGGCCGGTTGCGGCGGGCTCGACGATGGCCGGTTGTGGACCCAGCCGGCGCTGCGCGTCGGCTACGTCGCCCAGGAACCGCCTTTCGACGAAGAGCAGAGCGTCTTCGAGGCGGTCGTCGCCGGCATGGGCGAGGTCTCGGCGCTGCTCGGCGAGTACCATGCGGTTTCACACGCGCTCGGCGAACCCGGGTCGGATCAGACGAAGCTGCTCGAGCGGATGCACGCGCTGCAGACCGAGCTCGAGGCCAGACAGGCGTGGTCGTTCGAGGCGCAGGCCGAACGGGTGATCCAGCGCTTCTCGCTCGCTGCCGAGCGACGCGTCGGAACGCTCTCCGGCGGGCAGAAGAAACGCCTGGCGCTGGCCCGCGCACTGGCCGTCGCTCCCGAGCTGCTGCTCCTCGACGAGCCGACCAACCACCTCGACATCGCGGCGATCGAGTGGCTCGAGGACCTGCTCGTTTCCTCCGGGGTGACGCTGGTCTTCGTCACCCACGACCGGCGTTTTCTCGAACGCATCGCGACGCGGATCGTCGAACTCGACCGCGGGCGGCTTTCGTCGTTTCCGGGCAGCTTCGCCGATTACCAGAGGCGCAAGGAGGCGATGCTCAACGACGAAGCGCTGGCCAATGCGCGTTTCGACAAGTTCCTCGCCCAGGAGGAGGCGTGGATCAGACAGGGCGTCGAGGCGCGGCGTACGCGCAACGAAGGCCGCGTGCTGCGCCTCGAGCGCCTGCGCCGCGAGCGCGCGGCGAGACGCGAGCGGCTCGGCAAGGTCGACTTGTCGCTCGATGCTGGCGAGCGCAGCGGCAAGCTGGTCGCCGTTCTCGACCGGGTCGGCAAGTCCTTCGGCGACCATGTCGTCGTGCGCGACTTCTCGTGCCGCGTGCAGCGCGGTGACCGGATCGGGATCATCGGTCCGAACGGCGCCGGGAAGACGACGTTGCTGCGCCTGATCGTCGGCGACCTGGCGCCGGACAGCGGGCGGGTCAGCCTCGGCACGCGCGTCGAGGTGGCCTATTTCGATCAGTTCCGCAGCCAGCTCGACGAGCAGGCGACGCTGATCGAGACGATCTCCCCGGGTTCGGATTACGTGCAGATCGGCCGGCAGAGGAAGCACGTGATCGGCTACCTCGGCGACTTCCTGTTCGCTCCGCAGCGCGCGCGTTCGCTGGTCAGTTCGCTGTCCGGCGGCGAGCGCAATCGCCTGCTCCTCGCCCGGCTGTTCGCGCGTCCGGCGAACGTGCTGGTCCTCGACGAGCCGACCAACGACCTGGACATCGAGACGCTCGAACTGCTCGAGGAACTGCTCCAGGATTACCCGGGGACGCTGCTGCTGGTCAGCCATGACCGCGCATTCATCGACAACGTGGTCACCCAGACGATCGCTGCCGAAGGCGGTGGTGTCTGGCGCGAGTATGCCGGCGGGTATCAGGACTGGGCCGACCATCAGGCCGGGCGCCGTCGCGACGAGGCCCCGCCGCGGGGCGTCGAGGCTCGTCCGGCCGAGCCGCCGCGGGCAGGCCGGCAGCGGTCGGCCGCGTCGGGCCGGCGCTCGTGGAAGGAGGAGCAGGAACTCGCTGCCTTGCCCGGGCGAATCACCGCGCTCGAGGCCGAGCAGAAACTGCTCAACGAGCGCCTGGCTGATCCAGCGCTCTATCAGGCGCAGCCGCGCGAGGCCCAGGATCTCGCCGCGCGGCTCGCCGAGATCGACGACGAGCTGATCGCCCTGCTCGAACGCTGGGAAGCGCTGGAAGCGTGGTCCTGAGCAGCGACCGGCGAGGCTCGCCGGCCTGCGATTCTGGGTGATGCGTCCGGTCGCTTGCCGCGGCGGTCGTCGCCCGTGTGCGCCGGTTGCTCGCCGTCGCTCAGTTGCGTCCGGCCTTGCGCAGCGCTTCGCGGATCTGTGGCAGCGCGGCGAGCGCCGCTTTTTCGCCTTCGAGAATCGAGTCGTGGCGTGCCTGGAAGTCGGTCGACCCGACAGTCCCGACCTGCGGCCGGATGACCACGTCGGCCTCCTTCAGTTCGTACCTCGCCAGGCTCTGGCCCATGATCGTGAAGGTCTGCATGAGGATGTCGAAGGTGCTGCGTACCGGCTGGTTGCCGGGGTGCGCCGAGATGTCCACGGCGATCACCACGTCGCTGCCCATTTGCCGCGCCGCACGGACCGGGATCAGGCTCGACAGGCCGCCATCGACGTACTCGTGGCCGTTGATCCTGACCGGCTGGAAGACGCCCGGGACGGTCGCCGAAGCGCGTACGGCCATGCCCGTGTTGCCCGTTCGGAAAACGATGCTCTCCCCGCTGGCTAGGTCGGTGGCCACTGCGCCGAACGGCTTGCGGAGGCTTTCGAGCGGCTTCTGGCCGACCGCCTGGTTGACGAACTGCTGCAGCGACTCGCCCTTGAGGACGCCGCGGTCGGGCAGCGACCAGTCGCTGATCTTGGTCTCGTCGAGCTGATGGGCCAGTTTCTGGAGCTCGAAACCATTGTGGCCGGCGGCGTAGAGCGCCCCGACGACGGCTCCGGCGCTGGTCCCGGCGACGATCTCCGGGACGATACCCTGGCTTTCGAGCACCTTGATCACGCCGACGTGCGCGAAGCCGCGCGCTGCACCGCCGCCGAGCGCGAGGCCGAGCCTGGCCGGGCGGGCGTTGGTTGAGGCAGCCGGTTTCGGGGGGGGCGACGAGCAGGCGGTGAGCGTCAGGGCGGCGAGAGCGGCGACGAGGAATCGGCGTGGCATGGGTCAGTCTGTTCTCCGGATGAAGGGAGTCGCGGCTACGCACCCGGCGCCGATGCGGGCTGATGGTAGAGGCGACGACTGGAACGCAGCGAGGCCGGCAATGGTACGACTTTTGCCAGCGGGCTGCCACCGCTGCGAGCCTTTCGCAGCTCGGAATACGGTGGCGTGCATGCTCCCGCACAATGCTTTAGACTGCCCGCGAAACGCCGGGGAAGATCGGCGGCTGATTGTGATCGAACAAGAACATCGTTGGGGCATTGATCATGAGCGACAAATCGAAGTACCGGAAGGACCCGGAGGCGCTGGCTGAATCGGCGGTGCTCGTCGGGCGCGAGGACCGGCGCGCAGGGCTCGGCGTGGATGCGCTGAAGCGCGCGTTGCTCGACAAGCTGGTGTACGTACAGGCTCGTTTTCCGCAGGTGGCGACGCGGCACGACTGCTTCGTCGCCCTCGCGCAGGCCGTTCGCGACCGGCTGTTGCAGCGCTGGGTGCAGACCGCGCGCACCTATCGTGACCGGGGTAGCCGGACGGTCTGCTACCTTTCCGCCGAGTTCCTGATCGGCCCGCAACTCGGCAACAACCTGATCAATCTGAACATCTTCGACAACACGAGGCAGGCGATGGAGGAACTCGGGCTCGACCTCGAGATGCTCCTCGAGCAGGAAGAAGAGCCCGGGCTCGGCAACGGCGGGCTCGGCCGTCTCGCCGCCTGCTATCTCGACTCGCTGGCGACGCTCGAGATCCCGGCGATCGGCTACGGGATTCGCTACGAGTTCGGGATCTTCACGCAGGCGATTCGCGACGGCCGGCAGGTCGAGCTGACCGACAAGTGGCTACGTTCGGGCAGCCCGTGGCTGATCCACCGGCCGAGCATCGCCTTCGAGGTCAAGCTCGGCGGGCACACCGAACATCAGTACGAGGCGGCCGCCGGCCGCCGGCTGCGCGTGCAGTGGGTTCCGGCGAAGGTCGTCCGCGGCACGGCCTGGGACATGCCGATCCTCGGTTATGGCGTGAATACGCCGAACCGCCTGCGCCTGTGGAGTGCCGAGGCGCCCGATTCCTTCGACTTCGAGGCCTTCAACGCCGGCAACTACGATCAGGCGGTCGATGCCCAGATTCGCTCGGAGACCATCACCAAGGTGCTCTATCCGAACGACGAGACCGAGGCGGGACAGGAACTGCGCCTCGAACAGCAGTATTTCTTCGTCTCGTGCTCGCTGCAGGACATGATCCGGCTGCAGTTGCAGCGCGAGAACAATCTCGAGCACTTCGACGAGAAGTTCGTCGTCCAGCTCAACGACACGCATCCGTCGATCGCCGTGGCCGAGCTGATGCGCCTGCTGGTCGACGAATACGCAATGGGCTGGGACCAGGCCTGGGCGATCACCCGCCGGACCTTCGCGTACACCAACCACACGCTGTTGCCCGAGGCGCTCGAGAAATGGCGGCTCGACCTGTTCCGGCGCGTGCTGCCGCGCCACTACGAGATCATCTGCGAGATCAACGTCCGTTTCCTCGAACAGGTGCGCATCCGCTTCCCGTACGACGACGCGCGGTTGCGGCGGATGTCGCTGATCGACGAGGACGGGGCGCGCTACGTGCGCATGGCGCACCTCGCGGTGGTCGGCAGCTTCGCGGTGAACGGCGTTGCCGCGCTGCATACCGAGCTGCTCAAGAGCGATGTGCTCAAGGACTTCCACGAGCTGTGGCCCGAGAAGTTCAGCAACAAGACCAACGGAGTGACCCCGCGGCGCTTCGTCCTGTTGTCGAATCCGGCGATGTCGAGGCTGATCGACGAGGCGATCGGACCCGGCTGGGTCACCGACATGGGCCGGCTGCGCCAGCTCGAAGCCCATGCCGACGATCCGGCTTTCCAGGAAGCCTGGCGGCGCGTCAAGCGCGGCAACAAGGAACGTCTGGTCGTCGAGATCGCCCGCCACGCGCACATCGACGTCGATCCCGCTTCGATGTTCGACATCCAGGTCAAGCGGATCCACGAGTACAAGCGCCAGCATCTCAATCTGTTGCACGTCGTTTCGCTGTACAAGCGGCTCAAGGACGATCCGGGCCTCGATCTGTCGCCGCGGACGGTGGTCTTCGGCGGCAAGGCGGCGCCCGGCTACGAGATGGCCAAGATGATGATCCGCCTGATCAACGCCGTCGCCGACGTGATCGGCCGCGATCCGGCGATGGATGGCCGGCTGCGGGTCGTCTTCTACCCGAACTACAACGTCAAGAACGGGCAGGTGATCTTTCCGGCTGCGGACCTCTCGGAGCAGATCTCGCTCGCCGGCAAGGAGGCCTCGGGAACGGGCAACATGAAGTTCCAGATGAACGGGGCGCTGACCATCGGCACCCTCGACGGCGCGAATGTCGAGATCCGCGAGCAGGTTGGCGAGGAGAACTTCTTTCTTTTCGGGATGAACACCGCCGAGGTGGCCGATCTTCGCCAGCGGGGCTACGAACCGTACGCCTTCTACGAGGGCAACGCTCATCTGAAGGAAGTCATCGACCTGATCGGCTCGGGTTTCTTCACCCGCGGCGACCGGGATCTGTTCCGGCCCCTGCTCGACAACCTGCTCTACCGCGACGAGTATATGCTGCTCGCCGACTTCCAGTCGTACATCGACTGCCAGCAGAGGGTTTCCGACACGTACCGCGACGTTGACCGCTGGTCGAGGATGTCGATCCTCAACGTCGCCCGCTCGGGCTTCTTTTCTTCAGACCGGGCGATCCGCCAGTACTGCGAAGAGATCTGGAAGGTGCAGCCGGTACGCATCGAACTGCGCGACCTGTCGCGCGAGGATCTGGTCTTCAGGCGGGCGACCGCGGGCGCCGAGTGATCCTTGGGTAGAAGCGTCAGGGACCTCGTCTGGTCTGCCGACGCCGGTTCTCGCTCGGCCGGAGGTCGCGGCCTGCCGGTCCGGGTCGCGTTGCCGTAACCGTCTCCTGGCTGCTGGTGGGAGAGCCGGACAGATCTTCCACCAGCGGAGGAGGCCTTACCAGCGCCGAATCTTGATGATGTGCGCCATCTTGGTGTCCGGAGCCAGCTCGATGTAGGCCGTCGGGCCTTTCCAGCGGTAGCGTTCGCCGGAGAGTAGGTCGTGCGCCTGGTATTGCTCGTCGGCGTCTATTCCGAAGCTGGCCAGCGGCACGTGCAGCGTGGCGATCTGCTTGTGGAACGGATCGAGGTTGACCACGCAGACGACGATGTCCGACCTGTCCTCGGTCATCTTGGCGTAGGCCAGCATGTTCGGGTTGTCGATGGCCAGGAAGAGCACGTTGTTGTAGGTCTGCAGCGCCGGGCATTCGCTGCGGATGCGGTTGATCCGGGTGATGATGTCGACGATGTTGCCGGGGGCGTTCCAGTCGCGGACGCGGACCTCGTACTTCTCCGAATCGAGGTACTCTTCCTTGCCGGGGATCGCTTCGTTCTCGCAAAGCTCATAGCCGCTGTAGATGCCGTACACGCCGGACAACGTCGCGGCGAGGACGGCACGCATGATGAACGCGGGGCGGCCACCGAACTGGAGGATCGGCGGCAGGATGTCCGGGGTGTTGGCGAAGAAGTTGCCCGTGAAGTACTCCTTCATCGGTCCGCTGGTCAGCTCGCTGACATATTCTGTCAGCTCGTGCTTGTGGTTGCGCCAGGTGAAGTAGGTGTAGGACTGGGCAAAGCCGACCTTGGCGAGCAGGCGCATCATCTTCGGCTTGGTGAAGGCTTCGGCGAGGAAGATGACTTCCGGATTGACCCGATGGACTTCGCCGATCACCCATTCCCAGAACGGGACCGGCTTGGTGTGCGGGTTGTCGACGCGGAAGGTGGTGACCCCCTTGTCGACCCAGAACAGGAAGATCTTGAGCATCTCCCGCCACAGGCCAGCGCGGTCGCTGGTCCCGAAGTTCAGCGGGTAGACGTCCTGATACTTCTTGGGCGGGTTCTCGGCATACTTGATCGTTCCGTCGGGACGGTGGAAGAACCAGTCGGGGTGCTCGGTGACGTAGGGGTGGTCGGGCGAGCAGTTCATCACGTAGTCGAGCGCGATCTCGATACCGAGTTCGCGACAGGTGGCGACGAACTGATCCCAGTCTTCCCAGCTGCCGAGCTGCGGCTCGAGGGCCATGTGGCCACCGTGCTCGTTGCCGATCGCCCAGGGGCTGCCGACGTCGCCGGGGACGGCGACGAGGCTGTTGTTCTTGCCCTTGCGGAAGCTGTGGCCGATCGGGTGGATCGGCGGCAGGTAGATGACGTCGAAGCCCATCGCGCGGATCGCAGGCAGGCGCCGGATGCTGTCCTGGAGCGTGCCGTGGCGGTACGGCATCGTTCCCTGCGACCGCGGGAAGAACTCGTACCACGCGGCGAAACGCGTGATCGGCCGGTTGACCATGATCTGCAGCGGCGGTGAGAGCTGGTAGCCTTCGCTACGGTCGGGGTGACTGGCCATCAGTCCGCGCATCACGACGCCGGTTCCGAGGTCTACGGCTCCCTGCTGCTCGCCGGCGTCGAGCGCCGTCGCGATCGCCGCGATCAGCGCGTCCATCCGGCTGCGTTCGTCACCGCTGGCCAGAGTCGCCGATTTCCTGAGGATTGCCAGTCCTTCGATCAGTTCGCTCGACAGGTTGGCTCCCGGGACGTTCTTCTTGCCGATCTCGTCGACCCACGAGAGATAGCGCTCGGCGTAGGCCTCGATCGTGTACTCCCAGCGGCCGACCGAGGTGACGGCGAAGTCGCCGTACCAGCGGTCGTTGTCGCCGAGGGTCATCGGGCTTTCCTGCCAGACCTTCTCGCCGACCGGGCGCAGCTTGAGCACGGCGGCCAGCTTGTCGTGGCCTTCCTTGTAGATGTCGGCGCTGACCGCGACGCCTTCACCGACGACACGCTTGATCGGGTAGCGGCCGCCATCCACTTGCGGCTCGACCGCCTCGATGATTACACGGGGATAGTCTTTGGGCACCATGCTGTTGCTCCTGAGTGTTTCTTGATCGACGACGTCGGTAAGGAGGCTGGGCGCGGAAGGCATCGCCTGCGTCGGTCCGGCGGACTTCGGCGATGCGCGCACGCCAGGGCCGCCCGTTTCCGAGCGGCTGAAATTCGAGGAGGGCGGCTGCATTGGTCAGTGGGAACGCGAAAGATCGACACGGCCGCTTGACCGCGCGGCAGGGCCGTCCACAGACTCCTCGAGGCCGTGACGCTTGCCGCCCGCGGCTTGATGGGCAGCGCTCACTTGATCAGCGAATCGTACAGTCTCCTGGTCTGCTCGGCGATGCTCGGCCAGCTGAAAACCTCGCGGGCGCGCTTCTGCCCGGCAGCGGCCATCGACTCGGCGAGTCCGGGGTCGTCGAGGATTTTGTTGATCGCCGCCGCCAGGTCGCGCGAAAAGACATCGGGATCGACCGGCTCGAACGGCGCGACGTGCAGCTGCTCGAGCGGTACGAGGAAGCCGGTGACCCCGTCGATGACGACTTCCTTGATTCCGCCGACGGCGCTGGCGACGACCGCCGTGCGGCAGGCCATCGCCTCGAGGTTGATGATTCCGAAAGGCTCGTAGATCGATGGGCAGCAGAAGACCGTCGCGTGCGAGTACAGCTCGATCGCCTCTTCCTTGCTGACCATTTCGCGGATCCAGACGACGTTGTCGAATCCTTCATGGCGAACGTGCTTGACCGCCGTCTCCATCTCGACGAGGATTTCCCGCGTGTCCGGCGCGCCGGCACAGAGGACGACCTGCGCGTCCCGGTTGATGTATCTGATCGCGTTGACCAGGTGGACGATCCCTTTTTGGCGGGTGATCCGGCCAACGAAGAGGACGTAGGGCCTGGCCGGGTCGACGCCGTATTTCTCGAGAGCTGCCGTTTCCTCGGTGGGCTGGTACTGGTCGACGTTGATGCCGTTGTAGATCACGCTGATCTTGGCCGGGTCGATGTCGAAATGGTCGAGGATGTCCTGCCGCGTTCCCTCGGATACGGCGATGACGGCGTCGGCCATTTCGAGTGAGGTTCGCTCGATCCACGACGACATGTCGTAGCCGCAGCCGAGTTGTTCGCGTTTCCAGGGGCGCAGCGGCTCGAGCGAGTGCACCGTGTGCACGAGCGGGATGCCGTAGAGGATCTTGGCCAGAATGCCGCCGAGGTGCGCGTACCAGGTGTGGACATGGACGATGTCGGCGTCGACCTGTTCGCTGAGTGTCTCGAGATTCGTTTCGAAGGTGTCGAGCGCGCCGCTGAGCTTCTTGTCGACATGAGCGAAGCTGCCTTTCCCGAAAGGATAGCCTTTGACTCTCACCCCGTCGCTGACGGTGTCCTGGTCGCCAAACGAGCGCACTTCGACATGCATCAGTCTGGCCAACTCGGCGGAGAGATACTCGACGTGCACCCCTGCTCCTCCATAGACGTAGGGAGGGTATTCTCTCGTCAATAGCAGCACTTTCATCGCGGTTCTTTCAAGGCGGTGGTGGTCGGGTGGGCGCGCTACTGCGCAGCGCGGGGAGTCCCTGTCATTGTATCGGGAAAGGGTCCGGCCGGCCATCCCGGCGACCGCTGGTCTGGCGTGACGGAGAGCTCCGCCTGCTGTCGCGGCGACTCGATGGCCGGTCGGCTTCTTCGTCGCGAGTGCTTCCGGGCCGTCGCCCCGGCGCCCTCGAGGCGCAGATTACCGTCGCCGCGGCGCAGCCGTGCCGGGACGCGTAGAATATTGCGCATGAAGCTGCTGGCCATCGAGACATCGACCGAGCGGGGTTCCGTTGCGCTCTGGTGCGACGGGGATCTGATCCGCCGCGAATGCCCGCTGGCCCTCGCTCACTCGGCGACGCTGCTGCCGCTGGTCGGAGAAGCGGTCGCTGAAGCGGGACTTGCCTTTGCCGACCTGCAGGGAATCGCCTACGGGGCCGGCCCCGGTTCCTTCACCGGTCTGCGGATCGCCTGCGGTGTGGCTCAGGGCCTGGCCGTCGCACACGACCTGCCGGTACTTCCGGTCGGCACACTCGAGGCGATGGCTCTGGCCAGTGGCGGCGAGCGGGTGATCGTCGTCCTCGACGCGCGGATGGGCGAGGTTTATCACAGCCGCTTTGCCGCGGGTTCACCGCTGATTCCGCTGGCGGTCTGCGACCCTGCGGAACTGCCGCTCCCCGATTCACCGGACTGGCTGGCCTGCGGCAATGCCCTCGCGCTCCATCCTCTGCTTCAGCAGCGGCTCGCGGGAGTCGTCCGGGAGTGGTTGCCCGGGTTGATGCCCGACGCTGGTGCGGTCGCGCGCATTGGTGCTGCGCGGCTGGCGCGCGGCGAGGGCATCGACGCGGCTCAGGCGGTCCCATTCTACGTGCGCGACAAGGTCGCGCTGACCGTCGCCGAGCGCGTCGCGCGCGGGGGCAGGCCTTGAGCGCGATACCCCGGCCGAAGCTCGAAATGGAGCCGGTGAGCTACGGCGACGTCGATGCGATGCTCGAGATCGAGGAGCGCGTGTTCCCGTTTCCCTGGACGCGGGGAAACTTCGTCGACTCGCTTGCTTCGGGCTACAGCGCGTGGGGTTGCCGTCTGGCTGGCCAGTTGGTCGGCTATTTCGTGCTGATGACCGCCCTTGACGAGTCCCACCTGCTCAATCTGAGCGTTGCCCAGGCGCATCAGGGGGTCGGGGTCGGCGCCAGCCTCCTGGGCCAGTCGATGTTCGTCGCGCGCCGTTCCGGGGCGACCAGCCTGCTGCTCGAAGTGCGGCCGTCGAACACGCGGGCGCTGGCGCTCTACGAGTATTTCGGCTTCGCGACGATCGGTGTGCGGCGTGGCTATTATCCTGCAGCCAGTGGCCGGGAGGACGCGCTGGTCATGCGCAAGCTGCTGGCCGCTCGGCTCGCATGAGCGAAGCGAAGTTGCGCGTTGGACCGCTGACCCGGGCGCAGATGTTGCGCGAGATCGGCCTGACGACTCTCTGGCAACTGCGCCAGCGGCCGCCCGGGGAGGCGGTGGAAGCGGCGCCGGAGCAGGGCAGTCCGATCGAGGACGAGACGGCTCCGGATGCGCAGGCGCCCGTGGCAAAGGTCTGCGCGCCGGACGAGCGGGCGGCGGCGATCGCCGCGATGGACTGGGAGCAGTTGCGCGAGAGCGTCGCCGGATGTCGCGCCTGTGTTCTCTGCGAGCGCCGGCGACAGGCGGTGCTCGGTGTCGGTGACCTCGACGCCGACTGGCTGTTCGTCGGCGAAGGACCGGGCGAAGACGAAGACAGGCGCGGCGAGCCTTTCGTAGGCACTGCCGGCCGCCTGCTCGACGCAATGCTCCGGGCGATCGACCTGCGGCGCGGCGAAGACGTGTACATCGCCAACGCGGTGAAGTGCCGCCCGCCGGGCAATCGTACGCCCGACGCTTCGGAGATCGACGCCTGCCTGCCTTACCTCAGGCGGCAGATCGCCCTGCTGCAGCCGCGGCTGATCGTTCTGCTCGGACGCGCAGCGGTGCGCGCCGTTCTCGGCAACGACGGCTCACTGGCCAGCCTGCGTGGCCGCTCGTTTGGCTATTGCGCGGCCGACGGCAGCGAGCCGCCGATTCCCGTGCTGGTCACCTATCATCCGGCTTACCTGTTGCGCACCTTGCCCGACAAGGCGAAGGCGTGGGAGGACTTGTGCCGCGCGCGCGCCCTGATGCGTGCGGTCAGAGACCAGGCGCAGCGGGGCGACGGGACACCCGAAGCCGGCTGATCGGCCGTGACCTCGGCCAGTGCGCTGCCGCCGCGGGCAGGTGCTTCGAACCAGCCGCTGCTCAGCCGTGGGCTCGGGTGATGACGCCTGCTCGGGCAGGCTCGGGGCAGGACCGTCGTGGCCCTGCAGGGACTGCCGGCTTTGCGGCAGGTCGTCTACTCGTCTACGTCTCCGCGTAGCGCACGCGCTGGCGAGGCTTGCTCGGCTGGGTCAGATGGCCGAGCGGCAGCGCCGGCGTGTGTTTGACGGTCTTCAGGCCGACGCTCGTCCTGATCCGCGCCACGCCGGGCAGGCGGAGTACCTGCTGCATCAGCAGTTCGGAGAGTGCCGGCAGATCGGGGGCGACCAGCCGGATCAGGTAGTCCGCGTCGCCGCTGACCGAGAAGCAGTCGGTCACCTCGGACATCTCGGACA
>NZ_JAMTDX010000092.1 GCF_023806625.1 Accumulibacter sp.
CTGCTCCTGATTTGCAATTGCGTAACAAAATGTTGCTGGGAGGAGTGCGGGCAGCCGGTCGTCCAATACCGGCGAACGCAAAGCCGCAACGCGCCTCAGAAACACTTTTTTACAAGCGGGACAAATTGCGGAGACGCCTAGCGAGTACGCTCTTCTCGTCGACACCTGGGACGGTTGAATGTTGTCGGAGGAACCGATGCAATATCGTTCTCTCTCAAGGAAATATCCTAGCCGGACGGCGCTGGGAGTGATTGCGGCAGCCCTGATGTCCTTCTCCGCTGCCGTCGATGCTGCCGACCGATCGCAGGACTATCGCTTCGAAGTGGTCGATCAGCCGGTGGCGGTAAGCGCACACAGGGAATTCAACGTTAAGCTGACGAAGGCTTCCACGGGCCAGCCGGTGGAAAACGCCACCATCATCCGCGGCCGGCTGGAAATGACAATGGCCCACCATGCCCACAAGGGACCGCCAATGCCGATGGCGACAACGATGGGCGGCGAGGTCAAAGTCTTGGCAACATCGTCATCCGGCTTGTATCGGCTCATGGGTGATGTGTCGATGCCGGGGACATGGAAGCTCGACCTCGTTGCGACGGTTCCCGGCGAGGCGCAGCCCATCAAGGGGACAGCGACCTTCAAGGTCGGTCAATAGCCGGGGATAGCCGTGGTAGCGGATCTCTCCCGTCGGTCGGCGATAACGTGCATTAACGGCATGCCACCGCTCGCGTGCGGGACGGGGCGGTCTCCGTCGCGGCCCTTGGCGCGCTCGCACCGTGTCGGCAGGTGACCGACGGCGCCCCATTCTCACAGGAGATCCGATGAAGCGTCATCGTGCTTCGCCAGCGACAAATCCGAGCCCGCAAGCGCTGGGAATCATCGCCGCGGCCCTGATCTCCGTGTCGGCCACGGCGCATGCCGCGGACGGGTCCCTGGACTACCGCTTTGAAGTCGTCGATCAGCCGGTCGCGGTAAACGCCCGCAGCGAATTCGACGTAAGGCTCACCAATGTAACCACCGGGCAGCAGGTGGATAACGCGACGGTCACTGGAAGCATTTTGAACATGTCCATGCCGCGCCACCTGATCAAAGGGTCGTCGCCGGATTGGATGACGTACGAGATGTGGGGAGAAGTGCACTTTTTAGGAACGCCGGCACCGGGTCTCTATCGCTTCTTGGGCGATGTATCCATGCCTGGAGTGTGGAAGCTCCGCGTCTCGGCGAAGGTTCCGGGTGAACCGGAGGCGATCAACGGATCGGTGAGGTTCAAAGCCGGTCATTAGGGTAAGGATCACGTCCATGATCGAGGCGGAATTCGCCAAAGAGATGATCACTCTCAGAATGATCGGAATGGTCACCGATGAAGACTGGGATCATGCTGTGCTGGCTTTCCAACAGTCGCTGGGCGACGTTTTTGGGCTCCACCTGCGCCCTCAGGAGAGTGGCACGTTGTCGGTCCTGATGGACTGGGAGCGCCTGGAGGAGTGGAAACAGGGCGCGCGCATCGCCTGCACGCTGTTCTGCATGGGCTACCAAGACCTCGTTCGCCGGATCGCCATTATCGGGTCAGACGAGTGGAAGGACGAGGGTGAGCGTCTTACCGATATCTACAAGAACGCGCAGTTTCGCTTCTTCCAGGCGCCCGAGCGCGGTGCGGCAGTGGCATGGGTCACAGGCCGTTGACACACATGCGGTGGAACGACCCACCGTCATCGCGACGGCAGCCGGCAACACTTTGTTACAAATGGGAAAACGTCGGGACATCGGCAACCGCTAAGCACGGCGATCGAGCACGGGACGGCGTGGCGGGTCGAACTGCCAGCATGCACGCAACCTGCGGCAAGGATGGGACATGATCCGATGCAAGGGCTTGGCGCGGCGCGAGGCGCTGCACAGCGCCGGCATCCCCGCGGCGGCGGCTCTGGCGGCATTTTTGTCGCCAGATGTCACCTTCGCCCATCATGGTCACGATCATGCAACGCGCACCCCGCTTGACCTGAAGAGCAAGCGGGTGCGGATCGTCGGACCGGGCGAGGACTCTGGGATTTTGGCGCCTGGTGCTGGCGGCGGACCCCGCGGCCGGGGAAGGCGTGGTGAGCCCCGAGCAAGGGCAGATGGGGCTGGCGCCGTTTGCCCGCTTCATCGAGGACGCGCAAGCGCATGGCGGTGATTGGCCGGCGGGCGTCGATCGCGTCATCGCAGAAGCGCGCAGGGACCGCTGCCGGGATCGAGAGGTATCGGGTGTCAAGACGGCTGAGAGAAGGGAGACCTTGCATGCAACAACTGATCGGCGCGTTTCTCATCGCCTGCGCATTCACCGTGGCTGGCGACCGCGACGCCCTGGCCGCCGCCAAGGACTACGTCTTCGAAGCGACAAAGGCGAACGTCAAGCAGGGCAGTGATGCGATCGTAGCCGTGCGGTTGCTGAACACGACGTCGGGCGAGGCGGTGGCGAACGCCGTCATCTTCCAGATGCGGCTCGACATGTCACCCGACAACATGGGCGGCATGACAAGTAAGGTCACACCCGTCGCGTCCGACGAGCCCGGCGTCTACCGCTTCAAGGTGGACCTGACGATGGCGGGCCGGTGGGCGTTGAAGCTGGCGGCCAAGGTCCCGGGCGAACCGGAAACGGTGCGTGGCGAGGTCATCGTTGTTGCCGCGGAATAGGCTGATCGTTGCGGTGGCGTTGATCGCACTGGCCCCGATGGCGCGAGCGCAAAGCGCTCCGCCGTCGGCGTCGAGATCCGCGAGCGCGTCGGGCGATGTGGCGGTGCCCGGCGCCACCGTAGATCAACTGCTCGTCCTGGCGCGGCGGCTGAATCCCGACGTCGCCGCCGCGGCGCTGGAGAGCGAGGCGGCGCGCGCCCGCGTCGATGCCGCCGGCCGCCTGCCCGATCCGACGTTCGCGACCGAATTCAAGGACATCGATCGCCAGCGCGACAGCGCGCTTCCCGAGGAACTCGCACGGGTCGAATACAAGATCCAGCAATCGTTCCCGCTTTGGGGAAAACTGCAGCTCCAGGAAAGCGGGGCGCGGGCGCGGGCGGGTGCGGCGCGCGAAACCCAGCGCGCGACCGAACTGGAGATCGCGGCGCGGATCAAGACGATCTTCGCCGCATACTACGCCGCCTTCGAGAGTGGGCGCGTGACCCGCGACCTCTACGGCACCGTCGCCATGCTGGCCGACGTCACGCAAAGCCGCTACGCGCAGGGGCTGGGCGAGCAGGAGGATGCGATCCGCGCCGAGGTCGAGAAGACCCGGCTCAGGACCGATCTGGTCCGCTTCGGCGCCGATCAGCGACAGCGGGCCGCGCAACTCAACGCTCTGCTCGACCGGGCCCAGGACGCGCCGCTGGCAGCCCCGGAAGCCCTGCGGCCGCTGCCGGACGAAACACTGGAACTTGCTGCTTTGCTCGAACGCGCGCGGCTCGCCAATCCGACGATCGGTGCCGCCGGCTCGCAGATCACGGCGGCGGAGGCTGACCAGGCGCTGGTGCGCAAGAGCTGGTACCCGGATGTCACCCTGGGCGTGACCTTTCAGCAGTTCGTCGATCAGGACAAGCGCTCGCCGGGATACGAAGCGATGATCGGCACCACCATCCCGCTGCAATGGGGGCTGCGCGAGGCCTGGGAGCGGGAGGCGGCGGCCAACGTCGCCGCGGCGCGTCGCCGCCAGGATGCCGCCGACGCCCGCGTCCGGGGCGATCTTGCCGACGCCTTTTGGGCCCTCGATGGCCTGCGGCGGATCGGCGTCCTGTTGAAGGACGTGCAGCTTCCCGAGAGCCGGCTGGCGCTGCAGACCGCGCTGCGTGGCTACGAACAGGGACGTTCCAACCTGAATGCAGTCCTCGACACCGAGCAGCGGGTGTTCGAGACGATGCTGCGGTTGCTGGCGGTACAGGTCGAACAACAGGTTCGCCTCGCCGAAATCGAACGACTGATCGGGAGCGATCTGTGAAACGTGCCGTCGCCGTGCCCCTCGTCGTTCTCCTCGCGGCCGGCGCCGCCTATGGCGGTTATTGGTTTGCCCATCATTACTCGCCGGCGCTGTCCCCCGCGACAACCGCCGACACGCACTCGTCCGCCCACGGCGAGAGTCTCAAACCCGCCGAGCGCAGGATCCTTTACTACAAGGACCCAATGGGGAAGCCCGACTTCTCGCCGGTGCCGAAAGAGGACGAGATGGGGAAGGATTACATCCCGGTCTACGAGGACGAAGAAGAATCCTTCGAGCCGGCCGCCGCGCCCCAGGCGGACCGTGCCAACGGCACCCGCCAAGAGCGAGAGGTTCTCTACTACCGCAACCCGATGGGGCTGCCCGATACCTCGCTGGTGCCGAAGAAGGACCAGATGGGAATGGACTACATTCCCGTCTACGCCGACGAGGCCGAGGACGACGGTAAGGTGGTCAGGATCAGCCCGGCACGCGTCCAAATGCTGGGTGTGCGCACCGAATCGGTAACGCTGCAGACGCTGATGCGGCCGGTCCGCGCGGTCGGCACGGTTCAGTTCAGCGAGCGACAAATCGCCGTGGTGTCCACCAAGTTCGAAGGCTGGATCGAGACGCTGCTGGTGAACGCCACCGGCGAGCCGGTCCGGCGCGGCGAGACGCTGATGCGGGTGTACAGTCCACTTCTCGTGCAAACCCAGCAGGAATACCTCGATGCCGCGAAGATGGCCGCCTCGCTTGGCGAAGCGGACGCGGACAGCCGGACGGCGGCGAGCCGTCTCGTCGAGGGCGCCTTGCAACGGCTGCGCTATCTGGATTTTCCAGAGACTGAGCTGCGAAGACTGGAGCGGGAGCGGCGGGCCAGCCGGACGGTCGCCTGGCCCGCGCCATTCTCCGGCATCGTGCTGGAGAAGATGGTTTTCGAAGGCATGCGCTTCATGCCCGGCGAACCGTTGTTCAAGATAGCCGGCATCTCGCCGATCTGGGTGATCGCAGAGGTGTTCGAGCAGGACATGGCTCACGTCGCCGTCGGCCAGCCGGCGACGATCACGGTGAAGGCCTACCCGGGGCGCAGCTTCCGGGGCCGCGTCGCCTTCATCTATCCGACCGTCGGACCGGAAACCCGCACTGGGACGGTCCGGATCGAGATCGCCAATCCGCAGGGTGAACTCAAGGCCGACATGTATGCGAGCGTCGAACTCGACGCGCACGCGACCGCAACGAAGGCACTGACCGTCCCGGATTCGGCGGTGATCGACAACGGCGTTCGCCAGGTGGTGCTGATCGAGCGCGGCGAGGGCCGATTCGAGCCCCGGCCGGTCGAGGTAGGCGCCAAGGCCGATGGCTTCACCGAGATCCTCGCCGGCGTGAAGGCCGACGACCGGGTGGTGGTCAGCGCCAACTTCCTCATCGACGCGGAAAGCAACCTGAAGGCAGCGCTCGGCGCCTTCACCGCCGGCGAGCACCAGCACCAATGATCGGCGCGGTCATCCGCTGGTCGGCGCACAACCTCGTCCTGGTGCTGATCGGCACGATCTTCATCATCGCCGCCGGCATCTACTCGGTGGCCAGGACGCCGCTCGACGCCATTCCCGACCTTTCCGACGTCCAGGTGATCGTCTTCACCGAATATCCGGGCCAAGCGCCGCAGGTGGTCGAGGACCAGGTGACCTTTCCCTTGACCACGGCTATGCTGGCGGTGCCGCACTCCAAGGTCGTCCGCGGGCTGTCGCTGTTCGGCGCGTCGTTCGTCTACGTCATCTTCGAGGATGGGACCAACATCTACTGGGCGCGCTCACGCGTCCTCGAATACCTGAACTTCGCTTCGAAGTCGCTGCCGCAAGGCGTGACGCCGACGCTCGGCCCCGACGCCACCGGCGTCGGCTGGGTCTATCAATACGTCGTGACCAGCGCCCGGCGGACCTTGGCGGAACTGCGGACTCTTCAGGACTGGCACATCCGCTTCGGGTTGACCAAGGCGCAAGGCGTTTCCGAGGTCGCCAGCATCGGCGGCTTCGTCAAGACCTACGCGGTGACCGTCGATCCGCTGCGGCTGAAGTCCTACGACATTCCGCTGCCGCGGGTCGTGGCGGCGATCCAGCAGAACAACATGGACGTCGGCGGCCGGGTCATCGAGATGACCGAGACCGAGTATCTGGTGCGCGGGCAGGGCTACCTCAGAGGCATCGCCGATCTGGAAAAGGTCGTCCTGAAGGCGGAGGGATTGACGCCCGTGCTGCTGCGCGACGTCGCCCGCATCGAACTGGGACCGGACGAGAGGCGCGGCCTGACCGAACTGAACGGAGACGGCGAAGCCGTCAGCGGCATCGCCGTGCAGCGCTACGGCGGCAACGCCCTCGAAGTGATCGACAACATCAAGGAAAAGATCGCGGAGATCACACCCAGCCTGCCCGAGGATGTGTCGATCACTCCGGTCTACGACCGCTCCGATCTGATCCACCGGGCGATCGCGACCCTGAAGACCACGCTGATCGAGGAAAGCATCATCGTCGCCCTGGTCTGCGTCGTCTTCCTGCTGCACGTCCGCAGCGCGCTGGTCGCCATCATCATGCTGCCGGTGGGCGTGCTGATGGCGTTCATCGCCATGCATGCGCTCGGCATCAGTTCGACGATCATGTCGCTGGGCGGCATCGCGATTGCCATCGGAGCGATGATCGATGCCGCCATCGTGATGATCGAGAACGCCCACAAGCATCTCGAGCGCGCCTCGCCCGACACGCCGCGGATCCAATCGCTGGTCGACGCGGCGGTGGAGGTCGGCCCCTCGCTCTTCTTCTCGCTGCTGATCATCACTGTCTCGTTCCTGCCGATCTTCACGCTGGAAGATCAGGAGGGACGCTTGTTCAAGCCGCTCGCCTACACCAAGACGTTCTCGATGGCGGCCGCCGCCTTCCTGTCGGTCACGCTGGTGCCGGCACTGATGGTGCTTTTCATCCGTGGCCGGATCATTGCGGAGAAGAAAAACCCGCTCAACGGCTTGATGATCTGGATGTATCGCCCGGTCATCGCCCTGGTGATGCGGGCGAAACTGCTGACCGTCGCCATCGCCCTCGTCGTGCTCGGCGCCTCGGTGTGGCCGGCGATGCGGCTCGGCACCGAATTCATGCCGACGCTGAACGAAGGCACGCTGTTCTACATGCCGGTGACGCTGCCGGGACTCTCGATCACCAAGGCGGCGGAACTCCTCCAGACGCAGGACAAGATCATCAAGTCTTTCCCGGAAGTCGCCTCGGTGTACGGCAAGGCCGGACGGGCCGGCACGGCGACCGACCCAGCGCCGACCGAGATGTTCGAGACCGTCATCAACCTGAAGCCAGAAGACGAATGGCGCGACGGCATGACCGTCGACGGGCTGATCGCCGAGATGGACCGGGCCTTGCAGTTTCCCGGCATCAGCAACGCCTGGACGATGCCGATCAAGGCGCGCATCGACATGCTCTCGACCGGCATCCGCACGCCGGTCGGCGTCAAACTGTTCGGACCCGACCTCACGGGGCTGGAGCGGGTCGCCCGCGAGATCGAGCAGGCGGTGCGGACGGTGCCGGGAACCACCAGCGTCTACGCCGAAAGGGTGATGGGCGGCTACTACGTCAACATCGAACCGGACCGGGCGGCGCTCGCCCGCTACGGGCTGATGGTCGGCGATGTCCAGGAGGTGGTGCGCAGCGGTCTCGGCGCCGAGGCGGTGACCACCACCGTCGAAGGCCGCGAGCGCTACACGGTGAACGTCCGCTACCCGCAGGCGTTCCGCTCCGACCCGCAGGCGATCGCCGAGAACGTGCTGATCCCGCTGCCGAACCGCAACGCCATTCCGCTCGGCCAGGTGGCGAAGGTGAGCCTGGCGAAAGGACCGCCCAGCGTGCGGACCGAAAACGCCCAGCTCGTCGTCTACATCTTCGTCGATTTCCGGGACCGCGACATCGGCGGCTACGTCGCCGATGCGAAGAAAGCCGTCGCCGAGCGGGTGCAGTTCCCGCAAGGTTACTACGTGACTTGGAGCGGCCAGTTCGAGTATCTGCAGCGGGCCGAGGCCCGAATGCAAATCGTCGTGCCGGTGACGCTGCTGATCATTTTCCTGCTGCTGTACCTGAACTTCCGGCGCCTGACCGAGACGTTTATCGTGATGCTGAGCCTGCCGTTCTCGCTGATCGGCGGGTTGTGGTTCGTCTGGTACCTGGGATTTAACTTAAGTGTTGCGGTCGTCGTCGGCTTTATCGCGCTCGCGGGAGTCGCCGCCGAGACCGGCGTCATCATGCTGATCTATCTCGACCACGCCTGGACCGCGATCAAGGCCCGCTGCGCCGGCGAAGGCCGGTCGCCGACGCGCGCCGACCTCTACGAAGCGATCATGTTCGGCGCCGTCGAGCGGGTCCGGCCGAAGATGATGACGGTGATCGCGATCATGGCCGGGCTGTTGCCGATCCTCTGGTCGACCGGAACGGGTTCGGAAGTGATGCGGCGGATCGCGGTGCCGATGATCGGCGGCATGGTCTCGTCGACCGTGCTGACCTTGATCGTCATTCCGGCGATCTACGGACTGGTGAAGGGCTGGCGGCTGCAGCCGGCCAGGTTAACGGAAGGCAAGGGGGGGGCAATCGGAACGGCTTAGCCGCTCGGTGGTTGTCCGGACGGTTCGCAGACGTCGGAACGTGGCGCGGGAGTGGGCAAAATGCATCAGGATTCAGCGCAGAAGCCGCCGGAGATGACGAACAACGACGACCGTCACCCGGAAGCCGACCAGCGACGCGCAGGTCACGGTCATGCAACTGCGGACGGCCGACCTTCAGTCGCAACCGATCCCGTGTGCGGCATGGTCGTCGATCCGCGCGCAACGCCGCAACGAGCGACGGAGGGTGGTCGAACCTTCTATTTCTGCTCGGCCGGCTGCCAGCAGAAGTTCGAAGCCGATCCGCCCCGATATCTCTCTCCGGAGCGGGCGAAAGAGCCAGTTGAGCCGGTGCCCGAAGGCACCGTCTACACCTGCCCGATGCACCCCGAGGTGCGGCAGAGCGCGCCGGGATCGTGTCCGATCTGCGGGATGGCGCTCGAATCGCTGCTGGTCACGGCCGACGAGGGCCCCAGCGCCGAGTTCGTCACCATGGCGCGCCGGTTCTGGATCGGACTGGTACTAACGGCTCCGGTGTTGGTGCTGGAGATGGGCGGGCACCTTTTCGGGCTGTCGCACGCGATCGGCCAGCAGACGTCCAATTGGCTGCAGCTCGTTCTGGCGACGCCGGTGGTGTTGTGGGCCGGGTGGCCGTTCTTCGTCCGCGGCTGGCAGTCGCTGGTCACCCGCCAGCTCAACATGTTCACGCTGATCGCTCTCGGCACCGGCGCCGCCTGGATCTACAGCATGGTGGCGACACTCCTTCCAGGGGTTTTTCCAGCGACACTTCGGATCGCGCAGGGCGCCGTGCCCGTCTACTTCGAGGCGGCGGCGGTGATCACCGTTCTGGTGCTACTTGGGCAGGTACTGGAGCTGAAGGCGCGCGAAAGGACGTCGGGCGCCATCCGCGCGCTGCTCGACCTGACGCCGAAGACGGGGCGGCGGCTGCGCCCCGACGGCAACGACGAGGAAGTGACCCTCGATCGCATCAGTGTCGGCGACCGGCTGCGCGTTCGCCCCGGGGAGAAGGTGCCGGTCGACGGCGAGGTTGTCGAGGGCCGCTGCTCGGTGGACGAATCGATGGTCACCGGCGAGTCAATGCCGGTGACGAAGGAACCTGGCGCGAAGGTGATCGCCGGCACGCTCAACCAGACCGGAAGCTTCGTCATGCGCGCGCAGAAGGTTGGCCGCGACACGATGCTGGCGCGGATCGTGCAGATGGTCGCAGAAGCGCAGCGTAGCCGGGCGCCGATCCAGCGGCTGGCCGACCGCGTCTCGGGGTGGTTTGTGCCGCTGGTCATCGCGGTTGCCCTGCTCGCCTTCGCGGCTTGGTGGGTGTGGGGCCCCGAGCCCAGGTTGAGCTTCGCCCTGATCTCAGCGGTGGCGGTTCTGATCATTGCCTGCCCGTGCGCACTGGGCTTGGCGACGCCGATGTCAATCATGGTCGGGGTCGGCCGCGGTGCGCAGACGGGGGTGCTGATCAAGAACGCGGAAGCGCTGGAACGTATGGAACGGATCGATACCCTCGTGGTGGACAAGACGGGCACGCTGACCGAAGGCAAACCGAAGGTAACGGCCGTCGTGTCTGCACCCGGCATCGACGAGGTGGAGCTGCTTCGCCTCGCGGCGAGCGTCGAACGGGCCAGCGAACATCCGCTGGCCACCGCCATCGTCGCCGCGGCCGAGGAGCGAAGCCTCACGCTCGCCGAGGTGGCCGACTTCGACTCGCCGACCGGCAAGGGCGCCGTCGGTACCGTCGAGGGGCGGCGGGTGTCGATCGGTAACGTCGGGTTCCTCGCCGAACTCGGCGTCGCGACGGTCGTGCTCGAGGCCGACGCCGACCGGCTGCTCGGCGACGGCGGGACCGTCGTCTTCGTTGCCGTGGACGGCCGGCCGGGCGGCCTCGTCGCCATCGCCGATCCGATCAAGGCGACGACCCCCGCCGTCTTGCGCGCGTTGAAGGGCGAAGGCATCCGCGTGATCATGCTCACTGGCGACAACCGACGCACTGCCGAAGCGGTGGCGCGCCGACTCGGGATCGAGGAGGTCGAAGCGGAGGTCCTACCCGATCAGAAAATCGCTGTGGTGGAGAGACTGAAGCGCGAGGGAAGTATCGTCGCGATGGCGGGAGACGGCGTGAACGACGCACCGGCGCTGGCCGCCGCCGACATCGGCATCGCGATGGGATCGGGGACGGACGTCGCCATCGAGAGCGCTGGCGTCACCTTGCTCAGAGGCGACTTGACCGGCATCGTGCGTGCCCGGCGACTGTCGCGCGCGACGATGCGCAACATCCGTCAGAACCTGTTCTTCGCATTCGTCTACAACGCGTCCGGTGTGCCCGTCGCCGCCGGCATTCTCTATCCTTTCTTCGGCTTGCTGCTGTCGCCCGTGCTCGCCGCCGCCGCCATGGCCCTCTCGTCCGTCAGCGTTGTGGCCAACGCATTGCGACTGCGGTTCGTCCGGCTGTAGTTGGCATGCAAAGCTATCAGGGCTCGTTATGTAGGTCATGAGCTTCGAGGGGGGGCCCTGCCGCGTCAGTATGGATTGTGGTTATGATGCCTTTAGCTCATCGTCGTGTATGCGTGGTCTGTTTGAAACATTTGTGCCACCGATGCAGCATACAGTTGGCCCTCCACCTCCCGTCGCCGCACCACCCCCTTCAGGTTCCGGCTGCCGCCGAGGTTGAAAGTGAACGACGTAAATGCCTCGAACGGGCCGTCGGCGAGCGGCGCGGCGATCAGCCACGGGAGCGCGCTGGTCGGAATCGTCGCTTATTACCGCGACAATCGCCTTCTACGCCCCCAGAAACGCCCCCGTAACGATCACCCGCGTCTCGATGGTCTTCCCGGCGGTGCCGGCGATCGTCACGGCGAGGCGGTCGTTGGCGTCGTCGGCGGCGAAGGCGATCTGGTTCTCCGTGCCGTCGCTGGAGATCCCGGCCGGCGCCTTCACGAGCGTCACCGTTCCGGCGCTGTTCTTGATGACGCCACCACTGAACCGGCAGACCTGGTGCGCGCCGTCAGTACGGTTCCAAGTGGTCTGGAACGCCTCGAAGCAGAAGACCTTGCCGGCCGGGATCGCGATGAAGTTGGCACCGTCGGTGGTGAGCTCGACGGTGGAGCCGTCGGTGGTGGTGGCGGCCAGCACGTAGGTCACCATGCCGTGGCTGGCGGACGTACCGAAGGCGAGCTCGCCGGCATTGACGGCTGTCTGCGCCTTGCCCAGCGCCACCGCGTTCTGCTTGGCAACGACGCAGCTCCGGCCAATGGCGATGCCGCTTTCGGCCGAGACGTCGCACTCGGAGCCGATCGCGATCGCATTCTCGCCGATGACGCCGCCGGAGTCGTAGTTGTTGTTGTTGCCGATCGCGATCGAGCGCGCGCCGAC
>NZ_JAMTDX010000093.1 GCF_023806625.1 Accumulibacter sp.
ATGACCCAGTGGCGCAACAGACGTTCGGCCGCATTGTTGGTGAGCGGCAGGCTGGGGTCGAGTAGCGGCCGGATGATCGCTTCCCAATCGTTGAGCACCTCGCGGCAGAATTCGCCGAGTTTGACGAAGGGACTGTTTTGGTGGCGTTCGCACACGGCCTTGAGTTGGGCCAGGGCGGGCGCCTGTCGCTCGGCCAAGTCGTCGGAAGGACCATCGCGGGCGGCCTGGATCGCCTGCATCAGGCCACCCATCAGGTCGAGGAGTTGCTGCCCGACCTGACTGGTGTGCCGGCAAGTGGCCTCGGCGAGTCCGCGGGCCTTGCGCAGGAGATGCGCCAGGCAGCGAATGCGGTTGAGGACCGAACGGTAAACTGCGTAACCATCGCTCATCAGGCAGCCAGCAAAGCCGCCCTGAAGAGCATTGACGAAGATCTCGGCGCTGCGTGCGCCGATGAAATACACCACCGTCGTCACGGCGTTGAACACCCACAGCCACAGCAACAGGCCGCTTTCTCGCCACGGCGTCTCGTCCAGGTGGAGCAGGCCGGCGCGCTCGATCTCCTCCAGCAGCAGGTCTTCGACCGGCGCGACCTGGCCGGCGCTTTGCCGTATGGTCTGGTCGACGAGTCCGGCGGACAGTTGCAGTCCGAGCACCTCGCAGAGGAGTTCTTGAACCTTCGCGCGCGAGAGCCGATAGCGCAGGCAGAGCATGACGATCAGCCCGGCCAGGCGCGGCCCGAGCATCTGCTGGGCATCCACCCGTGCGCCTTGCCACTCGGGCAGGACCACCGCACGCGGCGGCTGATGGCGGCTACAGTGGCCGCACCCGCACAGGGCTTCCCAGAACCGGTGCTGCGTCACCCACAGCCGCAGGCCTGGGGCATCCGGATCGGCCGGCAGCACTTCGATTTCGTCGTAGCCCCCGTAGGCTTGGCCCACCGGCTTGGCTGCGAAGGGCTCGTCACAGGTCGCGCATCGCTCCGGCCAATGATCGAGCACCGCGTTGACCGTCAGCTTCTGGGTTCGACCAAACCCGGGCGCGCCCGGCTGCCGACCCGGGCGACGCACCCCTGGGGCCGCAGCGCCAGAAGTCTCCTTGGCCACCGGGGCGCCGTGATCGCCCGCCTCAGCCGTCTCTTCGGCTTCGTCGACCGGCGGCTTCGGCGGCTCGTCAGGCGCCGTGTCCGTCGGCGGATCACGCTCTGAAGCCCCACGGGATTGGCGATAGACCGAATCGCTTCCGGGCGGACGCGAACTGTTGCGCGAGTCCTGGTTCAATCGGTCCCGCGCCTCCTTGAGATCGGCCAGCAGGCGCTCCGCCAACCGCCGCACCGCTTCTTCCCCAAGCCGCGACAGGCTATCGCGGTCGAGTTGGCGAAGATCGTGGTCGGTCAGATGCATGGCAAGACGGGCTGGGCTGCGGTCAACGGCGCTCAGTCTAATACAACTCACGCCCAGTCCCCACGAAACCGCATGTGGCTTCTCAGCTTACATCGGTAAGCTTATGAGAAAAAACGATGGTACGGATTGTCGGATCGCCCACGACGGCATGCGCAGCGGCGCACAGCGGTCACGAACTCCGTCGTTCGTCCGCAGGCACGGCCGCGGGGGCTGGTGGCCAATTGGCGGGGAGAGGGAGTGAACGGTTACGAACAGACGGCTTGCCGATTCACGCACGTCCTCCGGGAACTCGCGGCCTGGACGCAGGCGGATGCGGCGCCGCCCGGCATGGTCGAGGAACAGTTCGCTGAACGCCCCCGAGAAGCCGGCTTCGAGGGCGCGCCGGCCCCCAGGCCGACTGCCGATCTGGGCGAGGAGGAACTCGACGTGCTTGCAGGTGCCGAGGTCGTTGGTCGCGAAGTCGGGGCACGAGCAGTGGTTCTCGCCGGCGTTGGCGCCGCGGATCAGCACGCGATAGCGACTCCGGCTCTCCGGATTGTAGACGGCGAACTCGGAGAAGACCGGGTCTTCGCCGAGGTTCTCGACGACGAAGCGCTGTTCGCGCCCGAACTGTTTGCGCAACGCGCGCTGCCATTCGTCGACGGCCAGTTCGGCGGGCTTGCGCAGCCGCGACAGGCGCGTTTCGCTGCTCTTGCGTGGCGCCGCCGGGCGGCGGCCGCTCTTTCCGGTCGTTCCGTTCATCGCTCTTCTGGCTTGGGGTGTGCGTCGGTGGGGGGGCGTGGAGCGAATGCTATCCGATCGCCACGCGGGGCGGGTGGACTCGCGAACCGGCGGGCGACCTTTCAGCGTCTGGCGCGGGCGAAGGCGCTGGCCATCGCTCCGGGCGGTTCGGCCGGGCGTGCCGACCGCTGCCGCGTCCTGCTCGGGGCGCCGTCTGGCGTTGCTTTGGTCGGCGCCGGCAGTTCGTCGGCGAGGCGCATGGTCAGCGCGATCCGCTTCCTGGCCTGGTCGACCTCGACGACCTTGACCTTGACCAGATCGCCGGCCTTGACGACCGATCGCGGATCCCTGACGAAGCGATCGGCGAGGGCCGAGATGTGCACCAGCCCGTCGTGGTGCACACCGATATCGACGAAGGCTCCGAAGTTGGCGACGTTGGTCACCACGCCTTCGAGGATCATCCCGGGCTGCAGGTCGCGGATGTCCTCGATGCCTTCCCTGAACGCCGCAGTCCGGAATTCGGGCCGCGGGTCGCGCCCGGGTTTCTCGAGTTCGCCGAGGATATCCACGACCGTCGGCAGGCCGAAGCGCTCGTCGACGTACTTTGCCGGGGCGAGCGAGCGCAGCTTCCGTGAGTCGCCGATCAGCTCGTTGATGCTTTTGCCGGCGTCGGCGAGGATGCGCTCGACGAGCGGGTAGGCTTCGGGGTGCACGGCCGACCGGTCGAGCGGATCGTCGCCGCCGTTGATGCGCAGGAAGCCGGCGGCGAGCTCGAAGGTCTTGTCACCGAGTCGCGGCACGGCGCGCAGCGCTTGCCGGTTGCGGAAGGCGCCGTGCTCGTCGCGATGCGCGACGATGCTCGTGGCGAGCGACGGGCTCAGCCCTGAGACTCGGGTCAGCAGCGGAACCGAAGCGGTATTGACGTCGACGCCAACGGCATTGACGCAGTCCTCGACGACCGCGTCGAGCGTCCTGGCCAGTTTCGTCTGACCGACGTCGTGCTGGTACTGGCCGACACCGATCGACTTCGGGTCGATCTTGACGAGTTCGGCCAGCGGGTCCTGCAGCCGCCGGGCGATCGACACGGCGCCGCGCAGGCTGACGTCGAGGTTCGGGAACTCGCGGGCGGCGTACTCGGATGCCGAGTAGACCGACGCGCCGGCCTCGGAGACGACGACGCTGCGCAGGCGAAGATCGGCGTGCTCGCGGATCAGCTCGCCGACCAGGCGATCGGTTTCGCGCGAGGCCGTGCCGTTGCCGATGCTGATCAATTCGACGCCGTGTCGGCGGGCGAGTTCGGCGAGCGTACGCAGGGCGCCGACGCGGTCGCGGCGGGGCTCGTGCGGATAGACCGTCGCGCATTCGAGAAGCTTGCCGGTGGCGTCGACGACGGCGACCTTGACGCCGGTGCGCAGGCCGGGGTCCAGCCCCATCGTCGGGCGCGGGCCGGCCGGGGCGGCGAGCAGCAGGTCGTGCAGGTTGGCGCCGAAGACACGGATCGCTTCGGCTTCGGCGCGCTCGCGGAGCGCGTTCAGCAGTTCGTGTTCGAGGTGGTCCGAGAGCTTGATCCGCCACGCCCAGCGCACCGTTTCGGCGAGCCAGCGGTCGGCCGGGCGGGCCTGGTCGCGGATGGCGAAACGCGCGGCGATCCGCGCCTCGCAGGGGTGTGGAACTGGCGGCGATCCGTCGGCCTCGCTGTCGAGGACCAGCGCGAGCTCGAGGACTCCCTCGTTGCGCCCGCGGAAGAGGGCCAGCGCACGGTGCGAGGGAATCGCCATGATCGCTTCGCGGTAGGCAAAGTAGTCCCGGAAGGTTGAGCCTTCGCTCTCTTTCCCGGCGACGACCGACGATTGCAGAATGCCGTGTTGCTCGAGGTGGGCGCGCAGTTCGCCGAGCAGCCCGGCGTCTTCGGCGAACTGCTCGATGAGGATCTGCCGTGCTCCTGCGAGGCAGCTGCGCAGGTCGGGGAAGCCGGCGTCGGCGTTGATATACGCTTCTGCCGTGCTTTCCGGAGAAAGTGTCGGGTCGGCGAGCAGTGCGGCGGCGAGCGGCGCGAGCCCGGCTTCGCGGGCGATCTCCGCCTTGCTGCGTCGCTTCGGCTTGTACGGCAGGTAGAGGTCTTCGAGACGCTGCCTGGTTTCGGCTGCTTCGATTGCGGCGGCCAGTTCGGGCGTCAGCTTGCCCTGCTCGCCAATCGTCGCCAGGATGCTCGCCCGGCGCGCTTCGAGTTCGCGCAGGTAGGCGAGTCTCTCGTCGACGAGACGCAACTGGGTGTCGTCGAGTCCGCCGGTGACTTCCTTCCGGTAGCGGGCGACGAACGGGACGGTGGCGCCGTGGTCGAGCAGGGTGGCGGTGGCGACCACCTGCCGCGGCTGGCAACCGACTTCGTCGGCAATCCTGCGGGCGATTCTCTCGGCGACCGGTGTCGGGTTCTGCTGAAGCATGGCTGGAGCTTCCCTGATCTCAAGATTCGAGGCGCGCACTATGAACAACCGATCGGCAAAATTCAAGGAAGGCCACTGGCGTGGGAGCAGGGTTTCTCTGGCGATGAATTGCCGTCGAACGGGGAATGCGGTTAAATGCGAGCGTTCTCGGCGGTCCCGGGGAAGTCTGGCGCCGGCAGGGAGGCCGGTAGAAGCCAGGGGGTGCTGATGAGCGGCATGCCGGAGGGGCGATAGTCGAGGTTGTCCATGCGCAGACCCCTGGTTGCCCTGTCAATGCTGGTCCTTTGCGGAGTCGGGTTCGCCGGCGAAGTGACGCCGGTCGCTGGCCTCGTCAAGCGCAGCGCCGGCGAGGTGACCGTCGAACGCTCGGGACAGCTGTGGGCCGCACTGGTCGGCACCGCGGTCCATGTCGGCGACCGGGTGCGGACGGGGGACGACGGCTCGGTCGGCATCACTCTCGCCGACGACACGCTGCTCACCGCCGGTCCGCGCAGCACGCTGCTGATCAGCGATTTCCGCTTCAATCCGACGACTCACGAAGGCAGTCTGATGGCGACCCTGCTCAAGGGGACACTCAGCGTGGTCACCGGTCTGATCGCCCGTCAGGCTCCGGACAACGTTCGCTTCAGGACGCCGACCGTCGTGCTCGGCGTTCGCGGAACCGAATTCATCGTCGAGGCACGGGGAGGCGGTGAATGAGTCGTTCGGCGATCGTCCTGTGCCTCGTCGGGTCGTGTCTCGGCGCCTGCGCCCGGCTGACCGACCATGTCGTCCTGCTGCCTGGCCAGAGTGGTCGCGTGGGTTCACTGGCGGTGGCCACCGGCTCCGCGGAGATCGTGCTCTCCGAAGCCTACAGCGGGGTCGACGTCGCCGGAGGGCAGCTGAAACCGGTGACGACGAGCGCGCAGATGGTCCGTGAAGCCTATGGCCGACTGCTCGACATGCAACCGGCACGGCCCAGGGTTCTCGTCCTCCATTTCGAGTTTGGAACGAACGCCCTGACCGCCGAATCCCGCGCGCTGCTGCCGCGAGTGCGCAGCGAATTGCTGGCGCTGCCGGCCGGGGAAGCAGTGGTCATCGGTCACACCGACCGCGTCGGTAGCGCCGATTTCAACGATCGCCTGTCGCTGCAGCGGGCCGCCGTGGTCCGCGACCTGCTCGTCGCCGCCGGAGTCGCGCGCGAGGCGATCAGCGTCGTCGGGCGCGGGGAGCGCCAGCCGGTGGTGATCACTGCCGACGAAGTCGCCGAGCCGCGCAATCGTCGTGTCGAGATCAAGCTCCGCTGAGCGGCGAGCCGGCCGCGGCTATCGGGCGATCGCCCTCGATCCACGACTGGCCATCGGCATCGCGCTGCTCGGCGTGTTCATCGCGCATGCCCTGCGCCATCTGGAGATCGATCCGCTGAATCGGCTCGACGCGTTCTTCCACGATGCGCGGGTGCGCGTCTTCGCGCGCGAGCCGGTCGATGAGCGCATCGTGATCGTCGACATCGACGAACGCTCGCTCGCCGAGCTCGGTCGCTGGCCCTGGAGCAGGGCGCGGCTGGCCGATCTGGTCGAGCGCATCTTCTCCGAGCAGGGCGCGCTGTTGCTCGGCATCGACATGATTCTCGCCGAAGCCGACGAGAGCTCCGGGCTCGCTTCGCTCGCGGCGCTGGCTCGCGGTCCGCTGCACGCGAACGCGGATTTCCGGAAGGCGCTCGAAGAACTGCGCCCGGCGCTCGACTACGACGGTCGTCTGGCGGCCGTGCTGCGCCGTCATCCGGTGGTTCTCGGATTCCATCTGTCATCCGGTGAGGCCGCCGTGCGCGTCGGCGAACTGCCGGCGCCGTTGGTCACCGGGGCGGACGTCGCCGATCCGGCCGCGCGGTTGACCCAGTGGACGGGCTACGGCAGCAGTCTGCCGATCCTGCAGCGGGCGGCGACGGCTTCCGGGTTCCTCAGCGCGCCGGTCGATCCCGACGGCGTCACCCGCCGCGCGTTGCTCGTGGCGGCAATCGACGGCCGAGTATACGGGGCCCTCTCGCTGGTCGTCGCGCAGTTGCTGATCGGCAGCTCCGCAGTCGATCTGCGCTGCGCTGGCGGATCGGCGTCAGGCGCAGCGCTGGCGGAGATCCGCCTGATCTCGCCACGGGGCTCGCTGCGCATCCCGACCGACGGGGAGGGCGCCGCGTTGTTGCCGTTTCGCGGCGGCCGAGGAAGCTTCCCGTATCATTCGGCGGCCGACGTGCTTACCGGACGTCTCGCGGCAGGCAGCCTGCAGGGGCGGGTCGTGCTGCTCGGAACGACGGCACCGGGTCTGCTCGATCAGCGGGTCACTCCCGTCGGGGAGGCGTTTCCGGGAGTCGAGGCGCACGCGAATCTGCTTTCCGGGCTGCTCGACGAGCGTCTCGTGCACCGCCCCTCGTACACTCCGGTGATCGAGGCCGGCTGTCTGCTGCTCGTCGGAATCGGCCTGCTCGGGGGTCTGCCGCGGCTTTCTCCACCGTGGTCGGTCGCCGTGACGCTGCTGCTGATGCTGCTGTTCACGGTTGCCAGCCTGCTCGCCTGGGCCTACGCACGCCTGGCGCTGCCGATGGCCGCGGTGCTCGTGCTCGCCGGGATGCTGCTCGTCGTGCATCTCTTCTTCGGGTCGTTCATGGAACTGCGCGCCAGGAGACATCTGGCCGCGCTTTTCGGGCAGTACGTACCACCCGAGCTCGTCGACGAGATGAGCCGCGATCCGGCGAACTACAGCATGGACGGGCGAAACGCCGAACTGACGGTCCTTTTCGCCGACCTGCGGGGCTTCACGACGCTGGCCGAGTCGATGCCCGCGGACGAACTGGCGAGGATGATGAACGACTATTTTTCGGTGATGACCGAGGTCATCCGCAGGCACCGTGGTACGCTCGACAAATATATCGGCGACGAGATCGTCGCCTTCTGGGGAGCGCCGGTGGCCGACGAGCAGCATGCCCGTCACGCGGTCGATGCGGGTCGTGAGATGCTCGCCGCTCTGGCCGGCGTCAATCGGCGATTTGCGGCGCGTGGCTGGCCAGCCCTGCAGATCGGCATCGGCATCAACACCGGGACGATGGTCGTCGGTGACCTCGGCTCACGCCACCGGCGCTCATACACGGTGCTCGGCGATGCCGTCAACCTGGCTTCACGGTTCCAGGGATTGTCCAAGGAGTACGGGGTGGCGATGATCATCGGCGAGGCGACGCGCGACGCGCTCGGCGGGTATCCCTGCCGGCCGCTCGACTGCGTCGCGGTGCGCGGCCGTGCCGTGCCGGTGGCGATCTATGAACCGCTCGGTTCGTAGCGCCCGGTCCGCTGCGAGGAAGATGCTGGCCAGTGTCGCCGCCGGCATCGGTCGACAGTTCGTGGCGCTAAAGGCGCTGGCGAACGCTGCCGTACATGTGCGAGGGAGAAAGGGATGAGCAAGAGGAGGAGTGAAGGATGAGCGGAATCGCCTGGAAGGTCCGTGCTGCGGTGCTCGTGCAGGGACTCGCCGCGCTGCTCGCGGCACTCGTGGTCAGCGGCCGCTTGGCGACCGGCGCGTATGCCTGGCCAGTGGCGGCGCTGCTGATCGCAGTCGTCGCGCTGTCGGTCGACGTCTTCTTCGAGACCACGCTGGTCAGCCGGCTGAAGCGGCTTCGCGAGACGATCGGCAGCATGTATGCCGACGGCGATCTGACTCGCCGGGCGGTGGCCGAGGGAAAGGACGAGATCGCCGAGGTGGCCGGCGAGTTCAACCGGCTGATCGGCAGTTTTGCAACGATCGTCGGCAAGGTGCTGTTCAATTCGCTCGAGGTCGGCACGGCGTCGAAGGAACTGATCAGCGAGGCCAACCGCGTCGTCTCGGGTTCGAACCAGCAACGCGACGCGGCGCTGGCCACCGCCGGCGAGATGGGCGAACTGACCGAGAACATGGCCCGGGTGAGCAGCAACGCGAGTGAGACGGCGTCGATTTCCGAGGCAGCGAACGCTCTGTCGGCCGAAGGGATGGGCATCGTCGGCAGCGCCTCTGCGGAGATGGAACAGATCGCCGCTTCGGTGACTCAATCGGCGCGCGTCGTGGTCGCTCTCGGCGATCGCTCGCGGGCGATCAGCGGCATCGTGCAGACGATTCGCGAGATCGCCGACCAGACCAACCTGCTGGCGCTCAACGCGGCGATCGAGGCGGCTCGAGCCGGTGACCAGGGACGCGGCTTCGCGGTCGTCGCCGACGAGGTGCGCAAACTCGCCGAGCGGACCTCCCAGGCGACCGGCGAGATCAGCCAGATGATCGCGGCGATTCAGGAAGAGACGCAGAGCGCGATCGCCAGCATCGAGGCGGGCAGCGGGCAGGCGCGCAAGGGCGCAGAGCTGGCCCGACAGGCCGCCGAGTCGCTCGAACGGATCAACCGCGGCGCCCGCGGGACGATGGAAAAGGTCGATGCGATCGCCGCTGCGGTCGCTCAGCAGACGCGCACCGGTCAGAACATCGCCGAGCACGTCAGCCGGATCAGGGAGATGGCCGAGGCGAACAACGCGATCGCCGCCGAGGCGCTGCTCGCCGCCGACCACGTCGAGTGCCTGGCCGAGAATCTCAACGAGGTCGGCAACGTCTTCCGTCTCGGTCGGGCCGGCGAAGAAGCGGTGGCGACCCATGCGCGCATGCCGGCGATCATCCGTCAGGCGGCGCAGACGGTCGGCGAACTCTTCGAGAAGGCGATCGCCGCCGGCCGGATCGCCGGCGACGACCTGTTCGACGACCGCTACCAGCCGATCCCGAATACACGCCCGCAGAAGTTCAGGACCCGTTTCGACGAGTTCACAGACCGGAGCGTCGGGCCGTTGCAGGAGAATCTGCTCGAGCAGCACCGCTGGCTCATCTACGCGGTCTGCGTCGACCGCAACGGCTACGCGCCGACGCACAACCGCAAGTTCTCGCAGCCGCTGACCGGTGACGAGAAGGTCGATTTCGTGAACAACCGGACGAAACGGATCTTCGACGATCCGGTCGGCAAGCGTTGCGCCAGCCACGAGCAGCCCTTCCTGCTGCAGACCTACCGTCGTGACACGGGCGAGGTGCTGCACGACATCTCGGCGCCGATCTACGTCAATGGCCGGCACTGGGGAGGTTTCCGGATCGGCTACCGGACGGAGTCATGATCGGGCCGGCGTGCCTGGATGCGCTGGCGCGAGACCGGACACGCTACGCCGGATCGACGATCTCCAGGGAGGTGGGCTCTGCCCCGTTCTGCGAGGAAGAAGAGTGACATGTCGGATCTGCTGAAAGACGTCGATGCGCGAACCCGGCTCGCCGGGACCAACAAGCTCGAGATTCTCCTTTTCTCGCTGGGCACCGATTCGCGGACCGGAAGACGCGAGACCTTCGGGATTAACGTCTTCAAGGTTCGCGAAGTCATGCGCACGCCGGCGATCACCGCCGCGCCGGAGATGCCCGACTGCGTCGAGGGAATGGTCAGCCTTCGCGGCATGCTCGTTCCGGTCGTCGATCTCGCCCGCTATGCGCGGGTGGCGGCGACCACGCCGCGCTCGATCATGATCGTCACCGAGTACGCCGGCCACACACAGGGCTTCCTCGTCGAGGCGGTGGACACGATTCTGCGCCTCGACTGGAGCCAGATGCGTGTTCCGCCGATGATGCTCCAGGCCGAGCTCGGTGGGCTGGTGACCGCGGTCACCGAGCTGGCGGACGGCAGGCTGGTGATGATCATGGACGTCGAAAAGATCCTCTCGGAGACGACGGCCTACGATGACGAGATCGTTTATCGTAATATCAAGCCCCTGGACAACCCGGAACTGACGGTCGTCTTCGCCGACGACTCGGCCGTCGCGCGCCGGCAGATCCAGCGAACGCTCGAAGCGATGGGGGTCCGGTACCTGGCCGCGGTCAATGGTCTCGAGGCCTGGGATGAACTCCAGAGAGTTGCGGCCTATGCGCAGACTTCAGGCCGCCGGATCAGCGAACTGGTCAGTCTGGTGCTCACGGACATCGAGATGCCCGAAATGGACGGCTACATGTTGACCAGGAGGATCAAGTCCGATCCGCGCTTCGCCGGCGTTCCGGTGGTCATGCACTCGTCGCTCTCGGGCATGTCCAATCAGCAGCTCGGCAGGTCGGTCGGCGTCGACGAGTATGTGCCGAAGTTCGAGCCGCAGCGTCTGTCGGAGACGCTGGCGCGCCGGCTGCAGGGGTCGGTCGCGGCGTTGCCGGCGAGTTGAGCGGACGATCGGGCGGGAGCGGGGCGATGGATCTGGCGCAAAGGGAGAGCGTTCTCGAAGGGGTCGACGCACGGACGCAGCTGGCCGGGTCCAACCGGATGGAGATCCTGCTCTTCTCGCTGGGCACTCGCGAGACTTTCGGGATCAACGTCTTCAAGGTGCGCGAGGTCGGGCGCACGCCGCACATCACGCGGACGCCGAACATGCCGCGCGGGGTCGAGGGGCTGATCTCGCTGCGTGGCAACGTGATCCCCGTCCTGTCGCTGATCACCTTCCTCGGCTACCGGCAGCAACCGGAAGGTTACGGGCGGACGATGATGGTGGCCGAGTACTCGAAGCGCACGCTCGGCTTTCTTGTCCATGAAGTCGACCGGATCGTGCGCGTGGACTGGGAGAAGGTGCGCGCGCCCGAAAACGTGTTGTCGTCGAACCATGGGCTGATTACCGCGGTCACCCAGCTCGACGACGGCAAGCTGGTGTCGATCCTCGACGTCGAACAGATCCTTGCCAACGCCTTTGGCGAGGCGGTGATCGTCGACATCGAGCCGGTCAAGGCCGAGCGCGAGGTGAATGTCTTCTTCGTCGATGACTCGCTGGTCGCGCGCCGGAAGATCGGCGAGGTGCTCGACCGGCTCGGGGTTCGCCACAAGCATGCGACGAACGGCGCCGAGGCGTGGACCAGGCTGCAGGGGATTGCGGCGCATGCGGCGCAGACCGGCCGGGATCTGCGTGACGAGATCGGGCTCATCCTGGTCGACGCCGAGATGCCCGAGATGGACGGCTACGTGCTGACCAGGCACGTCAAGGGCGACGCCCGATTCGGAGGAATCCCGGTGGTCATGCACTCCTCCCTGTCGTCGCAGGCCAACCATGCGATGGGCAAGGCGGTCGGGGTCGATGCCTACGTGGCCAAGTTCGATGCCGGGGTGCTCGCCGACACGCTGCGTCCGCTGCTCGAGCGCTGAGACGTCGCCAGGCAATCGTCGCGAGCAGGCCGGGATCGCGGGGTCGGGGGGCGAATGACGGAACGTCTCCGATCGATGGGTGAGCCGTGCGCGAGTCGGCCACACGCTGGTCGCGCAGCGGGTTCATTGACCGCCTGCGGGGAAAAGGGAAGGCACACAGGAGCAACGAATGGCTGATCCGAAGATGCGGATTCTGGTGGTGGACGATTTTTCGACGATGCGCAGGATCGTCCGGAATCTCCTCAAGGAGCTGGGTTACGCGAACGTCGACGAGGCCGAGGACGGCGCGGTCGCCCTGCAGAAGCTGCAGGGCGGGGGGATCGACTTCGTGGTCACCGACTGGAACATGCCGAACCTGGATGGCCTGCAGCTGCTCCAGGCGATTCGCAGTTCGCCGGCGCTCAAGCATCTGCCGGTGCTGATGATCACCGCCGAGGCCAAGAAGGAGAACATCATCGCGGCGGCGCAGGCCGGAGCCAGCGGCTACATCGTCAAGCCGTTCACCGCCGCCACGCTCGCCGAGAAGCTGCAGAAGATATTCGAACGGATGGGTGGCTGAGATGAGCGAGGCGAACATGTCCGGCGACAGCAAGGAACTCGAAGATCTGTTCGACAGCATCGCTGCCCAGGTCGCAGGCGGCCACGCCGCAAGCGCCGTGGCCGGCGCGGAAACTGCGCAGCCGGATGCGCGCCCCCGGCCGTCGTCGCGGCCGTTCGACGAAGCGATCGACGAGAGCGCCGATAGCGACGCGCTGCAGGCGCTGTTCGATTCGGTCTCTGCCGCCGCCGACGCGTCGCGCGCGGCGGCAGACCACCCGGCAGGAGCAGAGCCGCCAGCCGGTGAGCAATGGGATGGACAGGATCGGGTGTTCCGGCGCGTCGGCCAGATGGCCCGCCAGCTCCACGACACGCTCGGCCAGCTGGGTTACCACGAGCTGCTCGAGAGCACGGTGGCGGCGATCCCCGACACCCGCGACCGGTTGAACTACGTCGCCAGCCTGACCGAACAGGCGGCGTGCCGCGTCCTCAACGCCGCGGACATCGCCAGTCCCCTGCTCGACGAGCTCGAAGCGGCGTCGGCGGCGCTGGCTGTGCGTTGGGACGCGCTCTTCGCCAACCAGATCGGCGTCGAAGAGTTCAGACGGCTGGCCGAGGAGACTCGGGCCTATCTCAAGCAGGGTCTGCCCGCGAAGACCAGCGCGACCAAGGCGCAGTTGCTCGAGATCGTCATGGCGCAGGACTTCCAGGACCTGACCGGCCAGGTGATCAAGAAGATCATCCAGGTCGCGCAGGACCTCGAGGCGCAGCTGATGGGCGTGCTCATCGAAACACTGCCCGGCGAGCGCAGGACGGATTCGCTGATCAGTCTGCTCAACGGGCCGGTGATCAACGCCGAAGGGCG
Organism: Accumulibacter sp.; assembly: GCF_023806625.1. Classification (GTDB taxonomy): domain Bacteria; phylum Pseudomonadota; class Gammaproteobacteria; order Burkholderiales; family Rhodocyclaceae; genus Accumulibacter. The sequence continues at coordinate 13,150 of NZ_JAMTDX010000093.1, forward strand.
TAACGACGTCGTCGCCACGCAGCAGCAGGTCGACGAGCTTCTCGGCAGCCTGGGTTTCTAGGAGACGCGCGATGAGCGACTTTCCCGGGATGGAGGACCTGCTCCAGGATTTCCTTCAGGAGGCTGGCGACCTCCTGTCGGACGTCGACAACAAGCTCGTCGACCTCGAGAGGAGCCCGGCCGATCGGCGACTGCTCAACGACATCTTTCGCGGCTTCCATACGATCAAGGGGGGCGCCGGCTTCCTCGACGCGCGCGAACTCGTCGCGCTCTGCCACCTGACCGAGAACGTCTTCGACCGGCTGAGGAACGTCGAGATGACCCTGACTCCGGCGCTGATGGATACCATCCTCGCCGCAACCCAGGGCATCCGCAGCATGTTCGCCGAAATCGGGCAGCAACGGCAGCCGGCTCCGGCGGCCGCCGATCTGATGGCCGCGCTGCGTTCGGCGTTGGCCGGCGGCGACGCCGCCCAGCCGGTGGCCGCTGTCCCGACGGTTGGTGCGGCAGCAAAGGCCGCGCAGTCCGGTGCGGGGCCGGCGCCCCTGGCGCCAGAGAGCGGGCCGGACTGGCAGGCGTTGCACCAGGCGCTGACCGGCCGGACGTCCGAGCCTCCGGCGCGAGCGGCGCCGGAGCAGGCCCCTGTGGCGCCGGTCGCAGCGCCGGTCGCTGCCGATCCTGGCCAGCTGCAGCCGCATTTCCCGCCCGAAGGACGGCGCGCTTCCGACCGGCCCGGCGCGGCGATGAGCGGCGTTCCGGCGGGCCGACGTGCCGACGAGAGGGCGGCCGCGCGCGAGACGACGATACGCGTCGACACCGCCCGCCTCGATCAGGTGCTCAACCTGTCCGGTGAAATCGGGCTGACCAAGAACCGGCTGACCAGCCTGCGCGCAGAGATCATCGCCGGCCGAACCGACAGCGAGACGCTTCAGGCGCTCGATCAGGCGGTCAGCCAACTGGATCTGCTGGTTTCCGACCTGCAGAATTCGGTGATGAAGACGCGCATGCAGCCGATCGGGCGCCTCTTCCAGAAGTATCCGAGGATTGCCCGCGATCTCGCCAGGCAGCTCGGCAAGGACGTCGAACTGGCGCTCGTCGGCGAGGAGACCGAAGTCGACAAGACGATGATCGAGGACCTCGCCGATCCGCTGATCCACCTGATCCGCAACGCCGTCGACCATGGCGTCGAGTCACCGGACGAGCGCCGCGCGGCGGGCAAGCCGGCGAAGAGCGTCGTCCGCCTCGAAGCGCGCCAGGAAGGTGACCACATCGTGCTGATGATCGCCGATGACGGGCGCGGCATAAGTCCCGAACGGATCCGCGCCAAGGCGGTCGAGAAGAAGATCATCAGCGAGGAAGAGGCGAACACGCTCGACGAGCGGCAGAGCCTGAACCTGATCTTCCTGCCCGGCTTCTCGACGATGTCGCAGGCTTCGTCGATCTCGGGCCGGGGCGTCGGCATGGACGTCGTCAAGACGAACATCCAGAAGCTCAACGGGTCGATCGAGATTCGCTCGGATCTTGGCAAGGGCTCGGTCTTCGTCATCTCGCTGCCGCTGACCCTGGCGATTCTGCCCGTCCTGCTCGTCGTTCTGGGCGATCAGCCGTTCGCGCTGCCACTGTCGATGGTCCGCGAGATTCTGCCGATCGACCAGTCGAAGATGCAGGAAGTCGGCGGCCGGGACACTCTCGTCGTCCGCGGCGAGATCCTGCCGGTGATCGCGCTCGCACATCTGCTCGGCTGGCCGCAGGCGCGGGAACCCGAGTACGGGGTGCTGATGCAGACCGCCGAGCGCAGCTTCATCCTCGCGGTCGACAACTTCGCCGGTCGCGACGACGCGGTGATCAAGGCGCTCGACGACTTCCGTCCGCGCGGCGTCGCCGGAGTGACGACGCTCTCGAACGGCCAGATCGTACTCATCCTCGACATGAAGGAACTTCTCGCCGACCTGGCGACGCACGCCGATCGCGAACAGCGCAGCACTCAGCCGAGGGTCGAACTGTTCGCCTAGCCTCGCCGAGTCGCTCGTGCCGAACTGACGGGGGCTGCGGCCCCCGCTTTCGTTCACCCGTCTGCAGCAAATGTTGTGCCCGTGCAACTGTTCGAGAACGGATCTAAATAAACGCCGATACTGCTTTATTTTAACGAAGAAATTTTTATAATAGCCTGGACTTGACCGGAACCTGGACATGGCCGAGGAAAGCGATCTCGAACGAACCGAAGCGGCGTCGGCCAGACGCCTCGAACAGGCACGCGAACAGGGCCAGGTGCCGCGTTCGCGCGAGGTCGGCGCGTTTCTCGTGCTGATCACTGGCGCGGGCGTCTGTGCGCTGCTCGGACCGTCGATCGTCGAGCGGCTCTCGGCGCTCTTCCGGCGGGCCTTGATCGTCGATTCACGCCTGGCCGGCGAACCATCGCTGATCGTCGTTCGCCTCTTCGAGGTGGCCGTCGAGTCGTTGTTCATCTTCGCGCCGCTGCTCGCCGCCCTGCTGGCTGCCGCGCTCCTCTCGCCCTTTCTGGTCGGGAGCTGGAATTTTTCGCCGGCGGCACTGGCTGCCGACCTCGGTCGTCTGGACCCGCTGAAGGGGCTGGCGCGCCTCTTCTCGTGGACGGCCCTGGCTGAACTGGTCAAGGCGGTGGCCAAGGCCGTGCTGCTTGGTGGCGTCGCCGCCTGGGTCCTGTGGACCGAGCGCGGCGATCTGCTGGCCATGTTCGGGCAGTCCGTCGCGGCAGGCCTGGCAAACTCGGGGCAACTGCTGAGCGTCACCTTTCTGATCATCGTCTCGGCGATGCTGCTGATCGTCGCGGTCGATGTGCCGTTCCAGATCTGGCAGTACCACGAGCAGCTGAAGATGAGTCGCCAGGAGGTCAGGCAGGAGAGCAGGGAACTCGAAGGCAACCCCGAGATCAAGGGACGCATCCGTCAACTGCAGCGAGAGGCGGCGCGCAGGCGGATGATGGCCGCGGTGCCGTCGGCCGACGTCGTGGTGACCAACCCGGGCCACTATGCAGTCGCCCTGGCCTATCGCAGCGGGATGGCGGCGCCGCGAGTGCTGGCCAAGGGGATCGGCGAAATCGCCCTGCGCATCCGCCAACTGGCCGCCGACCACGGTGTTCCGCTGGTCGAGGCGCCGGCGCTCGCCCGGGCCCTCTACCGGCACGTCGAACTCGACGAGGACATTCCTTCGGTGCTCTACGCGGCGGTCGCCGAGGTGCTCGCGTACATCTACCAGCTGAGCCGCTGGCGCGAGACCGGCGTCGGCCAGCCGGTTGCGCCAGGCGCGATCACTGTTCCCGACGGGCTCGATCCGGAGGCGGCCAATGGCTAGCGCGAGTATCGCCCTGCAGGACTTCCTGGTCCGTTTCGGCCAGCGACAGCTCGCCGGCCCGGTGCTGATCCTGCTGATTCTGGCGATGATGGTGCTGCCGCTGCCGCCGTTTGCGCTGGATCTGTTCTTCACCTTCAACATCGCCATTTCGGTCATCGTCATGCTGGTCGCGATGAGCGTGATGAAGCCGCTCGATTTTTCGGTCTTTCCGACAGTGCTGCTGGTGACCACGCTGCTCCGCCTGTCGCTCAATGTCGCGTCCACCCGCGTCGTGCTGCTCGAAGGGCACACCGGCCCCGCGGCGGCGGGCCAGGTGATCGACGCTTTCGGTCATTTCCTGGTCGGCGGCAACTACGCGGTGGGACTGGTCGTATTCACGATCCTGGTGGTGATCAATTTCGTGGTCATCACCAAGGGCGCGGGGCGGGTGGCCGAAGTGGCCGCGCGCTTCACGCTCGACGCGATGCCCGGCAAGCAGATGGCCATCGACGCCGACCTCAACGCCGGCCTGATCGGCGAAGACGAGGCGCGCAAACGCCGGGCGACGATCGCCGAGGAGGCGGATTTCTTCGGTTCGATGGACGGTGCGTCCAAGTTCGTTCGCGGTGACGCGATCGCCGGAATCCTGATCATGCTGATCAACATCGTCGGCGGCCTGTTCGTCGGCGTCCTGCAACACAATCTGGACCTGGCCACGGCGGCAAGAAGCTATACGCTGCTGACCATCGGCGACGGTCTGGTGGCGCAGATCCCGGCGCTGATCATCTCGATCGCCGCGGGCATGGTCGTGACGCGCGTCGGCGACCAGCAGGACGTCTCGCAGCAGTTCCTTGCCCAGCTGTTCGGCAATCCGCGGCTGCTCTTCCTCACTGCCGGGATCGTCGGCGTACTCGGCCTGATCCCCGGCATGCCCAACTTCGTTTTCCTGCTGCTCGCTGGCGGGCTCGGCTACACTGCGTGGCAGATGCAGAGGCGGCAGCAGGCGGCCGCGCCGGTGGCCGTGGCAGCCGTTCCTCCGACGGCGCGGGAAGTGCAGGAAGCCAGCTGGGCCGACGTCGTTGCGCTGGACGTGCTCGGCCTCGAAGTCGGCTACCGGCTGATCCCGCTGGTCGACAAGGCTCAGGATGGCGAATTGCTGCGCCGCATCCGCGGGATCCGCAAGAAGTTCGCGCAGGACGTCGGTTTCCTCGTCTCGCCGATCCATATCCGCGACAACCTCGAGCTGAAGCCGAACGCCTATCGGATCTTCCTCAAAGGTGTCCAGATCGGCGAGGGCGAGGTGTTCCCCGGCAATCTGCTGGCGATCAACCCCGGGCGTGTGGCCGGAGACGTGCCCGGAACTGCGACGCGGGATCCGGCGTTCGGGCTGCCGGCGCTGTGGATCGATCCGCTGCTCCGCGAACAGGCTCAGGCCTACGGGTACACGGTCGTCGACCCGAGCACGGTGATCGCGACGCACCTCAACCACCTGATCCTCTCGCACTCGGCCGAGCTGCTCGGCCGGCAGGAGACGCAGGCCCTGCTCGACCACCTTGCCAAGGACATGCCCAAGCTCGTCGAGGAACTGGTGCCCAAGGCGCTGCCGCTCGGCGCCGTCCAGAAAGTGCTGCGCAACCTGCTCGACGAGGGCGTTCATCTGCGCGACATGCGTACGGTGATCGAGACGCTCGCCGACCACGCCCCGCGAGTTCAGGACCCGGAGGTGCTGACTGCGCAGGTGCGTATCGCTCTCGGGCGGTCGATCGTCCAGGCGCTATACCCTGCGGGGGCCGAAATGCAGGTGATGTCGCTCGATCCGCAGCTCGAACGGTTGCTGCTGCAGGCCGTGGCCGGCGCCGGCGACAGCGCGGCGATCGAACCCGGACTGGCCGACACGCTGATTCGTGAAGCCGTTGCCGCGGCACAACGTCAGGAGGAGGCTGGCCTGCCGGCGGTGCTTCTGGTTCCGGCAACCCTGCGCCCGCTGCTCTCCCGTTTCCTTCGGCGCAGCATTGTCCAGCTCAGGGTCCTGGCGCACGGCGAAGTGCCTGAAGAGCGGATCATCAAGGTCACCTCAGTTATCGGACAGCGACCATGAACGTCAGGAAATTCATCGCCGGGACAGCGCGCGACGCCCTGCGCAAGGTCAAGGAAACCCTTGGGCCGGATGCCATCATTCTCTCCAATCGCGGCATTCCCGGCGGAGTCGAGATCATGGCGGTCGCGGCCCGGGACATGGAGCTGATCGTTCCCGCGGCAGAACGCGAAGCTCCGCGCAGCGGTGATCGGGGACCTGCGCCGGTGCGCGAGGCCATGCCGGCGAAGCCGGCGGTCGGCGGCGCCAGGCCGGCCGAACGCCCGCTCTCCGAGGAGGTCCAGCGAGGCAGCGTCGCACCGGCGCCACGGACGCCGGCACCGCTGGCCGTGCCGGTGCAGCCGAGACTCGATCTTCCGGTCCATGGGGTCGCGACGAGCCCTCAGCAGGAGGCCGCCGTGGTTCCGGCGGCGGTACTCGAGGAAATCCGCACGCTCCGCCGTCTCGTCGAACAGCAGCTGGCCGGCTTTGCCTGGGGTGAAGTGGCGCGCACCGACCCGGTGAGAACCGCCGTTCTGCGGCACATGCTCGACGCCGGCTTTTCGCCGCAACTGGCTCGCGAACTCCTCGCCGATCTGCCGGGCGACCTCGATACGGGACAGGCGCTGGCCTGGGCGAAGGGCGGCGTCGAACGTGGCCTGTCGACGATCGACAGCGAGACCGACATCGTCGACCAGGGCGGCGTTTACGCGCTGGTCGGTCCGACGGGCGTCGGCAAGACGACGACGACGGCGAAGCTTGCCGCGCGTTGCGTCTTGCGCCACGGGGCTCGCAAGCTCGCCCTGGTGACCACCGATGGCTACCGTATCGGGGCGCACGAGCAACTGCGCATCTATGGCCGGATTCTCGGCGTCCCGGTTCACCTGGCGCGCGATTCCCGCGACCTGCAGGCGACGCTCGATGACCTGCAGCACACCCACATGGTCCTGATCGACACCATTGGCATGGGCCAGCGCGACCGGCTGGTCGGCGAGCAGATGGCGATGTTCCAGGACAGACGGGTGAACTGTCTGCTGCTGCTTCCCGCGACGAGCCGTGGCGACACGCTCGACGACGTGGTCAGGGCCTACAGCGGGCTCGGCCTTGCTGGCGGCATCCTGACCAAGGTCGACGAGGCGGCGAGCCTGGCCTCGTCGCTCGACGTGATCGTCCGGCAGCGTCTGCGACTGCATTACGTCTCGAATGGCCAGCGTGTCCCCGAAGACCTTCACCTGCCGAATCGTGCCTACCTGCTGCACCGCGCGTTCAGGGACCTGCCCGAGGGCTCGCCGCACCGCCTCGGCGGGATCGAGCCCGGTCTGGTGATGGCCAGTTCGGCGACCGGCGGTCTGACGGCCGGAGGCCAGCGTGGCTGAACTGTACGGCGATCAGGCGGCAGGCCTGCGCCGCCTTTTCGGCACGCCGCAACTGCGCATCGTCAGCTTCGCTTCGGGCTGTGCCGGTGTCGGGAAAAGTCTGTCGGTGATCAACCTGGCGACGATCCTCGCCGGGCAGGGCAGGGAAGTCGTCGTTTTCGACGAGAACGCTGAAGCCGGCGTGCCGGCCTTCTACGGCGCGCCGCTCGAAGGCGATCTGTTGCAGGTGGTGCACGGCGAACGATCGCTTGCCGAGGTGATGCTGCGCGTCGCGCCAGGAATTCGCGTCCTTCCTGCGGCCAGGCTGGTGCGCAGGCTGTCGCGACTCAGCGAGCTCGAGCAGCGGGTGCTCGTCGACTGCCTTGGCGAAATCGAACCGCCCGTCGAGGTCATCCTCGTCGATACTTCGCTCGACCATCCGTTGGCCTTCTCGCCGCTCGGGCTCGCCGCCGACGACACGGTCGTCGTCGTGACCCCCGACCCGGCGGCGATCACCGACGCCTACGCGCTGATCAAGAAGGTCAGTCTCGGCTATGCGCGGAAGGATTTCCGGATCCTCGTGAACCAGGCGCGTTCGCCGGGGGCGGCGAGGGCGATCCACGACCGGATGGCTGGTCTGACCGGCAGTCGGCGACTGGCCCGGCTCGATTACGCCGGCTACGTGCCCTTCGACGAGCGCCTGGACCAGGCCGCACGACTCTGTCAGCCGGTATCGGCGCTGTTTCCCGATGCCCCGGCAGCCAGCGCGTACCGACGACTGGTCGGTGAGCTGCTGAGCTGGCCGGCTGGTCGTGATGGTCCGGCGAGGCTCGGTAACTTCGTGCAGTTGCTGCTACACTTGAGCCAGCGTAGCGACCCCGCTGCCATCTACGCCTGAAAGCCGGTCCCCAGTCCATGTACAACGCCGCTGGTCAGCTCAACAGGGATCAGCTGATCCAGCGTTTCGCTCCACTGGTGAAGCGCATCGCCTGCCACCTGATGGCTCGGCTGCCGGCCAGCGTCCAGGTCGACGACCTCATCCAGAACGGGATGATCGGTTTGCTCGACGCGATTGGCCGGTTCGAATCGGGCCTCGGTGCGCAGTTCGAGGTATACGCCGCGCAGCGCGTGCGTGGCGCGATGCTCGACGGTCTCCGGGAAAACGACTGGCTGCCGCGCAGCCTGCGGCGCAGCTGCCGGCGAATCGAGACGGCCATCGCCGAGCTCGAACAGGCGAATGGTCGCGCACCCAGCGAAGCCGAACTCGCCGAGGCGCTCGACATGACGCTCGCCGATTATCAGAAGATGCTCCACGAGGCTCGCGGACACCAGCTCGTCTACCTCGAGGATCTGGTCGCCGAAGGCGGCGACGACTTCCTCGAGCGGCATCTCGTCGACGAAGCCGCCGATCCGTCGCAGCTGGTCGAGGACGAAAACCTCCGCCAGGTTCTGGTAAGGGCCATCGAACAGCTCCCGGAGCGCGAACGACTGACGATGGCGCTCTACTACGAGCAGGATCTGAACCTGCGCGAGATCGGCGCGGTCCTCGGAGTCACCGAGTCGCGCGTCTGCCAACTGCACAGTCAGGCGGTGATGCGCCTGCGTGCGCGGTTGTTCAGCGGCGAGGCGGTGACCCGCAAGGCGGGCGGGCGTCGTGGATAGGACGAGCGTGATCGGCCTGCTGATCGGTCTGCTGGCGATCGGTGGTGGCCAGATTCTCGAGGGCGGGCATCTCGGCTCGCTGCTCCAGCCGACGGCGATGCTCATCGTCATCGGCGGGACTCTCGGTGCGGTGATGCTGCAGAGCCCTTACATCGCTTTCGTGCGCGGCCTGCGCATGGCTCGATGGATCTGGTACCCGCCGCTGGTCAATTACCCGCAGATGATCCAGCAGGTGTCGCGCTGGAGCCAGGTGTCGCGGCGCGAGGGCCTGCTTGCACTCGACGCGATGGTCAGCGAACTGAAGGATGAGTTCACCCGCAAAGGCCTGCAGCTGCTCGTCGACGGTGCCGAGCCTGAGCGCTTGCGCGAGGTGCTCGAGGTGGAGATCGACACCTTCGAGCAGGAGATGAAGATGTCGGCGAGAATCTGGGAAGCGGCGGGCGGGTACTCGCCGACGATCGGGATTCTCGGCGCAGTCATGGGGCTGATCCAGGTCATGGAGAATCTGTCGGACCCCTCGAAACTCGGTGCCGGGATCGCGGTGGCCTTCGTGGCCACGATCTACGGGGTCGGGCTGGCCAACCTGGTCTATCTCCCGATAGCCAACAAGCTCAAGACGCACATCAGCCGACTGATCGTGCAGCGCGAAATGATCGTCGACGGTCTGGTCGGGATTGCCAACGGCGACAATCCGCGGATCATCGAGAGCCGGCTTCGCGGCTACGTCCCGGGCTAGCCGGTGGGCCCTACGTTGCTCCACGCCTGCCCGGTCCTCTTTGATGGCCGTTGAGCGATGGCCCGGCGAAAGATCGAAGAAGATCGCGAGAACCACGACCGCTGGCTGGTTTCGTACGCCGACTTCATCACTCTGCTGTTCGCCTTCTTCGTGGTCATGTACGCGCTTTCCTCGGTCAATGAGGGCAAGTACCGGATCCTCAGCAACTCGATGATCAGCGCTTTCCGCAACGTACCGGTCAACAGCGCCGGGCAGACACCGATCGTCGTGCCGACGCCGCCGCCCGCGTCGCCACGGGCGACCCTGGCGAGCCGAACACACGAGGCCGTCCGGCAGCGGCAGCGCGACAAGATGCGCGACGTCGCCAAAGAGATCCTCGAGGTGATGGCACCGCTCGTCGAGCAGGGCAAGGTCCGCGTGCTCGAAACCAGTCGTGGCGTGAGCATCGAAATCAACGACAGCATACTGTTCTCTCCGGGGCAGGCGGTCCTCAACCCGGCGTCGGCGAAGGCCATGCAGTCGGTCGCCGAAGTGCTCGTCGCCTCCGAGTTCCCGATCACCATCGAAGGGCATACCGACAATGTGCCGATTCGCAATGCGCAGTTTCCGTCGAACTGGGAGCTGTCAGCCGTGCGCGCGACGACCGTCCTGCGCCTCTTCGCCGACGCGGGCGTCGCCGCCGACCGCCTGACGGCGATCGGCTACGCGGATACCCGCCCGGTCGAACCCAACCTCCTCGCCGACGGACGGGCGCGCAATCGGCGCGTGACGATACTCATCGACTCCGAGATCCCGGAAAAGGGAACCGAGCTGAATCTGCAGGGCCAGGTCACCGGAAGAGAAAGCGGCTCTGCTGGCGCCGCCTCGCCAGCGACCCCGGCCAGCCGCTGAACACGCCGGCGGCGCCACCCGGTCGCTTGCCGCCGTCGATCCGGGCTGGCGCGTATTCCGCTGGTCGTGTCGATCCAGCCGCGCTGGCGGCCACGGCACTCAGACGCTGTCGCTGATCCGCTGGCCGTCCGGAACCTGCGGCAGGTTCTGTCCGTCCCGGCCGTAGAGGCCCGGGATGCTCGCTCCGAGGAGCGCGGCGAGAGCGCCGGCATTGTGCTGCAGGCGCACCCGGATCAGCTCGCCATTCAGGTGGTTCAGCTCGCGGGCCTGCCTGGCCAGCGGTACGAGTTGCGACCAGGCCGTACGAACCCGGGATTCACCGGGGTGAGCTGTGAACCACGCGGCGACTCCGGAACGGTCGGCGCTGAGCCCTTCGGCGGTCAGCAGCCGGCCGTGGCGGTCGGCGAGCGCAGCCAGTTCGCCGGCCAGCGCGTTCTTTTCGTCGACGAGATCGAGGAGATCATCGACGGCCCCATCGACGAGCATCGCCTGTTCGCGCTCGAGAAGCCCGACGAATCGCTGCACGGCGGCGACTTCCGCCTCGACGGTGTGCAGCAGGTCGGGCGGCTCGGGCATCAGTCGGGTCTGCGCGAGGCGACCAGCTCGCTGGCTGAAGCGATCAGCCGGTCGGCGATCGCCGTCGCGTTGATCGTGAAATGTCCCTCGGAGATCGCCCGGGTGATCTCGGCAACCCGCGCCTCGTCGAAGGTCGATGCTTCGCCGGTGGACTGAAGTTGGGCGGCGAGCTCGCTCAGGTGGACTTCGGCTGCCGCGCTCCCACCGGGCTGGCTGACGCTGGTGCGGCCACGCGTTTCGCTGACCGTCGTGGCAACGGTATGGGTACTGTCGATCTTCACTGGCCTGCCCTCCGAGCGCTTGTCGTCGATTCCTTTATCGGCCGTCGGCTGGCGAACTTTAACACCATTCCGCCAACCCCGACCCCTCTCCGGCAAGCGGCAGCGGGGGGTTGGCGAGTCGCCGGGCGACTCGGGCGCTATTGGCTGACCTCGACCACTCCGCCCTGGCGCGCGACACCGCTGACGACCTGGCCACTGGCCGTGCGCACCTGGGCGATCTGTCCCTCGCTGGCGTTGTTCAGAGCCTTGCCTTCGTTGCTCACGGTAAACCCCGCACCCGTGGTGAGCAGCCTGACGTTCTGCCCCTGCTGGACGGCCCATGGCGCAATCAGCAGATCGTTGCGCAACGGTTGACCGGCCGCGACGCCGTTTCTCGGCGTCTTGCCGAGCGCCTGTGCGGTGTCGGTCACCACGTTCGCTGGCAGCGCGCCGAGGTCGCCGTTCTTGACCATCACATCGGCTGCGCCAATCGGCTGACCCGGAACGAGCTGCTGGGCGGCGACCACGTAGCTGCCGTGGATCCTGACCTGAACCGGCACGTAGATCGTCCACGTCGTCGGGGCGAGGCAGCGGATGCCGACCGTCGTGTTGCCCCAGAGTCTCGAACCCTGCGGCAGGAAGGGCTCGAGCGCGGTACACGCGGCGAGCTGTGCCGGCTGCTCGAGCTGTCCGACGCCGTACGAGACTTTGCCGGGGAGTCCCTGCGTCTGCACGCGCAGGAAGCTGTCCAGCGCGGCAGACAGTGATGTCTGGGCGCCAAGCGGCGACGCCACCAGGGCGGCCAGCAGCGCGCACAGGCGCAGGCACCCGGCGGACTGAAGACGGGCGAGCGTGGTCATCGACATCGCGTCATTGTGCCCGATTTCGCTTGGCCGGCGTAGCGCCATCGTCCGCCGTGCCGTGCCGGACCGGCAATATTTGCCGTCATGCCGGCAAGGGTCGGTCCGCGAAGGGCATCGGACGCTGACCAAGCGCCTCCTGAACAGGGAACGGCGGCTGGCACGGCACTTGCTCTGTCCATCGCAGGCCCAACTTCCAAAGAGAATCCCGTGCTCAGCAAAGTCGACCGAGCCCTGTTCGTCCAGCAGCAAGCTCTCGGCCTGCGTGCGCATCGCCAGCAGGTACTGGCGAGCAACATCGCCAACGCCGACACACCGCACTACAAGGCGAAGGACTTCGACTTCGCGAGCGCTCTGCGCGACGCTCTGGTGGCTGACGGGCAGGGATCCCTGGCCATGACGGTCAGTTCGCCGCGCCACCTGCCCGGCCACCAGGACGCGGGCTCGCCGCGCCTGCTCTACCGCCAGCCCGTTCAGCCGAGCGCCGACGGCAGCACGGTCGAGATGGACGTCGAAAGCGCCCAACTCGCCGAGAACTCGTTCCACTACGAAGCCGGGATCAGTTTTCTGACTCAGCAGATCAGAACGCTGCAGGCGGCGCTGCAGGCACAGTAGCGGTGAGCATCTTCTCGGCGTTTCGGGTCGCGGGAAGCGCGCTGACCGCGCAGTCGATCAGGCTCAACGCGGTGGCCAGCAATCTGGCCAACGCCGAGAGCGTGGTCAGTTCGGACGGCAGGCCGTATCGCGCCCGGCAGGTCGTCTTTTCCGCCACGCCGATCGGCAGTCCCGCGGCGCTCGGTGTGCGTGTCAGCCAGTTGGTCGAGGACGGCAGTCCCGCCCGCCTGGTCTACGATCCGAGGAACCCGGCCGCCGACGACAGGGGGTACGTGGCCATGCCAAACGTAAACGTCGTCGAGGAGATGACCAACATGATTTCGGCGGCGCGCTCGTACCAGAACAACGTTGAGGTGATGAACACGGCCAGGCAGCTGCTGCTCAAGACGCTGACCCTGGGCCAGTGAGAAACCGCAACCTGAGGAGAACGGGATGACGCCCCTGCAACTTGGAAGTGTGGTCGGCAGCGCCTTCGCCGCGCTCGGCAGTCGGACCACCAATACCGCGACGGAAGCGACGCCGGCGAGCGAGGAAGTCCAGGACCGATTCCTGAAGCTCCTGGTCACCCAGCTGAAGAATCAGGATCCGCTCAATCCGCTCGACAATGCCGCGGTGACCAGCCAGCTGTCGCAGATCAGCACGGTTGCCGGTGTCGAGAAGCTCAATACGACGCTCGAGACCCTGCTCAACAGTTACCACGATGACCAGGCGGCACAGGCTGCGGCGCTGATTGGCAGGCAAGTGTTGGTCCCGGGCTCACATCTCACGCTGAGCCGCGGCACGGCGCTGGCGGGGGTCAGTCTCGGCGAAGCCGCCGACAGCGTCGCGATCCAGATCGTCGACCCGTCCGGACGGGTCGTGCAGAGCCGGACTCTCGGTCCGTGTAATGCCGGCAGCTTCAGCTTCATCTGGGACGGGATGACCGACTCGGGGTCGGCGGCGCCGCCGGGGACCTACAGCTTTGCGGTGGCCGCGCTCCGCGACGGTCAGAGAGTCGATGCCCAGACGCTGCAGCCTGGCACGGTCGGTGGGGTAGTCAGGAGCAAAGGCGGCTTCGAGCTGGACCTCGGAGCGCTGGGCAGGGTTGGCTTCGACAAGGTTCAGCAGATTCTTTAGGAGCGGGACGGCGATGAGTTTTCAACAGGGATTGAGCGGCCTTGACGCTGCCTCGACGGCGCTCGACGTCATCGGCAACAACGTGGCCAACGCGAGCACCGTCGGGTTCAAGAGTGCGACGCCGATCTTTTCGGATCTCTATGCGGCCTCGCTCGGCATCGTCGGTGCCTCACAGGTCGGTATCGGCGTCGCCGTGTCGTCGATCCAGCAGCAGTTCACCCAGGGCAACCTGACGACCACCGACAATCCGCTCGACCTGGCGATCAACGGGGGAGGTTTCTTCCGGATGAGCAGCGACGGGGCGATCAGCTACACGCGCAACGGACAGTTCCACATCGACAAGAACGGTTACGTGGTCAACGACCAGAGCCAGCGGCTGACCGGCTACGTGGCCGGGACGAACGGCCAAATTTCGCCATCGAGTCCGGTCGATCTGCAGGTCTCCGCGACGCAGATCCCGCCGCGGGCGACCAGCGATCCGCTGGCCGGCGACGTCGCTGCGCAACTCAACCTCGACGCCCGGGAGACGGTGCCGACGGTCCAGCCCTTCGACTATACCAATCCGGCGAGCTACAACTTCTCGACGGCGCTGACCGTCTATGATTCGCTCGGCGTCGCACACAATCTGACCACCTTCTATGTGCTCAATCCGCCGGCGCCGCCCGGCGGCGGTCAATGGACCGTCCACGCGACGCTCGACGGCGCAAACCCGCAGACCGTTCCTGGCGGCAATCTGATCTTCAACACCTCGGGAGCGCTGACGCCCGCTGCCGCGGTGCACTCACTTCCTTCGTGGAACCTGGTCAGTGGCGCGACGACGCCCTGGTCGCCGGGGACCATCGACTTTTCGGGAACGACCCAGTACGGCAGTCAGTCGACGGTCGAAAGTCTCACCCAGGGCGGCTTTGCCGCCGGCAACCTGGTCGGGGTCGGCGTGGCCAAGGACGGCATTGTCCAGGGTCGGTACAGCAACGGTCAGACGAGGAGCCTGGCGCAGATCGTGCTTGCCAGCTTCGCCGATCCAAACGGCCTGTTGAACATCGGCAACAATCAGTGGACTGCGACATCGGCTTCAGGACCGGAACTGGTCGGCACGCCAGCCTCGGGCAGTCGCGGGGTCGTCCAGTCGGCGGCAGTCGAAGACTCGAACGTCGACCTGACCGCCGAACTGGTGGCGATGATCACTGCCCAGCGCAACTATCAGGCGAACGCCCAGACGATCAAGACGCAGGATCAGATCATGCAGACGCTGATCAACCTGCGCTAGACCTGGCGGCACCGAACAGGGGTAGCGAGTCAGCAATGGACCGCCTGATCTATACGGCGATGAGCGGCGCCAAGCAGGCCTTTCTCCAGCAGGCAGGCGTCGCCCAGAACCTCGCCAATGCGGCGACGATCGGCTATCGGGCCATGGAGCACCGTTTTCGCGCGGTGCCCGTGCTCGGTTCCGGGCAGCCGGCGCGCGCCTTCACCGTCGACGCGTCGGTCGCCGACGTGTTCGATCAGGGGCCCGTGACCAGTACCGGGCGGCCGCTCGACGTGGCCGTCGAGGGGCCGGGCTGGATCGCCGTCCAGGGCGCCGATTCGCGAGAGGCCTATACGCGTGCGGGAAACCTGCGGACCGACGCCAACGGTTTGCTGCGGACGAGTTCCGGGTTGATGGTGATCGGCGAAGGCGGGCCGATCACCCTGCCACCGGACAACAACGTGGCGATCGCGCCGGACGGCACGGTCTCGGCGATTCCGCGAAACGGAGCTGGCTCGCTGAACAGCGTGAACGTCGTTGGCCGGATCAAGCTGGTCAACCCGCCCGATTCCGACCTGGTGCGCGGCGACGACGGGCTCTTCCGGACGCGCAGCGGCATCGAGGCGCCGGCCGACGAGACGGTCAGGCTGGCGCCCGAGGCGCTCGAGGGGAGCAACGTCAACCCCGTCGATGCGATGATCCGGATGATCAGCCTCGCGCGCCAGTTCGAGGTGCAGGTCAGGATGCTGCAGACGGCCGACGCCAACGCCCGCGCAGCTGCCCAGTTGCTCACGATCAGTCGTTGATGGGACGCCCATGATCCGTTCGTTATGGACTGCCAGCACGGGCCTGAATGCCCAGCAGGTGCAGATCGACATCATTGCCAACAACCTGGCCAACGTCAGCACCAATGGCTTCAAGCAGGCCAGGGGCATCTTCGCCGATCTGCTCTACCAGACTCTGCGCCAGCCGGGAGCCCAGTCGTCGCAGACGACGCAGATCCCCGACGGATTGCAGATCGGCCTGGGGACGATCCCGGTGTCGACCGGCCGGATCTTCACGCAGGGATCACTGCAGCAGACGGGCAACAGCCTCGACATGGCGATCGATGGCGCCGGCTTCTTCCAGGTGCTGCTGCCCGATGGGACGACGGCCTACACGCGCGATGGCTCGTTCCAGAAGGATAATCAGGGGCAGATCGTGACCGCCAACGGCTATCCGCTGCAGCCGGCGATCATCATTCCGCAGAACGCGCTGACGGTGACTGTCGGTAACGACGGCGTCGTCAGCATCACCCAGCCGAATTCAGCGGCCGCGGTGCAGATCGGCACGATCCAGGTGGCCACCTTCATCAACAACGGCGGCCTGCAGAGCATCGGCGAGAACCTCTATCTCGAGACGGCGTCGAGCGGCGCGCCGAGCGCCAACACGCCCGGAAACAACGGTGCCGGCGTCGTCGTGCAGAACTACGTCGAGGCCTCGAACGTCAATGTCGCTCAGGAGCTCGTCCTGATGATCCAGACGCAGCGCGCCTACGAGCTGAACTCGAAAGTGATCTCGACTTCCGACCAGATGCTCGGCCGGCTGACGCAACTGTAGGAGCGGGCGATGGTTCAGCGGTTCCTGTCGATGGTCGTCGCCGCCACGCTGCTCGGTCTCGCCTGCGGGTGCACGACCGTTCCGCCGACCAACGTCCACCAGCCGATGAGCGCCCGACCGCCGTCGCGCCCGGACTCGCTGTCCGCCGGTCTCGCGGCGACCGGCAGTATCTACCAGCCGGGGACGTCGCGGACGCTGTTCGAGGACCGGCGCGCCCGCTATGTCGGTGACACGATCACCGTGACGATCACCGAGAACACCTCGGCGACGACCAAGTCGAACAACACCTTGTCGAAGACCGGAAGCGTCAGCGCGTCTTCCGGGCCGAACGTCAACCTGCCCGGCAAGTCGCTGTTCGAGCTCAAGGGAAGCAGCAGCAATGCGGCCACCGGCAAGGGCGAGGCAGCGGCGAACAACGTGTTCACGGGAACGATCACCGTCACGGTCATCGAAGTCCTGGCCAACGGCAACCTCCTCGTTTCCGGCGAGAAGCAGGTGGCCATCGGTCAGGGACAGGAGTACATCCGTCTCTCGGGCGTGGTCAATCCCTATTTCGTGAATGCGGCGAACACGATCGCCTCGTCACAGATTGCCGACGCACGAATCGAGTACAAAGAGAGCGGGGCGATCAGCGAAGCTCAGGTCATCGGCTGGCTGGCGAGGTTCTTCCTGAGCTTCCTACCCTACTGAGAGGGATCGGTGATGGACGCAACCCTTCGTGCATGGTCCGGCTGCCGACGACGCGCAGCAGCGATTCTCGTGGCGCTGGCGGGCATTCTGTCGTGCAGCGCAGCGCTTGCCGACCGGATCAAGGATCTCGCCTCGGTACAGGGCGTGCGCAACAATCAGCTCGTCGGTTACGGGCTGGTTGTTGGCCTCGACGGCACCGGAGACCAGACGACCCAGACTCCGTTCACCACGCAGAGCATCATCAACATGCTCGCGCAGCTCGGTACGACGCTGCCGCTGGCCACGGCCCAGTCGTTTCAGCTGAAGAACGTCGCGTCGGTGATGGTCACCGCCAATCTGCCGCCGTTCGCCAGGATCGGCCAGCAGATCGACGTCACCGTATCGTCGATGGGCAACGCCAGGAGTCTGCGCGGAGGAACCCTGGTGATGACCCCGCTGAAGGGTGCGGACGGGCAGATCTACGCCCAGGCCCAGGGCAATCTGCTGGTCCCCGGCGCGGGAGCAGCCGCTCCGGGTGCGCGGGTCGTGGTCAACCACCAGCTCGCCGGTCGAATAGTCGGTGGCGCAACGGTCGAACGTGAGGTGCCGACGGCGCTCGGCCAGGGTCCCTTCGTTCATTACGAGATGGGCCATACCGATTTCGAGACCACGCAGCGCGTCGTCGAGGCGATCAACCGCGAACTCGGCCCCGGCACGGCGCAGGCAGTCGACGGGCGGGTGGTGCGGGTCGCAGCTCCCGATGATCCGAACAGCCGGGTTGCGTTTCTCGGTCGAATCGAGAACCTCGACGTCCGCCCGGCGAAGACCGTGGCCAAGGTGATCATCAACTCGCGTACGGGTTCGGTGGTGATGAATCAGACGGTGACCATCGAGTCGTGCGCGGTGGCCCATGGCAGCCTCTCGGTCGTCGTCAGCACCGAGCAGAAGGTCAGCCAGCCGCCACCGCTGTCCGGCGGGCAGACGGTGACCACGACGCAGAGCGAAATCGACGTCAAACAGGGTGGAGGAACACTGATCCCGTTGAAGGCGGGTGTCAGGCTCTCCGACGTCGTCAAGGCGATCAATTCCCTGGGTGCAGGACCGCAGGACCTGATGTCCGTCCTGCAGTCGATGAAGGCGGCCGGCGCCCTGCGCGCCGACCTCGAGATCATCTGATCGGGGGCTCGCCTGCTGCGGCGAGTGGTTCGGCGGCGCGCGGCGCGCGGTGCGCAGACGCAGCGCCGGGTTTCCCCGGATGGCGAAGGAGGAGGAGCGGATGTCGGACGGAGCGGCAAGGGTGGTGACCGAGGGCCATCCGGCAGGCTGCGCGCAGTCATGGCGATGAGGGCTGGCGATTCCGGACTGCAGCGCCTCGCCGTCGATCCGGCGGCGGCTGCCGACCTGCGCCTTCGGCTGCGCAATGACCCGCAGTCGGGGATCAGGCAGACAGCCCGCCAGTTCGAGGGTCTGCTCATCCAGCTGATGCTCAGGAGCATGCGTCAGGCGACCCCGGCAAGCAGCCTGCTTGACGGCGAGCAGAGCCGCTTCTTCGCCGAGATCGGCGATCAGCAACTTGCTCAGGATCTGGCTTCACGGACCCCGATCGGCTTTTCCGCGCTGATCGAGAGGCAGCTGGCGCGACAGGCAGGCCGTGGCAGCGCCGACCTCGCCGCTGTCGCTGGCGGAGCTCCGCTCGTCGCTCCGCCCCCTGCGCAGCCCGCCCGGCCGGCGATCGGGCCGGCGGCCGGAAATGCGCAGCGCCCGATGGCTCCCGGTCAGCCGACTGCCGCAGACCGACCAGCGACGACACGCGAGTTTGTCGACCGCGTCTGGCCGCACGCCGTCGAAGCGGCGGCGATGACCGGAATTCCGGCGCACTTTCTGGTCGCCCAGTCGGCGCTCGAGAGCGGCTGGGGCAGGCGCGAGATCCGCCGGGCCGACGGTTCGCCGAGCTTCAACCTTTTCGGCGTCAAGGCCGGGCGCAGTTGGACCGGGCCCTGCGTCGAAGTGAACACGACGGAATTCGCCAACGGCGTCTGGCAGTCTGGCCGTGCGCGTTTTCGCGCCTACGAGTCGTACGCCGAGGCGTTTCGCGACTACGCGCGGCTGATGACCGGCAACCCCCGCTTCGCCGGGGTCGTTGGCCAGCAGGATGGCGCACAGTTCGCGCGCGCGCTGCAGCAGGCAGGGTATGCGACCGACCCGATGTACGCAGCGAAACTGGCGCGTATCATTGACAGCACGAGCCTGCGCCAGGCCCTCGTCGCCTAGGCTGGCTTTGCCGTCCGCTTGACGCAGCGCTAAACATTCAGGCTCGCCGGTCGTTTACCGACCAACAGGCGAGGGATCACCGCCCGTAGGGCGGGGCCGCTGGGCTCGGGAATTCGGGTCCGGATGTGGCCGGCCAAGATGGGAATGAATTCATGGGTTCAGGAATACTCGGCGTCGGTCTCAGCGGTCTGCGAGCTGCGCAGGCGGGTCTGCAGACGACCGAACACAACATCGCGAACGTCAACACGCCCGGGTTTGCCCGGCAGCGGATCGTTCAGACGGCCAGCGACGCGGCCCGGACGGGGTCCGGCTTCATCGGTCGCGGGACCGAGGTGGTGACCGTCGAGAGAGTCTATAGCCGTTTCCTGACCGAGCAGGTCCAGCAGTCGCAGAGCAGCGCCAGCGAACTGGACAGCTATCATGCACAGATCAGCCGGATCGACAACCTGCTGGCCGATCCGGCGACCGGTCTCGCTCCGGCTCTGCAGAACTTCTTCGCCAGCGTGCAGCAGGTGGCTGCCAATCCAGCGCAGCTGGCCGCCAGGCAGGTGATGGTCGCCAACGCACGCTCGCTGAGCGCACGCTATCAGTCGCTGGCCGGTCAGCTCGACCAGATCGCCGGCCAGGTCGATGACGAGATCAGGGCCAGCGTCGCGGAGATCAACGGCTACGCTGGCCAGGTTGCCTCGGTGAATCAGGAGATTGCACTGGCCGAAGCGTCGACGGGCCAGCCGGCGAACGATCTGCGCGACACTCGCGATCAGTTGTTGCTCGAACTGAACAAGCTGGTCAGGACGCGCGCGACGAGCAACGCCGACGGCACGGTCAATGTTTTCTTCGGTAGCGGCCAGCAGCTCGTCGTCGGATCGCAGGCGATGGCCATTGCAGCCACGCCCTCGTCGAGTGATCCCGGTCGACTGAGTGTCGGCCTGTCGACAGCGGCCGGAGTCCAGGAGATGCCCGAGTCGCTGATCAAGGGGGGATCACTGGGTGGCCTGCTCGCCTTTCGCAGCGAGGCGCTCGATCCGGCGATCAACGAGCTCGGGCGAAACGCCGCCTCGCTGGCTCTGGTGGTCAATGCCCAGAGCGAGCTCGGCCAGGATCTCCTCGGCCAGTCGCAGATCTCGGGCTCGCCGTCGGCTTTTGCTCCCGGGCTGTTCACGCTCGCCGGGCCGGTGGTCACCGCCAGCACACAGAATCCCGCAGGGAGTCCGACGGTCAGTGCGACGCTGATCCAACCCCCACCGTACAGCGGCAACTACCGGACCGACCTGCAGGCCAGCGACTACCGGCTGAGTGTCGACGCGACCGGCGCCACGCTGACTCGATTGGCGGACAACCGGCAGTGGTCGGGTGTCAATCTGGTGGCAGTCAATGGCCTGTTGGCGAGTGATCCGCAGGGCTTCACGCTGTCGGCTACGGCGCCCCTGACCGCCGGGACGAGTTACCTGATCCAGCCGGTGCGTCATGCGGCTCGCGACATCGCCGTCAACCCGACGCTCGTTGCCGATCCTCGCCTGGTCGCCGCGGCCGGACCTCTGCGCACCGCCGCTGCGAGCTCGAACACCGGCAGCGCGACGATCTCGGCCGGTCAGGCCGAGGCGGGCTACCCGGCCGCGGTGACGACGCTGCCGGTCTCGCTCGTTTTCAATTCAGGGCTGCTAAGCAATTTTCCGGTCGGCGCACAGGTGTCGGTCGATGGCGCTACGCCGGTGACGATCGCTACGCCGGCCGACACCGTCGCCTATACCAGCGGCGCGCGGATCACCCTCGTCGGCTCGGTAGCCACTTCGCCACCGAGCGGTTTCAGCTTCGTGATCAGCGGGTTGCCGAACAACGGCGACACTTTTTCGATCCTCCTCAACAGTGGGGCAACCGCCGACGGGCGGAACGCGCTGGCCATCGCCCAGCTCCAGACGCAGGCGACGATGGGCGGCGGAACGGACTCGCTGGCTGACGCGTATGCCAATCTGGTCAGTCAGGTCGGCAGCCGGGCGCGCAACCTGCAGGTCGCCAGCGATGCCCAGCAGACGATACTCGATCAGGCGCGGAGCAGTCGCGAGGCGCTCTCCGGGGTCAACCTCGACGAGGAGGCGGCAAATCTGCTCCGTTATCAGCAGGCCTATCAGGCTTCGGCGAAGGCGATGGCCATCGGCGCCAGCCTGTTCGACACGATCCTGCAGCTTGCCGGTGGCTGAGATCGGTCGGCGAGCCGCCGATCGCCCCTGCGGCCAGGTGATCGACCCTCGTTGAGGAGAGTTCATGCGCATCAGTACCGCCCAGATTCACGCGTCGGCCCTGCTCGGGATGGAGCGTAACCAGAGCCAGCTGCTGCGGGTTCAGAACCAGTTGGCCAGCGGGCGCCGGCTGCTCACCCCGTCCGACGATCCGCTGGCTTCGGCCAAGGCTCTGGGCGTCAGCCAGGCGCGCGACGTGGCCGCTCAGTACGCGCGCAACCAGGGCGACGCCAGCGACCGGCTGGGGCTGGTCGACGGCCAGCTCGATGCGCTGACCGAGCTTCTCCAGGGTGTGCGCGCACGCACGGTTCAGGCCGGGAACACGGTCCTGACGGACAGCGACCGTCAGGCGATGGCCAGCGAAGTCGAGGAGCGCTTCGCGCAGTTGCTGGGTATCGCCAACAGCCGCAGCGCCCAGGGAGACTACCTGTTCTCGGGCTACCAGGGCTCGACCGCGCCGTTCGCGTTGGCCGCTGCGACCGCAGCTGCGGGCAATCCGCCGGTTGCCTACTCCGGCGACGACGGCGAGCGGCTGCTGCAGGTCAGCGCCACGCAGCAGATGCCGGTCAGCGTCGCCGGCAGCGACCTGTTCATGAACATCCGCGAAGGAAACGGAACGTTCGTCAGCGAAGCCGGCGGGCAGCCCTCTGCGCTTCCCAACCAGGGCACGGCGGCGATCGACGCCGGATCGGTTGTCGATCGCCAGCGTTGGCAGAAAGCGCTGAACGTCGATTTCCCGTGGCAGGGGAGCGACAACCATCAGCTCGAGATCCGCTTTTCGGTCAGCAGTGGCGTCACCAGTTACCAGATCTTCGATGCGTCGACCCCGGCTCCACCGGCTGCACCGCTGAGTCCGCGGCCGGTGAGCGCAGTGCTTCCCTATGCCTCCGGTCAGGCGATTTCACTGCTCACCGTCGGCCAACCGCCAGCGGCGCCGACGAGCGTGGATTTTGGTGCACAGGTGGTGATCACCGGGTCGCCGGCGTCCGGCGACAGCTTCAAGATCCGGCCGAGTGGCCAGCGAAGCATGTTCCAGACTCTACAGGACCTGATCGGGTTGCTGCGCACGCCGCTTGCTTCAGGCAGCGACCGAAGCGCGTTTTCCTCGCGCCTGCAGGGTCTGCTTGGCGATCTGGACGCGGCGCTGAGCAACGTCAGCCAGGTCCAGTCCGCGGTCGGTGCACGACTTTCCGAACTCGACGCCCTGGCCAGCGACTCGGCCAATCTGGACGTTGCTTACCAGCAACTCCTTTCGAGCACCCAGGATCTCGACTACGCACAGGCGATTTCGGAGTTCACCCGACAGCAGGCCGGCCTTGAAGCGGCGCAGAAGTCCTTCGTCGCGGTCAGCGGTCTGAGCCTGTTCCAGTACATCTGATCGGGTGGCGTGGATGCGCGTGCCTGTGGCTTTCGGCCTGGTCCTGGCGCTCAGCGCCTGCATCGGCGTCGACTGGCGAGCTCCGTCGGGCACACCGGATAGCCCTGCGGGGTCGGTCTACACGCAGTCGCCGAATCCGACGCTCAGCCTCGATCCGCCGCGGGCGCTGGCTCTGGCCGGTGCGCTGGCCTACGGGATCAGCCAGTACGCCGGACCGACCGCGTATCTCGGCGCGGCCGCCGCGGCCGCTGTCGCCGTCTACGTGATCCATGACCCGTTGGCGCCGAACTGGACGATCGAGGAGAGCATCCTCGATCCGCAGACCTATCGGCTATCGATGCGCGCGAAGAGCTTTCGTACTGGAGGCGATGGGGAGTCGGGCCTGATCCTCCGCCGCCGTGCCCTCCAGTTGCAGCGCGAGCGGGGCTTCGCCGGGTACCGGATCGCCGAGTATACAGAAGGGATCGAGTCTTCGACGCCGTTCACCCATCGCTTTGCCGAGGGAATCATCCAGCTGGTCAGCGTCGAACCCGGCGGCGGGCGCTAGCCTCCCGGGTTGGCAAAGGGGCCGAGCATTGCCTCGAGACCCTTCTCGAAGAGCCTGTGCAGCGGCACGCCGAGATGCGCGAGGCCGAGCAGCAGGGCGGCGAAGCCGACCGCGATGGTCAGCGGAAAGCCGATGACGATCAGATTGAGTTGCGGCGCGGCGCGACTCAGGATGGCCAGTGCAAGGTTGGTGATCAGCAGCGCGACGACGATCGGCAGCGCGAGCAGCAGGCCCGATGAGAAGATGATCGCCGCGGAATCGGCTACGGCCTTCCAGGTGTCGGCGGCGAGTGCCGTGCCGCCGACAGGCAGGACCGTGAAGCTGTGCACCAGCGTCGCCAGGACCATCAGATGGCCGTCGATGGCCAGAAAGGCGAGCAGCGCGATCAGTCCCATGAATTCCGATACGACCACCGTCTGCCCCGCACTCTGCGGGTCGTAGGTGGTGGCAAAGCCGAGGCCCATCTGCAGGCTGATCAGGTTTCCGGCCATGTCGACGGCAGTGAACACCAGCCGCATCGCCAGGCCCATCGCCAGACCGATGAGCAGTTGTTCGGCGAGAAGCAGCAGACCGGCTCCCGACCCGGGATCGACCGACGGGGTCGGCGGCAGGATTGGGGCGATTCCGAGCGTCACCGCCAGGCCGAGCGCCAGCCGCACGCGCACGCTCAGCGCCGGGTTGTTGAACGGCGGTGCCGCGGCGAGCACGCCGAGTACGCGGGTCAGCGGAAAGAAGAAGGCGGCGACCCAGGCGTTGATCTGGGTAGAGGTCAGGCTGATCAAGGCGTGCTCAGAACTCGTGCGCGGACCGGGAACTCGGCCGGTTGGCAGTCTGAGTCATCCGGTCGCACCGCACATCCCTGTCTGTTCGCCGCGACCTCTTGATCATCGTTCAGCCGATCAGCTGGGGAATGCTCTCGAACAGACGCCGGACGTAGTCGATCATCAGCTGGAGCATCCACGGTCCGGCGAGAATCAGCGTCAGGAACATCCCGACGAGCTTCGGGATGAACGACAGGGTCTGTTCGTTGATCTGGGTCGCCGCCTGGAAGATGCTCACCACCAGACCGATGACCAGCGCCGCGAGCAACAACGGTGCCGAAAGCAGGAGGGTCATCTCGACAGCCTGCCGGCCGACCTCCATCGCCGCTTCGGGGGTCACTGCGCAAAGCTCTCGACGAGCGAGCCGACGACCAGATGCCAGCCGTCGACGAGGACGAAGAGCATCAGCTTGAACGGCAGGGCGACCATAACCGGCGACATCATCATCATGCCCATCGACATCAGCACGCTGGCAACGACCATGTCCACGATCAGGAAGGGGATGAAGACCACGAAGCCGATCTGGAAGGCCGTCTTCAGCTCGCTGGTCACGAAGGCGGGGACGAGCAGGCGCATCGGGATGTCCTCGGTGGAGGCGAACTGCGGTGCCCGGGTCATCCGGGCGAAGAGCGCCAGATCCGCCTCGCGCGTCTGCTTGAGCATGAATTTGCGCAGGGGTACGGCGCCGCGCTCGAAAGCTTCGACGTAGCCGATCCGTTCCTCGGAGAGTGGCAGGTACGCGTCGCGGTAGATCGTGTCGAGGACCGGCGACATGACGAAGAGCGTCAGGAACAGGGCGAGGCCGATCAGCACCTGGTTGGGCGGCGAGGTTTGCGTGCCAAGGGCGTGGCGGAGCAGCGAGAGCACGATGATGATTCGCGTGAAACTGGTCATCATCAGCAGCGCTGCGGGCAGGAAGGTCAGCGCGGTCAGGGTCAGCAGCGTCTGGATCGACAGCGCGTAAGTCTGGCTCCCGCCAGCACCTGGCGTGCTGGTGACTAGCGGAAGACCTCCAGCTTGTGCCCAGGCGGCCAGTGGCCAGAACAGATCGACGACGAAGAGCAGGCCGAGGATCCTAGCCGTCTTCATTCCTGCGCTCGGTGAGCTGCTTCAGCCACTGTGCGAAGTGCTTCTCGCCATTGCCGGGGGCCTTCGTTTCGCCTTTCGGCAGCGTGTGCAGGCAGCGGATCTGGCTCGGGACGAGACCGACGACGATCCAGGTGTCGCCCACCTCGACGAGGATGATGCGCTCGCGCGGGCCGATCATCGCGCCGCCGACGACACGCAGCGGACCGCTGCTGCCAAACCCGTGGCCGCGATTCAGCCGACGCAGGACGTGTGCGGCCAGGAGGAGGACGCCAACCACCGCGAGCAGCGCCAGTACGGTCTGCATGATCGCCATCGCCGGGACCAGCGGTTCGGCGCTGGCCTGGGCGAGCGCGCTGGCTGGCAGAAGAGAAGCCAGCATCGTGCCGGCGTGGCCAGCGATGTGGCGAAGGATCTGTACGGGTCGGGTCACGGGTTTTGGCGAGAATCGTCGGCTGATCGCCATCATAAAGCAAGCCGGGACAAGGTCAAACCCCGCGGGCAGTCGCGCCGGGCGCCCCGTCCCGTACGCGACGATCTCCTGACGACTCGCTCAGTGACCGATCTTGCGGGCTCTCTCCGAAGGCGTGACGATGTCCGTCAGGCGGATTCCGAACTTGTCATTGACCACGACGACTTCGCCCTGCGCGATCAGCGTGCCATTGACGAACACGCTCAGCGGTTCGCCGGCCAGCGCGTCGAGCTCGACGACCGAACCGTGGGCGAGCTGCAGAAGGTTCTTGATCGTGATCCGCGTTCGCCCGAGTTCGACGCTGATCTGCACCGGGATGTCGAGGATCATGTCCAGCTCGCTGATCAGCGAGGGTCGGGTGCCTGGCTCGTCGAAACTCGGAAAGATCTCGGCCCGCCGGGCGCCGCCGGATGCGGCACTTTCGGCTATCGCCTGTTCGGTCATCGCTGCCGCCCAGTCGTCCTCGAAGCTGTTGCCGCCGCCCGGCGGAGCGGCAAAATCATCCGTCTTGTCAGTCATGGGCCTCTCCCAGCGGCGATCCCGAGTCTTCGGAATGCGTGAAACGTTCGATCTTCAGCGCGTATTGCCCGCCCTGCTGGCCGTACCGGCATTCCATCAGCGGCACGTCATCGACGTAGGCGACGATCGTTTCCGGAATGTCGAGCGGGACCACGTCTCCGACTTTCATCGCCA
Organism: Accumulibacter sp.; assembly: GCF_023806625.1. Taxonomy (GTDB): domain Bacteria; phylum Pseudomonadota; class Gammaproteobacteria; order Burkholderiales; family Rhodocyclaceae; genus Accumulibacter. The sequence continues at coordinate 39,623 of NZ_JAMTDX010000093.1, forward strand.
GGATCTGTCGGAGGCTGACCGTCGTCGTCGCCAGCCGCGCGGTGATCTCGACTTCGGCGTTCTTGAGTTGTTTGCGCAGCGTGGCGATCCAGCGACGGTCGGTGGTCACCTGGTCGCTCTGCATCGCGCTGTACAGCAGATCGCGAATCGGCTCGATCATCGAGTAGGGGAAGCAGATGTGCATGTCGGCGCCCGATCCACCGAACTCGATCGAGAAGGTCGTCGACACGACGATCTCGGAGGGCGTCGCGATGTTCGCGAACTGCGAATTCATTTCCGAACGGACATACTCGAAGGCGAGTTCGTAGACCGGTTTCCACGATCGCGCATACTCGGCGAAGACGACCGACAGCAGGCCCTGAATGATTCGCTGCTCGGTCGGAGTGAAGTCCCGGCCTTCGACACGGGTGTGGAAGCGCCCATCGCCGCCGAACATGTTGTCGACGACCAGGAAGACCAGGCTCGGGTCGAAGACGAACAGCGCGGTGCCACGCAACGGCTTTGCGGTGACCAGGTTGAGGTTGGTCGGGACGACGAGGTTGCGCGTGAACTCGCTGTACTTCTGGACGAGGATCGAGCCGACCGAGATCTCGGCGCTGCGATGCATGTAATTGAACAACCCGATGCGCAGGTAGCGGGCGAAGCGCTCGTTGACCAGTTCGAGCGTCGGCATCCGTCCGCGGACGATCCGTTCCTGGGTTCCCAGGTTGTAAGCCCGTGGACCTTCTGTCGCCTCTTCGGTCGATTCGGGCTCTTCCGCTTCGCCGCTGACACCCCTGAGGAGAGCGTCGACCTCCTCCTGGGAAAGGAAATCAGCGCTCATCGGCAATCACTGGATGATGAACGAAGTGAACAGTACCTCCCGAATCGGGCCGTCGCGCTTCTTGGCCTTGCTTCCCGGGTCGAGAACACCGTTCATCTGCTCGAGGATTTCCCGTGCCAGCTGTTCCTTGCCTTCCTTGGTCACCAGTTCCGACGGCTTCTTGCTCGACAGCAGCAGCGTCAGGTCGTTGCGCAGCTTGGGCATGTACAGCTTCAGCTGATCACCGATCTGCGAGTCCTCGACCTCGACCGACAGGATCAGTTGCAGGAAACGATCGCCGCCTTCCGGCACGAGGTTGACCGTGAAGGCGTCGAGTGCGACGTAGATCGGCGGCGCCCCCTTGTCGGCTTTCTTCTTCTTAGCGGGTCTGGTCTTTTCGACGGCGACTTCGCCGTCTTCCTCGTCAGCCTCGGGTGCGTGCCTGAAGAGCAGGAAGGCGCTGAGCGCACCGAGAGCAAGAACCGCCACGACCAACGAAACGATGATCAGCTTCTTGCTGTTTCTCGCCGGTGCGGCTTCACTGCCGTTGGCTGAGGGCTTTGCATCCTTGGCCATTCAGTTTCGATCTCCCTGAATCTTTGGTCGGCGACGGTCGCCGCTGAACCGGTCACTCGGGCAATCTCTGCGGCTTCCGTCAGGCGAAAATGTCGACCAGTCCGGAGCCACTGCGCAGGTTCATCGGCCGGACTCCCGGCTCGTCGCCGGGCATGCTGCCAAGTATAGCGTTATCGGCAAATGGTCGGGGCGGCGGGTCGGCCTGCCGTCCGGATTGCGACGATTGAGAGAAAGCTTCGCTGCCAACCGCCACCTGGCCGAGGTCTATTCCCGCACTGGCGAACATTTCGCGCAGCCGTGGGACCGCGGCTTCGATGGCGCTCCTGACTTCGGGGCTCGTGGAGACAAAAGATGCGCTGGCGGTATCCTTGTCGATGTCCAGCCGGATGTCGATCCTGCCGAGTTCGGGTGGGGTCAGCGAGAGGCGGGCGAACTCCCTGTCGTTCCTGACGAACCACAACACACGGTCGGCGAATTCACCGGCCCAGGCCGGTGCGCCGACCGCGGTGGGGATCGTCGCGCTGGTCGCGTGACCTGGTGGCGACGTCGGGGCGGCGAGCGGCAGCGCCGCCTGCAGCGGCGTGCCCGGCCTGTTGGGCGCTGCGGCCAAGTCGCCATCCCGCTCGGCGGCGGGGCCACTGGCTGCGGCGATCGTCTCGGCAACGGCAAATCTTGCCGGCCTGGCCAATGCCGGCAACTCCGCGGAGGCAGACTGCGCCGCGCCATCAGAGTCCGGGCGACGCACGAGCGCTTCGTCGTTTGCCGACCTCAGTGAAAGAGCGATCGGCTTGGTCGCTGACTTGTCTTCAGGGGTCATCGGTACCGCATCGTCGCTGCGGGCAATGGTCGGGGCGATCGGCGGCGCGGCCAGCGGTGCGCCGAGCAGCGCCGCAAACGGGTCTCCGACTGCCCCGGGTGGGGCGTTGTCGCCGGTCTGCTCGTCGCCTTTGCCTCTCGGCGGCTCGGGCAGGGCGCAATCGGTGGCCGCCGGCACCCTGCTGAGGATCGTCGCGAAGTCCTGCCCGTCGATCGGCGACGAGGCTTCGCCTCCGCCCCTGACCGGCAGCTCTGCGGCTGGCCGCACCTGCGGGGCGCCAGGCGGGCTCGATACGACGACGATGGCCATCAGCAGGTCCTTTTCTGAAAGGCGGTCGGCAGCTCCGGTTCGCTGCCGATCAGCTGGGGCAGGCGCGAATCCGGATCCGGAGGCAGGCAGGCGTCTTTGGACCCGTCGGCACGTCGTTGGCAAGCAAACGGCGTGCCATGAACGAATCAGGGCTCGTCCGGGCGGTCGTGATGTCGGGCGGCGAACTCGTCCTGCGTCTTCTGTTCCCTGCGCAGGTCACTTCGTGCTTCAGCCGCCTGATGGCGCTGGGCGAGCGTGGCGAAGGCCTGCAGCCTGACCCTCTGCTCCTGCCATGCTGCCTGACCCTCTGCAGTCTGGCTTTGCCTTGCGCGCAGTGCCTGCAGCTGATGGCTGACCGCTTCGTCGAGTCGGGAGAGGAAGTCCTCGTAGTTTCGCCACTCGGGCAGGCTCAGGCCGTTGCTGGCAGCCTGGCGGAAGCGCTCCGAGTATTCGTGGCGGTAGTCGTGGAGCAGTTCGAGCTGCTTCCTTGCGTCCATCTCGGCAGCGATCAGCCGGGCGAGTCGCTGTGTCGCCTCGTCGTTGCGTTGCTGCATCAGGTCGAGAACGGTTTGCAGCGAGAACGGTCGGGTCATCGCGGGTGTCCCGTCCGGAGGGCAACGCCGGCGATGGCTGTACTGGTCGGCCAGGGCTCGTTCACGACCGCTCAGGCGGGATGCCGAGCGCACTGGTCAGCTGGGCGACGCTGTCTGCGAACCCGGCGCGTTGTCCGAGACCCTGCTGCAGGAAGGCCTCGAAGCGCGGATAACTGGCGATCGCCTGGTCGAGCTGCGCGTCGGATCCTGCGACGTAGGCGCCGACGCTGATCAGGTCGCGTGAGCGCTGGTAGCGCGAGAACAGATTGCGGAAGCGCCGGATGTGGTCGAGGTGCGCCGGGCTGACCAGATTGACCATCGCGCGCGAAATCGACTGCTCGATGTCGATCGCTGGATAGTGGCCGGCGTCGGCGAGCATTCGCGAGAGGACCACGTGGCCGTCGAGGATCGCCCTGGCCGAATCGGCGATCGGGTCCTGCTGATCGTCGCCCTCGGCGAGCACCGTGTAGAAAGCGGTGATCGACCCACCGCCCTCGGGTCCGTTGCCGGCTCGCTCGACGAGCTGCGGCAGGCGCGCGAAGACCGAAGGCGGGTAACCCCGGGTGACCGGTGGCTCGCCGATGGCCAGAGCGATTTCCCTCTGGGCCATCGCGTAGCGGGTCAGCGAATCCATGATCAGCAGCACCTGACGCCCCTGATCACGAAAGTACTCGGCGACGCAGGTCGCGTAGGCGGCCCCTTGCAGGCGCATCAACGGGCTCACGTCGGCCGGCGCGGCAACGACGATCGAGCGGCGAAGACCTTCCTCGCCGAGAATCTGCTCGATGAATTCCTTGACCTCGCGCCCGCGCTCGCCGATCAGGCCGACGACGATCACCTCAGCCGACGTGTAGCGGGCCATCATCCCGAGCAGGACGCTCTTGCCGACGCCTGATCCGGCGAAGAGGCCCATGCGTTGTCCACGGCCGACGCAGAGCAGGGCGTTGATCGCTCGGACCCCGACGTCGAGAACCTCGACGATTGGTGCCCTGGACATCGGATTCACCGGCCGGCTCTGCAGCGGCCGCAGAGCGCTCGCGCGCAGCGGACCGAGCCGGTCGAGCGGCCGCCCGGCGCCGTCCAGAACTCGGCCGAGCAGAGAGTTGCCAACCGGGACGAGCTTGGCCCGGTCGATCGACCGGCGCCGTGCCGGCGGCGGCGAGCCTATCCGTGGTGGCCGGGCGGGTGTCTCGAGGGCGACGACGCGAGATCCGGGCGAGAGACCATAGACGTCCTCGGAGGGCATCAGGAAGAGCCTTTCGCCGTGGAAGCCGACGACCTCGGCTTCGATCGGTGAGCCGCCAGGGGGGATGATCCGGCACGAGCTTCCGAGGGGCAGCTTGAGTCCCGCCGCTTCCATGACCAGGCCGTTGATCCGCGTCAGATGGCCGCTGGGGAGCAGCGAGCTGACCTGGCTGCTGGCCTGCCGACAGCCGTCGAGGAAGACGCGCCAAGCGTTCAGATGGGGGTTCGGCGTCGTCTCAGCCACTTCTCGTGGGCCTTCCCATGCGTTCGTCGAGCCACTCCTGGTTGACGCCGATGGCTTCGATGACCCGGCGCCAGCGCGTCTCGAGAGTCGCATCGACCTCGCTGGCGCCGAGCTGCAGCCGGCATCCGCCAGCGGTCAGCGAGCGATCTTCGACGATTCGCCAGCTGCTGTGCGCGAGCTGTTCACCAAGGTGACTGCGCACCAGGGCGGCGTCGTCGGGGTTCACGAAGAGCAGCGGCTGACCGTGGTGCAGGTGGAGCGTGGTCAGCGCTTCACGGACGACCGGCAAGAGCAGTTCGGGACGAATGCGCAGGCTCTGGCGGACGACCTGACTGGCGATCTCGATGGCCAGCGTCAACAGTTGCTCGGCAACCTGCTGCTCGATTTCGGCGAGCCCGCGCGACAGACCCTCGGTCAGCGTGGCGAATCGCTCGCTGACCGCCTGCACGGCCCTGAGTCCCTCTTCGTGCCCGGCGGCGTAGCCCGAAACATGCGCTTCCTGATAGACCCGTTCGAGCTCCTCGGCGGTGGGCATGACAACTGCCGGCTCGGCTGCCGTGCTTTCGGGCTCGGGCGCGGGCTCCCGCGGGGCCTCGGGGACCGTGCCGGCCGGGCTCTCCGCCGCAGGTGTGTCTTCCTCCCGGCGTTCGTCGAAAGCCGCGATCTCCCAGCGCTGGTACGCGGTCAGCTTCTCCTTGGGAATCCAGTTGCTCATCCCTCTCAGACCATTTCCTCACCGCCCGCGCCGCCGAGGACGATCTGCCCTTCGTCGGCGAGACGGCGGACGATCTTGAGGATCTCCTTCTGTTCGGCTTCGACCTCCGAGACGCGCACCGGGCCGCGCGATTCGAGGTCCTCGCGGAGCATTTCGGAGGCCCGCTGCGACATGTTCCGGAAAATCTTGTCGCGCAGCGCTTCGCTGGCCCCCTTCATCGCCAGGATCAGCGACTCCGACTGAATCTCGCGCAGCAGCAACTGGATCGCTCGGTCCTCGAGATCGAGGAGATTCTCGAAAACGAACATCTCGTCGAGGATCTTCTGTGCGAGGTCGGGGTCGTATTCGCGGATCGACTCGAGAACCGCGGCTTCGTTGGCGCTGCCCATGAAGTTGAGGATTTCGGCGACCGTGCGCACGCCGCCCATCGCCGATTTCTTCATCCCTCCGGCTGTCGAGAGCAGCCGGACCATCACGTCGTTGAGTTCCTGAAGCGCCTCGGGCTGGATGCCCTCGAGGGTGGCCACACGCAGGATCACGTCGTTGCGCAGGCGCTCGGGGAAATGATTGAGGATGTCGCTGGCATGATCATGGGCGAGATGGACGAGGATCGTGGCGATGATCTGCGGGTGCTCGTTGCGGATCAGGTCGGCGACGGTCGGCGCGTCCATCCACTTCAGACCCTCGATCCCCTTGGTGTCTCCGGGCTGGAGAATGCGCGAGATCAGGTTCGATGCCTTGTCGTCGCCAAGCGCCTTGGTGAGCACCGAACGGACGTAGCTGTCGGTGTCGACATGGACTGCGGCCGATTCCTCGGCCGACTTGTGGAACTCGGCGAGCACTTCCTCGACCCGCGCGCGGGGGACCGACTTCAGTGTGGCCATCGCCTGACCGAGCCGCTGCACCTCGCGTGGGCCGAGGTGGCGGAGGACTTCAGCCGCGTAGTCCTCGCCGAGCGCGATGAGCAGGATGGCGCTCTTCTCGATGCCGTCGTCAGCTGGCATTGGCGCCGGTCCATTGCCTGATGATGTTCGCCACAGCCTGCGGGTCCCGCTGAGCGAGTGCCCGCGCCTCGGCGAGCTTGCGTTCGAGGATCTCGCTGGCCGTCGGAGCGCGTTCGCCGACTTCCTCTTCGGCCTCCTCGCCGGCGACCAGATCGATGCGTCCACCTGGCGCCGTCTCGGCGCCGGCAGGGCGCTCGAGCATCGTCCTGACCAGTGGCCGGACGACACCGAGCAGCAGGTAGGCGATGATCGCGGCAATCGTCCCGTACTTGACGAGATCGCGGCCCACGGCGAGCGTCTCGGGGTCTCGCCATGGCGGAATTCCTTCTTCCTTTTCGGTGGCCGTGAACGGGGCGTTGGCCACCGAGATGCTGTCGCCTCGCTCCTTGCTGAAACCCATGGCTTCCTTGACCAGGTCGCTGATCTGCTTGAGTTCGCCGTCGGGCAGCGGCTTGCTCACCGGCTTGCCGTCCTTGCCGACGTCCTTGCGCTGGTTGATCACCACGGCGCCGGAGAGTCGCCGGATCGTGCCGACCGCCTGTCGGACGTGGCGGATCGTCCTGTCGACCTCGTAGTTGATCGTCGAATTCTTCGTCGTACTGAGCGGTTGTGCGATGCTCGCGATCGGCGCCTGGACGCCGGCGGCGTTGATCTGCCCAGGCAGCGGCGGGGTCGCCGTACCGCCCGTTCCCGCGCCGGCCGCCGGCGGCTGAGTCAGCGGGGCGGTCGCCGGGACCGGCGGCTGGTTGCTCAGCGCTCCCGGCACTCCCTGGGCAGTCGGGCTGGTCGTCGCCGTCTCGCTGCTCTGCTGGCTGCGGATGGTGATTTCCGGAGGCGTCGCGTTCGGGCGATGCGTTTCGGCCGTTTGCTCGGTCTGTGAGAAGTCGATGTCCGCGGCGATCTGGACACGTGCGTTTCCCGGTCCGACGATCGGCGCGAGGATGTCCTCGACGCGCTTGATGATCGCCGCCTCGACCTCGTGGACGTACTTGACCTGCGTCGGATCGAGCCCGGCCTCGAGCAGGCGGCTCTTCATTTGCGAGAGGAGCGTTCCGCTCTGGTCGAGGACCGTGACGCTCGACGGCGAGAGTTGCGGCACGCTCGCCGCGACGAGGTTCTGGATTCCGGCGATCTGCGCCGCATCGAGCGCCCTTCCGGCGTACAGGTTGAGCATCACCGACGCCGACGGCTTGAGTTCCTCGCGCATGAAGACCGTCGGCTTGGGTATCGCGAGATGGACTCGTGCAGACTGGACGGCGGCGATCGACTGGATCGTGCGTGACAGTTCGCCTTCGAGACCGCGCTGGTAATTGACCTGTTCGGCAAACTGGCTGATGCCAAACTTCTGGCCCTCCATCAGCTCGAAGCCGACCGCTCCGCCCCTCGGCAGCCCCTGCGAGGCCAGGCGCAAGCGCACGTCGTGGACCCGGCTCGAGGGAACGAGGATCGCATTGCCCGATTCGGTGAACCGGTAGGGAACGTTCATCTGCTCGAGCGCGGCGATGATCGCACCGCCGTCGCGTTCCGAGACGTTCGAGAAGAGAATCCTGTACTCGCCCTGGCGGAGCAGCGTCGCGGCGGCGACGAGCAGGGCGATCACCACGGCCAGCGAGACCATCAGGACGACCTTCTGGCGGTTGCTCAGGCGCGCGAAGGCCTCGCGAGCGCGATCGACCAGCTTGCCGCCGGTGGGGTTTGCAGTGCCCTCGGTTCCGACTGCGGCCATGCTCCGTGAGACGTCGATGGTCCTGCGATCAGGCAGGCAGGGAGGAAGAGAAAAGACCGATAATTACGCCGATATTGTAGCGGTTAGTGTATGGGACTTGCCATTCGATGACCGAACTTGACCGGTTAACGGGTCAGGACGCTCGGGCGCAGGAACTGCAGCGCGCCTTCGACGTGTTCAACCAGGTTTCCGAGGCGCTGACACAGGCGTACCAGGAACTCCAGGGGCGCGTCGAGTCGCTGACTGCCGAACTCGCCGTGGCCAACGGCGAACTGCGTCGCCAGTACGAAGAGAAGCAGGCGCTGTCCGAACGTCTCGCGCTGCTGCTCAATGCGTTGCCGGCCGGAGTCGTCGTGGTCGACTGCGCGGCGCGGGTCAGCGAGGCCAACCCGGCCGCGCGCGAGATGTTCGGCGAAGCGATCATCGGCGAGGACTGGCCCGTTCTCGCCGCGGCGCGACTCGTTCAGGCCGGGACACCCGGCGAGTGGTGCCTCGGCGAGCGGCGCCTCGCAGTCGTCGAGAGCCCGCTGGATTCGGCCGGAGGCCGGATCCTGCTCCTCCACGACGTCACCGCGGCGCATCGCCTGAAGGCCGACCTGGAGCGCAACCAGCGTCTGGCTGCGATGGGCGAGATGGCCGCTTCGCTCGCTCACCAGTTGCGCACACCGCTGGCCACGGCGCTGCTGTACAGCGCCAACCTCGGACAGGACGACTTGCCCGATGCCGCGCGCAGGCGCTTCGCCGAGCGGACCAGCGCGCAACTCAGGCGGCTCGAGCGCTTGATCCAGGACGTACTGCTCTTCGCGCGCGGCGGCAGCATGGGCCGTGATACGATCTCGGTCCGGCAACTGCTCGGTGACGCCGTGCACGCCGTGCAGCCGCTGTTCGCGTCAGGCAGCGTGGCTTTCGAGGTCGCCTGTCTGGCGCGAGAAGTCGTCGTCGTCGGCAACCGCAAGGCCCTCGCCGGAGCTCTGGTCAGTCTGCTCGAAAACGCCCTGCAGGCGTGCTCGCCAGGCGCGCGCGTGGTTCTCGGTGCGGAAGTGGCCGGAGACAGTCTGCGGATCAGCGTTTCGGATACCGGTTCAGGGATTCCGGTCGAGGTCCAGGAGCGTGTCTTCGAACCCTTCTTCACCACCCGCGGTCAGGGAACCGGGCTCGGACTGGCGATCGCCCTCGGCGTTGCACGAGCCCACGGCGGGAGCCTGAGCCTGCGCTCGGCTCCGGGCGAAGGCGCGGAATTCCTGATGCTTCTGCCTTTGGAGGCAGCGGCGGGAGACGAAGACTGAAGTCCGGACGCGATATGGGCGGTGGAATGCCGATTCTGGTGGTCGAGGACGACCCGGCGCTGCGCGAGGCGCTCTGCGATACGCTCGAACTGGCGGGCCACGCGGTGCTCGGTGCAGCCGGCGCCGAGGAGGCGTTGCGCCTGCTCGCCGCGCGCGATGTCTCACTGGTGGTCAGTGACGTGCGCATGCTGCCGGTCGACGGGATCGCGCTGCTCAAGGAGATTCGCCAGCGCTTCGCTTTCCTGCCGGTCGTCCTGATGACCGCCTTCGCCGACGTCGATCGCGCCGTCGAGGCGATGCGCGCGGGTGCCTGCGACTTTCTGCTCAAGCCCTTCGACGCGCAGGTGCTGCTCGCTCACGTCCTGCGCTACCGGCTTCCGGGGACGGTCACCAGCGACGGGGTGATCGCCACCGACCCGGTGAGCATGCATCTCTTCGCACTCGCCGCCCGGGTCGCGCAGACCGACGCGACGGTCCTGCTGACCGGCGAGAGCGGTGTCGGCAAGGAGGTCGTCGCGCGGTACATCCACCAGCACTCGGCGCGACGCGGTGGACCTTTCGTGGCCATCAACTGTGCGGCGATCCCCGAGAGCCTCCTTGAAGCTACCCTGTTTGGCCACGAGAAGGGTGCCTTCAGCGGCGCACAGAATGCGCAGCCAGGCAAGTTCGAGCAGGCGCAGGGCGGTACCCTGCTGCTCGACGAGATCACCGAAATGCAGCCGGCGCTGCAGGCCAAGCTGCTGCGTGTCCTCCAGGAGCGCGAAGTCGAGAGGGTCGGCGGGCGCAAGCCGATCGTCCTCGACATCCGGGTCATCGCGACGACCAACCGCGACATGTCCGACGCCGTCGCCAGGGGAGCGTTCCGCGAAGACCTCTATTATCGGCTCAACGTCTTCCCGTTGCCGATCCCGGCCTTGCGGCAGCGCGTTCGCGACGTCGTTCCGCTCGCCCGCCATTTCCTGGTCGCCCACGGCAGCCGCGGCGGCCGGCCGGGTCTGCGTTTCTCCGCCGCAGCCGAATCCGCCCTCGAGGCTCACCCGTGGCCGGGCAACGTGCGCGAACTCGAGAACGTCATCCAGAGGGCGGTCATCCTCGCTGCCGGAGAACTCGTCGAGGCCGCTGACCTGCAACTCGCCGGCAGCAGCCATTCGGGTGTGGCCAGCGAGCCCGCGCCATCGCCCGGTTCACTGTCCGTGGCCGGCCGCCGGACGCCGAGAGCCGGGCAGAGTGACGAGTTGCGCGAAGTCGAGCGCGAGCACATACTGGAGACGCTCGCTGCGGTCGGCGGCTCGCGCAAACTCGCCGGCCAGCGCCTTGGAATGCCCGAGCGAACGCTGCGCCACAAGCTTCGGCAGTACCGGATCGAGGGTTTTCTGAAAGGGTGAGCGAGCGGCGCTGCCTGGGCGCATCAAGGTACGCTTCTTGCTTGGACTCTGTGCGACAGCGGAGGGAATCAGGTGGAAACCAAGGGTATTGACCAGATGCTCAACGTCTTGCGGGCGACCTCCACGGCAGCCGCCAACCGTTCACCCGAGGGTTCGGCCGTCCCCGGAACGGCGGTCGACTTCGCTCAGGTTCTGCAGACGTCGATCGACCGCGTCAGCCAGACGCAGGAACAGGCGGAAGCGCTGGCGGCAAGTTTTGCCGCCGGCAACTCGGGTGAGAACCTGCACGAGGTAATGATCGCCCTGCAGAAGGCCAACCTCTCTTTCCAGGAGATGATCCAGGTCCGCAACAAGTTGGTCTCGGCCTATCACGACGTGATGAACATGCAGGTCTGACCGAGCCGGGCGGTCTGCAGGGTCTTGAACTCGTCCGCTTCTGGCCCCATAATACTGAACATGGTCGTAATCCCGGCGAACCGGAGGCATTCTGGACGCGGGTTCGATTCCCGCCACCTCCACCACTACGGGGGTGTACTGGCTTCGACAGGGTGAAGCAAGGCAAGCAGGCGACCCGAGAGGCGACGGACGTAATCCGCGCAAATCAATAAACGCCAACGATGAGCGTTTCGCACTGGCCGCTTGAGGCCTGCTGAGGACATAGCCTTCCGATAAACAGAATGGCTATCGACGGGGGCTTCGGCCCCCGTCGCTTTTTCTGGTGATCTCGGTGACGAACCGCGCACGGCTCGGGGGGCTGGGCGTTGCCCTAATCGTGATGTCTGGCGGTTTCGTGACCGCGTTCCTCGCCGAAGCCGGTCAACTGGGACTCGAGTTCGTTGAAGCGGGCTGCGCCCGACTGATTGAGGCGCGAGAGGCGGCGCATCAGGCGTTGCTGGGCGAAGGTCTCCGAGGGGTCGGGCTTGCCGAGCAGATACTCCGAGCCACGTCGGGTGATCACGACCATCGAGTTCGAATCCAGGCTGTAGCCGGTCACCGGCGATGTCCGGATGTGTGAAGACGACGGAAAGCGTGGATTGTTGCCGTACACCCGGCCCTCGATGCACACCAGAACCTCATTGTCCCGGGTGACGAGTTCGAGCATTTTCCAGTTGTTGAGGATGTTCATGGCGCTGCCCCTGTGCTGACGAGACGCGATCCGCGGCATTGTACGCGAGATGCGGATGCTGAAGTCGATCTGAGCCCGCACGCGGCGGCGCTGAAAAGGGCCGTCGGTTGCGCGCCACCGGATGGACCCCGAGACTCCCAAAGCAAGAATTCTGCCATCTCCTCCGAGAATCGATGACAGACATTAAATCAGACTATTGAATGGGCAACGCAATGCCTCTGGTGTCGCCGCTGTAAAATTTCCCGACAGCGGCCAATGGCGACGATGGCGGACGCTGTGCGACGCCGTGCGGTTCATTCGCCCCTGGGCACGTCGGGCGGGCGGGATGGGTCGATCAGGCAGCTGCGCTCATCGGCCGAAAGGCGTTCGACATGCGCCAGTTGTCGCTCGAGAACCGCGAGGGTCGCCTCCGAGGCGTCCCTTCGTCGGGCCAGCCGGCCCTGGACGCGGGCCCTGAGCTGGGCCCGCGTCGCCTGCGGGGCGACGATCCGGAAGGCAACCCCGGTCTCGCTGGCCAGGGCCCGGAAATCGTCGCGCCGCGATCTTTCGAGAAAGGCGGCGTCTACGATCACCGACCACTTTGCGTCGAGGAGTTCGGCGGCGAGCCCGCGCAGGCGCCGGTAGGTCAGCTCGCTGGCTTCGGGAGCATAGATCCCGCCGTTGATCGGCGACCCGCTTCCCGAGGCGGCGCTCAGGCCAAACAGACGTTTGCGCTCGACGTCGGAACGCAGGCGAATCGTCGCTGCTGCCTGGTCGGTGAGCAGCAGCCGGCGCGAGGCGCGGCTCTTGCCGCAACCGGCAACGCCATGGGTGATGATCAGTTGCGGGGAGGGCGGGGCAACGAGTCGTTCAGCCAAGGCAAGGTATTGGCGGGCGATGGCGGCATCGTCCGCGCGCTGGGTCGAGCGGATCGCGGCGACCTTCGCGCGGACGAGGGCGCGGTAGACCGCGTAGAAGCGCAGGACCCGGGCCGCGGGATAGTCGCCGCTGCTGGCCAGCCATTCGTTGAGCAGCCAGCAAGCGAAGCCCGGCTGATCATGGTCGAGCAGGTCAACGTAGGTGAAGGCGATTTCGCTGGCCACGTCGATCCAGCGCAGCGCCTCGTTGAACTCGATGCAGTCGAACAGCATGAATCGTCCGTCGACGAGGACGATGTTGCCGAGATGGAGGTCGCCGTGGCACTCGCGGATTCGACCGGTCGCCTTGCGCTCGGCGAAGACCGCCTGAAGGCGTCCGGATTCGGCGTTTGTCCACTCGTCGAGGCGCGCCAGGCGACGCTGCTCGTCCGGCTCGGCCAGCAAATCGCGAAGTTCGTCGAAGTTCTCGCTGACCGGGGCGAGCACTTGGCCGGGGTCGCCCCACGGGCTGCCGATGGGCGCCTGCCGGGCCTGCTCGTGGAAATCGGCGATCGTCTGGGCGAGCTGCGAGACCTGCTCCCGGCGCAGTTGACGGCGGGCGCAGAGCCGGTCGGCGCGTCCGGCTTCGACGAAGCGGCGCATGCGCACTGCGAACTCGATCGCCGGGCCGCTGCCGCCGATCCTTGGGTCGTCGGCCTGGCCGGTGATCGGCACGACGCCGAGATACAGGTCGGCCGCGAACCGCCGGTTCAGCTGGAGCTCGGCTTCGCAACACGCGCGCCGCTTGTCGAGCGTGCCGTAGTCGAGGAAGGGAAGGGTCAGGGGCTTCTTGACCTTGTACGCGTAATCGCCGGCGAGCAGCAGCCACGAGGCGTGCGTTTCGACGAGTTCGACACGTTCCGCGGGATCGGGATAGCGTGCCGGATCGAGAAGGCTGGCGATCAGTGGGGGCAACTCGGCGGGCATCGGTCAGATCCGGGCATTCGTGCGTACGGCCGCCTTGCGCAGCTCCTCGAGTGAGCCCATGAGCACGGCGCAGCCGAACGCGAAGACCCAGCTCGCGGTAGCCAGCGGCGCCGTGCCGAAGAGCCAGTTACCGGCTGGAGTGTAGACGATCAGCAGGATCACTGCCAGTTCGGCGGCGACGCCGAGGAGCAGGAAGCGATTCGCGGCTGCCCCGCCGGTCAGCGAAGATCGCTGCAGGTGACGGCATAGGAACACATTGATCATCTGCATGACGACGATCGTCCCCAGGCAGGCGGTGGTCGCCTCGAGGTACAGCGGGGCGGAGCGATCGAGCGCTTCACCGTAAACCCAGCCGCCGCCACCGAGCACGACAAAGAACGCAGCCATCGATCCGGCGGCTTCGAGCAAACCGAGGAAGAGGTAGGCACGAGCCAGCAGACCCCAGGAGAGCAGCCGTTCGTGGCGCGCACGCGGGGGGCGCTTCATCACCGCCGGGTCGGGTTTCTCGGCGCCGAGCGCCAGCGCCGGGAGCATGTCGGTCCCGAGGTCGACGGCGAGGATCTGAATGATCGTCAGCGGCAGGGGAATGCGCAGCAGGACGTAGGCGAGATAGGGAACGAGCTCAGGGATGTTCGAGGCCAGGATGTAGGTCAGGAACTTGCGGATGTTCTCGAATACCGCCCGGCCTTCCTCGATTGCCGCGACGATGCTCGCGAAGTTGTCGTCGAGCAGGATCAGGTCGGCGGCCGCCTTGGCCACGTCGGTTCCGGCGATGCCCATGGCGATGCCGATGTCGGCCGCCTTGAGCGCCGGCGCGTCGTTGACGCCGTCGCCGGTCACCGCGACGATCTCGCCCTTGTTTTTCAGCGCCTCGACGATGCGCATCTTCTGTTCCGCCGCGACGCGAGCGAAGAGCACCTCGGGTGCGTCGAGGGCCAGTTGCAGCTGGGTCGGGGACATCAGGCGCAACTGTTCGCCGACGATGACCACCGGCAGCTCGCTGCGGATCAGTCCGATCTGCCGGGCGATGGCCAGCCCGGTGCGCGGGTGGTCGCCGGTGACCATGATGATCCGGATTCCCGCTTCGGAGCAGCGGGCGATCGCCTCCGGGACCTGCGGCCGCGGCGGATCTTCGAGCCCGATCAGTCCGGCGAGAATCATCTGCTCCTCGGCGCCCGGGGCGTCGCCGCCCATCCTGCGGTGGGCGAAGGCGAGCACGCGCAGGCCTGCGCCGGCCATTTCGTCCTGCGCGGCGAGCAGTCGACCGCAGGCGGCCGGATCGATCGGCACGACCCCGGCTGCGGAGTCGAGGAACGAGCAGGTGCCGAGAACCGTCTCGAGCGCGCCCTTGCAGTAGAGCATCGGTCCGTCGGGGGTCGAGCAAAGCACCGACATGCGCTTGCGGTCGGTGTCGAAGGGGATCTCGTCGATGACCCTGAAGTGCTCGACGTTTCCGATCATCTGCCGGCCAGTTTCGGCGAGAGCCATTTCCATCGGGTCGCCGTGCAGCTGCCGCTGCCCCTCCTGCTCGACTTCCTTGAGGTTGTGGCACAGCGCCGCGTTGACGAACAGGTGGTGGTGAGCGCTGGCCAGATCCGGGTGTCTGGCCAATTCGTCGCGGGCGACAAACACATCTGCCACCCACAGCCGATGAACCGACATCCGGTTCTGGGTCAGTGTCCCGGTCTTGTCGCTGCAGATCACCGTCGTCGAACCCAGCGCCTCGACCGCTGGGAGGTGGCGGACGAGCGCGTTGCGTCGGGCCATCCGCTGCGTGGCCATGGCCAGCGAGAGCGTCACTGTTGGCAGCAGGCCCTCGGGGACGTTGGCGACGATGATGCCGATCGCGAAGAGCAGATTCTCCCAGGTCGGCAGGCCGATCGCCTGCCCGACGAAGAACAGCGCGATGCCGGTGCCGGTTGCCAGAAAGGCGACGATTCGCGAGAGCCGGGCGATCTCGCGTTGCAATGGCGAAGCGGTCTCACCGGCCGTCTGCGTCAGGTGGGCGATGCGTCCGAACTCGGTGCGCATGCCGGTCGCGTAGACGACGGCGCGCGCCTGACCCGAGACGACCGTCGTTCCGGCGAGAACGACGTTGCGCGCCTGAAGGGGTGACTCCTCGCTGCTCGGCGCGACACCGCGCGCCTTGGCCAGCGATTCACCGGTGACCGTCGACAGATTGACGCGCAGTCCGAGGACCTCGATTAGCCGGCAGTCGGCCGGGACGAAGTCGCCCTCGTCGAGCAGGACGACGTCGCCGGGGACCAGCTCGCGGGCAAGGATTCCGGCCACTTCGCCGTTGCGCAGCGCCTTCACCCTTTGGGGCAGCAGCTGACGCAGCGCCGCGACCGCGCGCTCGGCCTTGTATTCCTGCCAGAAGGAGAAGACGCCGTTGATCACGATCACACCGACGATCGCTACCCCGAGGCGCGCCATTCCCTGGCCCGGGTCGAAATGCTCGGCAAGGAACGACAGCGCGGCGCCGATCCACAGGATGATCGCGAAGAAGTGCGTGAATTCCTGGGCGAAGCGCAGGAGCAGGTGGGGACGCTCGATCTCCTCGAGGTCGTTGGCTCCGAATTCGGCGAGACGGCGAGCCGCCTCCTCGCCGCGCAGGCCGCGCGACGAGCTGTTCAGGCTCTGCAGCGCCTGCTCGACCGTCAGGGAATGGATGCGCACGGGTTCGAGTTCCTCGAAACGCAGCGAAGGCTCAGGCGAGAATCTACACTGCCTGGAGCCCGCGGTCACATCCTGCCTTGCCCGCGACCACGAACGCCGCAAGCTGCGTGGCCTCGCGCCTCGCGCGAGCGTCGCGTCCAGGTGAGCGTTGCCGGAGTCCGATGTGCGGGCGCACGCTTCCGTTGTCTTCCCGAGAGAGGCACGATCGGCCGCGCGCTCGACGCTGGTCGAGGTGCGGGGTCATCGATCTGTCATCGGCCGATGCCCGGCCTGGTGGCCTTCGTCAGGTCTCGGCCCGTGCTTGCTCGGCGACGACGATCGGTGGCTGGCCCGGCGGGCTGGTCAGCCATCACGGGTGCTTTGGCCGGCAGCTCCTTTCGGCCGCTTCTTCCGCCACACCGGAACGAGTGCCGCGAGCTTGTCCCGGTTCGACAGTCGCTCGTCGGAGAGCGCCTCGAGAAAGTCGGAAAGCGGCTTGGATTTGGCGACCGCGAAACCGGTGAGCAACAGAGAGGGAATCGCGACGAGGGTGAACAAGACGATCCGCTCGGACAGCGGCGCGCTCGCCGCGTCGATCAGGTTCATCCCGAGAAAACCAGTGGTGATCGTCGCGACCAGACCGGCGGTGGTCACCACGGTCAGCCGGACGACGGTATTGGCTTGCCGGCGCAGGCTGTCGCTGTCGAGGTACTGGCTCATGTCCTGGATCTCCTCGCGCAGTTCGGAGTAGAGGCGCTCGGTACCGAGGTGGTCGCGGGTCATGCTGAACAGCGCTCTGGCCTGGGTCTGGTCGGAAATCTCGTGGAACCAGTAGCGATGGCTGAAGCGCAGGAAGACTTCGAGGATCTGGCGGATCGCCCGCTTGAACTGCTTGACCGACTCGGCGCTGCCGATTTCGAGGCGATTGAGTGCCGTGACCAGGCGGTCGGAGAGCATCAGCAGCGCGGCCTTGTGGAAGTGCGGAATCAGCGCGAGCAGGAAGAACTGATGGCGGAACTGGCCGAGCAAGCCCTTCTCGAGGTCGCAGAAATAACTGTCGTGCGCGCTGCCGACCATCACGAAGGCATGGCCGCAGGACATCAGGCGGGTTCCCGGCTGCTCGGCCTGCGGGTGCCAGAAGCGATCGAAGCAGTAACGGCTCTCGAAGCCTTGAAGGTGCTCGTCGGAGTAGGGCAGCGAACCCTTCTTTCCGGGGCCGGTCACCAGAACCAGCCGGGCAAAGTCGCCACGCGTCAATGAGTGTGGATCGTCCATCGCCAGATAGGCGAGCAAGGGCATGCGGTGATATTCGATCTGGCGGTAGCGGACCGGACCCGATTCGTCGGAATGATGGAGGACCAGCGGGCGCAGAATGAACTCCCAGTGTGACGAGATGCACGGTGCGCGAAAACGGCTGACGAAGTGCAGATACTTGCTGCGCCGTTCGTAGTCTGACGCGGCCAGGATGTCGCCCTGGGTTCCGATCCACTCGCAGCGCCGGAGACAGTGACCGCCGCTGCCGTCGTCGTCCCAGTGCGGCGGATACGCGCGGCCGAAGCGGTACAGCGTGTCGAGGACCTGATGCAGCTCGAGGTCGTCGGCGCAGATCTCGACGACCAGGATGACGGCGTCGATGTCGTAGAAGAAGTAGAGGTCGAGATGGACGACCTCGAAATCGATCGGCTCCTCGCGATCCTTGAAGCTCATCCGGACTCTCGCCACGTCGTGGCGGCGGAAGACGCGGATCGGCGACTCGCCGAAGGGCGCGGGTGCGCCGTGGGCGCTGCCCTCGCCGTAGAGGAAGCGCTGCACGTAAGGGAGGAAGGTGACGAACTCACTGTAGTGTCGTTCGTGGAACTGCGCGGGGTCGCCCGAGAACTCGTCGGCCAGCTCACGCCAAGGATTGTCCGTGGTCGGCTTTTCGAGCAGCTGGTAGTGCTCGGCCAGCGGGCCCGACGGGTCGAGCGGCATCAGCTGCAGTGGCCAGAGGAGGATTTGCCGGAAGTGGCCGACTCGCTGTCTGCTGCTGCTCGACTGATCCATGGGGGTCTCCCGAAAGGCGGCGGCGTTGCCTGGGGCTCGCGGGTGCCGTCGTTCGATCAGAACGGCGGCCGACGAGCGCGGCGGGCCCGCCGGTCAAAACCCTGCGCGAACGTGTCGCTAGCCGCTGAGTTCAGCGAGCAGCCTGCTGGTCATCCGCTCGGCCTCGCGCAGGTAGCCGCGCCCAAAAAGGTTGAGGTGGTTGAGCACATGATAAAGGTTGTAGAGCGTCTTGCGCTGCTCGTAGCCGTCGGCGAGCGGCCACGCGTCGCGGTAGGCCGCGTAGAAACTGTCTGGAAATCCGCCAAACAGCTCGGTCATCGCCAGGTCGGCCTCGCGGTCACCGTGATAGACCGCCGGATCGAAGACCGCGAGCCTGCCCGAATCGTCGCTGGCCACGTTGCCCGACCAGAGGTCGCCGTGGAGCAGACTCGGCGGAGGATCATGGCTCAAGAAAAGGGCGGGCAGCCGTTCTGCGAGCCGCAGGCCATCGTCGATCAGTCGGCCGGCGTGGCCTCGACGCTTCGCCAGTTCGATCTGTGGCAGGAGCCTCTGGCGGGCAAAGAACAGCGGCCAGGTCCGCTGTGCAGCGTTCGGCTGCGGCGTACGGCCGATGAAGTTGTCGCGCGGCCAGCCATGGCGATCGCCGGTGATCCGGTGCAGTTGGGCCAGCGCGCGCCCGGCGCTGATTCCGTCCGCGCGCTCGCGCAGTGGCCGCAGCGGCAGATACTCGAGGATCAGCCAAGCCTGCCCGTCGCTCGTGCCCTGGCCGACGACACGTGGAACGCGCAGCGCCGCGCAAGCGGCGAGAGCGGCCAGACCGTCGACCTCGGCAGCGAACATCGGGGCGTTGCTGGCTTCGTTGAGCTTGACGAAGAAAGGGCGCTGGCCTGCCTCGACGAGCAGGGTGCGCGATATCGAACCACCGCCGATCGGCTTCGCCGTCTCGATCCTCGTTGGCGAGCCGGTTGTCTGGCCTATCGCCTCGCCGAGCGCGTCGAGCAGCGCGCGGGAGAGCGTCAGGTCGGGCGGGCTCATTGCAGTGGTTCCAGTGGCTGCGGCCAGCGAAGCCTCAACGAACGAGCCGCGGGTCGTCGCGCGCCTCGGCTGCACGTTTCGCAGCCCGGGCGATCGCCCGCATGGGGCTGCCTGCGGGCTTTACTCGGCTCGTCGAATGTGCTGTGATGGGCGGGTTCTTTCCGGTCGCTGGCGGGATGCAGGCACGTCGCCCCGGGCCAGGCCAGCCCGGAGTCGGCGCGGGCGGTCTGCCTGCCGACCGGCTGACCAATCGTTCTGACAAGGGAGTTCGGGATCATGAGAGTCCGTCTGTTCGTCCTTTCCACCTTGTTGGCGCTGGGGCTTGCCGCGTGCAGCGACGACGCCGCGAAGGCCGAGGCGGCGAGAGCCGAAGCGGCGAGGCTTGCCCGCGAGGCGGCACAGAAGGCTGACGAAGCGGCCAGGAAGGCCGGCGAAGCCGTCGGGGCCGCTGCCGAAGCCTCCCGCGAAGCGGGGAAGGATGTGGTCACCGCGACCCGGGAAGCGGGCAAGGACCTCGTCGTCAAGGCGGCAGACGCGACCAGCGAAGCGGCCGACAAAGCCAGGGAGACGGCCGACAAGGCCAAGGCGGCTGTCGGCCGGTAACCTGCAGCGACGAACGCGCCGTCGCCGGCGCGCGACGCAGCGTGCCGGCCTGGCCGTCGGCTCGGTCTTGCCGTGCGCGTCGACGACACCGTCGTCGTGCTGCCGCGAGAAGCGCCGGGGTTGGCCTGCGTCGCCCGACGGCTCAACGTCCAGCTCGGGGAGTCGCGACGTGGCCGGCCGCAGGGAAGGACTGGCTGGCGGCCGTCGCGTCCCCTGCAGGCGCACGCAGGCAATCGAAGAACTGGCGGTCCGCGCCGAGCATGTGGCGGGTGACCACGTCGTAGGCGAGGAACTGGAACACGTCGCCGACTCCCTGTCGGCCGCTCCGGTAGTTGTCCACCAGGCGCAGAGCCTTGTCGACGAGTTCGCGATGGAGAACGACGTGTTCCTCAATGCCGGGAAAGCCGGCGTCGATGATCACCTCTTCCTCGTCGATGAAATGCTGCAGGACGTCGCCGAGCAGGCGGTCGACGATCTCGTCGACGATCCCCGACTGCTCGCCCGAGAGGATCGCGGCGAGCAGGTCGTTGGCGTCGGCAAAGAGCTGCCGGTGCCCGTCGTCGATCCGGAAATCGCCGCACTCGTACGCCGGGCGCCAGACGAGCTGGACGAAATTGGCGACGACGTAATCTCGCGTCTCGCGTGAGTCCCCCTGCAGGGGTGCCAGTTCGACTCGATTGCGGCCCTTCTCCTTGGCCTGGTAAAGCGCCCGGTCGGCCCGCTCGAACCACTGTTCCCAAGTCTCACCGGGCAGGCATTCGGCGACTCCGATGCTGACACTCATCCGGCCGATCGTCGGAAAGGTGGCCCGGGCGATGTGTTCGCGGAGCCTCTCGGCGAGAACGGCGGCCGTTGTCCCGGTCGTGTTCGGCGACACGACGACGAATTCCTCGCCCCCCCAGCGGGCCAGCGAGTCGGAAGTGCGTAGCCGAGCGCGGAGCAGGGCAGCCAGGGCCTGGAGGACCTCGTCTCCGGCGCGGTGGCCGTTCCGGTCGTTGATCTGCTTGAAGTGGTCGATGTCGATCAGCAGCAGGCACACCGCGTGCTGATAGCGGTTCAGCCGGTCCATCTCGCCGCGCACACATTCCTCGAGCCGCCGCCTGTTCCAGGTGCCGGTCAGCCGGTCGGTACTGACCGCCTGTTTGAGTTCATCGACGGTGAGCTGCAGTTCACGATTGCTCTTCAGCAGGCTGGCCACCGTCTTGCGGAATCGGCCGCTTTCGGGTGGCGAGAGTTCGTGGACGATCGAGGCGATCGAACGCAGTTCCTGGTGCGTATCGAAAACCGGGAACTTGAGCCACAGACAGCGGCTGTCGCCGTCGTCGAGCGGCAGCGTCACCTCGACCGAAGCAGCGAGCGATCCGCCGAAGATCTGCTCGTCGCAGCGGGCCAGGGAATCGACCGCCTGGGTCGGCAGGAAGTCGCCCTCGCGCTGGCCCGCCATTCGCCCGGCCTCGACACCGACGAGGCTGGCCAGCGCGCGGTTGGCCAGCAGGTAGCGTCCGTCGAGCGACTTGACCCCGAAGCCGATGCCGTGATCGAGCGGCGAGAGCAGCAAGAGCATGCCCTCCATCCGGATGATGCCCTGTTCTGCCATCGCCTTGATCAGGTCTTCTTCTTCCACTGGCGCTGCCTTTTGCGATTGCCGGCCGGGGTCGCCCGGCCGGGGCTGCTCCTGACGGATCCCATGTCCCGGACAAGGAACAACTATACGACCTTCGCCGGTGGTCACCAAGGACTGGCAGCACTGTAGCCGGGGCGAATAGATAAGCTCAATGGGATGGGTTGTCGGTCGAAGCTGCTGCGCGTCGTGCGCTCAATCGTCCGCTCGTCGGCCAGCTGGCTCGCCATCTGCGTCGCTCTTTGGACCGCTCGCTGTCGCTGCTGGCCCCGCGGGGTCTGCCGGCAGCGGCAGCGGCGGTTCGTCGCGCCGTGCCGATCGCTCGCCGACGAAGCGGGCGAGGAACAGGCCGAGTTCGAACAGCAGGCAGAGGGGGATGGCCATCATCAACTGCGAGATCACGTCGGGGGGCGTGAAGATCGCCGCGACGACGAACGCGCCGACGATGAAGTACGGGCGCCAGTCCCGGAGTCGGGCGAGGTCGATGATTCCGGCATAGACGAGGACGACCACCGCCACCGGGACCTCGAAGGTCACTCCGAAGGCCACGAAAGTGGTCAGGACGAACGACAGGTACTTCTCGATGTCGGTCATCCAGGCGACACCTTCCGGTGCGATCTTCGACATGAAGGCGAAGACCGTCGGGAAGACCAGGAAGTAGGCGAAGGCCATGCCGATGAAGAAGAGCACGACGCTCGCCGTGATCAGCGGCAGCGCCAGCCGCTTCTCGTGGCTGTAGAGGCCCGGGGCGATGAAGGCCCACACCTGGTAGAGCACGTAGGGCAGGGCGATCAGGAAGGCGACCATCAGGGCGACCTTCATCGGCACGAGGAAGACGCCGATCACGTCGGTGGCGATCATCTGTCCGCCCTGGGGGAGCGTGGCCAGCAGCGGCTGGGCGAGCAGCGTGTAGAGTTCCTTGGCCCACGGGAGGAGGCAGACGAAGACGATGCCGATCGCCAGCAGCGCGCGGATCAGCCGGTCGCGGAGTTCGACGAGATGGGAGAGGAAGGACTCTTCGGGCAGGTTCATCGCCGGCTCAGAGCGTTGGTCCGGGCGTTGCTGGCGGATTCGCGCGGTCGCTGGCCTCGTTCGCCGGGGACGCTGGCGGCGTGCTGCCGATCGCCGGCGACGACTCGGGGGCTGGCTGACTCGCCTCGACCGCTGTCCGGTTGCCGGTCACCGCCTGGGCGGTCTGCTGCACGGCCTCACGGGCCGCCTGGATCTCGGTGCTCAGGCTCTGCTCGACGTTGCGCGCCGACTGCTCGATCTCGTTCTGCAGGCGGCGCAGTTCCTCGATCTGCATCTCCCGGTTGATGTCCGCCTTGACGTCGCTGACGTAGCGTTGCAGGCGGCCCAGCAGATGGCCGGCAGTACGCGCGACGCGGGGCAGGCGCTCGGGACCGATGACCACCAGCGCGACGATGGCGATGACGATCATCTCGGAGAAGCCGATATCAAACATCGCGTGTCAACCAGTCTGCGGGGACAAAGGCGGGTTGGTCATCGAGCCGTCACCGCTCGCAAGCCGGGCCGCTCCACCCGTTCGGGCGGCCGTGCGACGAGCAGTCGGCGAACTCCGCGAGCCGGGCTAGCTTGTCGTCTTTTCGCGGACTTCTCCTTCGATCGTCCGTCCGCCGGTGACCTGCTGCGGCGCTGCGCCGGGCGATGGCGAAGGCGCCGCCTCGGGCGGCCGCTCTTCCGCCGCGTCCTTGAGGCCGTCCTTGAAGCCCTTGACCGCGCCGCCGAGGTCGGCGCCGAGATTGCGCAGCTTCTTCGTGCCGAAGATCAGCAGGACGATGATCAGGACGACGAGCCAGTGCCAGATACTGAAAGAACCCATCTCAGGTCTCCAGAAAACATCAATGCGAACGCTGGCGATTCCGGCGCGGAATGCGCAGCGCGCGGTGGCGCGTCAGACGCGCTTGAGCATCGGACCAACGGGGTCCGGTCCGCCGACGATGTGGATGTGCAGGTGCTGGACTTCCTGGTGGCCGACCCTTCCGGTATTGATGATCACGCGGAAGCCGTCGGGACTGCCCTGCTCGGTGGCCAGGCGGTTGGCGATCGCCAGCATCCGGCCGAGCAGCGGCACGTCCGCGTCGCTGACCGTGGCCAGCGAGGTGATGTGCCGCTTCGGAATGACCAGCAGATGGACCGGCCGGGCCGGGTTGATGTCGTGGAACGCGACGATCTCGTCGTCCTCATGGACCTTCCGCGAAGGGATCTCGCCGGCGGCAATCCGGCAGAACAGACAGCGGTCCATCGATCAGCCCTTTCGTGATTTCTTTTCGTCGATTCCCGAGATGCCCTCGCGCCGGCGCATTTCCTGCAGCACGTCCTCGATCGACAGACCGTAGAAGGCGAGCAGGACCATCGTGTGGTAGAGGACGTCGGCGGACTCCCAGACGACGTGCAGGCGGTTGCCTTCCTTGCCGGCCATGATCAGTTCGGCGCACTCCTCGCCGATCTTCTTGAGGATCGCGTCGGGGCCTTTGGACATCAGTTGCGCCGTGTACGAAGTTTCCGGGTCGGCCTTTCGGCGCTGAAGCAAGGTGTCCGAGATCCGGTGCAGCATGTCGGTGTTCATTTGCCGTAGATATCCTTCGGGTCTCTGAGTACCGGGTCGAGCAGAACCCACGACTCGCCCTGCAATTGATGGAAGAAGCAGCTTTCGCGACCCGTGTGACAGGCGCTCCCGCCCCGCTGGTCGATCGCCAGCAAGAGGACGTCGCCGTCGCAGTCGGTGCGCAGTGAATGCACACGTTGTTCGTCGCCAGATTCCTCGCCCTTGCGCCAGGGGCGCTGGCGTGAACGCGACCAGTATACCGCGCGGCCGCTGTCTACGGTTTCATCGAGCGACTCGCGGTTCATGTCGGCGAACATCGGCACGTGGCCGCTGGCCGCGTCCTGGGCGATCGCCGGGATCTGACCGTGGTCGGCCCACTTGAGCGCGTCGAGCCAGTTCCGGGTCGCTTCCAGGTCGCTCACAGCCGGACCTCGATGCCACGCTCGCGCAGGTATTCCTTGGCCTCGCGGACCGTGTATTCGCCGAAGTGGAAGATGCTCGCCGCGAGCACCGCGTCGGCGTGGCCGAGCGTCACTCCGTCAGCGAGGTGCTGGAGCGTTCCCACGCCGCCGCTGGCGATCACCGGCAGATCCACGGCGTCGGAAATGGCGCGGGTCAGCGCGAGATCGAAACCGTTGCGTGTCCCGTCGCGGTCCATCGAGGTCAGCAGGATCTCGCCGGCGCCGAGTTGCTGCACCCGGCGCGCCCAGGCAACCGCGTCGATGCCCGTGTTGCGGCGTCCTCCGTGCGTATACACCTGCCATTCTCCGGGCGCCGACTGCTTCGCATCGATGGCCACGACGATGCACTGGTTGCCGACCTTTGCCGAGGCCTCGGCGACGAGTTCGGGGTTCTCGACCGCCGCGGTGTTCATGCTCACTTTGTCTGCACCGGCGTTGAGCAGGCGTCGCACGTCGGCGACCGAGCGCACGCCGCCGCCGACGGTCAGCGGGATGAATACCTGAGCGGCGCAGGCCTCGACGACATGCAGGATGATGTCGCGCTCGTCCGACGACGCGGTGATGTCGAGAAAGGTGACCTCGTCTGCCCCCTGCTCGTCGTAGCGGCGCGCGATCTCGACGGGGTCTCCCGCGTCGCGCAGGTCGACGAAGTTGGTGCCCTTGACGACCCGCCCGGCGGTCACGTCGAGGCAGGGAATGATCCGTTTGGCCAGTCCCAAGTCGAGCTACCGTTCAGCTGCCACTGGTGGCGCAACGCGCCGGAGCCGTGCTCACGACCTGGTGATCCGGGCCGCCGCGGCCTGCGCCTGGGCGAAATCGAGCGAGCCGTCGTAGATCGCGCGGCCGGCGATGGCTGCGGTGATTCCTTCCTGTTCGACGGCGCAGAGGCGTTCGATGTCCTCGATGCTAGACAGCCCGCCGCTGGCGATCACCGGGATGAGTAGCGCCTGGGCGAGTTTCACGGTCGCTTCGATATTGATTCCGGTGAGCATTCCGTCGCGGCCGATGTCCGTGTAGATGATCGCCTCGACACCGTAGTCCTCGTACTTGCGCGCGAGATCGATGACGTCGTGGCCGGTCATTTTCGACCAGCCTTCGACGGCCACCTTGCCATCGCGCGCGTCGAGCCCGACGATGATGTGTCCCGGGAACGCGCCGCAGGCGTCGTGCAGGAAGCCGGGGTTCTTGACCGCAGCCGTGCCGATGATCACGTAGCTGACGCCGTCGTCGAGGCAACGCTCGATCGTGTCGAGGTCGCGGATGCCGCCGCCGAGTTGCACCGGAATGTCGTCTCCGACCGCCTCGACGATTTCCCTGATCGCCCGTTCGTTCTTCGGCTTGCCGGCAAAGGCTCCGTCGAGGTCGACCACGTGCAGTCGTCGGGCTCCCTCGGTCAGCCAGTGACGGGCCTGGTCTTCCGGCGACTTGGAAAACACGGTGACCTGGTCCATCAGGCCCTGCTTGAGGCGGACGCATTGTCCGTTCTTGAGATCAATCGCTGGAATGATCAGCATGTCGAACGTCAGAAGAGAATGAATGGATGGGGATCCCTCGCGGGCAGTCCGTCAGGGCCTCCAGGAGACGAAGTTCTCCAGCAGGACGAGCCCGGCTGGTGCGCTCTTCTCGGGGTGACACTGAATCGCGAAAATATTATCCTGTGCTACCGCGCTGGTAAAGGGCACGCCGTACTCGGTCGTTCCGACGATGCAGCGCGGATCGGTCGGGCAGACGAAGTAGCTGTGCACGAAGTACATCCGCGTGCCATCGGCGATGCCGCGCCACAATGCGTGCGGGCGCGCCTGGCGGACCTCGTTCCAGCCCATGTGCGGAACCTTGAGGCGCTGGCCCGCGCCACCGATCATCCGCTCGGCCGGGAAACGGCGGACGTCGCCGCTGAGCAGCGCCAGCCCCGCGACGTCGCCTTCTTCGCTATGTTCGAAGAGCAGTTGCTGGCCGATGCAGATCCCCAGGAACGGCCGGTTCCTGGCGGCGAAGACCACGGCCTCGCGCAAGCCGCGCGAGTCGATCTCGCGGACGCAGTCGGGCATCGCTCCCTGCCCCGGGAAGACGACGCGTTCAGCGCCTTCGACCATCTCGGGGTCCGAAGTGACCACCACCTTCCGTCCCGGGGCGACGCGCTGCAACGCCTGGCAGACCGAGCGCAGGTTGCCCATCCCGTAGTCCATCACCGCGATCGTTCGGTCGAACGGAGCGCCCGGAGGCATCAGAGCGAACCTTTGGTCGAGGGTACGTGGCTGCCGGCGCGCGGATCTTCCTCGACGGCCATGCGCAGCGCGCGCGCAAAGGCCTTGAAGACCGTTTCGGCCTGATGGTGTGCGTTTTCGCCGCGCAGGTTGTCGACGTGCAGCGTGAGCAGCGCGTGATTGACGAGCCCCTGGAAGAACTCGCGCACGAGGTCGACGTCGAAACCGCCGATCAGCGGGCGGGTGAAGGGGACGTCGAAATGCAGCCCGGGACGCCCCGAGAGGTCGACGACGACGCGCGACAGCGCCTCGTCGAGCGGCACGTAAGCGTGGCCGTAACGACGCAGTCCCTGCTTGCTGCCGAGCGCCTGGGCCAGAGCCTGGCCGAGCGTGATGCCGATATCCTCGACGGTGTGGTGCGCGTCGATGTGCAGGTCGCCTTCGGCTTCGATGTCGAGGTCGATCAGCCCGTGGCGCGAGATCTGCTCGAGCATGTGGTCGAGGAAGGGCACGCCGGTGGCCAGCCGGCCCTGGCCGGTGCCATCGAGATTCAGGCGTACGCTGACCCGGGTTTCGAGGGTTTTCCGGGAGACTTGTGCAGACCGCATGGGAGGCTTCTTCTCGCGTCGATTCCCGCCCGGTACCCCGGCGCAGGGCCTTGCGCCCATCCCGTCGCCGGCCACACCGACCGCGCACGCCGGGATCAAGCGATGCGCATGATACCATCTCGGCCCGCTTGTACAGCCATGCAGGGCCGCCGTCCATGAGTCGCTACTGGAGTTCCCTCGTCGATCGCCTGACCCCCTACGTTCCGGGGGAGCAGCCGAAACTCGCCCGGCTGATCAAGCTGAACACCAACGAGAATCCCTACCCGCCGTCGCCACGCGTCGCGGCAGCGATCGCCGAAGAACTGGCCGGCGGCGGCGCGCTGCTGCGCCTCTATCCCGACCCGAACGCCGACCGCCTCAAGGAAGCGGTGGCCGCGCGCTTTGCCGACGCAGGCATCGGCCCGCGCCAGGTGTTCGTCGGCAACGGGTCCGACGAAGTCCTCGCCCACGTCTTCATGGCGCTGCTCAAGCACGATCGGCCGCTGCTCTTCCCCGACATCACCTACAGCTTCTACCCGGTCTACTGCGTCCTGCACGACATTGCCCACGTCGCCGTGCCGCTCGCCGAAGATTTCAGCATTCGCGTCGAGGATTACGCGCGGCCCAACGGCGGAATCATCTTCCCCAACCCGAACGCGCCGACCGGCTGCCTGCTGCCGCTGGCGGCGATCGAGGCGCTGCTCGCCGGGCACCCGCAGTCGGTCGTCGTCGTCGACGAAGCCTACGTCGATTTCGGCGGTCAGTCGGCGGTGGCGCTGATCGCTCGCCATCCGAACCTGCTGGTCGTGCAGACGCTGTCCAAGTCGCGTTCGCTCGCCGGGCTGCGCGTTGGCTACGCGATCGGCGATGCCGAGCTGATCGAGGCGCTGGAGAGGGTCAAGAACAGCTTCAATTCGTACCCGCTCGACCGGCTGGCGATCGCCGGCGGCGTTGCCGCGCTCGGTGACGAGGAGCACTTCGAGACGACCCGCCAGTCGATCATGCGCAGCCGCGAAGCGCTGCGCGCGGCGCTGCTGGCGCTTCGCTTCATCGTCCTGCCTTCGGTAGCCAACTTCCTGTTCGCCCGTCATCCGGCGCACGACGCCGGCGAACTCGCTGCCGCGTTGCGCGAGCGCGGGATCATCGTCCGGCATTTTCGTGCGCCGCGCATCGACCAGCACCTGAGAATCAGCGTCGGGACCGACGAACAGTGCGGCCAACTCGTCGACGCGCTGGAGGCGATCGTCGGGGGATCTGCCACCCGATGAGCTGGCGCGGCACGCCATGGGGCAGCCGGGTGCGAACCGGCACTCAGATCGCCGGGCGGTGGCGAGGGCTGGCGGTTTCCCTCTGTTGGCCAGGTTTGGCTGACCCCGCAATGATCCGTGCCGCGGTCCCTCGCTGCCTGCCCCTGCTCACCCTGGCCAGCGCGCTGCTGCTCGCCGGTTGCGCCGGCTTCGAGCCCCAGCCCGGTCCGGGGCCGGAACAAGCGGCCGCATACCGCGCGCTGACGACGCCGATCATCGCCGTCGGCGACACCCAGGAGCACGAGTCGACCGGCTATCCATTGCACGACAACGACAGCGCGGTCGACGCCTACGTCGAGGTCACCCAGCGGCCGCCCGAGCAGACGCTGTTCGGGCGCCGGCTCCTCGAATGGGCGCTGGCCAGCCATCCCGAAGAGCCGTTCATCCACCTCGGCGACGTCATGGACCTCTCGTGCCGCAGCGAGGCGCAGCGCATCAGCCGCATCTTCCAGTCGAGCATGAGCCCCGGTGCCATTCTTCCCGGCAATCACGACGGCCTGATGTTCGGCATCTTCGCGCACAACCTGTTCGATCCGGCGGAACCCGCAGCGCGCAGATGGAACCGGATCTGCCGGCGAGGGGCAGGCGTCGGTCAGGGCGCGTTCCGTACCGAGAACGAGGCGCTGAGCAAGCGCGACTTCATCGCCGCTTACCTCACCGATCAACTCAGTACGCCGCACCCGAAACCGGGGCTCGATGCCCCGCCAACCCGGGGGGCGCACCTCGTCGAATGGCGCAACCCCGATCCCGACGCCTTCCTGTCGGCGGCGAGGGGGGAACTGATCGACGGACCGTTCCATGCCGACTCGTTCCTCACGCAGCGGCTCGTGCTGCCGCGGGCTGTGGAGGCGACGCGGCGGACGATCGTGATTGCCCTCGACACCAACCAGACCGGCGCGCTGGTCGGCGTCTGGGATACGTTGATGGGCCGCAGTCCGGGCAGTATGGGGCATCTCCATCCGGACCAGGTCGTCGCCGTCGAGTCCTGGGTCGACGAGGCGATCGCCGCCGGCGACATCGTCATTTTTGCCGGGCACCACAACTGGCGCGCGCTCGGCCTGCCGTCGCGGCTGATGTTGCGCAACCTGATGGCGCGCCTCGAGCATCCGCTCGTCTACCTTTCCGCGCACACCCACCGCGGCTTCTGGGCGGTACACCGGGCCCTGGCCAGCCGGCCGATCCTCGAACTCAACGTCAGCTCGCTGTCCGACTGGCCGATCGCCTATCGCCGGATCAGCTTCGCCTACGACGAGGAGCAGCGGCGGCTGCTGGTTCGCGGCGACCTGCTGCCCCAGGGCGACCGGCCGGACGCCAGCGACGCCGACCTGCTGGCGGCATGGCGCGAGCAGGCCTGCGGCGCCGCGCAGGTGCCCATCGAGCGGCTCGCCGACGAGGACCGCAGGCTGGTCAGGATCCAGAAATCGTCGCGCGGCAGCCTGATGGAGTGGCTGCTCGCCGCCCTGGGACCCGTCTGCGAGACCTGCGAAGAGCCGCTCTACCAGCACGCCCAGGCGTATCTCGACGAGATCTTCGAGGTCATCCTCGAGCTGGACGCCGACCTCGGGCGCGATGCCCACAAACTGCATACGCTGAAGCTGCCCTCCTGGTGCGGCGAACGCGACTACGCCGCGTGCATCCGGGACCTGATCGCCGAGAAGCCCACCGGCTTCACCGCGCACGTTACCCTTTTCCAGCGCAAGGCCGCTCTTGCCGCGCTGCTCAACGAACATCTTGACGACCTTTCGAGCCACCGAGCCAGGGCCTACATGACCTGCCGTGCGGTGCTCTCCGCGAAGGACGACTTCGACGCGACGCCCGAAGACCGGAACACGGACCGCGGTGAGCAGAAGCGCCGCGCCGAACAGTTCTTCCGCAGCGAGGCCAGCGTGGGCATGGACTGACCCGGCGCGCGAGCGGACGCATCCGGCCGGGCGCAGAGTGCGCGGGAGGGGCGGCACGCGCCGAGCGTTCAGCTCTCCAGGCGGTACTCGGCCGAACGCGCGTGCGCCGGCAGACCCTCGCCGTAGGCCAGGGTCGCGGCGACCCGCCCGAGTCGCCTCGCCGCGTCGGGCGAGACGCGGATCAGGCTGGTTCGCTTCTGGAAATCGTAGACCCCGAGCGGTGAAGAAAAACGCGCGCTGCCCGAAGTCGGCAGCACGTGGTTCGGACCCGCGCAGTAGTCGCCGAGCGCTTCCGAGCTGTACGGGCCGATGAAGATCGCCCCGGCGTTGTCGATCCGCTCAACCCACTGCTCGGCGTCGGCGAGTGACAGTTCGAGGTGTTCGGGAGCGATCCGGTTGGCGATCCGGCACGCTTCATCGAGGTCGCGGACGAGGATCAGCGCGCCGCGCGCTTCGAGCGCCGTGCGGATCACCTGCGCGCGGGGCATCGCCGGCAGCAGCCGGTCGATCGCCGCGGCGACGGCGTCGAGGTAGGCCGCATCGGGGCAGACGAGCATCGACTGGGCCAGCTCGTCGTGTTCGGCCTGCGAGAAGAGGTCCATCGCCACCCACTCCGGATTCGTCCGTCCGTCGCAGACGACGAGGATCTCGGAAGGCCCGGCGAGCATGTCGATGCCGACGACGCCGAAGACGCGGCGCTTGGCGGCAGCGACGTAGGCGTTGCCCGGGCCGACGATCTTGTCGACGCGCGGCACCGTCTCCGTGCCGTAGGCGAGCGCGCCGACCGCCTGCGCGCCGCCGACGGTGAACACGCGGTCGACTCCGGCCAGCGCCGCGGCCGCGAAGACCAGCGGATTGTGTTCGCCGCCCGGTGTCGGCACGACCATCACCAGCTCTCGAACGCCAGCGACGCGCGCGGGGATCGCGTTCATCAGCACCGACGACGGGTACGAAGCCTTGCCGCCCGGCACGTAGAGGCCGACCCGGTCGAGCGGGGTCACCTTCTGACCGAGCCGCGTTCCGGCCATCCCCTCGCCGCCGTCCTCGTAGCTCCAGCCCTGCTGCGTCTGGCGCTCATGGTAGGCGCGAATGCGCTGCGCGGCCAGCTCGAGCGCCTCACGCTGCTTCGGCGGGAGACCGGCGAGCGCCTGTGCCAGCCGCTCGCCGGGGATTTCGAGCGCGGCGACCGACCCGGCGGCGAGTCCGTCGAAACGCCGCGTGTGCTCGAGCAGCGCCGCGTCGCCGCGCGCCCGGAGATCGGCGAGGATCGCCGCGACGGTCCGTTCGACCGACTCGTCCTGAGCGGCCTCGAAAGCGAGCAGTTCGTCGAGGCGCGCAGCAAAATCGGCGTCACGGGTGGACAGGCGGCGGATCGCGATCATCGGGAAACGGCTCCGGCAATGGCCTCGAGGATCGGCACGAGTCGCTCGCGCTTGAGCTTGAGCGCCGCCTGATTGACGATCAGCCGCGACGAGATGTCCATGATGTGCTCGCAGGCGACGAGGTTGTTGGCCTTCAGCGTGCTGCCGGTGGACACCAGATCGACGATCGCGTCGGCGAGGCCGGCGAGCGGGGCGAGTTCCATCGACCCGTAAAGCTTGATCAGGTCGGCCTGCACGCCCTTGGCGGCGAAATGCTCGCGGGCGATGTTCACGTACTTGCTCGCCACCCTCAGCCGCGCGCCCTGGCGGACGGCGTTCTGGTAGTCGAAGCCGGCCGGCACGGCGACCATCATCCGGCAGCGCGCGATGTTCAGGTCGATCGGCTGGTAGAGCCCCTCGCTGCCGTGCTCGAGCAGGATGTCCTTGCCGGCGACGCCGAGATCGGCCGCGCCGTACTGGACGTAGGTCGGCGTGTCGGTGGCACGGACGATCACCACCCGCACGTTCTCCCGGTTCGTCGGCACGATCAGCCGGCGCGAGGTCTCCGGATTCTCGAGCGGTTCGATCCCGGCCGCGGCGAGCAGCGGCAGCGTCTCGTCGAAGATCCGGCCCTTCGAAAGAGCGATCGTGATGCCATCCACGGGCTGTGTTTCCTGGGCGACGAAAGCCGGCATTCTAGCGCAACGCTCGCCGGGCAGGCGGCGGCCGCGGCCCGCCAGGGCGCCCGGCGAGGCTCGCCGGCACTCGCCGCAGGGCAAGGTCCTGCGCGGCGACCCGCGGCGGCCTACCAACCGGCTCATCGGGTATACTCGCGCCTTTCTCATCCGCGGGTCGCCGGCAGCGCCGCATCGTCGCGGTCGGCGGAACAAGTTCCGGGGGCCACGAATGGACACGTCGCACAGTTTTCTCCCGCAGCTCGCCTCGCTTTTCGGCACCGGCAGCCTCGTCGACCTCGCCGCCTCGGCGGCGACGAGCTTCGCGCTGATCGCCGCCGCCGAGATCGGTGACAAGAGCCAGCTCGTGTGCATGACCCTCGCCTCGCGGCATCGGCCGATGCCGGTGATCATCGGCGCGGTCGCCGCGTTCGCCGTGCTCAACACGCTTGCCGTGGTCTTCGGCGCGGCCATCGCCCGCTGGCTGCCCGAGTACGTGGTCAGCGCGATCGTCGCCGTGCTCTTCGCGATCTTCGGCGTCCATGCGCTGCGCGCCGGCGAGGGAGACGAAGACGAGCAGGTCGAGGAAAAGAGCGGCCACGGCATCTTCCTGACCACCTTCGCCCTGCTGACCGTCGCCGAGTTCGGCGACAAGACGCAACTCGCCGTCGTCGCGCTGAGCAGCACGCACCCACCGGCCGGTGTCTGGCTCGGCGCGACGCTGGCGCTCGTCTCGACCTCGGCACTCGGTGTGCTCGCCGGCCGGACCATCCTGCAGAAGATCCCGCTGGTCCTGCTGCACCGGATCAGCGGCGCGTTCTTCCTCGTGCTCGCCGCCATGGCTGCCTGGCAGGCGTACACGGCCTACGTCGGCAGTTGAGCTGCGGGCGATCGCGGTCCGGGTCTCGCGATCGCCGGCGGCGCCCGTCACGCCAGCGCGTCGAGCGGGCTGCAGATTCCGCGCCCGCCTCGCCGAAGCACGTGCGTGTAGATCATCGTCGTGCTCACCTCGGAATGGCCGAGGAGTTCCTGCACCGTCCGGATGTCGTAACCGTTCTCGAGCAGCGAAGTGGCAAACGAATGCCGCAGCGTGTGCGGCGTGGCCGCCTTGCTGATCCCGGCGAGTCGCAGCGCCTCGCGCAGCGCACGCTGAATGCTCTGTGCTTCGACATGGTGCCGGCGCACCGCGCCCGTCCGCGGGTCTGCCGAGCGGCGCGCGGCAACGAAGACATACTGCCAGACCCACTCCCGTGGGGCGTGCGGGTATTTGCGTTCGAGCGCCCAAGGCAGATAGACCTCTCCGTGTCCCTCGGCAAGGTCGGTGTCGTGCAAGGCACTGACCCGCACGAGGTGGGCGCGCAGCGGATCGACGAGTCTCCCGGGCAGCACCGTCACCCGGTCCTTGAAGCCCTTGCCCTCGCGGACGATGATCTCGCTGCGAGCGAAATCGACATCCTTCACCCGTAGGCGGAGGCACTCCATCAGCCGCATCCTGGTGCCGTAGAGCAACTGCACGATCAGTGCCGTCGCTCCCTCGAGCGGAGCCAGCAGGCGCCTCACCTCGTCCGGGGTCAGCACTACTGGCAGACACCGCGTCGTTTTCGCCGGCTCGACGTCTTCCAGCCATGGCAGTTCCGTTTCGAGCACCTCCTTGTAGAGAAAGAGCAGCGCGCTCCTCGCCTGATTCGGGGTGGCGGCGGAGACCCGTCCTTCGACGGCCAGATGACTCAGGAAAGTCTCAACTTCGCGCGCGCCCAGCTCCTGCGGGTGACGCTTCCCGTGGAAGACGATGAAACGTCGCACCCAGCCAGCGTAAGCCTCCTCCGTGCGGATGCTATAGTGCTTGTACCGGATGCGCTCCCTGAGGCGATCCAGCAGGCGTGCAGACGGCCGGGGAGCATCGCCCGCGGTGACGCGTTTGTCGGCGCCTTTAGTCCACTCGTCCATGTCGAACCTCACTGATACAGAAGACTTTTCCGCGGCTACTGTACATGAATACAGTATAGTGATGCAAAGTTCTGCGTCACGTAGGATGTAGACTTCACGTTGGGCCTCACTAAGGATCTCACAATGATTGACATCGCCGCTGTTCTTACCGCCTCAGTCGTTTGTATTGCTGGCGTCATGAGCCCTGGCCCGAATTTCGTTGCCGTTACCCACCGCTCAGTAACTTCGCACAGAGCCGAGTCCTTGGCCCTTGTCGGCGGCATCGTCTGCGTCAATGCACTCTGGGCCACCGCCGCACTGTTCGGCCTTGGCGTCGTCTTCTCTCTCTTTCCTTGGCTGTTCTGGTCGCTGAAGCTGCTAGGTGCCGCATATCTTGTTTGGTTTGGCGTTCAGCTTCTTCATCGTTCCGGGGTGCCGCTTCCTGCCAAGACCTCACTTCCCTCGCCTTCAACATGCGCGCGCATTTCGCGACGGGATCGCAACCAACCTGTCCAACCCAAAGTCCATGGTCTTTTACGCCTCCGTGTTCTCTGCCGCCGTTCCAGCCGGCACCTCGACCGGGACTTTGTCCGTCATGGTCCTGATGGTGGCTCTCATTGCCCTTCTATGGTACGGCGGCGTTGCCTTGGCTCTGTCAAGCGACCGTGCCGCCCGCTTCTATCGCAGGACAAAGCCGGCTATTGAGCGCACTTGTGGGTTTTTTTTGATCGCCTTTGGCCTGCGGCAGGCAATCTCTCGCCCATGATGTGCGGCCCAACCCATCATTCCACCGGACCTGCGCGAAAAACCGCGTAGGCCGGTGAATTCAGACGTTGGGCGTCACAAGCTGGCCACTAGCACGTCGCTTCACTAGTGCTAAAGTGCTTGACACTAGTGGTTTTCTAGTGAATACTGGTGCCACTCACTAGAAAGGAGTTCGCTATGCAACAGTTCAACGTCGACGACGACATCGTGGCACTGGTATGGAAGCTCGCAAGTCCGAAGCCATTTGAGAATTTAACGTTCAATACAGCCCTGCGCCGTGTGTTCCACGAACAACTCGCTTCCGCACCAAAGGATGGCGACTTTGATGACTTGGAAGAGTTGTTGCGTCAATCAACGGCTCCGAAGAAGGCACCTACGCCAAACCCAGGTGATTGGGTCGCCACAGTTCCAGAACTGGCGAATCGAAAAGGGTTGAGCACATGGAAAGCAATATGCAGCTATCTCAAGATCGAGACTGCAGGGGATTCCGCGAGACGAAAGCTGAAGAACTGGGTCAAAGCCAATCGCCCGTCGTGGCCTCCCGTTCCGGACATCGACTGACCGTGACGCCTAACCCGGCAGTCCACACGGACGCTGCGCGATAAAGCCGCGCAGCGCCGGTGACTTCTACGTTAGGGAAACGCTGATTTAATCGGCCCTGCGCGGGATGCTTTTGGTATAATTCCCGGGTAGCTGATGAGGAATCCAGGTGATGAAGCAGATCAGTTTTTCCGAGGCCGAGTTCGCCGCGAAGAAGCGGGTGACGAGGCGGGAGCGGTTTCTGGCCGAGATGGAGAAGGTGGTCCCCTGGCAGGAGGCTCTGTCGGTGATCGAGCCGTACTACCCGAAGGGCGAACGGGGTCGGCCGCCGGTGGGCCTCGAACGGATTCTGCGGATGGTCCTGGCTCAGCAGTGGTATCACCTGTCGGACGAGGGGGTCGAGGATGCGGTGACCGACAGCCAGTCGTTGCGGGATTTCGTTGGCATCGACCTGTCGAGGGAATCGGTGCCGGATGCGACGACGGTGCTGGGCTTTCGGCACCTGCTGGAAGAGCACGATCTGACCAAGGTGGTGCTGGATGCGGTCAACGGCAAGCTGCGCGCGGCCGGGCTGCTGATGTCCGAGGGGACGATCGCCGACGCGACGATCATCCCGGCACCGCCATCGGTGAAGAACGAAGCGAAGGCCCGCGATCCAGAGATGCACCAGACGAAGAAAGGGAACCAGTGGCACTTCGGGATGAAGGCGCACATTGGGGTCGATGCCGAGAGCGGGCTGGTTCATACGGTCGTCGGAACGGCGGCGAACGTCGCTGACGTGACGCAGACCGCCGAAGTGCTGCACGGCGAAGAAAAGAGCGTGTACCTGGATGCCGGCTACACCGGTGTCGAGAAGCGCGAAGACCTGAAGGACCGGGACATCGACTGGCCGGTGGCGGCCAAGCGCAGCAAGCTGAAAGCGATCCCGGAAGAGAGCAAGCTCGGCCCACTGCTGCGTCGGCTGGAATCGGTGAAGGCGAGCATCCGCTCGAAGGTCGAGCATCCCTTCCACATCGTGAAGAACCTCTTCGGCCACCGCAAGGTCTGCTACAAGGGTCTGAAGAAGAACACGGCCCAGTTGCACATCCTTTTTGCGCTGGCCAATCTGGTCATCGCGAAGCGGCAGCTTCTGGCCCTTCACAGCCAAGGTGCGTCCTGAGCACGGCGAAGGACCCCGAAAAGGGGCGGGGAAGGCCAGAACGAGGCTTTGAACCCCGGGGCACTCGGCCCGTACGGCGCGACGCCTGACCGCGAGCGCTCGCTTTCCCAACCGGCAGCGGCCTTGCCGCGTGTTGAGGTCCATTGATCAGCGGTTCCATAAGGATATGCTCATCAGCCATTCGCCTATTATACCAAACGCATCAAGCCGGCAGCCGATTAAATCAGCGTTTCCTTAGGCGCCACATTATCCCCAGCACCACGATCGTCTCCAAGGTTTCGGAACTATGCGCAAACTTCCCATAGTCCTCTGCTCAGTACTTGTGTCCTCGAGTTCCTTTGCACAGAGCCCGGATCCCTGTGCAAATAGTGCCAATACGATCGAGACGATGGAGTGCCTCGATAGGGTATTCAGGTCCAAAGACAGGGAGTTGAACGCATACCCTTATACACAACTTGAGGATCTGGCTGTAAGCTGCCGATTTTGTGAGAA
>NZ_JAMTDX010000094.1 GCF_023806625.1 Accumulibacter sp.
CGTCGGCTTGTAGAAGCCGGTCAGGCAGTTGAAGAAGGTCGTCTTGCCGGCGCCATTCGGGCCGATCACGCCGGTGATCTGACCTGCGCCGACGTCGAGCGACAGGTCGTCGATCGCCAGCAGCCCGCCGAAGCGCATCGTCAGCCGCTCGACGGCGAGCAGCGGTGGAGTTTGCGGGCTCATCGGCCGGCTCCGGCGCCGTGGTAGCGCAGCGTCGGTTCGCGGTGGGCGAGGATACCGCCGGGTCGCCAGATCATGATCAGGATCATCGCCGCGCCGAAGAGCAGCATGCGGTATTCGGCGAAGTCACGGCCGAGCTCGGGCAGCAGGACGAGGACCAGCGAGGCGAGGACGACCCCGAGCTGGCTGCCCATGCCGCCGAGGACGACGATCGCCAGAATGATCGCCGACTCATTGAAGGTGAACGACTCGGGCGAGATGAAGCCCTGGCGCGCGGCGAAGAACACCCCGGCGAAGCCGCCGAGCATCGCGCCGAGCGCGAAGGCCGAGAGCTTGACGTTGCGCGCGTGGATGCCCATCGCCTTGCAGGCGATCTCGTCCTCACGCAGCGCTTCCCAGGCGCGGCCGACCGGCAGGCGGCGCATGCGCGTGACGAAGGCGTTGGTCAGCAGGGCGAGCGCGAGGATCAGGTAATAGAGAAAGATCAGCCGCTGGTTCGGCGAGTACTCGAGTGCGAAGAACGAGGCGAAGGTCGGTTCGTCACCGGGCGGTCTGAACGGCAGGCCGAAGAAGGTCGGGCGCGGAATCGAGGTGATCCCGTTCGGGCCGCCGGACATTTCGGTCCAGTTGACCAGGATCACGCGGACGATCTCGCCGAAACCGAGCGTGACGATGGCCAGGTAGTCGCCGCGCAGGCGCAGCGTCGGCCAGCCGAGCAGGACGCCGAAAGTCGCGGCCATTGCCCCGGCGACCGGCAGCGACTCCCAGAATGTCCACCCGAACTGCGTCGACAGCAGCGCGTAGGTGTACGCGCCAACGGCGTAGAAGGCGACGTAGCCGAGGTCGAGCAGACCGGCGAGGCCGACGACGACGTTGAGCCCCCAGCCGAGCATGACGTAGATGAGCACGGTGGTCGCGGTGTCGACGACGTAGCGATTCTCCGGGAAGACGACCGGCAGGGCCAGCGCGACACCCAGCGCGAGCCAGCCGCCGCGGCGCAGCAACGGGTTGACCCCCCGCGTCGCCGAGGATGCTGCGGCGGTGCGCGTCCGCCGGCGTGCCTGCCACTGGTCGATCGCCCAGCGCAGCAGCAGCCGGCCGAAGAAACCGGCGGCGACGAAAGCGGCCAGCGCCGGCCAGCGCGTGACGACCTGCAGGCTGCCGCCCTGGTCGACGGTGGTCAGGCCGATCATCGGGATGCCGAGGAGGACGGTGATCAACGCGACGGCAGACGCGTCGCGGAGCCGCTCGGCCAGGGAGACCGGATGCTGCGCGAAAACCAGCGTGCTCATCAGACCTTCTCCACCTCGGGTCGGCCGAGCAGGCCCGACGGGCGGAACATCAGCGCGAGGATCAGGATGCTGAACGTCGCCACGTCCTTGTACTCGGCCGACAGATACGCGGCCCAGAAGGCTTCGATCAGCCCGATCAGCAGGCCGCCGAGCATCGCTCCGGGCAGCGAGCCGATGCCGCCGAGGACGGCGGCGGTGAACGCCTTGATTCCGGCGACGAAGCCGATGAAGAAGTCGACGACGCCGTAATAGACGGTGACCATCACGCCGGCGACCGCCGCGAGCGCGGCGCCGAGCATGAAGGTCAGCGAGATCGTGCGGTCGACGTCGATGCCGAGCAGCGCAGTCATCGTCCGGTCCTGTTCGCACGAACGCTGCTGTCGGCCGAACGAGGTGCGCGTGATCAGCCAGGTGAAACCGCCCATCAGCGCGAGCGTGACGAAGACGATCAGCAGCTGCGAGTAGGCCAGGCGCACCGTGAAGCCGTCGATGGTCAGCAGGTCGATGCCGCCGACGAGCACCGGGGGGATGGGCTTGACGCGCGCGCCCTGGGTCAGCTGGACCATGTTCTGCAGGAAGATCGACATGCCGATCGCCGAGATCAGCGGCGCGAGGCGCGTCGACCCGCGCAGCGGCCGGTAGGCGACCCGCTCGACCGTCCAGCCATAGACCGAAGTGAATGCGACGGCGAGCAGCAGGACGAGGACCAGCCCCAGCGGCACCGAGCTGACCCCCAAGGCAGCGAGCAGCGTGAAGCCGGTGATCGCGATGAACGCGCTGACCATGTAGATGTCGCCGTGAGCGAAATTGATCATCCCGATGATCCCGTAAACCATCGTGTAACCGATCGCGATCAGGCCATAGACGGCGCCGAGCGTCAGGCCGTTGATCAGTTGCTGCAGGGCAAGCGCCATGTCATCTCCTCGTCTTGCGCCCTAAAAATGGCAATAAATGGAGACAGACCCCGTTTTTTCTCCGGAAAAACGGGGTCTGTCCCCATTTATCCACCGGAAAAACGGGGTCTGTCCCCATTTTGACCATTCTTAGGCATCCTGGTCGAGCGCCATCAGGCCGGCGTTGCCGCCGGCTGCGGTGATGTCCACCGACAGAGTCCGTTCGCTGGCGAAGCGGTAGAGGTAGTGCGGTCCGCCGGCTTTCGGGCCGGTCCCCGACAGGCCTTCGCCGCCGAAGGGCTGGACGCCGACAACCGCGCCGATGATGTTCCGGTTGACGTAGGTGTTGCCGACATGCAGGCGCCGGGTGATTCGCCTGACCGTCTCGTCGATCCGGCTGTGGATGCCGAGCGTGAGTCCGTACCCGGTGTCGGCGATCGCCTGGCAGACGCGGTCGAGGTCGTCGCCGGGCCAGCGGATGACGTGCAGGATCGGCCCGAAGACTTCACGCTCGAGACGCGCGAGGCTGTCGATCTGGTAGGCGCGCGGGGCGAAGAAGCTGCCGTGGCGCGTCGTTTCGTCGTCGAGAGTGCAGCAGTGGATCGGCAGCGCGAAGCTGTCGAGGCGGCGCGCATGCGCCTCGAGCACCTCGCGTGCGGCGTCGTCGATCACCGGACCCACGTCGGTGGCGATCTCCGCCGGATCGCCGATGCGCAGTTCCTGCATCGCGCCGGCAAGCATTTCGCAGACCCGGTCGGCGATGTCCTCCTGGACGAAGAGGACGCGCAGCGCCGAGCAGCGTTGGCCAGCCGAGTTGAACGCCGAGGCGACGGCGTCGCGGACGACCTGCTCGGGTAACGCCGAAGAATCGGCGATCAGCGCGTTCTGGCCGCCGGTCTCGGCGATCAGCGGGACGATCGGCCCTTCGCGCTCGGCGAGCGTGCGGGCGATCACCCGGGCGACCTCGGTCGAGCCGGTGAACGCGACACCGGCGCACTCGCGACCGGCGACGAGCGCCGCGCCGATCCGTCCGTCGCCGGGCAGGAAGGCGAGCACGCCGCCGGGGATGCCGGCGGTGTGCAGCAGTTCGACAGCCAGTGCGGCGACCAGCGGCGTCTGCTCGGCGGGCTTGGCGACGACCGCGTTGCCGGCGGCGAGCGCAGCGGCGATCTGCCCGACGAAGATGGCCAGCGGAAAATTCCACGGACTGATGCAGACGAAAACGCCGCGCCCGTGCAACTCGAGCGTATTGCGCTCGCCGGTCGGGCCGGGCAGGGCGATCGGCTCGGCGAACTTCTCGCGCGCCTGCGCCGCGTAGTAGCGGCAGAAGTCGATCGCCTCGCGCACCTCGGCGACCGCATCGGCCTGCGTGCGGCCACCCTCGCGGACGATCAGCGCAACGAGTTCGGGCAGCCGTCCCTGCATCAGGTCGGCGGCACGCTCGAGCGCCGCGGCGCGTTGCTCCGCCGGTGTTGTGTCCCAGGCCGGAAACGCCGCCTGAGCGACGGCCAGTGCGACGCTGGCGTCGGCGAGCGAAGACTCGACGACCTCGCCGACGGTCTCGCGCCG
The DNA here is from genome assembly GCF_023806625.1 of Accumulibacter sp. Taxonomy (GTDB): domain Bacteria; phylum Pseudomonadota; class Gammaproteobacteria; order Burkholderiales; family Rhodocyclaceae; genus Accumulibacter. Next base: position 3,935 of record NZ_JAMTDX010000094.1, read on the forward strand.
GTCGGCCGGCGAGCACACCGGCCGGGCTTGGCCGTGACGCGGATGGCCGTCGATCAGCGGGGCGGCCAAGTAGGCGACCCGCCGGCTGCCGGCGATCGCTCCGCGCAGGTCTTCGAGGCTCTGTCGGTCGTTCATGTCGGGTCCTTCACTGTTGGCGCGCGCGGCACCGAAGAGCTCGCGCGGCAGCGGGATGCGCGGCTGGCGCTTGCTGGCCAGTGCAGCAGCCCGGGCGACCGGGTCGGCGATCAACTGGTCGATCGGCAGCGCGGCGTCGGCGATGCGGTTGACGAACGACGAATTCGCCCCGTTTTCGAGCAGCCGGCGGACGAGGTAGGCGAGCAGATCCTCGTGGCTGCCAACCGGTGCGTAGACGCGGCAGGCGCGCGCCCATTTCGCCGGGCCGACGATCTGGTCATAGAGTTCCGCGCCCATCCCGTGCAGTCGCTGGTACTCCCATTCGTCGCTGCCGCCAGCGCTGATCGCGATTTCGGCGACGGCGGCGAGGGTGTGCGCGTTGTGCGTGGCGAATGCCGGGTAGAAAGCCAGCGGATCGGCGAGCAGGCGACGCGCGCAGGCGAGGTACGAGACGTCGCTGGACACCTTGCGCGTGAACACCGGGTAATCGGCGAGGCCGCGTTCCTGGGCGAGCTTGATCTCGGCGTCCCAGTAGGCGCCCTTGCACAGGCGGACGGCCAGCCGCCGGCCGCCGCGCCGGGCAAGGTCGGCGAGCCAGTCGATCACCGGCAGGGCGCGCTTCTGGTAAGCCTGGACGGCGAGTCCGAGACCGTTCCAGCCGGCGAGCTCCGGGTCGGTCGCCAGAGCTTCGATCAGGTCGAGCGACAGCTCGAGGCGGTCGGCCTCTTCGGCGTCGATCGTGAACCCGATGTCGCGGGCCTTGGCGCGGACGGCCAGCGCCTTGACCGCGGGCAGCAGTTCGTGACGGGCGCGCTGCTCCTGGGCGACCTCGTAACGCGGGTGCAGCGCCGAGAGCTTGATCGAGATCGACGGCGCCTGAAAGACCGGACGGCCGGCCGACTCGTCGCCGATCGCCGCGATCGCCGCGCAGTACGATTCGAAGTAGCGCAGCGAGTCGGCGCCGGTGCGTGCCGACTCGCCGAGCATGTCGTACGAGTGGTAGTAGCCGGCCTTGCCGGCGCTGCGCGCGCGCTCGAGCGCCTCGCCGATGGTCCGGCCCATGACGAACTGCCGGCCGAGGATGCGCATCGCGGCGATCACCGCCTGGCGGATCACCGGTTCGCCGGCACGGGCGACCATCCGCTTGAGCGTTCCGCCGAGGTCGCGATCGTCGTTGTCGAGATTGACGATCCGCCCGGTGAGCATCAGCGCCCAGGTGCCGGCGTTGACGAAGGTGCTGTGCGAGGCGCCGAGCCGGCGTTCCCACTCGGTGTTGCCGATCTTGTCGCGGATCAGGCGATCGACGGTCGCCGAGTCGGGGATGCGCAGCAGCGCCTCGGCGAGGCACATCAGCACCACGCCCTCGCGCGAGGACAGGTCGTAGGTGGCCAGGAACGCGTCGATTCCGCCGGCCTTCAGTCGGCTGTCGCGGACCGTCTGGACGAGCGGCGTCGCGCGCCGGCGGATTCCCTGCAGTTCGGACGACGAGCAGCGGGCCAAGGCGATCAGTTCGTCGACGACCCGCTGCTCGTCGAGACGATGGTACTCGCGGATGCGCTGGCGAAGCAGTGGGGTGTCGGCGGCAGTCATGCGCTATTCCGGTGGCCAGTCTGGCGGCGGCTCGACGGGCCGCCGCGCGGGGTTGCAGGCTTCACCGGGCGCCGCCGCGACGGCGCCCGCGGGGGATTGAGCGCGACTACTTGACGTAGTCGTACTGCCCGCCCTTCCACTGGTAGACCATGAAGCCCGGCAGCTTGTTGTCGCCCTTGGCGTCGAAGCTCAGTTTGCCGATCACCGTGTCGAAGCTGCCCTCACGCAGCGCCTTCTCGAGGTCCTTGTACTTCGTGCTCTTGGCCTTCTGGGCGGCTTCGGCGAACAGTTGCATCGCCGCGTAGGCGTACATCACGTAGCCTTCAGGTTCGACCTTCGCGTCGCGGAACTTCTTGACCACCGCCGCCGCAGCCGGATTCTTGCGCGGATCGGGAGCGAAGGTGAACAGCACGTTGTCGGCCATCGGACCGGCGGCGGTGACCAGCTCGGAGTTGGTCATCGTGTCGCCGCCCATGACCGTCAGCTTGAGGCCGGCCTGCTGCGCCTGACGAAGGATCAGCGCGACCTCGGTATGGTAGCCGCCGAAGGCCAGCACTTCGATTCCGGCCGACTTGAGCTTGCTGACCAGTCCGGAGTAGTCCTTCTCGCCGGCGGTGATCGACTCGCGCAGCGCCGGCTTGACGCCCCGGGCCTCCATCGCCTTGGCGATCTCGTCGGCGAGCCCCTTGCCGTACGCGCTCTTGTCGTCGACCACGGCGATCTTCTTGCCCTTGAAGTGGTCGACCAGGTAGTTGCCGGCGACGACGCCCTGCTGATCGTCGCGGCCCATGATCCGGAAGATGTTCTTCAGTCCGCGTTCGGTGACCTGCGGGTTGGTCGACACGGTGGCCATGACGATCTGCGCCTCGTTGTACACCTCGGAGGCGGGAATCGTCGAACTCGAGCACCAGTGGCCGTGCATGAAGGCGATCTTCTTGTTGACCATCGTGTTGGCCACCGAGACGGCCTGCTTCGGATCGCAGGCGTCGTCGCCGATCTCGAGCTTGAGTTTCTGGCCGAGGACGCCGCCCTTGGCGTTGATGTCGGCGACCGCCAGTTCGGCACCCTTGCGGATCTGGTCACCGGCCGAGGCGTACTGCCCGGTCATCGGGCCGGCGATGGCCACGAGGATGTCGGCCCAGGCACTGGTCGCGGCCAGCGAAAGCAGACCGAAGCCGGCTGCCAGGATGCGTGTCTTCATGCGTTTCCTCCTTTGCTGTGACGGTGTTCGTCGAGATGGCTGACAAGTGACGCACCCGCATCGAGCACATGCGCCCGAGTGAGTTCTGCCGCCGCGTCGGGGTCCCGGCGGGCGAACGCGTCGAGGATCTCGGCGTGCTCGCGCTGGGTCTTCGGCATTTCGTTGGTGACGGAAAGGAGCGCCCGGACGTAGCGCTCGACCTTGTTGTACAGCGAGCGGATCTCGGCGAGCAGGATCGGTCGACCGGCGGCGCCGTAGAGCGTCGAGTGGAACAGCCAGTTGAGTTCGCCCCAGCGGGTGGCGTCGGTCGCCTCGGCGAACTGTTCGAGGTACCGGCGCGCCTCGCCGATCAGCGCCTCGCTGATCGCCGCTGCCGAAAGTCGCGCCGCACGGGCTTCGAGCAGCGCGCGAATGTCCATGTACTCGTTGATCTCGGACGACGACAGCGCGGCGACGACCGCGCCGCGGTGGCGCTCGAAGCTGACCAGTCCTTTCGCTTCGAGGTGCTTGAGCGCCTCGCGAACGGGGATCTTGCTGACGTGGAAGTGGCTGGCGATCTCGTCCTGGCGCAGCAGCTGCCCAGCCGGCAGCAGACCTTCGACGATCGCCTTCTTCAGCGACTGCGCGACATGGTCCGAGGCGCTGAGACGCGGCACCTTCTGGGCAGCGACGAGTTCGAGCACCGAGGGCATCCGCGTCGGCAATCCTCCGAGGATCGTATACGATATAAGCAGACGCGCGGCACCATACAGGCTGATCCCGCCGCTGGCAAGCTGCGCCGCAACATCCGACGCCGGCCGGTGCGGGCCATTCTCCGGCGAGCCACGCTGTGGCATCATCGAGCGGTGCCCCGGCGCGGGCGTGCAAGTCGCACGCGTGGCCGGCTGGCCGGACGCCTGCCGACGGAAAATGCGATGAAGCGAACGACGCACGAGGTCTTCAACCAGAGCACGGACTTTGCCGACGTCAATCTGTTCACCGGCAACCGGGCGCTGGCCGATGCGCTGCGCTTCAATCTGCCGGGCTGCGACGAGGCGCGCTTCGTCGCGCTCGGCGCCGAGCTGGGGTCGGCCGAAATGCAGCGCCACGCGCGGCTGGCCAACCACTTCGCGCCCTCGCTGAAAAGCCACGACCGCTTCGGGCGGCGGATCGACCAGGTCGACTTCCATCCGAGCTACCACGCGCTGATGGCCGCGGCGATGCGCCACGGGCTGCACGGCACGCCGTGGTTCGCCGGCCCCGGAGCGCACGTCGAACGGGCCGCGGCGTTCATGCTGTTCACCGAGTGCGAACCGTCGATCCTCTGTCCGATCTCGATGACCTACGCGGTGACCCCGGCCCTGCGCGCGAACCGCGCGATCCTTCGCCAGTGGGGGCCGGGCCTGGCCAGCGATCGCTACGATCCGCGTTTCCTGCCCTTCGACGAGAAGTCCGGTCTGACCATGGGCATGGGCATGACCGAGAAGCAGGGTGGATCGGACGTGCGCGCGAACACGACCCGCGCCGAGTACGAAGCCGACGACGCGTGGGGCCGCCGCTACCGGATCACCGGACACAAGTGGTTCTGCTCGGCGCCGATGTGCGACGCCTTCCTGATCCTCGCGCAGGCGCCGGCCGGCCTGTCGTGCTTCTTCCTGCCACGGATCCGGCCCGACGGCTCGGTCAACGCGTTCGCCGTCCAGCGACTCAAGCACAAGCTCGGCAACCACGCCAACGCGAGTTCGGAGGTCGAGTTCGACGCCGCCACCGCCTGGCTGGTCGGCGAGGAAGGGCGCGGGGTCGCGCAGATCCTGGCGATGGGCACGATCACCCGGCTCGACTGTGCGCTCGGAACCGCCGGGCTGATGCGCCACGCGCTCGCGCTGGCGCTGCATCACGCGGCAGGACGCGAGGCTTTCGGCCGGCGGCTGATCGACCAGCCGATGATGAAGAACGTCCTCGCCGACCTCGCGCTCGAGAGCGAGGCGGCGACGGCGCTGGCGCTGCGCCTGGCGCGCGCCGTCGAGCGCAGCGAGAACGGCGACGACGGCCACGAGGCGCTGATCCGCCGCGTCCTGACGCCGGTCGCCAAGTTCTGGATCTGCAAGCGCGGCAGCCATTTTGCGCAGGAGACGATGGAGTGCCTCGGCGGCAACGGGTACGTCGAGGAGCACGGCGAGGGCGTGATGGCGCGCATCTACCGCGAGATGCCGCTGAACTCGATCTGGGAGGGTGCCGGGAACATCATGGCGCTCGACCTGCTGCGCGCCTTGCGCAGCGCCGAGGTCGGTGCGGCGCTCGAGCGCGAGGTCGCCCCGGTGCGCGGTGCCCATCCGGCGATCGCGGCGACGCTCGAGACGGTTCGCCGGGCGATCGCCGGCGCCGTCGACGAGGCGCGCGCCCGGCGCCTGGCGCGCGACGTCGCGCTGCTGCTGCAGGCCGTTCTGCTGCGCCAGCATTCGACCGAGGCGGTGTTCGACGCGTTCTGCGCGTCGCGGCTCGCCGGTTCCGGTGCCGGCGACGTCTTCGGTCTGCTGCCGGCCGGCGTCGACACCGCGGCGATCGTCGCGCGCGCCGCGCCCGGGGCGCGCGGCTGAAGCGCCGGCGTTCGAGCGCGCGCCGCGTGATCGCCGATGAACGACGAGGAGCCGCGATGCCGGCCAGGCTGCAGCTCGACCGACTGAGCGCCCGGCACGTCGGGCCCGTCGACCTGGCCATCGCCGCCGGCGAGTGCGTCTGCCTCGCCGGCGAATCGGGGAGCGGCAAGACGCTGCTGCTGCGCGCGATCGCCGACCTCGACCCGCACCACGGCGAAGCCTGGCTCGACGGCACGGCGTGCTCGCGTCTGCCGGCCCCACAGTGGCGGCGCTCGGTGGCCCTGGTCGCTGCCGAGAGCCAATGGTGGGCCGACGCAGTCGGCGCGCACTTCCCCGGCGGCGTCCGCGGCGAGTGGCTCGACGAACTCGCCCTGCCGCGCGAGGCAATCGACTGGTCGGTCGCCCGCTGCTCGACCGGCGAGCGCCAGCGGCTCGCGCTGCTGCGCACGCTGATGCTCGAACCGCCGGTCGTTCTGCTCGACGAGCCGACCGGCAACCTCGACGCGGCGAGCGCGCAGCGCGTCGAGGCGTTGCTCGCGGCGTATCGCGAAGAGCACCGGGCGGCGCTGCTCTGGGTCAGTCACGACGCGCAGCAGATCGCGCGCGTCGCGCAGCGCTGCTTCGTCCTCGTCGACGGCCGCCTCGAAGCCGGCGACCGGCGATGAACGTGATCGCCCTCTCGTCGCTCGATCTCGGCGTCGCCGCGCTGCTGATCATGGCGCTGGCCGGCCTGTCTTCGCGGATGCGCATCGGTGCCGGCAAGCCGCTGCTCGTCTCGGCGGCGCGCAGCACGGTCCAGCTGCTGCTGATCGGCCTGGTGCTCAAGCTGCTCTTCGAGAACGCCGATCCGCTCTGGGTGGCGCTGCTCGCCGCGCTGATGCTGCTCGTCGCCGGGCGCGAGGTGATGGTCCGCCAGAAGCGCCGTTTCCTCGGCGCGTGGGGCTTCGGCGTCGGCACGCTGTCGATGTTCGTTTCGTCGTTCGCCATCACCGTCGTCGCGCTGCTCGTCGTCGTTTCACCGGATCCCTGGTACGCGCCGCAGTACGCGATCCCGCTGCTCGGGATGATTCTCGGCAACACGATGAACGGCATCTCGCTCGGCCTCGACCGGCTGACCCAGGACGCCGCGCAGCGCCGCGGAGTCATCGAGTCGCGGCTGGCGCTCGGCGACGACTGGCGGCGGGCGATCTCGGACAGCCGGCGCGAGGCGATCCGCGTCGGGATGATCCCGATCATCAACGCGATGTCCGCCGCCGGGATCGTCAGTCTGCCGGGGATGATGACCGGTCAGATCCTCGCCGGCACGCCGCCGGTCGAAGCGGTCAAGTACCAGATCCTGGTGATGTTCCTGATCGCCGGCGGCACCGGATTCGGGACGATCGTCGCCGTCAGCCTCGCCGCGCGCCGCCTCTTCGACGAGCGCCAGCGGCTGCGCCTCGACCGCCTCGGCGGTGCGAAAGAGTAGTCTGGCGCGGGCC
>NZ_JAMTDX010000095.1 GCF_023806625.1 Accumulibacter sp.
TGCGATTCTCCAGCCAATTCAGCCCACTACGTCGGCACAGTGGGCAAAGTTCGGGTTAATGGATCATGGACTTGGACAAGCTCGGCAGAGCCTGCCGCGAGCCTCGCGGCGATCCGCCGGGCCGTCCGGGCAAGGGTTCGGGAGGACTGGGCGGAAGCGGGCCGTCGTCGACCCGGCTGCCACGAAAGTGATCCGGAAATCACCAGATCGCCGGCCAGCCGGCCGGCGTACGAGCAGGAGGTGCAGCATGAGCAAAACGAATCGCTTGATCGGCCTGGTTGCCGGCGCGTTGATCAGTGTGTCCTTGGGAGTTCCGGCGTACGCCGACAGCGCCAACTCGTCCCGCCCTTATGACCCCTCCAGCGTGGGGCAGCCATCCGGCAACGGCAATGGCAACGGCAATGCGTTGGGCAAACCGGCCGCCGGAACCGTTGGCAACGCGGATGCCAAGAACCCGCCAGGGCAGCTACCATTCCCCGATGACAATAACGGGTACGAGTGCGATGACAATTCCGGGATCGGACTCGGCAATCCGGCGCACAGCTTCTGCGATAGCCCCAGTTGACGCGGCCATGTGCCGGGCCCATTGACCGCCTGCCCGACGTGTTCCGGTAAGCGTCACCCGACATGCCGAGCGCCGGACTCCAGATCCGGCGCTCTTTTTTTTGCGCGGCAGCGCCGGGCGGACCAAGCCCGGCCGACAGGCTTCGCCGTGGTCGATGGTGGGCGTCGCCGCCGCAGACGATCCTCCTCCGCGCAACCCCGGACCAGCCGCGATCGAACCCGCGTGAATCGTTCAAGACGCCGGCGCATGCGCTGCGCCGTGGCCGCCTTCTGCGAATACCCGTTCGCCAGTTGTCCAGCGCTCAGAGGTTGCAGAAGAGCATGTCGAACTCGACGTCGTTGTCGCAGTGCCGCGGCCGGTGATCGCTGTCGGGACGGGTGAAGCGGATGTTCAGCGCGTACTTGTTGGCGCTGATCTCCGGGATGTACGGGTCGTGCAGCTTGAGCGAGATGCGCACCATCTGCGAGCTGCTGCCGCCGAGCATCAGCTGGAACGCTCCGCCGACGGCGACGTGGTGTTCGGGACGGCCGCTGGCGCGCAGCAGGCGGAGCACGATGGTCAACGCGTCGCGCAACGGCAGCAGCGGCTGCAGCCAGCCGACGAGAGCGTCGCGCCGCACGTCGGGCGGCTGGTGCCGCCAATAGTGATACGAAGGCAGGTCGAATTCGCAGACGCCGCCAGGAATGCTCGCGCGGCTCTTGATGCTCATCAGCCAGTCGTTGTCGCGCAGGTGCTGGCCGATCTTGCCGGCCATGCCGAGCAGTGCCGCAGACGCGTGCTCGATTTCGTAGAGCGCGCTCGACAACGCTTCCTCGGAGATGTCAGGGTTGTTGCGGAAGCCCAGCAGGCTCTGGCGTTGGCGTTCGAGCTCCTGAATCAGGTCCATCTTCAGGTCGGCGCGCCCGGCGACGTCGAGGATCTCGAAGAGAGTCAGCAGAACGACATGATGCTCCTGGGACCCGTCGCGCTCGAGAAAGCTCTTCGCCTTGTTGAACAAATCCTCCAGGCGCAGCAGCGTGCGTATGCGTTCGTTGAAGGGGTATTCGTACGTGATCACACGGCCGCCGGCGTTAGGGACAGGGATTCGCCATGATTCTGAATCATTTGCCGCAAAACCTCAACGGCCCGCTTGAGCTTTGGCGCGGGCCATCCGGAGATAGCGGCGGTGCAGGGCATCGACCTGCGGCGGCAGTTCGTCCTGGCTGCCGTCGTTGACCACCAGATCGTCGGCCGCCGCACGCCGCTCGGCGCGTGACGCCTGGCTGGCGATGATCGCTCGGACTTCGTCGGCGGAAAGTCCGCTGCGCGCGATCACCCGCGCGAGTTGAACCTGCTCGTCGCAGTCGACGACGAGTATCCGGTCGGCGCGCTCGCGATAGCCGCCCGATTCGACGAGCAGCGGAACGGCCAGAACGACGTACGGCGCGGCGGTTGCCGCCGCACAAAGTTCGGCGCTGCGGGCGCGGATCAGCGGATGCAGGACCGTTTCGAGCCGTGCCTTCGCCGACCGGTCGGTGAATACCAGCCGGCGCATCGCCACCCGGTCGAGCGCGCCGTCGGCCCGCACGAGGGGAGGCCCGAAGGTCGCGGCGATCGCCGCCATCGCGCCGCCTCCGGGTCCGGTCAGCTGGTGAGCGATCGCGTCGGTGTCGACGAGGATCGCGCCCCGCTCGACGAACAGCCCGGCGACGGTGCTCTTGCCGCTGCCGATGCCCCCGGTCAGTCCGACGACGAAGCTCATCGCGAGCCCTCGACTTTCACCTTGCAGGCGACCGGACCGGCTTTCGGAACGAGCGCACCGATCGCCCGATGCAGCGCGTCAGCCTGCCCGCCGGGTCCGCTGATCTCCAGGGTCGTCGAGGCCGGCCGGGTCTTGCGCTCGCCCATCCTCGCCGACTTGACGCCCTTGGCGCGCAGGACTTCGAGCCCCAGGTTCGCGGCTTCCTCGGTCCGGTAGGTTCCCAGCGAGACGGCCCACTGGTTCGGCCCGCCGGCCTGGATGATCAGATAGTCGGTGATCCCGAGTTCCTCGAGTTCAGCGGTCTTCCGGTTCGCTTCTTCCTTGCTCCCCTGCGGCGGGATGAACACCCAGTAGCCACTGCTTTCGGTGACGTTGCGCCGGACCCGGAAAGCGGCGAACTGCTCGCCGACGAGCTTCTCGATCCGGTCGGCGTCGGTGCTGGCGAGGTCGGTCCACTGCGCGCAGACCTCGCCGTTCTTCGCGGAGACCTTGCGCTCGCCGCCTGCGTTCTTCGCCGGGGGGGCCGGCGGATCGTCGCGTGCGACGACCCGGATCTGGTCGGCAAGCAGCTGCAGGCTCATTCGCCGCTCGTCGGGATTTGCCGGCGCTCCGAGGTAGCCCCGGCTCCAGACGAAGAACAACAGGTTGGCGAGGACGAGCAGGAAGACGGCGACCCGCATCGGGGAGTCAGCCGATCTTCGGCAGGTGCTCCAGCGAGGCGTGGATCGCTTCGGCCGGGTACTCGAAGTCTTCGAGCTCGCCGGCAAAGTAGCGGTCGTAGGCAGCCATGTCGAAGTGTCCGTGACCGGTCAGGTTGAAGAAGATCGTCCGCGCTTCGCCGGTCTCCCGGCAGCGCAGAGCCTCGTCGATCGCGGCACGGATCGCGTGGTTCGACTCGGGAGCCGGGATCACGCCTTCGGCGCGGGCGAACGTCACGCCGGCCTCGAAAGTCGCCAGTTGGGCCACCGCGACGGCGTCGATCAGTCCTTCGTGATAGAGCTGCGAGACCAGCGGCGAGTCGCCGTGGTAGCGCAGCCCGCCGGCGTGGATCCCGGGCGGCATGAAGTCGTGGCCGAGCGTGTACATCTTCATCAGCGGTGTGAACCCCGACGCGTCACCGTAATCGTAGGCGTACGCGCCCCTGGTCAGCGTCGGGCACGACGTCGGTTCGACGGCGACCAGACGCGTTGGCCGGCCCTCGTGTCCGCCGGCGGCGTTCTCGGCGAGAAAGGGGAAGGCGACGCCGGCGAACGAGGAACCGCCGCCGCACGGCGCGAAGATCACGTCGGGCCAGTCGCCGACCTTGGCGAACTGCTTTTTCGCCTCCTGGCCGATGATCGTCTGGTGCAGCGCGACGTGATTGAGCACCGAGCCGAGCGCATAGCTCGTGTCGGCGCGCGAAGCGGCTTCCTCGACGGCCTCCGAAATGGCGATGCCCAGCGAACCCTGGTTCTGCGGATCACGTTCGAGGATCTCGCGGCCAGTGCGGGTCATCGGCGACGGGCTGGCGAACACCTCGGCGCCCCAAGTCTGCATCATCGAGCGGCGGAAGGGCTTCTGCTGGTAGCTGATCCTGACCATGAACACGCGAACCTCGAGGCCGAACATCTGTCCGGCGAAAGCCATCGAGCAGCCCCACTGTCCGGCGCCGGTCTCGGTGGTGATCCGCCGGATTCCGGCCTGCTGGTTGTAGTAGGCCTGCGGCACGGCCGTGTTCGGCTTGTGCGAGCCCGCTGGCGAGACGCCCTCGTACTTGTAGTAGATCCGCGCCGGGGTGCCGAGCACTTCCTCGAGGCGGCGGGCGCGGATCAGCGGCGACGGCCGCCACAGGCGATAGACTTCGCGCACCGGGTCGGGGATCGGGATCCAGCGCTCGGCGGACATCTCCTGCTCGAGAATGGCCATCGGAAAGATCGCCGCCATCTGCTCGGGCGACACCGGCTGGCCGTTCGGAGCGAGCGGCGGCAGCGGCGGATTGGGCATGTCGGCGACGACGTTGTACCAGTGGGTGGGGATTTCGGATTGTTCGAGGGTGATGCGGAGCGATTCCACGGGGCCTCCCTGTTCTTGCTGGCGATGTGAGCCTCGCAGTATACCCCCGGAGATCGCCCGGCGATTCGCCCTGATCAGCAAGGACCCGCGTCAGCAGTTGCCGGCACCGGCGCGCTCGTGCCGCGCTCGATCTCGCGGCGGACCAGCCGCGTCGGGGCAAAGGCCTCGATCAGCCGCTGGCCTGCGCGACGCGCGGCCGCGCTGTTATCCTGGCTGAAGTTGCAGACGTACAGGTCGAGCGTCACGGCCCGGGTTTCCGGCCAGGTATGCACGGCGAGGTGCGATTCGGCGAGGACGACTGCGCCGGTCGCGCCGGCCGGTCGGGCAGCGCTGCCAAACTGGTGGAACAGCGTCCCGAGCGGCGTCAGCCCTGGCTCGGCGCAGACCGCAAGGCAGAGTTCGCGCAGTGCGGCGGCGTCGAAGAGCAACTGTTCGTCGCAGCGACAGTCGTGAAGTTCGGCGATCAGGTGCAGTCCATGCATGGCAGGCTGGCTTTCGGCAGGCAACGCGGCGATTGTCGGCGATTGGCACCGTCGCGTCACCTGGTGCTCGCGACGGTCAGCCGCCGCGTGGGACCAAGTTCGTGCTCGTCCGGGTGACCAGACCCCGCGAATCGAAGTGGACGTTGAAGAACCGGACCATTCCCGGCCTGACGCGCGCGAAGTTCTCTTCGCTCAGCACCTGGCGGATCTCGCGCAGCCGGCCGTCGGGACCGATGACCAGCATGTAATTGGCCTTGTTGTGCTGGATGCGCGTCTCCTGAAGCCTTCCAGACGCCGCTGTGCGGCTGCTGAACACCCATTCATTGCGCCGCGGCAAGCCGGCCAGCAGCGACGCGACATCGTGCGTCAGCGGGATCGTGCGCTCGCCGTCGATCTTGTCCTTGACGGTCAGCGATCGCCAAGTGAAGTCGACGTCCTCCCAGCGAATGCCAGCCACTTCTTCCCGGCGCGCGCCAGTCAGCAGCGCAGTTTGCAGATAGGCCGCGATGACGGGATTCCGAATCTGGCGCACGGCTGCGAACCAGGCCTGCACCTCCTCGCGCTGCAAGCAATCGTCCCGGGCGATCTTCTTCGACAGTTCGTCGCGGGCCAGGCGGGTGATGCAGGCGTCAGCCTTCACCTGGCGCGGGTCGATGCCCTGGTCGATCAGCGTTTGCAATCAGCGCGCTTCGGTACGAGCGGCGGCGAGTGTCCACGCCGTGGTGCTGCCGATCGTCAGGCGCATCGTTGCGCCAGTCTCGAGCCGACTTTGAAGAATGCAGTTCTTGGCGTCTCCAGCGGACGCTTTCAAACCAAGCCCGGCCGACTCCGTATCCCAGAGAAAGGACTCTTGCTTGCCCGCTTCGCAGCAGTGTTTCGCCACTCTCCCGGCGGTGAACGGACCCTTGTTCTCGATCATGAGGATGGTCTCCGTTGTTGCTTGCCGGGGAAGCCAGTAAGCAAATGGCAAGCGCAATGCAGCAATGCCGATCAACATCGATCAACCCATGTTTATTTCAAGTTCTTGAAAGATATTGTTGTCGACCCTCCCCGGGTGTGCCCTTCAACGGCGAAAGATGGCTGGAGGTCCAGATCGCCAATCAGAAGGTCGGTGGTTCGATCCCGCCTGTCTCCACCAGGAAAGTCCAGGGCTTGGGCCGCTCCGGGGAGCGGCCTCCTTCTTCGTCCGTCGTCCGGCGGCTTGTCAGTTGTCCGGCGGCTGTGTGCCCCTGGGTACCCGAATTCAATCAATCCAGCCTGACGCCTTGCGCATCCTTGGTCTCAAGCTGGACTGCCAGCCATTTGCCGCACGGCCAGGCATTGCCGTCGCCGCTCGATCAACGCCCACAGCGGACCAGCGTCAAAGTTCTCGTTCCAGGTGAGCAAGGCGACCCTTGCAGGAAAAATGGGGTCTGTCCCCGTTTTTGCGCGTAGTTCTGCGGATTGTCTGCCAGGGCGACCCCGACGACGAGGCGATCGGGGTAGCCCTCGATCAGTTGCTGCCAGTCGCTTGCCAGCGCGCGATCAGTGTAAGTGCTGTGGTGGTTCTTCTGCAGTGGCCAGCCCGGGGCCGAGAGATCGCAAACGGTGCCGCAGTGCGACACGATGAGCCGCGCCTGCGGGCTGGACGCCGCGAGAGCGCCAACCTGACGGACGGTGTCCGGGTGGTGCCATTGTGCATGGATGTCCAGTGGCCGGCGATGGCGGCCGGCCAGCGCGAACAGCGCCTGCAGCGTGCCGCTGTCGGCCGTCACCTTGAAACGGCTGGTCGGCTCGACGGCGGTCGTCAGTGCATTGACGTGGATCTCGCCGATGACGCGCGCCCCGAGTTCGCGCAATTCACCCTCGATGGTAGCGCGCATCTGCTGCACGGCGGGAGTGTCGGGATTGGCCAAGGCCGCCGGGATCCGATCACGGAGCTGGCGCCCTCGGCAAGCAGCCATCGCGAAGCATGGGCTGGCAAGCGACAAACGAGGGCCATCCCCATTTTTCGCATTGTTGACTGGATCACTTCGTCTTTGCTAGGATCTGTGCGTCCCAAAGGGGAGTAGCTCTCCGCCGCGGCGTCGTCAGGACGGAAAACCTCATCGATCGAGGTTCCCCGGCGCCCGGGTGATCACCGGCAGGTGGTCATGAGCAAGACCTTTGCCGCGATGGCAAAGGCGCCCCTTCCACCTCACGGCCCTTGGTCCTCGCTGGACGAAGGGCCGTTTCGTTTGTGCTGCCGGCGCAGGCGAAGCGGGAGATTTCTTCTGACCGGGAGTATCTGGGAATGGAATCGATCGGCACCCCCTGGATGTGGACGTGCTTCGTGGCCATCGTCCTCGTCATGCTGGCCATCGACCTGTTCGCGCTCGGCGGCGGCCGGCAGCGCCGGGTCGGCGTCCGCGAAGCGGCAGGCTGGTCCGCGATCTGGGTCGGCGTCTCGCTGGCCTTCGCGGGCGGCCTCTGGTGGTACCTCGACGGTACGGCCGGGCGCGAGGTGGCGAACGGGAAGGCGCTCGAGTTCATCACCGGCTATCTGATCGAAAAATCGCTGGCCGTCGACAACGTCTTCGTCTGGCTGATGCTGTTCAGCTTCTTTGCCGTGCCGATCGAACTGCAGAAGCGCGTGCTGGTTTACGGCGTCCTCGGCGCGATCGTCCTGCGCGCCTTGATGATCTTCGCCGGAGTCTGGCTGATCGCACGCTTCGACTGGATTCTCTACGTCTTCGGCGCCTTCCTGCTGATCACCGGCGTGAAGATGTGGTGGTTCGCCGAACAGGAGCCCGACCTGGCGAAGAACCCGCTGCTCAGGTGGCTCAGGGGTCACCTGCGGCTGACCGACCGGCTCGAGGGCGAACGCTTCCTCGTCATTCGCGAGGTGGCGGGCCGGCCGTTGCGCTACGCGACGCCGCTGCTGCTGGCGCTGATCCTCGTCGAGATTTCCGACGTGATCTTCGCCGTCGATTCGATCCCGGCGATTTTTGCGATCACCACCGATCCGTTCATCGTCCTGACCTCGAACGTCTTCGCGATCCTCGGCCTGCGGGCGATGTACTTCCTGCTCGCCGACATGGCCGACCGCTTCACTCTGCTCAAATACGGACTCGCGCTGGTTCTCGTCTTCATCGGCGGCAAGATGCTGCTGCTCGACGTGTTCAAGATCCCGGTTGCCGTCTCGCTGGCCGTCGTCGCGTCGATCATCGGCACTTCGGTCGTGCTTTCGTTACGCCGGACTTCGCCACCGGGCGCCGGACCAGTGACCGGCAACCAGCAGGAAGATCACACGGCGCGCGCCGCCGGATCATCGGAGAAGTGAAACGATGAACGAATTGTTGTGGATCCTTGCCTGGGCGTCGATGCTGCTCGGCCTGCTCGGCGTCTTTCTGCCCCTGCTGCCCGGCGTACCGCTGCTCTTCGGCGGCATGTTGCTGGCGGCCTGGATCGACGGATTCACGCGCGTCGGCGCCTGGACTCTCGTGGCCCTGGGCGTGATGACCGCAGCCGCCTGGCTCGTCGAGATGCTCGCCTCGGTCTGGGGGGTCAAACGGGTCGGCGCCAGTGGTCTGGCGATGGCTGGAGCGGGCGTCGGCGCGATCGTCGGAATCCTCGGCGGAGTGCCCGGGGTGATCCTCGGTCCGATCGTCGGAGCGGTCTGCGGCGAATACATCGCGCGGCGCAACGAACGAGCCGCGGCGCGCGCAGGAATCGCCGCCGGAATCGGCTTCCTCGTCGCGATCGTCGCCAAGCTGGCCATCGCCGTGACGATGCTCGCGGTCTTCGCTCTTGCCTGGTTCGCGTGAACCTGGCTCACCTGGAGAGGCAGAACATGAAACCGGATCGTTGCCCCTGGCACACCCTGTCGCAGGAAGAAGCCGCTCGCCGGCTCGAGGTCGATCCCGCCGCCGGACTCGCTGCGGCCGAGGTCGGCTCTCGCCTCGTCCGCTACGGCGAAAACCGTCTCGCCGAGGCCAAGCCGCGTCCGCTCTGGCTCAAGTTCCTCGACCAGTTCCGCAATCTGCTGGTCATCGTGCTGGTCTTCGCGGCGGCTCTCGCCTGGGTCGTCGGAGACGTCAAGGATACGCTGGTCATCCTGGTCGTCGTCCTGGTCAACGCCGCCCTGGGTTTCTGGCAGGAGCACCGCGCCGAGCGGACGCTGGCCGCGCTCAAGGACATGCTCGCCGCTCGCGCGCGGGTCCGCCGTGACCGCCACGTCGCCGAAATCGACGCCAGTCAGCTGGTTCCGGGTGACGTCGTCCTGCTCGAGGCCGGCGACCGCGTTCCGGCAGATGGACGGCTGCTCGCCGCGCACAACGTCGAGGTCGAGGAAGCCGCGCTGACCGGCGAGTCGCACGCCGTCGGCAAGCATTCGGCCGTGCTCGATGATGGCGACCTGCCACTTGGCGATCGTGCCAACCTGCTGTTCATGAACACCGTGCTGACCCGCGGGCGCGCCGAGTTGCTGGTCACCGCTACCGGGATGGACACCGAGATGGGCAGGCTGGCCGGAATGATCGCCAGCGCGCCCGAAGGCGAAACGCCGCTGCAGCGGCAGCTCGATACGTTGGGCAAGAAACTCGCGCTGATCGCCGGCGGCGTGGTGACGATCATCTTCGTCGCCGACTACCTGCGCGGCCAGTCTTGGGCCGACGCGGCGATGACCGCCGTCGCGCTCGCGGTCGCGGCGATTCCTGAAGGTCTGCCGGCGGTCGTCACCGTCACGCTGGCCATCGGCATGTGGCGTATGGCCAGGAATCGCGCGATTCTCAGGAAGCTCTCGGCGGTCGAGACGCTCGGCTCGACGACGGTGATCTGCTCGGACAAGACCGGGACGCTGACGCTGAACCAGATGACCGCGCGTGCCGGCTGGTTTGCCGGTCAGCGGTTCACGGTCAGCGGTGAGGGCTATCAGCCCGAGGGCAGGATCGAAGGGCTGTCGCCGAGCGGGATCCGGCCGCTGCTGTTGCCGATGGCGCTGTGCACCGACTCGCGGGTGCGCGATGGCCAGCTGATCGGCGACCCGACCGAAGGAGCGCTCTGGGTGCTCGCGCAGAAAGGCGGCCTGTCGCCCGAGGCCGAGCAGGAGCGCTGCCCGCGAGTCGCCGAAATCCCGTTCGACTCGGCGCACAAGTTCATGGCCACCTTCCATCGTGCCGGCGAATCCGTCGAAATGCTCGTCAAGGGCGCTCCCGATGTCCTGCTCGGCCGCTCTTCGCAGTGGCAGGCAGCGGACCACGCGACGACGCTCGACGCGGCGTCCCGCGAACTGATCGAGCGCGAGAACGAGGCGCTGGCCGGACAGGCGCTGCGTGTTCTCGCCGCCGCCCGGCGCAGCATCCCGGCCGCCGACTTCGACCCGGCCGGGGATCTGATGCGCTGGGCCGGCGAATGGACCTTCCTCGGGCTCACCGGCCTGATGGACCCGCCGCGCCCCGAGGCCAGAGCGGCGATCGCCCTCTGCCAGCAAGCCGGTGTCCAGGTCAAGATGATCACCGGCGACCACCGGCTGACCGCGGCAGCGATCGGGCGTGAACTCGGCCTGAACGGCGAGGTGGTCAGCGGAGCAGAACTCGACGCCCTCGACGACGCCGCCTTGAGCGCACGGATCGACCGGATCGCCGTCTTCGCGCGTGTCTCGCCGACGCACAAGGTGCGCATCGTCCGTGCCCTGAAATCCGCCGGGCACGTCGTGGCGATGACCGGCGACGGGGTCAACGACGCGCCGGCCCTGAAGGCGGCCGACATCGGCGTGGCGATGGGCATCACCGGCACCGCGGTGACCCGCGAGGCGGCGACGCTGGTCCTCACCGACGACAACTTCGCGACGATCGTCCGCGCGGTCGAGGAAGGCCGCGTGATCTACGACAACATCGTCAAGTTCGTCCGCTTCCAGTTGTCGACGAACATCGGCGCGATCCTCACCGTGCTGACCGCGACGCTGTTCGGCTGGCCGACGCCATTCACGGCCATCCAGCTGCTGTGGATCAACATCATCATGGACGGCCCGCCGGCGATGACCCTCGGCGTCGAGCCGGCACGCGCCGGCCTGATGCACGAGCGACCGCGAACGCCGTCGGCGCAGATTCTCGGCGGGCGACGCCTGCTGCGCCTGACCGTGTACGGTCTGACGATGATGCTCGGCACCCTGTTCGTGTTCCGCCACGGACTCGCCGCGCACGGCGAAGCCTACGCGCTGACGCTGGCCTTCACGACCTTCGTCCTCTTCCAGTTCTTCAACGTGTTCAACGCGCGCGCCGAACACGCCAGCGCCTTTGGTCGCTCCTTCTTCGCCAACGCCAGACTCTGGCAGGCGCTCGCCGGAGTGCTGCTGCTGCAGCTCGTGGTGGTACACTGGGCTCCGGCGCAGGCGGTGTTCGACACCGTCGATCTGAGCCTGCAGGACTGGGGGCTGGCAGCGGCGATCGCTGCTTCGGTGCTGCTGCTCGACGAAGCCCTGAAGCTCGTCCAGCGCGCGACCGGTCGGAAGACGGCCACGCCCTGAGAGGTCGCCGAGGCAGCCAAGGAACGTACGATGAACGATTTCCCGACAGACCCCGAACAGGCCGTCCACCAGACGTCCAGCGACCCCTTGATTCGCCGGTTGCAGACGAGCATCCGGCACGCCGCGCGCGTGCTCGCCGTGCTGATGGTGCTGGTCATCTGGTGGGGGGTCGCCGACGTGGTATACGTCCTGTACACCCGGGTCAGCGGCCATCCGTATTTCCTGCTCGAGATCAGCGACATCCTGGCGACCTTCGGCGCGTTCATGGCCGTGCTCATCGCCATCGAGGTGTTCGTGAACATCGTCAGCTACCTCCGTGAAGGCGGACTGCAGCTCGACATCGTGCTGGCCACGGCGTACATGGCCGTGCTGCGCAAGATCATCATCCTCGATTACAAGGAAATCTCTCCGCATTATGTCTACGCGACGGCGGCTCTGGCCGTCGCGCTGGCCATTGGCTACTATCTGACCCGCGCGGCGCGTCGTCAGACAGTCGGCCTGGCCAGCCGGTGATCGAGCGGGCGAGGATCGCCACTGCGGACAATGCCGGGCAAAGCAGGATCAGCCGCACATGGATGCGAGTCGCTATCGGGCAACGGAGACCCTGCGCGACGGCCGGGCGGTCGTCGTCCGGGCGATTCGCCCGGACGACAAGCAGGCGATGCTCGATGCGTACCACGGCCTCGACGAGAAGACTGTCTATCTGCGCTTCTTCTCGGCGCACGGCGAGCCGACGGCGAAGGAACTGCGCGAGTGGACCGAAGTCGATTTCGCGTCGATCGTCCGGCTGATCGTCTGCCTGCCGCGCGGCGAAGGCGAACGGATCATCGGCGGCGCCTCGTATGCCCTGCTCGATCGGGGAAACCAGGCGTCCGAAGCCGAGATCTCATTCACCATCGAAGAGGATTTCCAGGGACAGGGACTCGCCTCGAAGCTGCTCGGGCACCTGACCCGGATTGCCCAGGCAGCAGGAATCCGGCGTTTCGTCGCCGAAACGCTGCTCGAGAACCGCGCCATGCTCGCCGTCTTCGCGCACAGCGCTCTGCCGATGAGCAGGCGCTTCGTCAACGGGGTCGTCCATGTCACCCTCGATCTGCCCGAATAGCCCTGCCGGAGGCAATGGCCGCTGCTGCGCCGGCCCGGGCAAGTCTTTCGCGCACACAATGAACCCTGGCCTGAAATCGTTGCCTGAGCGCACGGACCCGCAGCGGCGGGCCGACGTCCCTTCCACTTCCGACCCCGATGAGGACTCACCATGACCCACACCGTCACGCTCAATGGCAAGCCGTTCCAGGTCAGCGGCCATTTTCCACAGAAGGGCGAAGCCGTCCCGGCGTTTTCGCTGGTCGGCAAGGACCTCGCCGACGTCCCGCTGGCCCGTTTCGCCGGCCAGCGCAAGGTTCTGAACATCTTCCCGAGCATCGACACGCCAACCTGCGCGACTTCCGTACGCAAGTTCAACGAGCAGGCCGGCAGCCTGAGCAACACCGTCGTGCTGTGCATCTCGGCGGATCTGCCGTTCGCGCAGAACCGTTTCTGCGGTGCCGAGGGACTCGAGCGGGTGGTCACTCTGTCGACGCTGCGCGGCAGCGAATTCCTCGAGAATTACGGCGTGGCGCTGAGCAACGGCCCGCTCGCCGGGCTGGCCGCGCGGGCGGTGATCGTGCTCGACACCGACGACCGGGTGCTGCACAGCCAGCTCGTCGGCGAGATCCGCGACGAGCCCGACTACGCGGCGGCGCTGCAGGCGCTGAGCTGACCGCCGCCAGGTCCTCTCTCCGGCTGATGGGCGACGACTCCGGCAGCGAGCCGATCCGGCCGCTCCAGGGCATCCAGTCGATCGAGATCGGCACCCGTCTGCTGCGCGCACTGGCGGCCAACGGGCGTTCGATGATGCTCCGTGAAGTCGCGCGTCAGGCGGGCATGCCGGCCGCCAAGGCTCGCCGCTACCTGATCAGTTACATGCGCATGGGGCTCGTCGAGCAGGATGCGAACACCGGACGTTACGACCTCGGCGGCTTCGCCCTCGAGCTCGGACTGGCCAGTCTCACCCGGCTCGATCCGGTGCGCCTCGCCGGACCGATCCTCGACGATCTCTGCGAACGGATCGGCGAAACCGTCGCCCTGGCCATGTGGGGCAACCACGGGGCCACCTGCGTGCGCTGGGTCGAAGCCGGAGGGCCGGTGACGATCACCCTGCGCACCGGGGTCGTCCTGCCTCTGCTTTCCTCGGCGACCGGACTCGCCTTCGCAGCCTTCTATCGATCTCCCTATCTGCGCAAGCTGCTCGACACCGAGATCCAGGCGGCAGCCGAAGCCCGGCGGACGACGCCGGCAGCCGTGCTCGGCGCCGTGTCGGCACAGCTCGCCGAAATCAGGCGCCACGGCGTCTCCCGCGCGTCCGGCAGCCTCACGCCAGGCATCAACGGCTTCAGCGCACCGGTTTTCGATCACACGGGACGCATGGTTGCGGCGATCACCTCGCTGGGGATCATCGGCAATTTCGACATGGACTGGGACAGCCCGATGGCCAGAAGCACACGCGAGGCGGCGGCGGCGCTGTCGCGCCGGCTTGGCCACGGTAGCGCCGAGACGGGCGGTGGCGTTTCGCCGCTCGCTGCACGGGCCGACTTGCCGACAGATGGCGCCGATGAATCGGCTTCCTGACTGCCGCCCGGCGTGCGGCGCGTGCTGCATTGCTCCGTCGATTGGCTCGGCGATCCCCGGACACCCGACAGGCAAGCCGGCCGGTCAGCCGTGCGCACAGCTGACCGGCGATCTGAGCTGTGCGCTCTGGGGGCGGGACGAGAGACCCAGCTTCTGTTCCGGCCTCCAGCCGTCCGCCGAAATGTGCGGCGAGACGCGCGAGCAGGCCCTGGCCTGGCTCGCCGCGCTGGAAGAGGCGACACGGCCGTGAAGGCCAGAATGGCTCTGCCGCAGACGGGGGGCGGCTCATGCCGAGGAACGAATCGGCGCGAAGCTCGCGCTGATCGACCCCCGGGCGGGCGAGAACCCGCGTCGGGGCGCAACCTGCCGGCCGAGTGGCGGATGCTAGAATGCCGCTTTTTGCCGAAGGCCTGCTGTCATGGACCTGCCGCTCCTGCTCAAAGCCCTGATTCTCGGTATCGTCGAGGGAATCACCGAATTCCTGCCGGTTTCATCGACCGGCCACCTGATCCTCACTGGTGACCTGCTCGATTTCAACGACGAGCGCGGCAAGCTCTTCGAGATCGTCATCCAGTCGGGGGCCATGCTCGCGGTGTGCTGGGAATATCGAGCCAAGATCGCAGAGGTCGTTCTCGGCCTGCGCAGTGACCGGGCCGCGCGCCGGTTCGCGCTGAACATCCTCGCTGCCTTCCTGCCACTGGCAACCATCGGCCTCCTTTTCGGGAAGGCGATCAAGGCCCAACTGTTCAACGCGCCGGTCGTTGCCAGCGCGTTCATCATCGGCGGACTGATCATCCTCTGGGCCGAGCGACGCGAGCATCGCATCCGCATCGAGTCGGTCGACGAACTGACCCTCGGCGACGCGGTCAAGCTCGGCTTTGCGCAGGCGCTGGCGCTGATCCCGGGAACCTCACGCTCGGGAGCGACGATCATCGGCGGCCTGCTGTTGGGCCTCTCGCGCCGCGCGGCAACCGAGTTCTCCTTCTTCCTGGCCATGCCGACGCTGATCGGCGCGGCGATCTACCAGCTTTACAAGGAGAGGGCACTGCTCACCTTCGACGACGTCGGCATGTGGGCGGTCGGCTTCGTGGCCTCGTTCATCTCGGCTTTCTGGGCCGTGCGCGGACTGCTCCGCTACATCAGCACGCACGACTTCTCGATCTTTGCCTGGTACCGGATCGCCTTCGGCATCGTCGTGCTGTGGACCTGGCACTCCGGGTCGGTCTCCTGGACGAGCAGCTGACCGGCGGTGGATAGCCAGCCCGCCTGTATCCTGTACCTGCACGGCTTCTGCTCTTCGCCCGCGTCGTGGAAAGCACGGCTGCTCGGCGAGCGACTCGCTGCGCTCGGCCTCGCCGAGCGCCTCCTCTGCCCGGCTCTGCCACCCGTGCCGTTCGCCGCGATCGCCCTGGCGGAGTCGCTGCTCGCCCGATGCGCTGGAACGGTGACGTTGCTCGGCAGTTCGCTCGGCGGCTATTACGCGGCCTGGCTGGCCGAGAAGCACGACCTGCGCGCCGTGCTCGTCAATCCGGTGGTGATGGCGCCCGAACTGCTCGCCGGCCTCATCGGAGGGCACAGCAACTTCCATACCGGCGAGCACTTCGAGTTCACCAGCGAGCACGTCGACCAGCTGCGGGCACTCGAAGCCCCCCGCGTCACCCCCTTGCGCTATCTCCTGCTCGTCGAAACCGGAGACGAGGTGCTCGACTACCGGCAGGCCGTCAGCCGCTACGCCGGTAGCCGGCAGATCGTCCTCGAAGGCGGCGACCACAGCTTTCGCCGCTTCCCCGAATTCGTGCCGCAAATCCTTGAATTCTGCGGGTTATAATCGGCCGGATGCACGTACTCTTCGAAGAAGAAGGCGCCTTCCGGGCGGCCACGATCGTCGCCGACAACGACACGTCGCTGCAGGTCGAAGCCGTCTCGGGCAAGCGCAGCAAGATCAAGTCGGCGAATGTCCTGCTGCGCTTCGCGGATCCTCCGCCAGGCTCGCTGCTCGACGAGGCCGAGTCTCTGGCCAACGGGATGGAACCCGATTTCCTCTGGGAATGCGTCGGCGAGAACGAATTCTCGTTTGCCGATTTTGCCGGGGAATACTTCGGACACCAGGCGAACGCCGTCGAGGCGACGGCTCTGCTGCTTGCCCTGCACGCCGCGCCAATCTACTTCCACCGCAAGGGGAAGGGGCGTTTCCGGCGAGCGCCACCGGAGATTCTCCAGGCAGCACTCGCGGGCCTCGAAAGGAAGCGCCAGCAGGCACTGGCCATCGAGCGGATGGTCGGCGAGCTGCGCGCTTTCACGTTGCCCCGCGAGTTTCCACCGCTGCTCGCGCAACTGCTCTACAGACCCGATCGCAATCGTGGCGAGACACGGGCGCTCGAGCTCGCCTGCGCCGAAACGGGCCTTTCGCCAGTGCACCTTCTCGACCGGTGCGGAGCGATCCGCTCGGCCCACGACTACCATCTGCAGCGCTTCCTCTTCGAACAGTTTCCGCGCGGAACGGCCTTTCCGCCAACGCCGGAGCCGGCCGTCCCGAACGACCTGCCGCGTGCCGAGGTGCCTGCCTTCTCGATCGACGACGCGGCGACGACCGAGATCGATGACGCTTTCTCACTGCAGGCGCTGCCCGGCGTCGGCTGGCGAGTCGGCATCCATATCGCTGCACCGGCACTGGGCGTCGCACCTCAGTCGCCGCTCGACGAGGTCGCCCGGGCCAGGCTGTCGACGGTCTATCTGCCAGGCAGCAAGATCACCATGCTCCCTGGCACCGTGCTCGACGCGTTCACGCTCTCCGGAGGCCGCGACTGCCCTGCCCTGTCGCTCTACCTGACGGTGACCGAGGCTTTCGAGATCGTCGGCCACGAGTCGCGGATCGAGCGCGTTCCGGTCGTCGCCAACCTGCGCCATCACGACATCGAACCGCTGTTCAACGAGCAGACGATCGCCGCCGGTCTGCCGGATTTCGCCTTCCGCGACGAGTTGCTCGTGCTCTGGCGGCTGGCCAACGCCTGCGAAGGCCGGCGGGGCAAGCCTGCGGCGCTGCAGACGAACCTCGACTACAATTTCCGCATAGACGGGGACCTCGCCGATCCGGAAAGCTGTCGGGTGGAGATCGCCGCACGCCGGCGGGGTAGCCCGCTCGACAAACTCGTCGCCGAACTGATGATCGTCGCCAACAGCATCTGGGGTGGGCTACTCGCCGCACGCGGCGTGACCGCGATCTATCGCGTGAAGACCGGCGGCAAGGTGCGCATGAGCACCTCGCCGCAACCCCACGAAGGCCTCGGTGTGCCGCAGTACGCCTGGTCGTCTTCGCCACTGCGCCGTTACGTCGATCTGGTCAACCAGTGGCAGCTCGTCGCCTGCGTAAAGGGCGAGACGCCGCCGTTCGCCGCCCGCTCGGAAGCGCTCCACGCCGCCGTGCGCGATTTCGAGCTCACCTACGGCGCATACGCCGATTTCCAGCGGAGCATGGAACGTTACTGGTGCCTGCGTTGGCTGCGTCAGGAGGCGATCGAGACGATCGCGGCGACGATCGGCCGCGAAAACGTCGCTCGGCTCGACGGGCTTCCGCTGCAGCAGAGGGTGCCGTCGGCTCCGGAACTCAAACCCGGTGAGCGCATCCGCCTGGCCATCGGGTCGATCGATTATCTGACCCTCGGACTCGGCTGCCGCTATCTCGAAACGGTCTCGCCAGGTGCTGCCGGCGAAGCGGACGGTGCGATGGAAGCGATCGGGACAGCCGACTGAGCCTGGCAAGTGAACGCAGGATCGCGCCGACAGATCGAGCGATGGGTCGCCAGGTACCGGCTGGAACTGGCCCTTGGCGTGTCGTTGCTGGCGCACGCCGTGCTGCTCTCGCTGGAGTTCAGTTTTCCCGAAGCGTCGAGGGCATTCCGCGACCGCGGACTCGACATCATCCTGGTCAATACGCGTTCGCTGCAGCGACCCGACGCCGCTCAGGCGCAGGCCCAGGCCAACCTCGACGGGGGCGGCAACACCGAGCACGAACGTCGCACCAGGACGCCTCTGCCCCCGGCGCCGCGGCACCAGGAAGGCGACGATCTCGAGCACTCCGAGAAGCGCATCCAGTCGCTCGAGGCGCACCAGGAGCGGCTCGCCGCGCAGGCGGCAAGCCGCCAGACCGTCTCTCCGAAGACCGAAAGGACCGCCCAGCCCGATCCTGCACCGAATCTCAGCGGTCGCGAGCTGGCGCAGAGCGCTCTGGCGATGATGCGCGTCGAAGGTGAAATCGCCCGTGAACTCGACGACTACAACAAGCGGCCGCGACGGAAGTTCATCGGCACGAGCGCGATCGAGTACCGCTTTGCCCAGTACGCAGAGGAATGGCGGCTCAAGGTCGAGCGCGTCGGCACGCTGAACTACCCCGACGCTGCGCGCGGCAAGCTCTACGGCAGCCTGGTGATGACCGTCACCATCCGCAGTGACGGAACCGTCGAGGGGGTCGAAATCAACCGTTCGTCTGGCCACCGGATACTCGACGACGCTGCCCGGCGGATCGTCCAGCTCGCCGCTCCCTACGCAGCGTTCCCGCCGGCGATCCGTCACGACACCGACGTGCTCGAGATCACCCGAACGTGGAACTTCACCCAGCGCGACAGCCTCGAGACGAAAACAGTCGGGCGATGAGCGACCGTTACTGTGTCTTCGGCAACCCGGTTCACCACAGCCGGTCGCCGGCGATCCATCGAGCCTTTGCCGCGCAGTGTGCGCAGGACGTCTCGTACACGGCGATCCTCGCGCCGATCGGCGGCTTCACCGAGGCCGTCGGCGAGTTCGTCGCCAGCGGCGGCCGCGGCGCGAACGTGACGCTACCCTTCAAGGAAGAGGCGTTCGCGCTGGCCAGCCGGCTCAGCGAACGGGCGAGAATCGCCGGTGCGGTGAATACGCTCGACTTCGCGGGCCCAGGCATCCTCGGCGACAACACCGACGGCGCCGGCCTCGTGCAGGACCTGACCGGCAATCTGGGCCTGTCGATCGCCGGCCGGCGCGTTCTGCTGCTCGGTGCCGGCGGTGCGGCGCGCGGCGTTCTCGGGCCACTGCTCGAAGCCGGACCCAGACTTCTCGTCGTCGCCAACCGGACGGTCGCCAGGGCTCAGGCGCTGGCCAGGCGCTTCGCCGGAGTGGCCCGAGTGCATGCCTGCGGTTTCGACGATCTCGCCGGCGAGTCCTTCGATCTGGTGATCAACGCCACCTCGGCGAGCCTCACCGGAGACGTTCCGCCGCTGCCGAAGGGCCTCTTCGCTGCCGGCGCACTGGCCTACGACATGGTCTATGGCGATACTGAAACGCCCTTTCTGGGCTTGGCGAGGCGCCAGGGCGTGGAGCGTCTGGCCGACGGGCTGGGCATGCTCGTCGAGCAGGCAGCCGAATCGTTCCTCGTCTGGCGCGGCGTACGACCACAGACGACGCCGGTGATCGCCATGCTGCGTGTTGCCCGGCCGCCCGCCGGGCAGCGATGAACGCCCTGCTGTGGCTCAAGCGACTGGCGCTCGGCGCCCTCGCGCTGCTGGTCGCCTACCAGGTCTGGCTGTTCGGCTGGGTCCTCTGGTGGAACTGGGTCGACCCGGATACGACGCGCTTCATGAGCATCCGTCTCGAAGAGTTGCGGGCCAGGGATCCGCAGGCGCAGCTGCAGAAGCAGTGGATCGCCTACCCACGCATCTCGGTCAACCTCAAGCGGGCGATCATCGCCGCCGAGGACGCCCGCTTCGTCGATCACGAGGGATTCGACTGGGAGGGCATCCAGAAGGCGATCGAGAAGAACCAGAAGAAAGGGCGGGTCGTCGCCGGCGGATCGACGATTTCGCAACAGCTGGCCAAGAACCTCTTCCTGACCCCGGCACGGACGCCGTGGCGCAAGGCCGAGGAAGCGGTGATCACGCTGATGCTCGAGAGCGTCTGGAGCAAGCAGCGCATCCTCGAGGTCTACCTCAACGTCATCGAGTGGGGTGACGGCATCTTCGGCGCCGGAGCCGCGGCCCGCCACTATTACGGAATATCCGCCGCCCAGATCTCGCCGGAACAGGCGGCCCGTCTCGCCGGAATCGTTCCCAACCCGCGCTTCTACGACCGCAACCGCAACGCCCCCGGCCTTGCCCGGAAGACGGCGATCATCCTCGCGCGGATGCCGGCCGCCGAAGTGCCCTGAGCCCCTCACTTCGCCGGGCAGACCTGATCTCGTGGCACGGCGCTTCCTCCGGTCCCCGACGGCCGAGCCGGTTGTCGCGACCGGGAATCTGGCGGACAATCGGGGCGACGGGTCCGGTGGCCACGCCACCACCCGGAATTTCGCCCATCGACCTGAGGAGGACGCCATCGATGAAGCTCCGCACCCTTTCCCTGCTGCTCGTTCTCGGGGCGCTGGCTGCCTTCGCGGCGCTCAACTGGAGCTCCTTCGTCTCGCCGACTACGCTGTCGCTGGGCCTCGCCGAGGTCCAGGCGCCGCTCGGCCTGATCATGCTCGGCATGGTCGCCGTCCTGACGGCGATCTTTCTGGTGTTCGTCGTCTATGTCCAGGCGAGTGCGCTGTTCGATTCCCGGCGGCACGCGCAGGAACTCCAGGCGAATCGTGAGCTGGCCGACAAGGCCGAAGCGTCACGGTTCACCGAGCTGCGCGGATTCCTCGAAAGCGAACTGGCCAAGATCGCCGAGCGCTGTGGCACCGCGTCTCCGGCCGTAGACCCGGCTCTACTGGCCAGGCTCGACCGGCTCGAGGCGGCACTGCTGACCGCCGTCGAACAGTCGGGAAACGGCCTCGCGGCGTCGATCGGCGAACTCGAGGACCGTCTCGAAAGGGAAGGTGGTCTGCCGACGCTCAGGCCCTGAGCCAACGGCTCGCGTCGACAACCGGTCCCGCCCGCTTCCTTGCGCCGGCACCGACCGGGTGCGCGGGCTCGGGCGATCGCCTTGCAGCGGGCTTCGTCAGGCGCCGCGCCGGGCTGTGCCGGTTCTGCCGGAGTTGGCGGCCATCCCTCCCCGGGCCCCTCGTCCGCCGAGCTTACCGCCCTTCGCTGCCGGCTTCCCGGCCGGTCGAGGAGCGGCCGGCGGCAGCCGCGTCGCCGGCTCATGGCCGGCGACGACCGCAATGCGGATCGACTGCCTCGTGAAGCTCTCGATCTTCCGGACGCGGAAGCGCTCGCCATGGTTGACCAGCGAGATGGCCAACCCGCCACGACCGGCCCGACCGGTCCTGCCGATGCGGTGCACGTAGTCCTCGGCGCACCTCGGCAGATCGAAGTTGAAGACATGGGTGATCGACGGGACATCGATCCCGCGGGCGGCGACGTCGGTGGCCACCAGGATGCGCAACCGTCCGCGGCGCATCGCCTCGAGAGTGCGGTTACGGGCACTCTGGTGCATCTCGCCATGCAGCGCCGCAGCACTGAAGCCGGCCAGGTTGAGGCGATCGCAGACCGTGTCCGCGTCGCGCCGCGTGGCCGTGAACACCAGCGCCTGGCCGATCGTCGCATCGCGCAGCAGGTGATCGAGCAGGCGGTTCTTGTGTGCCAGATCATCGACGAAATGCAGCCTCTGCTCGATGTGCTCGTCCCCGGCCGCGGCTGCTCCAACCCGGATGCGCTCGGAGTCGCGGGTCATGCGCCGGGCCATGTCGCCGACGATTCCGTCGAGGGTGGCCGAAAACAGCAGCGTCTGGCGGGACGCCGGGGTCGTCGCGACGATGGCTTCGATGTCTTCGGCGAAGCCCATGTCGAGCATCCGGTCGGCTTCATCGAGGACCAGCGTGTCCAGCCGCGACAGGTCGATCCTTCGCGAACGGATATGGTCGACCAGTCGTCCAGGAGTCGCGACGACGATCGCGGGGTTGCCGGCAAGCAGTTGCAGCTGCTTCGCGTAAGGCATTCCGCCGACGACCGCCATGACCTTGACCTGCGGCAACTGCCGGGCGTACTTGCCCGCCGCGGCGGTGACCTGCTGGGCAAGCTCGCGGGTCGGCGTCAGGACAAGGACAACCGGCTGCGCCGGCTGGAAACGTCGGCCAGCCGAGTGCGTCCCCTTCGTCGTCCAGGGCCCGGCCTGCCTGAGGCCCGAAGAGGAGAGCGCGGCCTGGCTGCGAGCGGCCAGGCGATGTAGCGCGGGCAGCATGAACGCCGCGGTCTTTCCGGATCCGGTCTGCGCGGAAACGATCAGATCCTGTCCGCCGAGGGCAGCAGGGATCGCCCGCGTCTGGACGGGCGTCGGCTCGCCGTAGCCGGAATCGGCGAGGGCTTTGAGGAGGGCCTGGTGCAGGCCGAGTTCAGCAAAAGTCATGTCTTCTTTCGTGTCGATGATTTGCGCCACCCCGCAGGGCGGGCACGAGGGTCCATGGAGAGACTGCGGCAACGCCAGCCACGGAGAAGCTGGCAGACAGACGCTGGTCGATCGGCAGTCGTCCAAGCCTCTCGGCGCAGGAGATCCGTGCCGGAACGGCGCAGATCGGGTCGACACCAGAGGGCAGGAGGGCTTGAGGCAACGGCAGGCTCGCGGGGCCCGGAGCAGGCGGCTGGCGAGCCGAATGACAACCCGCGCATTGTAGCACCTGGAGGCCCGCGGCAGGAACCTCGGGGTCATCTCGCGGCGCTCTCGAACCGGGAGATTTCCGGACTCGGATGATAGAATTCCGAGCTTTGCCGGATCCCGGAAACTTCCCGCGGCAAACGACCGAGCTCATCACTGATCAACGGTAGAAACCATGTTCGTCGACCTAAGAGTTGGAAATCTCGTCGAGCCGCTGACCGGCCGGCGCTGGGAAAGCCCGGAGGTCGGTCGCCAGGTGGCCTTGCGCGTGGCACGTCTGCAGGCGCGCGGTCTGGCCCGAGGTGACCGCGTCTTCCTGCCCTTCGGCAACCGCCTGGAGTTTTTCGCCGAGCTCCTGGCGATCTGGAAGCTCGGCGGTTGCGCAGTGCCGATCGATGCCCGTCTGACCCCCTTCGAAGTCGAGACGCTGGCCGCTGCCGCCGACCCGCGCCTGGCGATCGTCGACGACGAGACCGACGGACGCGTCGTCGCTTCGCTCGGCGCCGCCGGTATCGGCGTCGTCAACACGGCCGAGACGGGCAGCGAGCAAGGCACCGCCTGCCTGAGCCAACTCGACGACGACGCACTGATCCTGTTCACCTCGGGTTCGACCGGTGCGCCGAAAGGCGTGGTGCACACCCACCGGTCGCTGCGCGCCCGCTGGATCAGCCTCCACGAGGCGCTCGGCAGCGCTGCCTTTGCCCGGACGCTGTGCGTCCTGCCCACCCATTTCGGTCACGGACTGATCTGCAACTGCCTGTTTCCCTGGCTTGCCGGCCAGGATCTCTTGGTCACCCCGCCGTTCCGGCCGGACATCATCATGCGCCTCGGCGCGCTGCTCGACGAACATCGGATCACCTTCATGTCGTCGGTCCCGGCGGTCTGGAAACTGGCCCTGAAGATCGCCCGACCGCCGCAGGCCGGAACGCTGCAGCGCGTCCATTGCGGCTCGGCGCCGCTTTCGGCGGCGACCTGGAACGACATCCGGCGGTGGACCGGCGCACGCCAGGTCTGCAATTCGTATGGGATCACCGAAACCGGCAGCTGGGTCGCCGGCCTCGCCGACGCCGACTGTCCGGCCGAGGACGGCCTGATCGGCGAAGGCTGGGGCGCGCGGGTCAAGGTCCTGCGCACTTCGGACACCGCGCGTCCGCTCGCCGCCGAAGACGAATGTGCGGTCGGTGAATCGGGTTTCGTCTGGCTCAATACTCCGGCATTGATGAAAGGCTACTTCCAGCGTGACGACCTGACCCGCCAGGCGGTCGTCGACGGCTGGTTCCTGACCGGCGACATCGGCCTGATCGACGAGCACGGCCGGCTGCTCCTGCGCGGTCGTGAGCGTGACGAGATCAACAAGGGAGGCATGAAGATCTATCCGGCCGACGTCGACGCGGTCGTCGAGCGCTTCGCCCAGGCCAGCGACGTGTGCACCTTCGCGCTCGACGACCCCATGTACGGGCAGACGGTGGGGATCGCCGTGGTCATGAGCCGGCAGGACGACGAGACGATCCGCGCTCTCCACGGCTGGATGAAGGAGCACCTCGCCGAGGCGAAGATGCCCGTGCGCTGGTGGCTGATCGACGAAATCCCGCGGACCTCGCGCGGCAAGATCAACCGCGATGCGGTCAAGGCGGCGTGCAGCGAACTGCCGGCGCTCGACCTGACGCGCATCCTCGCCGACGGAGGCAGCCGATGAACGCCAACCGGCAGCAAAGGCGCGAGCACCTGCAGCAGTTTCTGCGCAGCATCCAGAAACCCGGCAGGTCGCTCGAGAGCATCGGTGACGACGACGGGCTGGTCACCTCGGGGCTGATCGACTCGCTGGCGCTCGTCCAGATCGTGCTCTATCTCGAGGAAAACTATGGGATCGACTTCGCCGCGCGCGGCTTCGACCCGGACCGGCTCGCCTCGATCGCGAGCATCCTTGACCTGATTGAGGAAAGCCGTTGATGGGTACCGAGAACAGACCGCTGAACACCTCACCCGGCCAGCGCCTGCGCCAGGCGATCGCCAGCAACGAGCGCGTCCTGCCGTTCATCGGCGTCTATGACGTCTTCTCCGCCTCGCTTGCCGGACGGCATTTCGACGGCCTGTTCGTCAGCGGCTTCGGTTTCGCGGCCAGCCACTACGGGCTGCCCGACGTCGGCTTCGTCACCTGGACCGACATTCTCGCCTACGTCCAGCGGCTGCGCACGGTGCTCCCCACGCACCATCTGCTGGTCGACATCGACGATGGCTACTGCGACCCCGAGGTCGCCTGCCATGTCGTTTCGGTGCTCGAATCGGTCGGCGCATCGGGAGTCGTGCTCGAGGACCAGAAGCGGCCGCGCCGCTGCGGCCACTTCGAGGGCAAGCAGATCATGGAACTCGACGAGTATCTGGCCAAGCTCAGGATGGTCCTGGCCAAGCGCCGCGACCTCGTCATCGTCGCGCGCACCGACACCTCCGACCAGGA
This sequence comes from Accumulibacter sp., assembly GCF_023806625.1. Lineage (GTDB taxonomy): Bacteria > Pseudomonadota > Gammaproteobacteria > Burkholderiales > Rhodocyclaceae > Accumulibacter. The sequence goes on from NZ_JAMTDX010000095.1 coordinate 24,985, forward strand.
AGACATGGCCCGCCGCGTCCAGGCCTTTGCCGAAGCCGGCGCCGACGCGGTGCTGATCGACGGTCTGCCGACGCTGGACATCGTGCGCCGCCTGTCGAAGCTCGTCGACCGCCCGTTCTGCTTCAACCAGATCGCCGGCGGCAAGTCGCCTCCGTGCACGCTCGCCGACCTGCACCAGGCCGGCGTGTCGATGGCCATCTACAGCACGCCCTGCCTGTTCGCCGCGCAGGCGGCGATCGAAGACGCGATGGCCGATCTGCGCGGGCGCGACGGAACGCTCGAGGGAAACCCGATCGGCGTTCCCGACTGCAACCGGGTGCTCACCGACAACCTCGAGCGCCGCGACAAGCGGCCCTGATCGCGCCCGGCGCCACCCGGGCAACTGCGCCCGAGGCGATCGCTCGTCCACCGCCGCGCGCACCAGGCGCCTTCCGACCGTCAGCGAGTCCGCAGGCCGGCGGGTTCACCGGCGCAGCACCCGGAGCACCTTTGCCAGCCGCGACAACGACCGGCCCGATGCACCGTAGCGGTGCGCAGCGCTTCGCCGGCGCACCATCTGCTCGCGCGAATCGCCGATCAGCGGCCGCCCGGACCTTGAGTCTCAAGTGCTTGGAAAGTCTGGCACGCTTTCTGCTTGAATCTGACGGAACAACAGCAGCGGTGAGCGTCATGAGCACGGATGGCTACAACGAAATGTATGCGAACGGCGGAGCGCTGCGCCCGCACTACGAAGCTTTCGCGGAGTGGCTGGCGAACACGCCCGTCGAACGTCTGGTGCGCAAGCGCGCCGAGGCGGACACGGCCTTCCGCCGCGTCGGAATCACCTTCGCCGTTTACGGCGAGGAAGCCGGGACCGAAAGGCTGATTCCCTTCGACGTCATCCCGCGGATCATCCCGGCAGCGGAATGGCAGGCGCTCGAGGCGGGGCTGCACCAGCGGGTCAGGACACTCAACGCCTTTCTGCACGACATCTACCACGATCAGGAGATCCTGCGCGCGGGCCGGATTCCGGCCGACCAGGTGCTCAACAACGCGCAGTTCCGCAAGGAGATGATGGGCATCGACGTACCCGCCGGGATTTACGCGCACATCGCCGGCGTGGACATCGTGCGCGCCGGGGCCGGCGAGTCGTACGTGCTCGAGGACAACCTGCGCGTGCCGTCGGGCGTGTCGTACATGATCGAGGACCGCAAGATGATGATGCGGCTCTTCCCGGAGCTGTTCTCGCGGCACATGATCGCCCCGGTGCAGCATTATCCCGACATGCTGCTCGAGAACCTGCGCACCGTCGCCCCGAAGGGAGTGGCCAACCCGACGGTCGTCCTGCTGACGCCCGGCGCGTACAACAGCGCCTACTTCGAGCACACCTTCCTCGCCCAGCAGATGGGCATCGAACTCGTCGAGGGCAGGGATCTGTTCGTCAGCAACGAGCAGGTTTTCATGCGCACGACCCAGGGTCCGCGGCAGGTCGACGTGATCTACCGACGAATCGACGACGACTTCCTCGACCCTCTGGTCTTCAACAGGGATTCGATGCTCGGCGTCCCCGGGTTGCTCGCCGCCTATCGCGCAGGCCATGTCACTCTGGCCAACGCGATCGGTACCGGAGTCGCCGACGACAAGTCGATCTATCCGTACGTACCCGAGATGATCCGCTTCTACCTCGGCGAGGAGCCACTGCTCAACAACGTCCCCACGTGGATGCTGCGCAAGCCCGATGACCTGCGCTACGTCCTCGACCACCTCTCCGAACTGGTCGTCAAGGAAGTCCATGGCGCCGGCGGCTACGGCATGCTCGTCGGCCCGGCGTCGACCCGGGCGGAGATCGAGGCCTTCCGGGCGCGCATCGTTGCCACGCCCGAAAAGTACATCGCCCAGCCGACGCTCGCGCTGTCGAGTTGCCCGACCTTCGTCGAGACCGGCATCGCCCCGCGACACATCGACCTGCGGCCGTTCGTGCTCTCCGGAAAGCGCGTCGGCATGGTGCCCGGCGGACTGACGCGCGTCGCGCTGCGCGAGGGCTCGCTGGTCGTCAACTCATCCCAGGGCGGTGGAACGAAGGACACCTGGGTACTCGAAAACTGAACCGGAGCGAATCAACCTCTGCGCTTTACGGAGAGTCGGGATGCTGAGCCGCACTGCTGATCACCTCTACTGGATGGCGCGCTACACCGAGCGCGCCGAGAACCTCGCGCGTCTGCTCGACGTGTCCTATCAGATGTCGCTGGTCCCTCAATCGCTTGCCTCGCAGAACGAGAACTGGCGCGCACTGCTCGCCCTGAACAGCCTCGAAGACGCCTTTGCCGTATCCTACGGCGAGGTCAACGTCGAGAATGTCCTGCGCTTCATGGTCTGTGATCCGGCCAACCCTTCGTCGATCTACAGCTGCCTGCGGGTGGCGCGCGAGAACGCCCACGCCGTGCGCGGGACGATGACCGCGGAAATGTGGGAAAGCGTCAACGCGACGTGGATCGAACTCCGCCAGCAGGACTTCGAGCACATCCTGGCGCGCGGCGTCAGCGAGTTCTTCGACTGGGTCAAGCTGCGCTCGGCGGTGATCCGCGGCGTCACCTTCGGGACGATGCTCAAGGACGATGCGCTGCATTTCATCCGCCTCGGTGGCCTGATCGAGCGCGGTGACAACACCGCGCGCACCCTGGACATGCAGTACCACATCCTGCGCCAGAACGACGACGAAGGCGCCAGCGACTTCTACCGCTGGGGTTCGCTGCTCCGCTCGCTGTCGGCCTTCCAGGTCTATCGCAAGGTCTATCGCGACGCGATCGTCCCGGCGCGCGTCGCCGAACTGCTGATCCTGCGCATGGACATGCCGCGGTCGCTCCATGCCTGCGCAGACGGCATCGTGCGCATGCTCCAGCTGATCGCCAACGACTCTTCTGCGGAAACCGAAAGGCTCGCCGGGGTTCTCCACGCCAGGCTGCACTTCGGACGCATCGAGGAGGTGCTCGCTGAAGGATTGCACGAGTATCTGACCGACTACATGGACCGTATCTATGAACTCGGCGAAGGAATCAGCCGCGACTTCCTGATCGCTTCCTGAGCAGTCGGCGGAACAGCCACGCCGTCGGGTTCGCCCGATCCGCCCGGGCGGGGTTGACTTGCCTCATTCCCGGTCTATATTTAGAACAGGTTGCCTATTCCTCTGCTTTAATTGGGGGCATGTGGCGTCGGCCAAGCCTCGCACAGGCAGGCGGTCGAGGTTGCGTGCCGGAGCGATCTGTGGCGCCCGCCGGCCGCTGGTGGTGTGGAGCGACCGGAACAACCCGGCGGAACGGGAGAACGGTCATGGCAGTGAAGAGGTCCGCGCGGCACAAGGCCCTGGCCTGGGCAGCGATCCTCTTGCTGGCGGGAGCCAGCAGGCTCGGCGTTGCGGCTCCGCCGTTGGAGGATGTGGCCAGGGGAGTCCATGTCGATGTCGGACAGATTTCGGTATCCGGCATCTCCTCGGGCGGTTTCATGGCCCACCAGTTCCACGTGGCCCACTCGGCGCACATCCTCGGCGCCGGCATCGTCGCCGGCGGCCCCTACTACTGTGCGCGCGGAAACATCCTCGATGCGGTGACGAGGTGCAGCCAGTTCGTGATGCTCCAGTGCGTCGCTCTGGGCCTCGACCCCAGGTGGTGCAGCAAGACCGACCTCGCGCCCCGATCGAAAGGCGCGATCGAAACGGCGGCGCAGGAATCCTTTGCCGAAGCACTCAGGCAGCAGGGCGACGGGACGATCGACCCACTGACCAACCTCAAGCAGGCGCACGTCTATCTGTTCAGCGGCATCCACGACGAGAACGTCCCGCAGGGCGTCATGGACACCCTCTTCCGCTTCTACACCGACGCCGACAAGGGCGGCGTCGCGCAGAGCCAGATCGAGTACAGCCGAACGTTCCCCGCTCGCCACACGATGGTCAGGGACGGCTTCGACAAGCCGGCCGGCAACGTCGTCGGCAACTGCCCGCTGCCGCCAACCCCGGCGCCGCCGATCGACCGGAACGCCTTCATCGACGACTGCGAGGCGGTGGCCAGGACGCAACAGCAGAAGGAAGGCTGCATCTGCCCGGCGTCACCTGCCCCGACGGCGGATTGCCCGCCCGAACACAAGGAGACGGTGTGCAGGAATCTCCGCGACGTAGACCTAGCCGGAGCGATCCTCAGGCGCCTCTACGGTGAACAGGCACTGCGCGGCGGGCGTGTCGACGTCGCCGAGGACGCCGTGCAGGCTTTCGATCAGGCCAAGGTCTTCGCGATCTTCTCGAAGCGCCCATACAACGCGCTGCAGAACGCATCGATGGCCCGCGAGGGCTACCTGTTCGTGCCCGAGCCCTGCCGCGACGGCCGGAGGTGCCGACTCCACGTGGCCTTCCATGGCTGTCTGCAGGGGGGCCTGACGGATCATCGCAGCGGACACGCGGGCAACCTCTACGCCAAGTATGCCGGTTACAACGAATGGGCCAGGGCCAACGAAATCATCGTCCTCTACCCGCAGATCCAGGCGCGCGCCAGCATCCCGCTGAACCCGCAGGGCTGCTGGGACTGGTGGGGACAGAACTACACCCATCAGGGTTATCACACGAAGCGCGGCAAGCAGATCAAGGCCGTCGCGCAGATGATCAACGTCCTCGCCGGCGGCGGGCACCTGCTCGAGGTGGAGGCCGACGACTGAGGAGTCGCTGGCCGGGCGTCGCGAGCCCGGCGAAGTGTCCTCGGGGAGACGGAAGGCGCTTGCCCGCCGGCAAGCGCGTGGGGGAAGGCGGCCAGCATCACCGACCAGCCGGAAGCGTGCGCTGAAGGCGGGACCGGCCGGCAGGCGGCGCGCCTTCGTGGCGGACCGCGACGGCGGCCCGCCGTCGTGCAGCGAACAGACCAGCAGCAAAGGAGCGAACGATGACCGATATCGGAAAGGTGTTGACCGACTGGGCGAAGGCCATGGCCAGCCTCGACGTCACCAGGGGCAGCGAGGAGCTGCTCAACATCATCGCCGGACTCAAGGTGCCCGGGGTCAACATGGACGCGCTGGTCGCCAGCCAGCGTGACAACATCGAGGCGCTGACGGCGGCCAACCGCGCGGCCGTCGAAGGATTCCAGGCCGTCGGTCAATGGCAGGGCCGAATCCTCCACGAAACCGTCGAGCAGCTCAAGGCGGCGGTCGAAACACTCGCCGCCCGCGGGTCGGCGGGTGACATCGCGGCCAGCGAGGCCGAGCTCGCCCGCAAGGCGCTGGCCACCGCGGTTCAGGAAATGCGCGAACTCGCGGAAATCGTCACCCGGGCGAATCAGCAGGCCAGCGAAGCGATCCTCAAGCGCGTTCCGGCGAGTCTCGACGAAATCCGGACGATCCTGAAGACGTAGCCAGGCTCAGTCGCGCCAGGTCCGGGGGGCCGTCGGCGCGGCGGACGACGGTCGCCCGTGCCCTTGGCGGTGCGTCGGGCGGCCTGCGGCCGCCTGACGCGCTGACCGGACGACGCGTCGGCACTGGCCGTCAGAGGCCGGCGATCGTAGTCACCCAGGCCTCGGCAGCCGGCCGCAGCAGTTCGAGAATCGGCATTGGCCAGACACCGATTGCCACGGTCAGCGCTGCCGGCACCAGCAGACAGGCGAGCTCGCGGGGCAGCAGGTCGTCTGCCAGGGCGATATCGGGGTTGTCTGGCACGCCGAGAAAGGCCTTCCGGAACGGAGAAAGGAAGCCCGCAGCCGCGAGGATCATGCCGAAGAGAGCGGCGAGACCCGCGCCTGTGTGGCTGTGCAGCGCTGCGACGACGATCAGCAGTTCTCCCGGAAAGCCGCTCGTCCCCGGCATGCCGAGACCGGACATCGCGAAGAGCAGGAAGAAGGCCGTCAACCGCGGCATGCGCGCGACGATCCCGCCGAGCCGATCGACGGCGGTCGACCCACTGCGCCGCTGCAGGAAGGCGAGGACCAGAAAACCGCCGCCGGTTGCGAGGCTGAAGTTGAGCAGTTGCAGCAACGCGCCCTGGAGAGCGGACACCGAGAAGGTCGCCAGGCCGAGGACGACGAGGCCGACGTGTGCGACACTCGAACAGGCGAGGATCGCGCGCAGGTTGCTGTGCACCAGCGCCGCCGTTCCGGCGTAGAGGATCGTCGCCGCACCGGCTCCGGCGATCAGCCAGTGCAGATCGCGGGCGGCCAGCGGGGCCAGCGGGATGGCGAAGCGGATCAGGCCATAGGCACCGAGCTTGAGACCGACGACCAGCGCGATCACGGCCGGAGGACCGACCATCGCCAGCGACGGCAACCAGGTGTGCAGCGGCACGACCGGAACCTTGACGGCGAACGCGGCGAACAACAGGAGGAATACGAGATAGGCCGTCGGCCCGGAAAGCTCCCGGGCCTGCAGCGTCGGCAGATCGAAGGCCACAGGTCCGCCGGAAAAGCTCAGAGCGGCAGCGAGCAGACCAAAGAGCAGCGGGACTCCTCCGACGAGCATGATCAGAAAGTACCGCCGGGCGACGAGTTCTCGTGCCGGGCCGCTTCCCCAGAGGCTGATCAGGAAATAGAGCGGCGGCAACATCAGCTCCCAGAAGAAGAAGAGCAGCATCGTGTCGAGCGCGCAGAAGACGCCCAGCGTCGCCGCCTCGAGCAGAAGGAGCCAGGCGAAATAGGGCCCTGCGGAAAGCGAAGCGGCGCTCGAGCCAACCTGCCAGGCGGCGACGAGCGCAGCACAGAAAAGCAGCGCGGTCGCCGGCAGGAAGAGCAGCGAAAGGCCGTCGACGCCAACCAGGTACCGAATCTGGACGCCGGGTATCCAGTCGGCGGATTCGACGAACTGGAAGCCGGGATCGTGGCGGTCGAAAGCGGCAACGATCAGCAGCGCCCAGAACAGGGTGAGCAGCGCACCGGTCAGCGCAATCCAGCGCACCCGTGAGGCCCGGCGATCGACGGCGGCGATCCCCGCGGTGCACACGGGCACGGCGAGCAAGGTGCTCAGCAAGGGCCAGGAGCCGGGATCAGCCATGTGCGAAAATCGCGGCGAGAGCCTGCGTCGCGCTTTCGGTCAGGCGCAACCAGGGCTCGGGAAAGAAACCGGCGGCGAGCAGGACGAGCAGCGACGCTCCGCCGATGAAGTACTCGGTCGGTGCCGTGCGGGCGATCCGCGCGGCCGGCAGATCGCGTGGCCGCGGAGCGAGGAACGCGCGCTGGAAAGCCCAGAGCAGGAAGCCGGCAGCGGCGACGTTGCCGAGCGCAGTGGCGATCGTCGACAGGGCTCCGAAAGTCTCGATCGATGCTTCGAGAACCAGATGAACGGCGTCGAAGCCGGGAGTCCCCGGCATTCCGAGCAGGGACAGTCCCCCGATCAGGAAGGCGATGGCGATGAAGGGAACCCGGTCGAAGAGCCCGCCGAGCCGATCCAGATTCGTCGTCGCGGTACGCCGATAGACGTAGCCGACCATCAGCAGCATCACCGTGATCCCCAGGCCGAAATTCACGGCGAGCAGCAGAGCCCCCTGAATGCCGGCGGGGTGAAGGGTGAACAGGCCGATGACGATCAGACTCGTGTGGCTGACGACGGCGAAGGCCATCAGACGACGCAGCGTGTCTTGCTGGAGAGCCATGATCGCGGCAAAGAAGACGCCGACCATGGCAAAGGCCACGACGTACGGCCGCCAGACGACGACCGCCTCGGCCGTCAGCGGCAGAACGAAGCGGGCCATTCCGTAGACCCCGACCTTGACGCCGAGCAGGAGGACCGGGGCGACGGCGATCAGCCCGTAGCCGGCGAAGTTCGGCAGCCAGCCATGCAACGGAAAAAGCGGCGTGCGGATCGCCAGCCCATAGAAGAGCAGGTAGAAGGCCACCGACTGGTACTTGCCGATCGGCGGCGTGACGAGCAGGTCGAAGACGTCGAAGCTCCAGCTGCCGCCGAGGGCATCGGCCCGGCTCCAGGCGAGGACGACGGCGCCGGCGACGAAAAGCCCCCAGCCGAAGACCTGGTACTGGAGAAAGCGGGACAGCGCCAGATTCTCCTCCGGCGTCGATGCCCAGCGCCAGAGCAGATAGGCGACGAGCGTCAGCTGGGCTGCCGAAGCACCGACGAACCAGAGCAGGTTCATCGCCGTCAACGTGATCATCTGCGCAGACTCGAAGAGCAGCAGAACGGCCAGCAGATGCACCGGCGAGATCTGCTGCCGCGCCATCCCGTAGAACGAGAGCAGGACACCGAGCAGCGCGGTGAGCAGGATGAACAGGACGCTGATCCCGTCGACCGCTGCGTGATAGCCAACCCCGGCGAGCCGCTCAGCGAACTGGAACGTGCTCAGCGACGGATCGAGGCGGGCGTAGAGATCGACGGCGACGGCCAGTTCGCCGACCGCGAAGACGCGACCGAGGGCGCGCGCCAGGTCATCCTCCCGCATCACCAGCAGGAGCAACGCGCCAGCCAGCGGCAGGCATTGCAGCGTCGCCAGCGGCGGATAGCCGGCGACAGCGAGCCAGGACAGTTCGTCGACCGGATTCACAGGATCACCGCGAAGGTCGCCATGACCATCAGCATCAGGTAGCGCGGCTGTTCGAGCAAGGCTTCCACGGTGCCCGCGTAGCCGGCGGTGCGGCGTAGCACCCGTTCGAGCGCGCCGTCGCCGCTCATCAGCAATTGGCCTTCGACGTCCTCGAGACGCCTGGCGACGGCGGTCAGCGCCCATCCGGCCAGACCCGGGCGGTGAGGCAGCCCGCCGGCGACGACGCTTCGCGAAGGATGCGAATCGTCGACCGGTGTGCCGATCAACGGGTCTATGAACTGCGCGTCGAAGGCCTGCAAGTCCCTGCCCAGCGCGAGCGTCGGGCGAATCAGCAGACTGTACACCAGGTTCTCGATCCACAGGCGCTGCAGCGCAGCCGTGTATAGCCAGCGCCTCCCGGCGAGCCAGCGCGGCACCGGCCGCGCCGGCCGACGGGCAAGATTGAGCCAGGCCGGAGCGAGCAGGAACTGAACGACCCGCCAGGCAGCGTGCAGGCCAGCATGGAGCGCGGCGATCCAGAACAGGCCGAGACCGCAGAAGACGAGCATCAGGCCGACCTGGGCAAGCGTCGGATAGATCAGCGCCGACTTGACGTCGCTCTGCACGCTCGCGCACAGCGCAGCGTAGAAGGCGGTCGACAGACCGATCAGGGCGATCACCAGCAACAGGTCGGGAACCATCAGCAGCAAGTCCTGCATCCGGCAGAGCAGGTAGACGCCCGCATGGACCATCAGCGAACCGTAGAAGATCGCCGAAGAAGGGGTCGGTCCCTCGAGCGCGCGGGTGATCCACGGCGTGAACGGCAGTTGCGCCGACTTGACCAGCGCGGCGAGGACGAAACCGGCGGCGAGCAGGCGTGCAGTCACCGTAGCCATCGTCCCGTCGCCAGCCAGCCAGGCCCATTCGAGCGTTCCGGCCGACCAGACGGCCAACCCGATGCCGAGCAGGAAGCCGGCGTCGCCAACCCGGTTGGTAACGAAGACGAACTGTGCGCTCGCCGTCGCCGCTGGCCTTTCCCAGGCGTAGCCGACGAGCAGCCAGGAACTGAATCCGGCGAGTTCCCAGCCGACGAAGGTCATCACGGCGTTTCCGGAAAGGGCGATGAGCAGCATCCCGCCGGCGAACAGCGCGAGACCGAGAAAGAAACGCGAAAAGCCCGCCTCACGGTGCAGGTAGCGGGTCGAAAAACGCACGGTGATCCAGGCGACGAGAGCGATCAGGGTCGCTGCCGGCAGGCTGTACGCATCGAGGGCGAAGGACACGCGTACCGGAACCCTGCCGATGCGCAGCCAGTCCGCCGCGACGAGATGCCCGGGGGCCACCCCGAGCAGCGCAGCGAGATCGACGACCGCGAGCACGACCAGCGCGCCGAGCAGCGTTCCGCTGGCCAGTGCCGCACTCAGCCGCTCGCCGGAATCGCCGCAGCCGCGAGCAGCGAGCAGCAGCAGCGCGATCAGCACGGCCGCGAACAGGGGCAGCACGGGCACCAGCCAGACCAGGCGCAGCGCCGCTGCCAGCGCCGCCGAAAAGGCATCCCAGTCGTTCATCGTCTGGCCACCGGCCGGCGCAGCAACGCCGGCGGCAAGGCATCCGCATGGCCGGCGAACCACTCCGCCGAGCACTCGACCTCGGTCGGCCGCCCGGGCCAGCCACCCGCTTCAGGGTCGGCAACCGCCCACGGCTGCCATCCGCTCAGCGGGTCGAACAGCTCGATCGCACCACTCTGCGGGTCCTGTGCGGCGAGGACGATCCATCCGTTGCCGATCAGTTCCTGGAGAGGCGGCTGCCGCCGGTAGATCGCGCCGAGCACCGCGGTCGTCTGCTCGGCGACGACCAGCAGGCGAATCGGCTCGTGGATCTCGATCATCTGCCGCGGCAGGCCGGTGCGCAGATCCGAGCACACCCCGTTCATCACGCCGAACAGCCCGGTCAGGTTGTGGGTGATCTTGGTGCCGCAACCAAAGCGCTCGTTGTCCACACTCGAAAAATAGTACTCGAGACTGATCCCGGCGCCGACCGGCCCGGCGGCGAGCAGCGTCGCTTCGAGGATCCGGCCATCCGGATCGGACAGCGGATCGTAGGAAATCAGGAACACCCGTCGATCGAGGAACAGGCCCCGACTCATCGTGCGTCTCCCGACGAGAGCCGCGGCAATCGTTGCATGCCCGAGTTCCGGCCGTGCCTGGGCGATGTCGTGGCGGCGACCGGCAAGATGGGCGAGCGCGCGGTGTGGCGAAGGGTGTCGCGGCGCCGAGGCGAAACGCCGGCAGCGCTCGACGGCGTGCCGGCGCGCCGCCTCGCGACAATCGCGGCGCAGCGCGGCGAACGCCTGCCGATGACTGGCCGGCAGGCAATCTTCGTCGTACCAGACAAAGCTTTCGTCGCAGGTGTTGTGCTCGGCGCCGAGGAAATGCGTCGTGCGCGGGATGACGATCCCCTCGCTGGCCAGCGCTGCGCGAACCGTCGGGCGATTGGCCATGGCTGCGAAAGCCCGCGCATTCGGTCCGCCGTGACGGCCCGAGCACGCTCCGCAATCGTAGGCCGCGAGATGGGGATTGTTGCGGCTGTCCGAACCGTGGCCGACGATCAGCACGAACGGGGCGAAACCGCTGGTCAACCCGATCGAGCGCAGGAAGCCCGCGACACGAGCGACCTGCTCGTCTTCGGCGAATCCGGCCCGGGGCTGTTCGGCGCTGGCCGGGCGCAGGGCTTCGCCGGCCTCGGCCGTGACCTCGACGATGCCGCCAAGATCCTTGTCGAAGGCCGCGCGCAGGCGCCCGGCGACCACGCCGAGGCGAGCCGGAGCGATCGTCCGGGCAAAGAGGGCGAGCAGCGCAGCCGGGCCGGCAACGACGCAGAGCAATGCGGCGCGCAGCAGGCCGCGCCGGCTTTCCTGAACCAGGCGCTCGTGCCAGGCCAGGCGCCAGTACCGGCGGCGCCGATGCGCCTGCCAGGCGGCCTCGGCAGCGGGCGGTGGCTGCTCGCGCAGCACGTTCGTCGGCCGGACGACAACCGGACAGAGCGCGGTCGGCGCTTCGTCGTCGAGCCCCTGCCAGAGCATGGGCACCCCGAAGAAGCCGGCCGCTCCGTAGGTCTCGATGGCCGGATTGACTTCTTCGAGGTGGCGGCGGGTCCCCTCCTCGCGGTCGTCCATGCACAGGACGACCTGCGCAACGCTCTGGCCGACGGTGGCCCGGGCGCGTCCGTGGTTGGCAGCGAGTGCGCCGAGGATCTGCTGCCGATAATGGTGCTCGCTGGCGAGCAGCCAGACCTGCCCGCGCCCGGCGGCATCGAGCGAGGCGACGCAGTCGAGCAGGGCCTGCGCACCATTGGGTCCGAGCTCACGCAACTCCCGCCCGCCGATGCCGAGGTACTGCGCGAGACGGAACAGCGGCCACGCCGCGAGCATCGCCCGCTCGGCGGCCGCGAGTTCGTCGACATCCGCTTCGCCGAGGGTGGTGGCGACGTCCAGCCAGCAGCCGCCCTCCCCGGCGTCGCCGACCAGATGTGGCCGGACGCAGTCGAGCAGGTCGTCGGGCAACTCTCCGGCGCCGAACGCATGACGCATCAACAGCTCGGCCGGATGATCGGCGAAGTACGCTCCGAGAGCCGGCAACGCCACGCCCCAGACGCGATTCACGAGTCGCTCGACGTGCAGGCGCTCGAGAACCAGGCGCACCGCCAGGAAATCACTCAGACAGACCGGTGCCTGGCCGGCTTGCGGATGCGTCTCGCGCCGGTGACACATCCCGGCCCATCCCGGAAGCTCGAGAGCCAGGCGCTGCAGATAGCCGGGCCAGCCCGCCTGCGCGATACCCAGGCGCTCCAGTTCGCCGGCGATGACCAGCAGCGGATCGTCCGCCAGCTCGGCCAGCTCACGCCGCGCAGCCGGAAACTCGTCGAGATCCCAGCCCCAGTCCTGACTCGAGCTGTCGCGCCAGGCGGCATAGAAGCCGTTCTGCCGGGCCGGATTGCGCCATCCGGCGAGACCCAGATCGAGGTGCGCGGCGAGGTGCCGGATCAGCGCCGGCTGCAGCGCGAGTCCGATGTCCTCCCCGGTCAGATGCTCGAGCAGATCGCGTAGCGTCCAGTCGTCGCCGAGCCGGTCGAGCAGCCGCTGCCACAACACCGACGCAGCCGCCGCCGAAAGCTCGGCGGCGAACCCATGCGTGGCCGTGGATGGCCGGCTGCCAAAGGCCAGGGTCACATCCCAGAGGTCGGCGACCGCTTCGCCTTCGGCGAGTCCGTCGCGCCGCGCCGCCTCGCGCAGCCGCTCACGCGCCGCCACATCCAGATCGGGCGCCCATCGGGCGAGCGCCGAATTCTCCTCGATCTGCCAGCGCAGGCGAGTCGCCGAAGTGCCCAGCGGCGAATGAAGCAGCGCGACCTGCAGGACTTCACCGCGACGGACCCGGGCACCCGCCGCGGGATACACGGGTTCGTCAGGCCGCGTCGCCGGCAGCTGGCGCAACCCGGCGATCAGGTCGTCGCGGCCGATGCGCCCGCTGGCCAACAGTTCGCGGCAACGCGCTTCGTCGGGCCACGGCCGCGCACCGCTCAGCCGTGCAGCCTGCGCCAGCGCCTCGGCGAAAGGCAGATGCTGGAAGGCATGCAGCGTGTTGTGGTGGACGAAGTCACGGAGCGGCGCCTGCGCCGGAAGCAGGTGCGCCAGGTGTGCGATGCTCGTCCGCAGCTCGGCCAGCGAATCGACTCTGCGGGTCTGGTTGCCCCCCGGCTCACGGCCCTGGTCTGCTGGCGACGATGTTTTCACGACCAATCAGACGGCGAGTTGGGAGACCAGCCGGGAAAGCGAAGTCGTCATCAGCGCCAGCAGCGGCGACGGACAGACGCCGATTCCGACGATTCCGACAGCGAGCAGCCCGGCCGCCGCGTACTCGCTGCGCTTCAGGTCGTCGATGCGCGACGACCCGCCCGAAATCCCCGTGCGAACCGCGCGCCCGGGTCCGGACCACACGCAGCGAATGGCGCGCAGTGCGTAAGCGGCGGAGATCAGCATGCCCAGCGAGGCGAACAGCAGCCAGCCGCCCCAGCGACCGTAGGCCCCGATCAGCACCTGCACCTCGGCGACGAAACCCGCCCCACCCGGCAAACCGACTGCGGCCAGCAGCGCGAAGGCGATCAACGCCGCGAAACGCGGTGCGCTCGCGTGCAGCGACCGGTAGGCCGCCAGCTCGCGGCTGTGGGTGCGCTCATAGAGCAGGCCGACGAGCAGGAAGAGCAGCCCGGCGACGAGCCCATGGGCGACCATCTGCGTCATTGCCCCGCTCAACCCGGCGTGGTTCAGCGCAGCGATGCCAAGCAGGACGACCCCCATGTGCGAGATCGACGAGTACGCGATCATCGCCTTCAGGTCGGTCTGCCGCCAGGCGAGGACCGCACCGTGGATCAGGCTGGCCAGCGCGAGCAGTGCCAGCCAGTCCTGCATGGCCAGCGCCGCCGCGGGCAGCGTCCAGGCGGCACGAATCAGGCCGTAGGCGCCCATCTTGAGCAGTACCCCGGAGAGCAGGATCGACACCGGGCTCGGCGCCTCGACATGCGCCAGGGGCAGCCAGCCGTGCAACGGAACGATCGGCATCTTGACACCGAAGCCGACGAGCAGACCGAGGAAGACGAGAACCTGGGTTCGCGCCGGAAGTTGCGCGCCGCCAGCCGCCATGTCGGCCATCGCAAAACTGTGGCCTGGTGCGACGTCGTAGAGCAGCAGCAGGGCGATCAGCAGGAAGACCGAGCCACCGAGCGTGTAGAGAACGAAATTGAGCGCCGCCCGATGGCGATGGGCACCCCCGAGACGATCGATCAGGAAGAACAGCGGGATCAGGGTCAGCTCCCAGGCGACGTAGAACAGCGACCAGTCGCGAGCCGAAAAGACGACGAGCAGCGCGCTTTCGAGGACCAGCAGCAGCGAGAAGTACAGCTTGGCGCCTGTCCGGACCCCGGTCGAGCAGGCGATCGCCAGGAAGCAGAGCAACGTCGCCAGCAGGACCATCGGCAACGACACTCCGTCGAGTCCGAGCGCGAAATGGGCTCCGACGCGCGGATTCCACGGGCGGGTCTCGAAGAACTGGATCGCGCCACTGTCCGGGTCGAAGGCGACGAGCAGCAGCAAGCTGCAGACCAGGGTGGCGCCCGCCGCAAGGCTGGCGAGCTGGCGCAGCAGGTCGACCCGGCGGGCCGGCACCAGAGCGAGCAGCCCCGCGCCGAACAGCGGGAGCAGGAGGAGCGCCCTCAGCATCGCCGGGCCGGCGCAGCCGGCGCCGGAAGATCGCCCCTTGAAAATCTTGCGCTCATGAACGACGATTATGCCACCACTGCTGGCGCAGGCCCTGGTCTTTCGTGCGGAGCTGGAAATGAGTGCTCGGGAAATCTGCCGCAACCTGCGCGTCCACGGACGCGTGCAGGGAGTCGGGTACCGCTGGACGCTCTGCGCGGAAGCCGAAAGGCTGGGCCTCTCGGGCTGGGTGCGCAACCGCCGTGACGGCAGCGTCGAAGCGCTCGTCTCCGGCATGCCCGAAGCGATCGACGCACTCGTCGTCTGGGCGTGGCGCGGCCCGTCGATGGCGCGGGTCGAGCGTGTCTCGTGCAGCGAGGGCAACGCGGCCGAACTCGGACCCGCCGGTCGTTTCCGGCAGGCCGCGACCCTCTGAGCAAGCCGGCAAAGGCCACCAGACGCCTCTTGCCGTCGCAGGTATCTCGCCAATCATCAACGCCCCGCAAACCGGAATCGTCGATCCCATGCCCCCGCCGGCGCTCACAGCTGGGTCAGGGTGACCGATCGACGGAAGCGCATCAGCGCCAGCGCGAAGAACACGGCGCCGATGCCGGCTATGGCGACGAAGTCGGGCCAGACGACCGGCAGCCCGGCACCGCGATAGAGGATTCCCTGGGCCAGGCGGACGAAATAGGTCGTCGGTGCCGCAAGCATGATTCTCTGGACGAGTTCCGGCATGCTCTCGCGTGGCGTCACGCCACCCGAGAGCAACTGCAGCGGGATGATCGTCAGCAGCACGAGCAGCCCGAACTGGGGCATCGAACGGGCGATCGTCCCGAGGAAGATGCCGATCGACGCCGCCGAGAACAGGTAGATCGCCGCGCCGCAGAGGAACAGCGGGATCGAGCCGGCGATCGGCACCTCCAGGATACCGCGGATGACGACGAGCAGCGCAATCGTCGCGCCGGTCAGCACCGCCAGACCGTTCGCCCAGATCTTGGCCATGATGATCTGGAACGGCGTCAGCGGCATGACCAGCAGGTGTTCGAGCGTCCCGTGCTCGCGCTCGCGGAGGAAGGCAGCACCGACGAGGATGATCGTCAGCATGTTGACCATGTTGATCACCTCCATCACGCCACCGAACCAGTAGCCGGTCAGATTCGGGTTGTAGCGCACGCGCGCCACGAGGCGAATCGGCGATTCCCTTGGCTCGCGCGTCCCGCCGAGATATTCGTCGAGTTCGGCGGTGAAGATGCTCCGGATGTAGCCGGCACCGATGAACGACTGGCCCATGTTCGTCGCGTCGATGTTGACCTGCACGGTCGGCCGTCGTCCGGCGAGGAAATCGCGCTGGAAGTTGGCCGGGATGAGGATCACGAAGGACACCTTGCCGTGGTCGAGGACGTCGTCCATGTCGGTCAGCGCGATCGGCACGGCCGGCCTGAAATACGGCGGAGTCAGCGCGGCGATCAGACGAACCGACAACGGCGAGCGGTCTTCATCGACGACCGCCACCGGAGCCAGGCGAAGTTCCTGCGACACGCCTCTCGAGGCGGCGTAGATCGCTCCGGTGAAGGCCCAGACGATCAGGGCCAGCAACACCTTGTCGGCCCAGAGGCTGCGCAGTTCCTTGAAGCCCAGCCGGACGATGTTGGCGAAGCCTCGACCGGCAGCCATCTCAGCGCTCCTGCGCCGGCAGCAGCCCGACCGAGACCACCGTCAGCACGGGAATGAAGGCGGCCAGAGCAGCGAACTGGACGGCGAGTTCGGAGAAGCCGAGCGCCTTGGTGAACACGCCGCGGCAAAGCACCAGGTAGTACGAAGCCGGGAAGAACTGGCCGATCCAGTACGCCGCATGCTCGAGCGAAGCGACCGGCGTGGTCAGCCCCGAGAACTGGACCGTCGGCAGCATCGTCAGCACCGACGTGCCGAAAACCGCGGCGATCTGCGTGCGCGTGAAGGTCGAGATGAGCAGGCCGATGCCGGTGGTCACCGAAACGTAGAGCAGCGTGCCGACGACCAGTGCCGCGAAGCTGCCCTTGACCGGCACCTCGAAGACGACCACGGCCTGCACCGCCAGCGCGACGAAGCCGAGCATCGCCACGGCGATGTAGGGCAACTGCTTGCCGGCGAGGAACTCGAAGCGTGTCAGAGGCGTGACGTACAGATTGGTGATCGAACCGAGCTCCTTCTCGCGGACGACCCCAAGGGCGGTGAGGATCGACGGCAGGAAGATCAGCAGCAGCGGAATGACCGCCGGGACCATCGCATGGACGCTGCGGAAATCCTGGTTGTAGCGGTAGCGCAGCGAGATGTCGGTCGGCGACGATGGCGCGTCGCTTTCGGCGTTTTCGCGGATCCATTCGGCGACGTACTGGCTGTGCACCCCGAGCAGGTAGCCGCGAGCCGTCTCGCCCCGGTAAGGCAGCGCGCCATCGAGCCAGGCAGCGATCTGCGGCTGCCGGCCCAGCCGCAGATCCCGGCCGAAGCCCGGCGGAATCTCGATGGCCAGCGACACTTCACCGCTGGCCATCCGCTGATCGAGGTCGTCGCCGTCGCGGATCGGCGGCCGTTCGACGAAGTACCGCGAACCGGCGATGTTCTGCACGTAGTCGCGCGACTCGGGCGACCGGTCGCGGTCGAGAACCGCAAAGCGCAGGTCCTGAACGTCCATCGAGATGCCCAGACCGAGGACGAACATCAAGAGCACCGATCCGACGAGCGCGAACGACAGGCGCACCGGATCGCGCAGCAGTTCTAGCGCTTCGCGGTGGGCGACGCCGAACAGGCGGGCCAGGCTGAAACCGGCCGGCGCCGGTGCCCGGGAGGCACCAGGCGCCGGGCGAGCGGGCAGCGAACCGGCGGCCGGGACGCTGCGCTCACCGCCGGCAGCCTCCTCGAGAAAGGCGACGAAAGCTTCTTCGAGGCTGCTGCTCCGGTGAACGGCGCGCAAGGCGTCGGGCCGGTCGCTGGCCAGCACCCGGCCGGCGTGCATCAGTGAGACGCGATCGCAGCGCTCGGCTTCGTTCATGAAGTGCGTCGAGATGAAGATGGTCACCCCCTGTTCGCGCGACAGGGTGACGAGCAACTCCCAGAACTGGTCGCGGGCGATCGGATCGACACCCGAAGTCGGCTCGTCGAGGATCAGCAGGCGCGGCTCATGGACCACCGCGACGGCCAGCGACAGCCGCTGCCGAATACCCAGCGGCAGCCCGGCGGCCGGATGGGCAAAGTAAGCGGTCAGACCGAAGCGCTCGCCGAGTTCGGCGATCCGCGACCGTCGCCGCTCATCCGGCAGGTGGAACAGGCGCGCGTGCAGGTCGAGATTCCGGGCGACGGTCAGCTCGCCGTAGAGCGAGAAAGCCTGCGACATGTAGCCGACCTGCCGGCGCGTTTCGAGGCTCGCGGCATCGACCGGCTGCCCGAACAGCAGCGCCCGGCCTTCGCTCGGCGGCAGCAGCCCGGTGAGCATCTTCATCGTCGTCGTCTTGCCGCAGCCGTTCGAACCGAGGAAGCCGAAGATCTCGCCGGCCTCGATCGTGAAGCTGACCCGATCGACGGCGGTGAACTCGCCGAAGCGCCGCGTCAGACCCTCGGCTTCGATCGCCCAGCCGTCGCCGTGGGCCTCGCGCGGCGCGATGACCAGTTCGCGGTGCTCGCGGCGGCGCTCCTCGGGCAGCAGGCGGAGGAAGGCCTGCTCGAGGCTCGCGCTGGCCGTCTGCTCCTTGAGGTCCCCGGCGCTGCCCATGCCGACGATTCGCCCGGCGGCCATCGCCACGAGCCAGTCGAAGCGCTCGGCCTCTTCCATGTACGCCGTGGCGACGACGACGCTCATCCCCGGACGGCGGGCGCGGATCGTCGCGATCAGTTCCCAGAACTGGCGGCGTGACAGCGGATCGACTCCGGTCGTCGGCTCGTCGAGGATCAGCAGGTCAGGATCGTGGACCAGCGCGCAGCACAGGCCGAGCTTCTGCCTCATGCCACCCGAGAGCTTGGCCGCCGGACGATCGGCGAACGACGCCAGGCCGGTCGCAGCGAGCAGTTCTGCGATCCGCGCGGCGCGCTCGGCGCGTTGCTGGCCGAACAGGCGGGCAAAGAAATCGACGTTCTCGACGACCGACAGCGACGGATAGAGGTTGCGCCCGAGCCCCTGCGGCATGTAGGCGATGCGTGGCTGGACGCGGGACCGTATGCGGCGGTCGGCGAGATCGCCACCCAGGACGGTGACCCGGCCCGACTGGATCCTGCGCGCGCCGGCGATCAGCGCGAGCAGCGACGACTTGCCGACCCCGTCGGGACCGATCAGCCCGACCATCCGGCCGGCGGGCAGTTCGACGCTGACCTGATCGAGCGCGCACAGCGTCCCGTAGTGCAGGCTGACGCCCGAGACGACGGCCACCGGAGACCCGTCCGCGATCATCGATCACCGCGGCGTCAGCGCCGCAGGCCAGGGCGTCGCGGGCTCGGTCAGAACGTAAGCCAGGCCGGGCATGCCGGGCTTGGCTAGATCGGCGTGCTCGCGCAACCACTCGGGCAGAACCTGGACCTTGACCCGGAACATCAGTTTTTCGCGCTCGTTGCGCGTCTCGACTTCCTTGGGCGTGAACTGCGCCCGCGGTGCGACGAAGACCACGCGCGCCGGAATCGGCTCGCCGGGAAGCGCGTCGAGGACGATCCGCGCGGCACTGCCCAGGCGCAGCTTCCCGGCCTCGCCGGCCGGCAGGTAGATCGACATGAACACATCGGAAAGGTCGAGCAGGGTCAGCACCTTGCCACCCGCGGCGACGACCTCGCCGGGAAGCAGCAGTCGATAGAGCACCCGGCCGGTGATCGGCGATTTCAGCGACGCGTCCTCGAGGGTCACCCTGAGGTTTTCGGTGCGCGCCTGCGCTGCGGCGACGGCGGCGTCGGCTTCCGCCTTCCGGCTGTTTGCCTGGGTGAGCTCGGCGCGCGCGCTGTCGAGCGCCGTCCGGTCGCGATCCAGCCGCTCGCCCGAGATGAAACCGCGGCCGACGAGTTCATTCGAGCGGCGCAGGGACCGCTCGGCGAGTTCGAACTGCGCCTGCGCCTTGCGCACGCCGGCCCGCGCCTCGTCGACCACCTGGCGGGCCTGGCTCGCCTGCGCCTCGGCGGCACGCAACTGCGCGGCAAGATCGCGTGCGTCGAGGCTCGCAACTTCCTGGCCTGGCTCGACGTCGTCGCCCTCGGCCACGCCGACCGCCGCCAGGCGCGCGGCAAACTTCGCCGCCACATCGACCTCGGTTGCTTCGAGACGGCCGTTACCCGAAGCGATCCCCGGCGGCAGCGTCTGCCGCCGGCTGTGCTCGACGAACAGCAGCATCCCGCCGCCCAGAACGAGCAGAATGGCGACCACGACGAGCATCCGGCGGTCAACGCGGGACGGCATGCGCAACTCCCTGGCCGACCGCTCGACGGCCGGCACCGAGCTTCATTCTAGGTGAGTTTCACCTCCCCCTCTGCACGCTCGGCGCCTCAGCCCGGTGGTGTGCTCACCCAACCGGGCCGATCCGGGCGCGAGGCCGCGTCGCTGGGCTGCGGCCGCTCGAGCGCCAAGGCCTTCGCGCGGTTCACGCGCTGGAAAGCGGCGAGCCAGTCAGCCACTGCCCGTTGCCGGTCGTCGAACGCGAAAGGCACCGCCCGCCGTCCATCGTGCCGAGGCACGGTTCGTCTTCGCGCCCGACGGGTCTCGATCGACGAATTCCCGGTTGCTCGAGGACACCGGGACGCGACCGCAACGGCCATTCGGCGAAGCGCATTCCTCGCCCGGACGAGGGCACGCCGAAACGGGTGGTCGCCGGAAGACCACCGCCTCCGCCGGGAAATTCCCGACCTTTCGCTTCTCTCCGGTGGGCCGGCTCCGCCAGCCGGCGAAGCGCGGCCGTTGATCCTCTAGCTGGCCTTTGCGCCGCGTTGACGATGGCGCGCCAGCCAGTCGACCAACACACCGACCGCCGGCGACGAAAGGCCCGCGATCATCAGGACAAGCGTAAATGCTGCTCCCCAGACCGGGATGCTCGTTCCCACTGCAGTTCTCCTGTTTCGGTTCTTGTACCAGCCTCCCGCCGATCCGGCAGACCCGGGCGCCGTCTCGGGTCACGGAATCTGCCGAGCGGCGGGATGCGAGACTGACTATACGGGCGCCTTCAACGGCCCGACAAACGATAAAATCTCACCCGACGGATGATTTTTTTTCATGCATGCGCTCACCGACCGCCCGTTCCTTTCGCTGATCATCCCGGTTCTCGACGAATCGGCGACGATCGCCGCGCAACTCGCCGGGCTCGACCCACTGCGCGAAGGCAACGAGATTCTCGTCGTCGACGGCGGCAGCCGCGACGCCACCGTCGACCTCGCCCGGCCTCTGGTCGATGCGCTGATCTGCTCGCCGCGCGGCCGGGCGAGCCAGATGAACGCCGGATCGACCGCCAGCCGCGGCGAGGTTCTGCTCTTCCTGCACGCCGATACGACGCTCCCCGGCAACGCCCTGGCAGAGATCCGCCGGGCGATCGCCGACGGTGCGCTCTGGGGTCGATTCGACGTGCGCATCGACGGCGTCCATCCGCTGCTGCGCGTCGTCGAGCGGCTGATGAACTGGCGCTCGCGCCTCACCGGGATCGCCACCGGCGACCAGTCGATCTTCGTTCGCCGCGAAGCGTTCACCGCCGTCGGCGGCTTCCCCGACCAGTTGCTCATGGAAGACATCGCCTTGTCCCGGCGTCTGCGGCGCATCGCCCGACCGGCCTGCCTGCATGCCCAGGTCGTCACCTCGGGACGCCGCTGGGAGAAACACGGCGTGCTGCGCACGATCGTGCTGATGTGGGCCCTGCGCGCGAGCTACTTCCTCGGTGCCGACCCGCAGAGGCTGGCCAGACGCTACGACCATGTCCCGCGCGAACGCTGAGCCGGTCGGCATCGCCGTCTTCGCGCGGGCGCCGGTCGCCGGGCAGACCAAGACACGCCTGATCCCGGCACTCGGCGCGAGCGGCGCGGCTCGCCTGCACCGGCGCCTGATCCTGAGCGCGCTCGCCGTCTCCCGGGCCGCGGCGCTCGGACCAGTCGTCGTCTGGGCAGCACCCGACGCCGGCCAGCGCTTCTTTCGCGCGCTGAGCCGCCGTTGTCAGGTCAGCGTCTGCGCGCAGCCCGGCGGCGACCTCGGCGAGCGGATGGCCGCGGCCTTCGCTGGCCAGCGAGGACCAATGCTGTTGATCGGCAGCGACTGCCCGGCGCTGCGTCCCGCGCATCTCGTCTCCGCCGCCGCGCTGCTCGGCGAGGCAGCGGGCAATCACGCGGTCGTCATTCCGGCCGAGGACGGCGGTTATGTGCTGATCGGGTTGCGTCACCCGGAACCAGCGGTGTTCGGTGGCATCGACTGGAGCAGCGCGCGGGTCATGGCCCAGACCCGGCAGCGGCTGTCGGAACTTGGCCTGCGCTGGGCCGAGCTACCCGAACTCTGGGACGTCGATCGGGCGGCCGACCTCGCCCGCCTCGCCGAACTGGACGGTTCCGGACCCTGGCTGCGCTGACGGTCAAGGCTTTGCGAGCCGTCCCGGGATCAGCGATCACCGTTCCCTCATCCTGACCCCTCTCGCCAATGCGCGCGAGGGGAGTCTCGTCGGTCGCCGGACGACCTTCGTCATGGACGCCGCCGCTGCTGCGGACGAATTCACCGGCTCGGCCAAGGGTTGGCCCGTTGCCGGCAAGCGCGTAGTCTACGCGCCAATCGATCGTCACCCCGGAGAAGCCCGATGTCCAGACACGCCAGCCAGCGACTCAAGGAGGCAGCCTGATGGGCCACGACCATACGCACGCTCACGGAGCGGGCGGTGATCATGCGCACGGCACGTCTCATCGACACGACGCAGGGCACCACCACGGCGACCCGCAGGATCACGGCAGGGCCTTCATCGTCGCCATCGCCCTGAACTCGGCCTTCGTGGTGACCGAGTTCGCCTACGGCGTCATCGCCGGTTCGACCGCCCTGATGGCCGACGCCGGGCACAACCTTTCCGACGTACTCGGCCTGTTGCTGGCCTGGGGCGCGGCGAGGCTCGGGCAGCGACCACCGAGCGGGCGTTACACCTATGGCCTGCGCAGCACGTCGATCCTCGCCGCCCTGGCCAACGCGATGTCGCTGCTCGTCGCCTGCGGGGCGATCGCCTGGGAAGCGATCGACCGCTTCGCCGAAGCGCCGCCGGTTGCCGGCCTGACGGTGACCGTCGTCGCGGCGATCGGCATCGTCGTCAATGGCTTCTCGGCGTGGCTGTTCGTCCGCGGGAGCGAGGGCGATCTGAACATTCGCGGCGCCTACCTGCACATGGCCGCCGACGCGGCCGTCTCGCTCGGCGTCGTGCTCGCCGGACTGGCGATGATGCTCACCGGCTGGTACTGGCTCGACCCGGTGGTCAGCCTGGTGATCGTCGGGGTGATCGTCGCCGGAACCTGGGGGCTGTTGCGTGACTCGCTCCGGCTCGCGCTGTCCGCAGTTCCGCCGCATATCGACGTCGGCGCGGTCGCCGACTTCCTGTTGCAGCAACCCGGAGTCTCGGCGATCCACGACCTGCACATCTGGGGAATGAGCACCATCGAAAGCGCCCTGACCGTCCACCTGGTCATTCCCGACGGCTACCCGGGCGACGAATTCATGGACCGACTGGCCCAGGCCCTGCGATCACGTTTCGCGATCGCCCACAGCACGCTGCAGATGGAGCAGGGAACCACGGAACACGCCTGCGTCCTGAACCCCGCGGCGACGTCGCCTGCTCAGGGATCGCCGCACTGAGGGTGATGGCCGGGGATGATGGGCGACCGCTCGAGCGTCGCTCCGCAGGGGATGCCCCGGGAAGTCTGGATTCTCGGTTGGGTCAGCCTGCTGATGGACGTCTCCTCGGAAATGATCCACAGCCTGCTGCCACTGTTCCTCGTCGGCACGCTCGGAGCGGGCGCCTTCGCCGTCGGACTGATCGAGGGCCTCGCCGAGTCGACGGCGCTGATCGCCCGGGTCTTTTCAGGGACGCTGAGTGACTGGCTGGGCCGGCGCAAGGGGCTGGCCGTTTTCGGCTACGCGCTCGGTGCGCTGACCAAACCCCTCTTCGCGATCGCTCCGGGCGCCGGTTTCGTGATGCTCGCGCGCTGGCTCGACCGGATCGGCAAGGGCATTCGCGGCGCGCCCCGTGATGCACTGCTCGCCGAACTCGCCCCGGCGCAGTTGCGCGGAGCCGCCTTCGGCCTGCGCCAGTCGCTCGACACCGCCGGCGCGTTCATCGGCCCACTGCTCGGGGTCGGCCTGATGCTGCTCTGGGACGACGACTTTCGCGCGGTGTTCTGGGTGGCGACGCTGCCGGGATTGCTCGCGGTCGTGCTGCTCGGGACCGGCATCCGCGAGCCGGTGCGACCTGAACACACGCAACGCGTCCGCCAGCCGATCCGTCGCGACAGCCTCCGGCGCCTCGGAACCGACTACCGGCGGGTCGTCGGGATCGGGACGATCCTGACCTTCGCCCGCTTCAGCGAAGCCTTCCTGGTCCTGCGCGCGCAGCAGGCGGGCATCCCGATCGCGCTCGTCCCGCTGGTCATGGTGGCGATGAACCTCGTCTATGCGGCCTCGGCATACCCTTTCGGCAGGCTCTCCGACCGGATCAGCCAACGCCGGCTGCTGGCCATCGGACTGGTCGTCCTGATTGCCGCCGACCTGCTTCTGGCGAGCAGTGCGCACTGGCCGACGATTCTCGCCGGCGTCGCGCTGTGGGGCGTGCACATGGGGACGACCCAGGGACTGCTGGCGAAAATGGTCGTCGACACGACTCCGGCCGATCTCCGCGGCACGGCCTTCGGCGTGTTCAGCCTGGCCAGCGGCATTGCGATGCTCGCAGCGAGTGCGCTGGGCGGTCTGCTCTGGGACCGCCTCGGCGCGCCGAGCACTTTTCTTGCCGGAGCGATCTTCTGCCTCATCGCGCTGGCGGCACTGGTCTGGACCAGCCGCCGGGGTGACCCCGGCCGGCGACGGCAGTGAGCCGCGCCGGCGTGGCGTTCCGGGAAACTCGGCTATAATCGGTCGCCAGTCGTCGCCTTCTCTCTGGCGAGGAGAGTCCCGCGAAGTGTCCCGGATGCGCCACGAATCGCTGCCGCTGCAGGTCGCTCACCTTGCGCCTGCCGGGTCGGCCGGTGAAGCGAAGCCGCCCACGGTCTCGACGGCTCCTGCGGCCGGTTGGTGTTCCGCATCCGGCGCACCGGCGGTCCGCTTGGCGGCGCGCACCGCCCGCTCCGGGCCCACCGGCAAGGGCTCGCTGGTCGACCGCTTCGGACGGAAGGTGACTTACCTGCGCCTGTCGGTCACCGACCGCTGCGACTTCCGTTGCCAGTACTGCATGGCCAAGCAGACGAGCTTCCTGCCGCGAGCGCAGGTGCTGACGCTCGAGGAGTGCCTGCGCGTCACCCGCGTCTTCGTCGAACTCGGGATCAACAAGGTGCGCGTCACCGGTGGCGAGCCGCTCGTCCGGCGCGACGTGCTCTGGCTGCTCGAACGGATCGCCGCGCTCCCCGGTGTGGGCGAGCTCGTGCTGACCAGCAACGGCTCGCAGCTCGAGCGGCTGGCCGTCGCGCTGCGGCAGGCCGGTGTGCGGCGCCTGAACCTCAGTCTCGACACGCTGCGCGCCGAGCGCTTCCAGGCGATCACCCGTGTCGGCCAGCTCTCCCGCGTGCTGCGCGGCCTCGCTGCCGCGCAGGCCGCCGGCTTCGAGCGGATCAGGCTGAACACGGTGCTGATCCGTGGCGGCAACGACGATGAACTGAGCGATCTCGTCGCCTTCGCGATCGATCGCCGCATCGACATCGCGTTCATCGAGGAGATGCCGCTCGGCGACCCCGGCGATCGCCGCAGGTCGGGCCATTTGGGCAGCGACGAGGCGCTCGCCCGCCTGCGCGAGAACTTCGCGCTGATTCCTTCGGCCGAGACGACCGGCGGACCGGCCCGCTACTGGAGGATTCCGGGATCCCCGACGCGAGTCGGTTTCATCTCGCCGCACAGCGACAACTTCTGCGACGGCTGCAACCGCGTGCGCGTCACCGCGCGCGGCGACTTCCACCCGTGCCTCGGCCAGGACGCCGTGATTCAGCTGTTGCCACTGCTGCGCGCGCATCCAGCCGACGACCGACCGTTGCGCGAGGCGATCGTCGCCGCTCTGGGTCTCAAGGCCCGCGGCCACGACTTTGCCGCACAGGACGGGGCCGCCCGGGTCGGGCATTTCATGTCCATGACCGGTGGCTGAAGCGATCTCCGCGCCGCGAGCCCGACCCGGCGTGCTTCCGGCAATTCGTCCACGAGCACGCGGAGCGAAGCGGTGAGCCTCGCCGACGTGGTGATCAGCAGCGGCGGCGTGTCGGTCGGCAAGGCGGATTTCGTCAGCGAGGTGATCGCCGGACTCGGCCAGGTGCCATTCTGGAAGATGGCCATCAAGCCCGGCCGCCCGCTGGCTTTCGGGCGAATCGGCGGCGAGGCTGGGCGATCGGCGTGGCTGTTCGGTCTGCCGGGCAATCCCGTCGCGGTGATGGCCGCTTTCTACCAGTTCGTCCGGCCGGCCCTCTGGCGGCTGATGGGCGTCGATCCGCTGCCCGTGCTCGCCCTGCTGCCGGCCGTCTGTACCGTCGCCCTGCGGAAGGCGCCGGGGCGCACCGCGTTCCAGCGCGGCGTGGTCGACCCGGTCACGCGCACCGTCCGACCGACCGGTCCGCAGGGATCGAGGATCCTGCGGTCGATGTGCGAGGCCGACTGCTTCATCGTCCTCGAGCGCGAACGCAGCAGCGTCGCAGCCGGGGAATCGGTGAATGTGCAGCTGTTCGACGGCTTGATCCGAGCCGCGACGGGCGTCGGGAAAAGATGATGGACACACTGCCCGAAAGGGTCTGGACAAACTTCTGGCACCCCGAAACGCCACACGTCGTCGTGCTCGTCGTCGCGCTCGCGCTGCTCTCGCTGCGTCTGATACCGCGCCAGCGGTCCCGGGTGGTGTCCACGGTCACGGTCTTCGCTGTCTGTCTGGCCGGCCAGCTGCTCGGTGCGCTGCTCGAAGCGCTCGACCATTCGCGCCTCGCCGTGCTGATCCGCGAGACCTTCATCATCGGTTCGGGGATGGCCGTCTGCCGCCTGCTCGGCCTCTTCTTCTTTCGCGCCGTGCTGCCGCGCGTCGGCGTCGAGACGCCGCGCATCGCCGAAGACCTGATCGTCGTCGTGATCTATGCGGTGTTCATCATCGCCCGCCTGCACATCGTCGGACTCGATCCATCGAGCCTGCTGACCACCTCGGCGGTGATCACCGCGGTCGTCGCGCTGGCGATGCAGGACACGCTCGGCAACGCGCTGTCGGGCGTCGCGCTGCAGCTCGACGACTCGCTGCACACCGGCGACTGGATCCGCATCGACGACCTGACCGGTCAGGTCGTGCAGGTCCGCTGGCGCCAGACGACGATCCGCACGCGCAACGGCGAGATCGTCATCGTCCCGAACAGCCAGCTGATGAAGGGCCGGTTCACGGTTTTCGGGCGAGTCGGCGTCGCCGACTGGCCGTGGCGGCGCTGGGTGTGGTTCAACGTGACCTACGATTCGCCGCCGGGGCAGGTCATCCAGGTCGTCGAGAGCACGATCGCCAGCGCCGAGATCGACAATGTGGCCAATGAACCGCCACCGTCCTGTGTGCTGATGGACTTCGGCCCAGGTTATGCGCGCTACGCGCTGCGCTATTGGATGATCGATCCGCAGCCGGACGACCCGACCGACTCGGCGGTCCGCGTGCATGTGTTCACTGCGCTGCAGCGGGCCGGGATGCAGCTCGCCGTACCCGAACAATCGATGCACGTCACCAAGGAGAACGAGGCGTATCGGCGCGCGCTGCACCGGCGCGAAACTGAACGACGGGTCACCGGCCTGCATCGTGTCGAACTCTTTGCCGGCCTCCAGGAAGAGGAACTGCGGACGATCAGCGAGCAGCTCGTCTATGCGCCGTTTGCCGCCGGCGACGTGATCTACCGCCAGGGTGACTCGGCGCACTGGCTCTACCTGCTCGCCGACGGTGAAGCCGAGGTGTTCATCGACCTGCCCGACCACACGCGCCAGCACTATCGCGACGTCCCGACCGGGAGCACCTTCGGCGAGCGCGGCGTACTCACCGGCGAAGCGCGTCGCGACACGGTGATCGCGCGCACCGACGTCGTCTGCTACCGGCTCGGCCGGGCGACCGTCGAACAGCTGATCCGTTCGCGGCCGGAAATCGCCAACGCCATCGCCGAGATCCTCTGTCGTCGCGAAACCGAGATCGAAGCCTTCGCGCACCAGTTCGACGACCAGGCGGCCAGACCGGCGGCCCCGCACCCGGCCGGAATGGTCGACAAGATCCGCGCCTTTCTCGGGCTGTAGGCCGATCGCGGCGCCCGGCAATCCGGCCTCGCGCCGGAGCCCGCTGCGAGGCCTGCTAGTTGATCCACGGCCCGCCGCGGCGGTCCGCAACTGTCAGAAAACTTTACACGTCGCTTCGCCAAGTTGCTGCGCACAACCGGCATGCGACGTGCAAGGCCATGTTTCCATTGATCAATTTGTTTGATGAACGAATCTGGCACGACAATTGCTGGGTCCCAAGCGCCGCTGGAAGCCTCCGGCCCACCCCATCCGAAAACAAGAGGTCGCCATGAAAACCACTCGCATGCTCACCCCCATCGTCGCCGCGCTTGGCCTGCTCGCCGGCAGCGCCTCGGCAACGACGCTGATCTACAATGATTTCTCCAGCGTCAGCGGGCTGAAGCTGAACGGCAACGCCGCGCAGGCCGGCAACGTCCTGCGAGTGACCCCGGCCAACTACAATCAGAGCGGTTCGGCGTTCAGTCAGACGGCCATCTCGCTGGCCAGCAACGTCTCGTTCAGTTCAGCGTTCAGCTTCCGGATCACCAATTCCGGCGGCAGTAGCGACGGTGACGGCCTGGGCGCCGACGGCATCACCTTCACCGTCCAGACGGTCTCGAATACCGCCGGCGGAATTGGCGGTGGCATCGGTTACGCGGGCATCCTCAATAGCGTCGCCATCGAGTACGACACCTGGGACAACGGCACCTCTTTCAACGACCCGAACGGCAACCACGTCGGGGTCGACCTCGCCGGCGACATCGCGTCGGTGCAGACGGCGGTCGTCGGGACGCGGATGAACGACGGAAACGTCTGGTACTCGTGGGTCGACTACGACGGCACGACCAAGAACCTCGAGGTTCGCCTGTCGCAATCATCGAGCCGCCCGGCTGCTGCGATCCTGACCGGCAACGTCGATCTGGCTGCGGCCCTCGGCACGACCAACGCCTACGTCGGTTTCACCTCGGGCACCGGCGCCGCCTTTGGCGACCACGACATTCTCAGCTGGGAGTTTCGTGACACCTTCGCACCGATTGGCAACGCTCCCGAGCCCGCTTCGCTGGCGCTGCTCGGCCTAGGCCTGTTCGGGCTGGCCGCCGCGAGAAAACGCCAGGCCGGCTGAACGTCCTCTGCGCAGTGCAGACCCTGTGCCGGATCGGCACAGGGTTTTTTTTCCATCGCGGATCGCGGCGCCGACAGGCGCCCGCCCGCCCTGCACCGTGAGCCCGGCGACCGCCGCTCACCCGGCCGCGAGCGGGACTCGGCCGGCGTAGCCGGTCAGTTCGAGGTAGCCGCGACCGCTCAGGCTGCCCTCGACGCGGACCAGCCCCTCCCAGTAGACGACCCGCGCCGGGCGGTTCACCGAAAGCTCCTGATCGTCGACGATCGGCACCGTCCGCACGCCGAGCTCGCCGATCCGGATGCCGATCTCGACCGGGTAGCTGGCTCCGCTGCGCGCCGACTGCCAGTTGCGCAGCGGCGTGAACACCACTTCGGGCCCGTCGAACTGCCGCAGACGGCCGGCCGCATCGCGCCAGGCCGCGTGGGCGTGCAGCGTCGCACCGCTCGCGCTGCGCAGGCGAAAGGCCATCAGCGCGCCGCCGTCGGCGAGATTGATTCCGATCCAGTCCCAGCCGACGGCGCCCGAGCCGAGAATCCGCGTCGACCACTCGTGGTCGAACCACGCCTTGCCCGAGGCCTCGCGCCCCTTGCCGTCGTAGAGCAATCTGCCGGAGACGCGCAGCTGCGGCCAGCTGACGTAGTGGCTCGCCAGATCGCCGGCAGCGTCCTTGCGCGAGTAGCCATCGCGCCCCTGGAGCAGCAGCGGCCGGGTCGCGGCGAGCGTCAGGTCGAAAGCGAAGTCGCGGGCGTTCATCTGCAGCCGGAGGAACTCACCTGCCGGAGAATCGAGCCGCCGCAGGCGCCACGGGCCGAGCCAGACGTCGCAGTCTTCGCTCGACAGGCCGCTGCCGAGTCCGGCTCTGGCGGCCCTTTCGGCGTGACGAAGTCCGACGCCGGGAAGGGTCAGCGCGGCGTGGGCGAAGACGATCTGGCGCGCGGCGATCGGCGAGCGCAGTTCCTCGGCGATCCCCGGCCGGCTGCGGAAGAAGGTCAGCTGGAAACCGCTGTCCGCGGGCTCATCGAGCGCGCCGGTGACGTACCACCACTCGGTCCGGAAGTCGGGATGTGCGCCGTGATCGCGCGGGAAGACGAGCTTTCGCCCAGGCTCGACCTCTGCGTAGACGACCGCCCCGGCACTTGGCGAGTCGCTCGCCGCCGAACGCGCGAACCCCGGCAGGAGCAACGGAGTGACCAGGAAGCGACGGCGATCCATCGACCGCGAGCGCCCTACTGGGCGCTGGCCAGGACCTGCGCCAGCGGCAGGCGCGTCGCCTGGCGCGCGGCGTGGCGACTGGCGAGCAGCGCCGCGGCCAGGGTCAGCGCGACACCGGCGAGCAGCGCCAGAACCGGAACGTCGAGTGGCATCCGCCAGTGGAAGGCCTGTGGATTGACCACCTGCGTGAGGATCGCGCCGATCGCCAGACCACAGGCAAGACCGATCAGCAGCCCGATGGCGGCGATCAGCAGACCTTCGAGCATCACCGCGCGACCGAGCATCCGCCGGTCGAAACCGAGCGCGCCGAGCGTGGCGAGTTCGCGTGCGCGCAGCCAGACACTCGCGGCCAGCGTCACGGCGAGACCGAACAGGCCGATGAGCATCGCCGCCGCTTCGAGCGCATGGGTCACCGCGAAGCTCCGGTCGAAGATCGACAGGCTCAGCGCCCTGAGCTCGCCGTTCGTAGACACTTCCAGGCCTTGGGCAGCGGTGAACGGCGCGAGCCAGCGCAGCGCTTCGGCCTCGTCGCCAGACCGCGGCCACAGCGCGAGATCGGTCGGCGCGAAGTCGCCGCCGAGCCGGGTGTAGTCCTCACGGGCAATGACCACGGCGCCGAACTGGCGGGCATAGTCGCGCCAAACGCCGCCGACGAAGACCTCGATATCGCCGCCGAGCAGCGGCAGGCGCCGGCGCTCACCCGGCCGTAAGCGATAGATCTCCTCGACCGCCTCGCTGATCCAGATGACCACTTCGCCAGGCGCGGCGTCGAACAGCGGCCCGGTAAACGGCAGGCGCGTCCCGGGATCGCGCCGGTCGATCTCGCGGACGATCAGGGCCAGCGCCGGCCGCTGCGCATCGAGGGTCAGCGAACCGTGCGCCGTCCGCTCGACCCGCGCGAAAGGGGCATCGGCCCGGTCGACCGCGTCGAGCAGCGCCTGCGGCAACGGCGTCCCCTTGCTGCGCAGGTACAGCGGCGCCGGCAGGACGTGGTCGAGCCACTGGTCGACGGCGCTGCGGAAACTGGCGACCATGATCACCATGCTCGCGGTCAGCGCGAAGCTGACGATCAGGCCACTCGCCGCCACCTGGGCCATCAGCGGCGCCTGCGCCACGTTCTGCACGGCGACCTGCAGCGGCGGCGACAGCGAGCGCCGCGAGAGCAGGCCGAAAACCGTCCGGGTGAGCCACGGAGCAGCGGCGACACCGACGATCAGCACGACGGCGATCGCCGCGTAGCCGGCGAGCGGCAGGCCGGAGATCGCCGGCAGCCGCGTCAGCCCGAAAGCAGCGGGCACCAGCAGCGCGAAGAGCAGCGGCAAGCGCCAGAAGCGATGCCCGTGTGCACCCGGGTTCTGCGCGAAACCCGTTTTCAGCGCCTGCGCCAGCGGCTGGCGGCGATTGAGCCACGCCGGGTACAGCGCACCGCCGAGACTCGCCGCACAGCCGAGACCGAGGAAGCCGAGCGCCGGGGCAGCGCGAGGCACGAGCAGCGGGCTGCTCGTCGAGAAGAAGCCGCCACCGAGATCGCCGCCGAGAATCTGTGTGAAGGCCAGCGCCAGCGCGTAGCCGATCCCCAGGCCGAGCAGAGCGCCGGGCAGACCGATCGCCAGCGCTTCGAGCAACACCTGCAGCAGACGCATCCGCGGGGCCAGACCGAGCACGCCGAGCAGCGCAAACTGCGTCGAGCGCTGGGCGACCGCGGTCAACTGCGTGGCAAAGACGAGGAAGGCTCCGGTCAGCAGGGCGACGAGAGCCAGCACGTTGAGGTTGACGCGGTAGGCGCGCGAGAGGTTGGCGACTCGCCGCCCCTCGTCGTCGGCAGCGCGCAGCAGCAGCCCGACCGGCAGTCGGGGCCGATGATCGGCCTGCCAGCGAGCCGGATCGGTCTCCGGAGTCAGCCGGATGCGCCCCTCGCTGACCGCACCATTCGGGCCGAAGTGCGCCTGCACCCAGGCGATGTCGGCAACCAGCAGCCGATCACCAGCACCGGTTCCGGGTAGTTCGCCGCCGACGACCGTTGGCCAGTGCCGGTCTCCGCGCCGCAGTGTCAGCGCGTCGCCCGCGCGTAGGCCGAGCTGTTCGAGCAGCGCCGGCGAAGCGTAGACGCGACCGCCGAGGATCCCGCCGGCAGGAGAATCGTCGGCTGGCCTGGGCAACAGTCGGGGCATCACCGCCGCGGCACTGAAGGCGTCGATGCCGAGCAGCCGCAACGGCGTCGCCGTGCCATCGACGCGCACCCGGGTGTCGATCACCGCCGCGACGACCTCGACCGCCGGATCGCGGGCCAGTTCGTCGAGCACGCCCAGCGGAACGCTGCCGGCGCTGTCGCTGGCCGCCAGGACGACGTCGGGATCGCCCTGGACGGTGTTCATCGCCCGCGCAAAGTCGGCCAGCGCGGCGTCGTTGATCAGGTGAATCGCGTAGCCCAGCGCCACCCCGAGAGCGATGGCCAGCAGCGACAACAGCGTCGCCGTGCGCCGCGTCCGGAACTGGGCGGCGATCAGCCACCACGCCAGGCGTCTCACCGCAGGCCCTCGGCGGTCAACAGCAGCGTCCGGTCGCAGCGCTCGGCGACGTGCTGCGAATGGGTGACGATCAGCGCGCCGGCGCCCTGATCACGAGTCCGCTCGAGCAGCAGATCGAGAATCTCGCCGGCGGTTCGCGGGTCGAGGTTGCCGGTCGGCTCGTCGGCGAGGATCAGCGCCGGCCGATGGACGAGCGCGCGAGCAATCGCCACCCGTTGCAGTTCGCCACCCGAGAGCGACGCCGGCCAGCGCCGTTCGAAACCGCCGAGCCCGACGCGCTCGAGCAGGGTGCCGATGCGCCGCGCGTGCTCGCTTCGCGGAACGCGCGAGAGGAGCAGCGGAACGGCGACGTTCTGCTCGACGCTCAGCGTCGGCAGCACGTGGAAGGCCTGAAAGACGAAGCCGATGTGCTGCGCGCGCAGCGCCGCGCGCGCCGCTTCGTCGAGGCGGACGACATCGGTCGCCCGAGGGCCGATGCAGATCGATCCGCGATCGGCGGTCTCGAGGCCGGCGATGCAGTTGAGCAGCGTGCTCTTGCCGACGCCGGACTCGCCGATCAGAGCGACGATCTCGCCGGCGGCGACGGCGAGACCCAGACCGCTGAACAGCGCCCGGCTGGCGCCGGCGTACCGTTTGCTCAGATCGACGACGCTGAGCATCTTTCAGCGAGCGAAACCAGGCGCCGCCAGCGACCTTCGATGTCCGCCGCCACCGGTCGCCCGCTAGCGATCGGCCGGTGCAGCGCGCAGCGCGGCGAGCAGCTTCTGGCCGGCGCGCCCGTCGGCGACCATCCCCAGGCGCCGCTGCTCGGCCTGGATCGCCTGCCTGGTGCTGGCGCCGATGATCCCGTCGATCTCGCCGACCGGATGACCCCGGCTGGCGAGCAGAGTCTGAAGCTCGCGGCGCTCGCGCCGCGACAGGCCCGGGTCGTCGGTCGGCCACGGGGTCACGAAGGGCTTGCCGCCGCCGATCCGGTCGGCGAGGTGGGCGATCGCCAGCGCGTAGCTCTCGGCGGCGTTGTAGCCGTAGATCACGTCGAAGTTGCGCATGACCAGGAACGCCGGTCCGCGCGGCCCGGCGGGCAACAGCAATCCCGCCGTCGTGTCGCCGGCCGGAAGCGGCTGCCCGTCGGCACGCCGCACGCCGCGCCCGGCCCAGTACGAGAGCGGTCGCTTGTTGCCGCGCCCGGCAGCGCTGGTCTCGAAGCCGGCCGGCAGAATGACCTCGAAGCCCCACGGCTCGCCCTTCCGCCAACCGGCCCGGTGCAGGAAGTTGGCTGTCGAAGCCAGCGCGTCGGGCACGCTGTCGACCAGATCCCGCCGCCCGTCACCGTCACCATCGACGGCCAGCCGCAGAAAGGTCGAAGGCATGAACTGGGTCTGGCCGAACGCGCCGGCCCACGAGCCGACCAGGCGATCGGCCGCGATGTCGCCGCTGTCGAGAATCTTCAGCGTACTCAGGAACTCGCCCCGGAAGTACGCCTGGCGACGGCCGTAGCACGACAGCGTGCCGAGCGAGGTGAGCAGCGGGCGCTTGCCGAGGGTGCGACCGAAATTGCTCTCGACCCCCCATACCGCGACGACCGTCTCGGGATCGACCTGGTAGCGCTCGGCGGCTGCGGCCAGCGTCGCCGCCCACTTCTCGCGCATCGCCAGTCCATCGGCCACCCGCTCGTCGTCGACGAGTCCGGCGAGGTAGTCCCAGATCGGCGTGCGAAACTCCGGCTGGTAGTCGAGCAGCTCGAGCACGCTCATGTCGGGCACGAGCCCGGCGGTCAGCCGGTCGAAAGACGCGCCTGAAACGCCCCTGGCCGCAGCATCCGCGCGCAGACCGGCGAGACAAGCGGGGAATCGATCGCCCTGCGCCGCGCCCTGCGCGAGCGTGGCGCTGGCCGAGAGCGCCAGGGGAAGAGCCAGCCAGCCGACGTTCATGCTCATCGCTCCTCAGCAATCGCCCGCCGCAGGGGCTGACGGATCGCGGGACGGATGCGGCGCGGCCACGGCAGGCAGGCGGCCGGCCGGGCCCGGCGAACCCGGCACGCCGTCTTCATCGGCGATCACCTCGCCGTCGATCACCCGCCCGCCGCCCTGCCGGGCACTATCGCGCCGGTTCATCGGGTTGCGCATCTGCTGCTCGAGATGTCGCCGCAGATGCCGTGTCTTCCAGTGCAGATAGGCATAGACGAGAGAACCGACGAGGAGCACCGCGGCCAGGGCGACCAGCGAGAACATCAGTCCCAGAGCGAGCAGCACGGCGCCGGCGAGAATCGCCAGCAGCCGGCCGATGGTCCCTCCGGGCGCGGAAGCCGGGCGCGTCGTCGCAGAACCCGCGGGCGATCGTTCTTCGGAGGTCATCGGGCTGTCGTTCCTGGTCTGGCGGCGGTCGGAGGCGCCATTGTAAGCGATCCGCTGCCCGGGCCGCCGGCCGGGCCGTTGCGCCTGGCCGCCGAAGTCTGTCCTGATCGCCCCGACGCGGTTTCGCCCAACGGAGCGATCGGCCTGATGCAACTGATGCCGGCGACGGCCCGGCGCTTCGGCGTCGTCGATGCCAGGCAACCGGAAAGCAACGTCGGCGCCGGCAGCGCCTACCTGCGGCAGTTGCTCGACCGCTTCAACAGCCTGCCGCTCGCGCTCGCCGCCTACAATGCCGGCGAAGCGGCGGTGGTCCGCCATGGCAACCGGTTTCCCCCGTACGCGGAGACGGTCGGCTACGTGCAGCGGATCCTCCGCGACTACGGCAGCGAGTCGCAGCAGGCGAGCCCGCCCTCCCCCGTCCATGCGCCGGGGCTGCGCCTCGCCCGAAGCGATTCCGAAGCCGATCGCCTGAGCCTCACGCCCCGACACTAGCCCGGGGCGATCCGCTCGTTCCGATCGCCGGAGGCTTTTCCGGCTCGGTGTCGTTGCGCGCCGACCCGAACCTGCCGGTGGCGACGCGGCTTCTGCACCGGATCGGGAGCACCCTGGAGGCGACTGTTTCGAGGGACCGGCGCGCCGTCGGCACACGAGTGAAGAGCGCATCTCCTCGTCCGGACGGCGTCTCAGCGACCCGGGAACCGCGCGATGTGTCCTCCCCGACCGGTCGGGCTCCCGCCAGGAAAAGAAACGGCCCGCGCAGGGGGGAACTGCGCGGGCCGGTGAGGCCGTCGCCTCGACGTTCCCGAGGGGGAGGGATGGGAGAGGGGGAGAGGACCGTCCCGGCGACGAAACGAATGCTACCGGAGACTCGGCGCTGGATCCGTGACATTTGTCCTCCCCGACCGATCGGGCTGCAAGATGAGCCGCAAAAAAGAAACGGCCCGCGCAGGGGGGGAGGTGCGCGGGCCGGTGATGCCGTCGCCTCGACGTTCCCGGGGGAGGGAGGGGGGAGGGGGAGAGGACCGTCCCGGCGACGAAACGAATGCTACCGGAGCCCCGGCGCAGGGTCTGTGAAATATTTGTGCTTTTCTGTCACAGCGTGTGTGCGACTTCGGCGAAAGGATCCGGGGCACCGGCGAACAGCCTCGCCGAGAGCGCCAGTTCCTTGCTGTCGATCGAGTCGAGGAACTCTTTCGCCGGGCCCATGCCGCGGAAGGCGTTGAAGCCGCGATCGAGGAACTCGTGCAGTTCGCCGAGTCCGGCGACGTGCGCCGGGCCGCGCATCAGCCGCAGCAGACCGCTGATCAACGGTTTCCTGGCCAGCCGGTCGAGTGCCTCGCCGGTCTGGCGAATCAGCCGGATCTGGCGGTTCCGCTCTTCCGGAAAGCCGACCGCCCGGTAGGCTGCAGCGTAGCTGTCTTCGCCGATGCACTCGATCAGGCCGGCGCGGGACAATTCGCCGACCATCGCCGAGTCGAGTTCCTCGGTCAGCGCATCGACCTCGACGGCCAGCGCGACCGTGCGCAGGCCGGTCGCCGGGAGCAGGCGGATCAGCAGCGGCAGGATTCTTTCGACCTCCTCGTCGCGACTGCTGAAATCCTTCGGCCCGTAGAGGTCGGTGAGGAAGAATTGCGCGGCCTGGCCATAGCGCGGACTGGCGAGCAGGCCGGCGTGCGTGCGCCCCAGCCTGGCGGCCTGCCATTCACGCAGGAGCATCCGGTGACGCCCGGTCGCCGGATCGGCGTTCGCCTGCAGGCGCAGCTGCCTGGCGCTTTTCAGGTGCCGGCGCAGGTCGTCGGCGCACTGCTGCTTCTCGATCGAGACTCCGGCATCTTCCATGGCCGGCGATTATGCACCGCCGGCGACCGATCTGTTTAGAGGGCGCCGCCTAACGACATGTGCCCACGCAGATTACACTTTTCGTCGATCGACCATCGGCAAGGAGGCGCGGATGTCCCGGACGGATTCACTGGCCAGCCGTTTCGCGCGCCTGCAGCAGGCTGCGCGCGACGAACCATACCCCGACCGCGCGGTCCGCGAGCACCGCCTGCGGGCTCTCGACCGCCTGCTGCTCGACAACGAGACGGCGATCGCCGAAGCGATCCGCCGCGACTTCGGCCACCGCTCGCCGGCCGAAACGCGTCTGCTCGAACTCTTCCCGAGTCATCAGGCGATCCGCCACGCGCTCCGTCATCTCAAACACTGGATGCGGCCACAGTCGCGTCGCGTCTCGCTGTGGTTCCAGCCCAGCACGGCCGAGCTGCGTCACCAGCCGCTGGGCGCGGTGGGCATCATGGTCCCGTGGAACTATCCGGTCTTCCTCGCCGCCGCTCCGCTCGTCGCCGCGCTGGCCGCCGGAAATCGCGTACTGATCAAGATGTCCGAATTCACGCCGGCGACGTCGGCGCTGTTCGCCGAGCTCGTCGCCGGTGCGTTTGCCGACGACGAGTTCTCGGTCGTCGAGGGAGACGCTCTGGTGGCCCGGGAGTTTGCGCGCCTGCCCTTCGACCACCTGCTGTTCACCGGCTCGACTCCGGTCGGCCACCAGGTCATGGCCGCCGCGGCCGATAATCTGACGCCGGTCACACTCGAACTCGGCGGCAAATCGCCAGCGATCATCGGCCCCGGGCTCGGCGGAAGTGCGCAGTTCGCCCGTGCGGTCGAGCGGATCGTCGTCGGCAAGTGCCTCAACGCGGGGCAGACCTGCATCGCGCCCGATTACGTCCTCGTCCCAGCCGGCCAGGAGCAGGCGTTCATCGACCACGCGCGGAAGGTCATCGGCACGTGCTATCCCGAACTCGCGACGACGCCCGACTATTCGTCGATCGTCAATGACCGGCAGTACCAGAGGCTCTGCTCGTATCTCGCCGATGCCTCTGCCGGAGGAGCGCGGATCGTCGAACTCGCCCCCGGCGTTCCGGCCGATCCCGTGATGCGCCGTCTGCCACCGGTGGCCCTGCTCGACGCGCGCGACGACGCGCTGGTCATGCGCGAGGAGATCTTCGGCCCGCTGCTGCCGATCGTCGCTTACCGCGATCTCGCCGCAGCGATCGGCTACGTCAATCGGCGACCGCGGCCTCTGGCCCTCTACTACTTCGACGACGACGCCGCGCAGATCGAGCGCGTACTCGCCGAAACGGTGTCCGGTGGAGTGACGATCAACGACACGATCCTGCACATCGCCCAGGACGACCTGCCGTTCGGCGGTGTCGGGCCGAGCGGCATGGGCTGCTACCACGGTTTCGCCGGCTTCGAGACCTTCTCGGCGAGAAAAGGCGTCTATAGGCAGTCGCGGGTCTCGGCGATCGGTCTGTTCAAGCCTCCCTATGGCAAGCTGTTCGATCGTCTGACGGGGATCCTGCTGCGATGAGGATCTCGCGACGCCAGTTCATCCGAACCGGCCTGGCCGGCAGCCTGCTGCTCTCGTGGGCGGGCTGGCTGAACGCCAGCGGCGCGCGGCCGCTGACCGCTAGCGAGCGCGAAATGCTCCTGGCGGTGAGCGACGCCATGCTCGAAGGCGCATTGCCAACCGAAGGCGAACGCCGGCGCCGGCTGCTCGAGCTGACGATCGACTCGATCGCCGTCGAGGTAGCCGGCCTGCCGCTGGCCACGCAAAAGGAAATTGGCGAGCTGTTCGGACTGCTCCTCGTCGCACCCGGACGAATCGTTCTCGCCGGGATCGGCAAGCCGTGGCGCGAGGCGAGCGTCGGCGAGGTCAGCGAGTTCCTGAAGTCCTGGCGGTCGAGCCGCCTGTCGCTTCTGCAGAGCGCCTACGCGGCGCTCCACGACCTGATCTACGCGGCGTGGTACGCGCGCCCCGACACCTGGGACGCGATCGGCTACCCGGGGCCACCGCGAGGCTACTTCTGATGATCGCCGACCCGATCCGGACCGGCCTGGCCTCAGGCTGGAAGCACGTCGACGCGTCGAAGCTGGCCAGAAACCAGACGATCGAAACCGACGTGGTCGTCGTCGGCACCGGGGCCGGAGGGGGCGTGACCGCGGACCTGCTCAGCGCCAACGGGCTGCGCGTCGTCCTCGTCGAGGAAGGACCGCTGCGCTCGTCGAGCGACTTCCGGATGCGCGAGGCCGACGCTTACCCGGAACTCTATCAGGAGTCGGCCTCACGCAAGACGGGCGACAAGGCGATCAACATCCTCCAGGGCCGCTGCGTCGGCGGGTCGACGACGGTCAACTGGACGAGCAGCTTTCGTACCCCGGCCGAGGTCTTCGCCTTCTGGCAACAGCGCTTCGGACTCCGCCAGCTCAGCGCCGAAGCGATGAGTTCGTGGTTTGCGGTGATGGAGCACAAGCTCTGGGTCCGTCCGTGGGACACTCCCCCGAACGCCAACAACAAGGTCCTGGCGACCGGCGGCGAGAAGCTCGGCATCCCCGTCGCCGGTATACGGCGCAACGTCAAGGGCTGCTGGAACCTCGGCTACTGCGGCATGGGCTGTCCGACGAACGCCAAACAGTCGATGCTCCTGACGACGATTCCCGCGGCGCTGAACCGCGGCGCCACGCTCTACACACGCCTGCGCGCCGACCGGCTGCGCTTCTCCGGACAGCGGATCAGTGCGCTCGAGTGCCTGGCTCTGCAACCCGACGGCATCCGTCCCTCGGGCCGGCGCGTGTATCTTAGCGCCCGGCACTTCGTCGTCGCCGCCGGGGCGATCGGCAGCCCGGCGCTGCTCATGCGCAGCGGCGTGCCCGACCCGCAGCGCCTGCTCGGCAAGCGGACCTTCCTCCACCCGGTGATCATTTCGTCGGCGCTGATGCCCGAGCGCGTCGATGCCTACGCCGGGGCGCCGCAGTCGCTGTACAGCGATCACTTCCTGCACCAGGCGCCGATCGATGGGCCGCTCGGCTTCAAGATCGAAACGCCACCGCTGCACCCGGTGCTCTACTCGACGACACTTCAGGGATTCGGCGAGGCACACGCGCGGCTGATGCGCGAATTCACCAACGTCAGCGTGCTGCTCGCCCTGCTCCGCGACGGCTTCCACCCCGAGAGCCGCGGTGGCCAGGTGCGCCTCGGCGGCGACGGCCTGCCGATCCTCGACTACCCGCTCGGCGAAGTGATCTGGGAGGGTGCGCGACGAGCGCTTCTGGCGATGGCCGAGATCCAGTTCGCCGCCGGCGCGCGCTGGGTCACCCCGGTGCACGAAACGGCCCCGGGCTATTCGAGCTGGGCCGAGGCCCGAAAAGGAATCGCCGAGCTGCCGCTGAAGCCGATCCTCTGCCGCGTCGTCAGTGCGCACGTGATGGGCGGCTGCGGAATGGCCGACAGCCCGGCACGTGGGGTGGTCGACCATCGTGGCCGGCACTTCTGGCTGGCCAACCTGTCGGTTCACGATGGATCGGTCTTCCCGACGAGCCTCGGAGTCAATCCGCAACTGTCAATCTACGGACTGACCGCCCGCAACGCGAGCCTGCTCGCCGCCGAACTGACGGGCCGGCCGCCGCCGGCGATTCCCTGAACGGAGGACGATGGCCATGCTCGCCCGAGCGCTCTGTCTGTCGCTGGCCATCGAGGTCGCGCTCTACGCGACCGTGGCGCACTATGTCGCTGACGCGACCCCTGGCGGCAGCGCCCTCGCCGCGCTGACCGGCGTCCTGCTGCTGCGCGGCCTGCTGCTCGCGGTGAGCTACGCCTATGCCTGGGAGCATCGCTCGCCAGCGCCACGCCTTTCGGCGATCGACACGCTGCGCATGGTCTGCGGCGAATACGCCGCATTCGTCTTCAGCTTCCTCGTGCTCTTCCCGCTCGAGCGCTGGACGATGGCCAGCGACCGCCTCGATCCGCCATCGGGCAGGCGGCGGCTGCCGGTTCTGCTGGTCCATGGCTACGGTTGTTCGCGTGCCGCCTGGTGGTGGCTGCGCCGCCGGATCGAAGCGGCCGGCTGGAACGTGGCGACGATCAGTCTCGAGCCAGTCTACACGAGCATCGACGACTACATCGAACCACTGGCCCGACGCGTCGACGCGGTTCTCGCGGCAACCGGCGCCGACCGACTCGTGCTCGTCGGGCACAGCATGGGCGGCCTCGTCGCGCGCGCCTATCTGCAGCGCCACGGAAGCTCGCGGACGGCGCGCCTGATCACGCTCGGCACGCCGCATCAGGGCAGCGAACTGGCCTACATCGGCTTCGGCGCCAATGCCCGCCAGATGGAGCCGGGCAGCGCCTGGCTGCAGGCCCTTGCCAGCCCGACAACGGTGCTCGATACTGTCGTGATCTACAGTCCGCACGACAATTTCGTGATGCCGCAACGCCGACTGCTGCTCCCCGGAGCCAGACTCCAGGCAATCGAAGGACTCGGCCACCTGGCGATGCTCTACTCGCCTCGCGTCGCCACGGCGCTGCTCGCCGCACTGGCCGACGATGGGTCCGGGTCGGCTGCAGCTCGGCCAGCAGCAAGCCGATGAAACCGACGGCGGCCGGCACCGCGTTCTGCCTGCTGCTGCTGGCGATGCCGATCGCCGCGCAGGAGGTCTTCGTCACCCGCGGCGCGCAGGGACCGGTCTACTCGGACAGGCCACAACCGGGATCGAGCCGGGTGACCCTCCCGGAACTCAACGTGACCCAGCCGGTTCCGGTGACGAGAAGCACGACACCACCAGGGCCGCGGGCAACCGACGAGACCCGCGGCCAGGAAGCGGCCGCCCCAGCCTATCAGCGCTTCGCCATCGTCTTCCCCGAAGAGAACGGCGCCGTAGCAGCGAATACGGCGGTGTTCGACGTGCGCGTGGCCGTCGAACCGCCGCTACAGATCGGCCAAGGCCACGCGATCATGGTCAGCATCGACGGCCGGCCGGTCGGGAGGCGATTCACGGCCAGCGAGTTTACGATTCCCCCGGAATTCTGGAACGACACGCTGCCGCCACCCAATCAGCGCCATCAGGTCGACGCCGCGATCGTCGACCGCGACGGGGCAGTCCTCACGCGCGCCAGGCCGGTCAGCTTCACCCTGCGCTCCGTTTATGTACGGCAGCCGAAACCCTGGGCGTCGCACCGGGCCGGTCAGCTGCCGGTTCAGCCGGCTCCACCTTCGATCCCGCTCGCTCCGCTGCGAGTTCCACCCGCCTCGTTGCCGGCCCCCTCGATCGCGTCACCGGTTCCGCCGGCCAAGGTCAAACCGTGGCCGCCGGCCAGGGAACCGGCGAACCAGAGGTTCGATGAGCAGACCAGACGCTGGCCGCCTGCCGATGACCTCCGGCGGCAATAGCATGGATGGCGACGCGCCGGCTCCGAGCATGCACACTGCAGCGATCGATGCCGCTCTTGCCGCGGACCGGGATCGGGCACACGCGATCGTCCAGGAACTTGACGACCCGCTGGCCTGCTGGATCCACGCGATCCTGCACAAGATCGAGGGCGACGAATGGAACAGTCGCTACTGGTACCGCCGGACGCGCGGCAGGCGGTACGAGGATTACTCCGATGCCCGCGCCGAATTGCTCGCCGCGCTCGACGAAGCGCGCAGGAAATAGGACGAAAATGGGTCCCAGATTACAGGTCATCACGCCGGAAATCTGCCAGGTCGGCGGGCCCGGGCTGACGCATCCGAACGACGCGGCAATCTACCTGATCAACTTCGCCAATGCCGCGGCGCTCGTCGATGCGGGCAGCGGCCGGGCGGGCGATCGCGTAGTGATGAACATCGAAGCCGCCGGGGTCGACGCCAGGGACATCCGCTATCTGCTGCTCACGCACTGCCATTACGACCATAGCGGGGGCGCCGCCGCATTCAGGAAACGCTTTGGCTGGCGGGTGGCGATCCACGCCAGCGAGGTCGATTGCCTCGAATCCGGCGACAGCCAGGTCAGCGCGGCCAGCTGGTACGGCGACGAACTGGCTCCGTGCCCGGTCGACATCCGGCTTGCCGACGGCGACC
The DNA here is from genome assembly GCF_023806625.1 of Accumulibacter sp. GTDB lineage: Bacteria > Pseudomonadota > Gammaproteobacteria > Burkholderiales > Rhodocyclaceae > Accumulibacter. Next base: position 68,219 of record NZ_JAMTDX010000095.1, read on the forward strand.
GCCTGTCGCTCGGCGATCGTGCGGTCGAGGTGATCCACATCCCGGGCCATTCACCCGGATCGGTCGCCTACCTCGTCGAGTCGGCAGGCCAGCGCGTGCTTTTCGCGCAGGACGTGCATGGACCGATCCATCCGACACTGCACTCCGACCCTGTCGAATACCAGGCATCCCTGCGCCGCCTGCTCGCGCTCGACGTCGACGTCCTCTGCGAGGGCCATTACGGCGTCTTCTACGGTCGCGCGCAGATCAGCCGTTTCATCGAGCGATTCATCGAGCGCTGAAACGGCCGACGGCCGGCGCCGCGGGCAACGACGCAACAGAGCCTGCCTGGCGGGCAAAGCCGACTGCCAGCAAGAAACAGTACGGCCTCAGGCCGGCAGCGCTGGCGACCGATCAAGAGTTCTCGCCACCCTCGCTGGCCAGTCCGGCGAACAGTTCGAGCGTCCGTTCGGCCTCCTCCGGGTCGAGCCGGGCGAGTGCATAGCCGACATGGACGATCACGTAGTCGCCGACGGCGATGTCCTCGACCAGCGCCAGTGAAATCTCCCTGGCCACTCCGGCGATGTCGACCCGCGCCTGGTCACCGGACAGGAGCTCGACGACGCGACAGGGCACGGCGAGGCACATCGTCGCGCCCTTCTAACCGTCGAGCAGGTGCTGCAAGGCGACCCAGGCCTGGCCCACCGAGAGCCCGCCGTCGTTGGGAGGAACCTGATGCGACTCGATCACCTGGATTCCCTGCGCCCCGAGACGCGCGCGCAGCCCGCGCAGCAGCATCTGGTTGAGGAAGCACCCGCCGCTGGCCACCACCGCCTTTTCGTCGGGAGCGACGACGCGCAACCAGTCGGCGATCGCCGCAGCCAGCGTCGCGTGAAACAGCGCCGCACCGCGCTCGGCGCTCCTCTCGTCGGCGAGCACGGCAAACAGCGGCAGCAGGTCGAGCACGCCGCCGTCGATCTTCCAGCCGTGATCGAGCGGCAGGATGTCGCCATAGCGTTGGGCCAGACCTTCGAGAAGCATCGCCGCCTGCCCCTCGTAGGCCATGACCTCGCGGACACCGAGAAGCCCTGCAGCGGCATCGAAAATCCGCCCTGCGCTCGTCGTCGGCGGGCAGTGGATGTCGCCGGCGAGCATCTGGGCGACCGCCGCAGCGGCCGGCTGATCGGGAAAGCGCTGGCGAATCTCGGTCGTCTGACCAAGCCGGTGGAGCATCGCCGCAGCCATGCGCCACGGTTCGTTGGCCGCCCGGTCGCCACCGGGCAGACCGAGCGGTGCGAGGTGACCGAGGCGCGTGAAGTTCGCGCCGTCGATGCGCAGCAACTCGCCACCCCACGCCGAGCCGTCGGTTCCCAGACCGACTCCATCGAGTGACAGGGCCAGGGCGCGCTCACGAATCCCGTGCTCGGCAAGGACCGCGGCGGCATGCGCGTGATGATGCTGCACGCCGAGCAGGGGCAGACCGCGCTGCTCGGCAAAATCGGCGGCAAAGCGCGTCGAATGGAAATCCGGGTGGAGATCGTGAGCGACGATCGTCGGTTCGACGCCGAGCAGCTTCACCAGCTGACCGACCGTTTCCTCGAGGAAATCGCAGGCCGCGGCGTTATCGAGGTCGCCGATGTGCTGCGAGACGAAGGCCTCGTCACCGCGAGTGACGCAGACGGTATTCTTGTACCAGCCGCCGACGGCGAGCACCGATGGCCCGGAAGCCGGCAAGCGGATCGACCGTGGCGTATAGCCGCGCGCACGCCGAATGAACTGCAGGCCGGTGCTGCTGATCCTCGCCACGCTGTCGTCGCAACGAGCGACGATGTCGCGGTCGTGCATCAGGAACGCGTCGGCAATCCCGTAGAGGCGAAGCAGCGCCTCGCTGTTCCCGATGACCAGAGGCTCGCCGCCGGGATTCGCGCTGGTCATCACCAGGGCGAGATCCTGCGCGCGTTCGAGCCAGCCGGTACCGGCCGGACGCCTCGCCGCCTCGTGGAAGAGCAGGAACTGCACCGGCGTGTAGGGCAGCATCACGCCGAGCCAGGCCAGCCCCGGAGCGACGCCGGCGAGCGCCGCGTCGCACTGGCTGCGCTTCCTCAGCAGGATCGCCGGGCGCGTCGGCAGGCTCAGCAGACCGGGCTCGCCGATGCCGATCTGCACATAGCGCGCGGCCGACGCCGCGTTGGCGAGCATCACGACGAACGGCTTCTCTTCCCGCTGCTTGCGTTCGCGGAGCAGCGCGACGGCGACCGCGTCGTGTGCGTCACAGGCCAGATGGAAGCCGCCGAGTCCCTTGATCGCAACGATCTTTCCCTGGCGCAAGAGGTCGAGCGTCGCGGCGATCGGATCGCCGCCGATGCGGTGCCCTTCACCGTCGAGGAGCAGCAGTTGAGGCCCGCATTTCGGACAGCAGTTGGCCTCGGCGTGAAAGCGCCGATCCTCGGGCCGCCGGTACTCGTGGTGACAGCGCGAGCACATCGGGAACGGCTTGAGGCTCGTGCGCACCCGGTCGTAGGGCAGGCCGCGACTGATCGTGTAGCGCGGACCGCAGTTCGTGCAGTTGATGAACGGGTGACGCCAGCGCCGCCCGCCCGGATCGAAAAGCTCGCCGAGGCAGTCACGGCAGACGGCGGTGTCGTGGCCGATCATCGTTCCCGCGCGGCCGTTGCGGCTGTCGATGATCACGAAGCCTTCCCCGGCACAGACCGAAGACGCGTCACGGGCGACGACCGCGTTGACCCGGGCCAGCGGCGGCGCATCGTGCTCGAGGCGCTCGAGCAGCGTCCTGACCTGACCGGCCGCACCGCAGACCTCGATCTCGACACCGCGCGAATCGTTGCGCACCCAGCCGGCCAGGCCGAGTTCGCGGGCCAGCCTCCAGACGAAGGGACGGAAGCCGACTCCCTGGACGACACCGCTGACCCGGATGTGCCGGCAGACGATCGAGTCGGACATCTCAGTCTCCATGGATCGTCGACAGCCGCGCTTCGAGCTCGGCGATCCGCCGACGCAACGCGGCGACGGTGACCCGCTTGTGCTCCTGTGCCCGACTGCATCCCGCCTGCAGCCAGGCGAGCCACTCCGCAAAGCCCTCGCCCGTCGTCGCTGAAACGCGGATCACTTCGAGGGCCGGGTTGACCTGCTGCGCGTACATGATCGCCAGGTCGGCGTCGAATTCGACGTAGGGCAGCAGGTCGACCTTGTTCAACAACATCAGCGAAGCCGCGTGAAACATGTTCGGGTATTTCAGCGGCTTGTCCTCGCCTTCGGTCACCGAAAGGATCACCACCTTGTGCGCTTCACCGAGGTCGAACGCCGCAGGACAGACGAGGTTGCCGACGTTCTCGATCAGCAGCAGCGAATCGTCGGCCGGAGAAAGCTCGTGCAACGCACCGCCGATCATCTGCGCGTCGAGGTGGCAACCCTTTCCCGTATTGATCTGCAGTGCCGGCACCCCGGTCTCGCGGATGCGCAGCGCGTCACGACTCGTCTGCTGGTCGCCTTCGATGACCGCGATCGGCAGTTTCGCCTTGAGCAGTTCGATCGTCCGGCAGAGCAGGCTCGTCTTCCCCGAGCCGGGGCTCGAAACGAGGTTCAGCGCGAAGATCCCCTGCTCTTCGCAACGCCGCCGATTGCGCGCGGCAAAGGAATCGTTGCGCGCCAGGATGTCGCGCTCGATCTGCACCATCCGCGTGGGCGTGATCGCCGGCGGATGCCCGGCGTGATGACCGTGGCCGGCCGTCGACGAAGACTCGTGAGCCACATCCAGGCCCGGCGCGCCGGAATGCCGGTGTCCCGGCGAGTGCTCATCGTCATGCCCGGACAACTGCCCGGGGCGGTGGCTGTGCCAGCGGCCGTCGCCATGGTGATGAAACGACACGCCGCCCTCGGGCGGTCGCTGCCCGACCGATGCTGGTCGATCGTCGGCAGTGCCTTCCGCCGAACGCGGCGCCGCGCCCTGCCCTTCCTCAAGCGCCGAAGCGTCGCCTTCCGGCGACCTCTGCTTGGCGTCGCCGGACCCGCCGACGCCGCAACCGCAGGTCGTACACATCGTGCTGTCTCCTCTTGTTATTCGACCTCGAGCTCCCTGACGCGCATCTCGGTGCCGCCGGTCGGATTGACCGGGTAACCGCCGCAAGCAGGGCAAGGGTCGTACAGCGCCGCGAGCGGCACCGCCTGATGACAATTAAAGCATAAACCCTGGCCGGCCACCTGAACGACCTGCAGTCGGGCACCGTCGGCCAGCGTTCCTTCGCTTACCGACGAGAAGCAGAAGCGGATCGCCTCGGGTTCGACGGCGGCCAGTTCGCCGATCTCGAGAATCACCGTGCGAACCCGCCGGAAGCCCCGCTCGCCCGCCGCGTCCTCGATGATCCGCAGGATGTCGATGGCCAGCGACATCTCATGCATCGTCTTGATTAGCCACAATGTTCAGCAAGCTCACGTGGCGAGCCTGCCGGGGTGAA
>NZ_JAMTDX010000096.1 GCF_023806625.1 Accumulibacter sp.
GCTGCTCGTCAGCAGGCATAGGCACGTCGCTACCTCGGGGGGCTTTCACGGTAACCGGACCACCCGGTGTTTCGGCGCGACCTGGCGAGCTCGCAGGAAAAGCTCGACAAGGTCCTGCGTCTCGAGGCCGACCTCCGGCAGCTGTTCGCCCCCATCCCGGCATATGCGGCAGCGGGGCTTGATCCCGGGCGATCGGATGCTACCCTTGGCGAATCCACCCAGGAGGTGCTGGCGTCCTACAACGCAGGTGATCTCGACGCTGCGCTCACCGCTGCCGAGGCGCACGAGCAAAGGGCATGGGCGTTTGGCGACCGCGCAGCCTTACTGACAGGGCTAGAAATGCGGTGCCGTATCCTGATCGCAAAGGGGCGGGCACTCGCGGTGATGCCGCTGCTCGCCGAACAGGCGGACCTCAGCCGCGCCATCGGCGACCGGCATCGCTTGCTCGCCTTGGTGCGAGCGCGCGCGCGGCCGCACTGTTTGCCGCGGCCTGCTACGATGCCGCGTGCCCGCTGCTCGAAGAGCAGGAGAGCCTCGCCCGCGAACAGAACGACCCCGCGCTGCTGGGCAAGGCCGTGGGCAACCGCGGGGTGATTCATCGCCTGCGCCGCGAACACGCGGCGGCGCTCGCCGACTTTCACGAAAAGGAAGCCCTGTGGCGCCAAGTTGAAGACGCCAGGGAACTCGCCGGCAACCTCTGTAACCAGGCGCTGGTGCTTGGCGACGGCCTGGGCAGGTGCGCCGGGGCGCTCGCCAAGGCCGAGGAGGCGGTGTGGGTCGCCAGCGCATTTGGGCTGGAGCAGACGCTCGCCGAGGTGCAGCCGCTGCGGGACCAGCTGCGGGCGGTGACTCGATCGCGACTTCGACCGTGCCACCGTTCAGTGGCGGACTCTGCGGCGACGGGCGCCACGGCGGGACTGGCTCCGGCCAGCCCGCGTGAGGTGGAGCGCTTCCGGGCGGTGCGGGTCGGTAGCCTCGAGCCGCGCCCGCGGCTCCGCTCAACAGGCTCGCTCCTCCGTCCCGGCCTCGCGGCAACCCTCTGATTGCTGGGGTCACGAGCCGCTTCCCGAGAATCGTCAGAAGCCCGGATCTCGGGGTCGTCCCGTCCGACTGTCCTGGCGATCCATCTCGCCGACCGGTGATGGGCCGGGATGCGCGCCTGGCGCTCGCTGCGTATCCGGGCAGAGGCACAGGGGCCGAGGCCCGTTCGCCGCTCGCCGTCGCCGAGCGGCGCGCGTCCCGCCACCCGGCACCGGGCAGTCTATTCGGTCTGTTGCCGATCTTTTTCAGCTTCGCCCTCGCGCGCTCTCGACCTCGACGCGCAGCGTGTTCTCCCCCGCGTCCCATTCCCAGCCGTACCGGCAAGCTGGCGGCAGATCGATGCCGGCCACGACGAGCCTCCGGTAGCCATCCTGCCAGCGAAAGTCGGGCGCTTCGACTTTCCGGCCATCGATGCTGATGCTCAAGCCGGGGGGCCCTTCCGGAAGATTGAGTTCCCTGTCGGCGGCTGGCCAGAGCAGATCCAGCGTCAGGTCGGGACCGCTCGTTATTGCGAGGAGGAGCGGCGCCACCCGGTTGACCGGTAGACGCGCTGGGCTCCCGCTCCTCGTGCCGGCCGCGCTGCCGGCGTCTTCTGCGAGCGGCTCAGCCATCAGCGCGTCGAACGCCGCTTTCCATTGCGCCGAGTTCAGCAGGACCCGCGGCGTTTCTTCAGCGCGAGCGATCGATGTCGCGACGAACGGTGATCGCGTCGGGTTCTCGGTCCACGACTGGACGTTGGCGAGCATCTCGGGCGGCAGGAACAGGCCGCGGTTGATCTCGTCCCAGCGCCGTAGCCATTCGTCGTCGATCGCGAAGGTCTCGGCGATCGTTCGCAGATCCTGGCCGCTGAGCGAATACTCTCCATGCTCGTCGAAGCGCCACTCGCCGTCCGCGCAGTGCAGCGATCCCGGTTGTGGTCGTCCGGCCAACGTATGCCGGCAGCTTGCGTCGCCGCGTAGCGGATCGAGCGCGATCGTCAGGCAACGGGCGGGATCGAGACGCCAGGCAAGCCGGTGCGTGCGAACGACGGCAACGCTTTCCTCCTCTTCGTCGAGCGTCGTGAAGTCGTCGAGCTGCAGGTCGACCTCGCGGGCCTTGTGGATGAACCGCTGTGCGGCCGGGTCCCGGGCGACTGCCGAGTCCAGGGCGTCCATGTACTCGCGCGACGGCTCGATCAGCGGATACTGGCCGGCCAGGGCGAGCAGGACTTCGCGCGAAGGCGATCGCAGTAGCGCGCGTATCGCCGCGTCGTCGTAACCCCGAACGAGCGTCGATACCGACAAGCGCCGCTCGCGCAGCAGTGGCCTGAGCCGTTCTCGAACTGCGGGCGAGGCGCAGATCAGGATCGGCCGAAAGCCTGCTTCGCGCGCGTCGATCGCCATGGCGACCGCGTCTTCGGGATTGCCTGCCGATGCGCAGCGCCCGCCGCCGGAGAATGGCCGATCGCGGGGGTCGAGCAGGCGCCGCCACCATTCACCCGCGGGCGGATCGGAAACCAGGATGAGTTTTTCGCAACGGACGAACATTTCGGGCTCCCCGGGCCGCTCAGGATGAGCCGTTTCCCGGCCGGGCGAACCACGGTCTGAGCGCTGGCCTGACGGCATTCAGATAGGGAACGGCTCGCGAAGTCGGGCGCAAGCCGACACGCAGCCGGTCCCACAACCGGTAGTACGGCAGCAGCGCGGGCGCGACGGGATTCGCCAGCTCGCCGTTCCACTCGTCGACGGTGGGCAACGTCGTGCGTCCGTCCAGCGCGGCAGCCAGGTAGCCGTCCTCGATCGGTGCGAAGAGGCGCTCGGTGGTCGTCAGCCACTCGTCGAGATCCATCGTCGTCTCGGCATCAATGCCCTTGTTCTCGGCCAGCCGGCAGATTGCGGTGAAATACTTGAACACGCGAATCGGCGCGTTTCGCCGCATGCGCGCCACGACGAGCAGCGTCCGGTACCTGTCACGAAGCTCGCTGATCCTTTCCCACGCCTGCTTTGCTTCGGGGTCGCCGTCCATTCGATCGCGCAACCCCTTGTAGTCGAGGCGCTTCGCGTTCAGGTTGAGCTCGAGGCGGGCCCCGAGACTCGCCTCGTCTGCGGAGCAGGCAGCGTCCAGGATTTGGGCGGCTTCCCTCGCCGTCAGCGCCTCTACCCACTTGCTGCGCGGCTGGCTCCAGAGCGGCAGCGCGTCGAGGTAGTCGGCGGCCGAGAGGCGCAGCGCCGACTCGCGACACGCTTCCCGGGCGTACAGGAAATCCTCGAGCAGCTGGTCGAGTGCGGCGTCCCACGAGGCACGGATTTCTCTTGCGACGGCGTCGCGTTCGCGGGCCAGCCGCTCGTCGAAGGTCCCGCCGAAGAGGGTCGTGTCGTCGACCGTCTTCAGCCAGGCGAGCGCGCCACCGCAGTCGGCGTCGCCCTCGTTGGCGATCCCGCAGTCCTCGATCGCGTGTAGCAGAAACGCTTCCAACTCGACCCTCGAGACGACAGCGGCATCCCCCGCTTCGGCGAGGGATTCGGCGATCCGCTTGATCACCGCGAGCGACGGCTTGCCCTGCTGCTTGCTCCGACGCACCCGCTCCAGGCTTCGCCGTGCAGAGTCGAGCCTGCGCAGGGCGAGCGCAGCGAACGGCACGGCACAGGCAGTCACTGCCCCGTCGAGTTCGCCGAGCATCGTGTCGAGTTCGGGGAACCCCGCCGGTCCCAGGTCGATGCAGGCGCAGCGTGCGCGCTCCAATGCCTCGCCGACCGCCGGCATTCTCTCCCGCTCGATGATCCGCGTGACCAGACCGCGTACGAGATGAGTGTAGGCGGTGCACGCGAAGCGCAGCCGCAGGCGGTCCTGAAACTGGCGCCGCCACTGGGGCTCGACCGCGTTTGGCAGGGGACCAGCGACCTGGCCCGCGACGTGTTCGATCAGGCAACGGATCTTCCCGGCATCGTCCCGGTCGTAGTGACTGGTCACCGACTGGGAGCACGGCGCCCACGCACTCGTCTCCGCCGGGAAGTCGTCCGCGGAGGGATGGTGATCGTCGTCGCCCTCGGGCGGGGTGAACTCGGCGAAGGGGATGGTCTGCTCGCCCCGGTATTCGAGTTCGCTCGCCAGCCGTGCGACGACCGCCTCCAGCACCACCGCCCAGTCCGGCGAACCGGGGCCGTCCGACTCGCACCCGGCCTGGTCAGCGCGCACGATCAATTCGCGAATCAGGTGCCGGATCAGCGGCAGGCGAGCGCCGTCGTGTTGATCCCCCGGTACGAACTTGCGCACGGACGCGAGACGCGAGAGCAGGTCGTCCAGTTCCCGAAACGCGAAGCGGACGGCATAGCTCGCCTGGCCGCGCAGGGTATCGCTGGTGCGCTCCTCGAACCGCCGGCCTTCGTCCGCGAGCAGCAACGCCAGCGTCTCGACCTCGCGTCGCCCGAACAGATGATGGCCGAGCCAAAGGCGCGCCAGAGGGTCGAGGCACTGCGCGACCAGCTCCTGATGCCGCCGGCGAACCGCGTCGCGCAGGAACGCCCCGCCCTCCTCTCGGGCGCGCCGAGCCAGCCCTTCCGCGTGCTCGCGCTGCTCCGGATTCTCGTGCTCAAAGATCCACCGCTTGTCCTCGTCGATTTCCCCGACGGCCAGCGAATAGGCGCGCGCCAGCACGTCGAGGCGCTTTCCCAGAACGATTGCCCTGTACGTCGTCGCGAAGCCAGACATGGCCAGCCCTTTGTCCAATAACCGGCGAAGAGAACCCCGAAGATGAGCGGATTCTACTCTGGCGGATCGCAACCGTGGATTTTCCGGCACCCCGCACTCGTCCAGTCGCCAGAACCCCTCGCCCCCAAACTGACGCTCGCCCCGGTGCCCGTGGCGCCTCTCCGGAAAAGCCGGGCTACCAACCTTTTTTCCGGAGAGGCCGGCCTGCGCCGACCTCCGGGTCCCCGGCGAAGCGCCACGCGCTGCGATGGGTGGACGCCGGACGACGTCTGCGAGAGCGATCCCGTTGTGATCGCTCCGTTCAAAGGTTTCAACAGTACCGCCAACAGATCGACACGGGGAAAAAGCGATGATTCCAGCCACTGTCAAGCTCAACTCGAAGAGCGTCTTCCTCAGCCAGCCGTACCAGCCCGCTCTGGCGGACACCGATGAACTCGTCGGGCGTCTCGACGAGTCGCGGGACGTGCTCGCAGCCTGGGTCGCCCAGCCCAGGTTCCCGCGCCTTTGTCCGCTCCTGGTCGGCGACGCTGGCGTCGGGAAGAACCGCCTGGTCTACGAACTGGCCCGCTACACGGATAAGGAACTGTACATCCTGCAGGGGCACGAGGACGTGACGGCCGAAGACCTGACCTGCGCTGTCCGGTTCAGCGACGACGCCGAACGCAAGATGGACTACGTTCTTTCGCCGCTCGCGACGGCGATGCTTCGCGGCGGGATCTGCTTCATCGACGAAATCGGCAAGCTGCGCCCCCGGGCTCTGGCGCCGCTGGCCAGCGTGCTCGACGAACGCCGCTACCTCGACTCCGTGCTGCTCGGCGAACGAATCCACGCGCATCGCGGCTTCGCCTTCATCGCGGCGACCAATAGCTCGGACCTCGTCGGGGGCACGCTCCCCGAGTTCATCGGCTCGCGCCTCCGGCCGGTCATCGAAGTCGGCTACCCGTCGCGGGCCGAGATCGACGAGATCGTCAGAAGACGCTTCCCGCGCCTCGAACGACCTGCGCCGGCCAGCGACAGGCTGATCAGCCGTTTCTGGCAACTCTGGCGGGACGAGCGGGGCGACCAGCCGCCTTCGCCGCGCGATACGCTCTACCTGTTTGGCCTGATGCTCAATCTCGTCGACGCCGAGGGCGCCCCTCCCGGGGAAGTGCTGCTCGAGGCTCCGGCTGCGCCGGCCCCTCCCGACATGCGGCACCTCGAAGCGGCATTCAGACGACTCTTCGGACGAAAGGAATAGGATATGGCCCGGAAGGGAATCATGGAGCTTCGGCTCGGCAACGCTTCGTTGATTGCCGTGCCGGCAGTCCATTTCCAGTCGGCCTTTGCCCGTCTGGTCAATCTGGCCTGTGCCGATCCATCCGCACGCCCGGACGCGGTGGCCGTGGAACTGGGCCCGGTGACGGCGGCCGCGGCGCGCCAATGGCTGAGCGAACTCGGCGTCGGTCCTGAGAGCAGGACTCGTCTGCCGTGCATGCTCGGGCTGGCCCGGGCGAACCGCTTGCTGCGTCCGTCGGCACGCGAGCGCGCCCTCGAACTGCAGCGCGAGACCGGTCATGCCCTCGAGGACCTGCCCCCTCAATTGCTCTACGAGGAACTCGGGTTTCGGGGAACGCAGGTGCTGATGCTTTCCCCAACCGACTCGATTATCGAGGCGATCCGCTGCGCCCTCGAGCTGGGTGTGCCGCTGTACGGCGTGGACCTCGACGAGATGGCGAACAGCCATCATCCGCGACAGGTGTTGCCGGACCCCAGCGACGCCGGGCGCGACGCCGCGCGCTACCTCTCCGACACGATTGCGCTGGCGGCCGCTTGCGAAACCGACCCCGAGGTGGACCCGCGCCGCGAGTACGTGATGGCCGCCCAACTCAAGGCGCTGCTGGCACGCCATCGACGCTTGCTGTTCACCGGCGGCATCGCTCACTGGGCTCGCCTGGCAAGCCTGATCGCCGACGACAGCGTACCGGCAGCGCCATTGGTCGCACCGCCAGACGCCGAGCGACTCGGGTCCCTTCAGCGGACGGTCGTTCACCCCTCGCTCGCCCAGCAGTTCATGGACGCGTGTCCGGCAGTGGCCAATGTGCTCGAAAGCCGCCGGCGCCACCCGCAGCTCGACGCCGGCAGGCCACCACGGTCGATCGACGCGCTGCCGATCGTCCGGGCACTGCTTCGCCGAGCCTGGCGAAAGCTCCTGGCCAAGCCGACTGACGGCAGAACGGGTCAGGCCGGTCACTGGAGCTGGGCGTCGTGGAACGCTTTCACGCAAATGTTGCACGCACGTCTGCTGCTCGACATGCGCCGTGTCCCGAACCTCGCGCTGATCGACGGCTGCGCCCGGACGACTCTGCAAGCCCCGCTGCGGGAGAGTATTTTCGCGACGCTGACCGCGTTCCCCTGGGTCGATCCGGCCGATTACCCGGACTGCGTACGCCTGCGCCCCACTGTTGCCTCCGAAGGAGCCCCCGGTCAGTTCGTGCTCTGTAAAGCAGGCTGGCATGGCGGCACTCCCGAGCCGGTTGCGTTTCAGCCTCCGCCGGAGACCCTGTCGGCGTCCCGCCATGAGCGGGATCCCGCCGAACAGCAACTGGCCAGGGACGTCCTGTACCGAGGCTACCGTTTTTCCTGGCGGCCCTGGGAGAGCCTGACGACGGCGCTCTGCTGCTCGGCGATCGGGATGTCCAGAGGAGGACGGCGAGAACCGTGCAGCGAACGATTCTCTGGCCAGTTGCTGGACGGTGTGGACGTCAGGAAGACCCTGCGCGCCTACGCCCGCGGAAGCGAGCAAGTCTGGGTGCGTAGCAGCCGTCGGGGCCAGGGAGGACCGTCAGTCACTTCAGCCGAGGGATTTCCGGTCGTCTGGATCTTTCGCGACGACGCCGGTTCGGTGAGCGAATGGAGTGTCTTCTTTGAGCCGGTTGCCTGGCTGGAACAGTACGCACACAACTGCGAAGAGTTCCGTCGGCGCTATGCCGACCGGACTGACCGGCTGGTCAACCTGATTGGCTGTGGCGAGCAGGCTGAGGGACCGGCCGGCGAAGGCGGGAGCTGGCTCGCTTGCGCGGGCCTGATCATCTTCGCCCCGCTCTTCCCGACCACCCGGCAAAGCTGCAGATGGATCGAGGCCACCAACGGCCTGCACAACCCCTTGATCCCGGCCGCGCAGTCGGAGGAAGCGACAGTCGTCGGTCTGGCAGGACACGGTGGTTTGCAGCCGCAGGACTCGCACTGGCAGGAGCTGCTGATCGCCGGCGCACTTCCGTACGGCAGGGACGGCATCACGCTCGTGGCACCCGACCGCCTGACGCTCAGCGAGAACCTGATCGCCGCCGCCGCCGCCCGGCGAAAGACCATCCGGAGGGTTCCGCTGGCCGCGTTCGATGACTTGCTCCTCGAGCGAATCGCCCGTCTGAGCTCGATGGCCGGCTGGATCGACAAGCGCGACGGGGAGGCATTCTACGTCCCCGAGGCCGAGCGCCTGGCTGGCGAGGCCACCGAGCGCTACCGCGAACTCGTTCCGCCGTTCTGGCGGTCATTTGGCCTGGAAAGATGATCCCCATGAAACAACTGCCGACGAGAAGTGAATCAACCGGATGCGGACTGTCCCCATGGGAATCGGCCGGCTCGCGGCCAGGCCCGCTGGCTTTCGACGACCTGCCCCTCGACAGCCTGCTCGGCATGCAGTCCGCCGCCACCCCGACGCCGGCAAGCCAGTTTGCCGCAGCAGAAGCCGCCTGGGCGGCGACCCGTCGCACGGACGGCATCGACCATGACATCGGTACGACCTTGCGGCACGCGGCCGGAACACTGCGCAGCGGACTCGCTGTCCCGGCGAGCATGCTCGCCGAGTTCGTCGGCCTGCTCGGGAAGGTCATTCCGGCCGTACCGCTGCCCCTGGTCGCTGACCACGGCGTGGCGTACGAAACGGTCCTCGACCCGTGTTTCCGCATTGCACGCGCGGGCCACCACCAGCGGCTGCTGATCGAGTCGGGGACGCTGCTCTACCGCTGGTACGAGAGTTGTGGCCGGTACTCCGAAGCGCGTTCGGTGATCGCCGAACTGCTGGCGAATGCCCGACAGAGAGGTGGCTGGGTAGACGTTGCCGTGCTCACCAACAACTACGGCTACGAGTACATGCTCGAAGGCGAGTGGTCCAGCGCCGAGCGCATCTTCGCGCGTGCCGGAGGACTCTTCGCTGCCCACGACGGACCGGTCGAGGTGGCCAACGCCGCGTCGAACCGACTGCTCTGCGCCTACGAGATCGATGGTCGCTTGTCCCCCGAGCCGATCGAACGCCAGGCGCGGGAACTGCTGGTCGTCCTCGCCGGCGACTGGCGGCGCAGGAAGCTGCTCGTCCTGCTCGCACAAATCGAGGAACAGCGCGGACACCTGGCCGACGCGGTGTCCTTGGTCGAGAAGAGCCTCGAAGCATCGCACGGAGTGGCAACCCGGCATCGACACGACGACAGGCGTTATCTGGACAGCCTCAGACGGGCGCCCAGCGAGTGATCGCCGGCGATCTAGCGGCGCCCGCCCGGAACGTAGATCTGATCGAAGATCCCGCCGTCGCTGAAATGGACCTTCTGGGCATTGCGCCAGCCGCCGAAGACCTCGTCGATGGTCACCAGATTGACCTTCCCGAACTGCTTCGCGTATTTGGCGGCGACCTTCGCATCGCGCGGGCGGTAATAGTGGCGGGCGGCGATCTCCTGCCCTTCAGGGGAATAGAGATACTCGAGGTAGGCCTGCGCGACCTTGCGCGTGCCGTGTTTGTCGACGAACCGGTCGACGACGGCGACCGGGGGCTCGGCGAGGATCGACAGCGAGGGGTTGACGACCTCGACCTTGTCGGGGCCGATCTCGCGGATCGCCAGTTGCGCCTCGTTCTCCCAGGCGAGCAGTACGTCGCCGATGCCGCGCTCGACGAAGGTCGTCGTCGACCCGCGCGCACCCGAGTCGAGCACCTTGACGTTGCCGTAGAGCTGGCCGACAAACTCGCGCGCCTTCGCCTCGCTTCCGCCCGGCTGCCTGAGCGCATACGCCCAGGCGGCGAGATAGTTCCAGCGTGCGCCGCCCGAGGTCTTCGGATTCGGCGTGATGATCGACACGCCCGGACGGACCAGGTCGTTCCAGTCGCGAATGCCCTTCGGGTTGCCCTTGCGGACGAGGAAGACGATCGTCGAGGTGTACGGCGAGGCGTTGTTCGGCAGACGCTTCTGCCAGTCGGCGGCGATCAGTCCCCGGTCGGCGATCGCGTCGATGTCCCAGGCGAGCGCCAGGGTGACGACGTCGGCCTCGAGCCCGTCGATCACCGAACGCGCCTGCTTCCCCGACCCGCCGTGCGACGCGCTGACCTTGAGGTCGTCGCCGGTCTTCTGCTTCCAGTACCGGCCAAACGCCGCGTTGTAATCCTGGTAAAGTTCGCGCGTCGGATCGTAGGAGACGTTGAGCAGCGAGACTTCCGCCGCGACCACCGTACCGGAAGTCGCTGCGCCGGCGAGCGCCCCGACGAGAAGACCGGCGAGCACGCCGGCGAGAAGCTGTCCGAGTTTCATGCTGACTCCGTGAGAGGGTTGACGGCGCCGGAGTCTACGGAGATCGGCCTGACCGGCCAAGGAATCTTTGTTCATGAGCATATAAGCGCACGATCAGGCGCGCTCGACGCTGCCGCCGGACGACGCGCTCACCACCACGGAAACCACCCGTCGCGATGATCCTGCTGCTTCTCTTGTCATGATTAGCCACAATGTTCAGCAAACCTGATCACGCGCTCTGGCCGAGGTCC
>NZ_JAMTDX010000097.1:0-3251 GCF_023806625.1 Accumulibacter sp.
TCACCCCGGCAGGCTCGCCACGTGAGCTTGCTGAACATTGTGGCTAATCAAGTCGGACCATGTCTTCTCCTTCGAGGCTGGACATTGCGGGCATTCTACATCCCGCCCCGGCGGCGCGAAAGCGCGCCGCGGCGCGGTCCTGACGCGCTCCGCAGCGGCATGCCTCCGGCCGACGCGACGCTCAGCCCCGATCGGAACGTCGTCGTGGACGCGGGCCGGAGTCGAAACTGGTGTATGACCCCGGGGCCGAGGGTCAGGGGTTGAAGAGACGGCGTGCGTCTGCGGAGAATGGTTTGTGGAGATCGATTTTCAGCAACGGTGAGGACACGCCACGAGGAAGGATGCGAAGAAGGGAAGCGCCGAGCAATCGGCAATGCCACTGACGCTGGAGGAGCGGATCGGGCGTGGAGCGCAAGAATTGATCGAGAAGGCGATCGAGGTCGAGGTGCAGGAGCGGTTCGGCGAGTATCGAAAGCTCAAGATGCTGGGCGGCCGGCGGGCGGTCGTGCGCAACGGCTACCTGCCCGAGCTTCAGGTACTGACATCCCATCCGGTTGCAGCCGGGCTGGTGGATGCCCAGTTCTTTCCAGCGCTTTGGCGGCGAGGCGCAGTGCGCGGCAGAGCTGGAAGCGGTGCGTTGGCCGAGCGGGTTTTGCTGCCCACGCTCCGCGAAGACGGCGCATTGTGTTCTGCGCGGGGGCTCGTGCAAGCTGAGGTTCCCGCGGAATTTCGTCTTCCAGGAGCGAGGTAAGATGACGTTACCTTGGAAGGCAGAAGAATGAAGATACCGAAACAGGCCTATGGGCTGGGATTCAAGAAGTCGTCGGTCAGGCGGGTGAACCATGGACAAGGGGTATGGCCGTCGCCAAGGCGGTGCGGGTGGCTCAGCGCGGCTGGCGCGGCAGCTGCCGCAGGCCGAGCGGCGCGTCCCGCCCAGCCAGCCGGTCGATCCGTCCGGCCAACTGCGCGGCCTGCTCGTCGGTCGCCCGGATCTCGCCGGCGAGTTCCTGGAGCGCGGCGGTGGCAAGCGCCTCGAAGCCGCGTACGCAGACGGCCGGACTGCCGTCGGGACCGATGGCCAGCCAGCCCGGGAAGACCCGGGCGAGCTTCCGGACCGCGAAGTCGAGCGGCGGACCGGCCGTAGCCAGCGGCGGGGCCGCTGAGCCGCCCTCCTCGTTCGCGCCGGCAGCCGGCGCAAGCGCAGTGCTCAGCTCAAGGATCCGTTCGAGCGCGCCGGCCAGCGGAGCGATGTCGCGCATCAGCTCGCGCTGGTCGCGCGGATAGGCGAACGGAGCGGCGGTGCGCAACAGCTCGGCGAAGCCTTCGCCGTCGCCGCCGGCCTCGACCCATTCGCTGAGGTCCTTGACGCTCCGCGGCAGCGCGACGACGCGGATCTCGCGCGCCCGGCCGATCAGCGACAGGCCAACCTGGAGCAGGTGGTCCTGCCCCGGGGCGTCGTTGTCCGGACAGATCAACACCCGCTTGCCACCGACCATGTCCGAATGGCGCGGCAGCCAGTGACAGACGCCGAACGGGCTGCAGGTCGCCGCCCAGTCGCCGGGCAGCCCGAGGCGTTCAGCGGTGTCGACGTCCTTCTCGCCCTCGACGACGAGGACCGTGTCGGCAACGAGCACTCGCGGCAGGCGGTAGAGCACCGGCAGGCAGCCGGCCGGGCCCCAGATCCAGCCGCCCTGCCCGTCCGGACGCCGCGTACGGAACGCCTTCGGCCGGTAGCGCAGGACTTCGAAGAGCAGACCGCCACGGGCGTCGGTGTAGGCGTATACGGCCGTGACTTCGCCCTCGGCTGCGGCGGGAACCTCCGGGCGTGGCGCGATCGTCCCGGGAATCGACGGGACCACGAATGGCTCGGCATCGTGCAGCAGCCGGGCGAGTGCGGCACGATCGCCGCCGAGGTCGATCCACTCGCTGAGATCCTTGAGCGACTTTGGCAGACGAACGACGAGCACCTCGCGCGCTGCGCCGCGCAGCGCGAGGCCGACGATGAGCAGATGGTCGCGTCCGGCGAGGTCGTTGTCGGGACAGAGGTAGACGGTCCTGCCGGCGAGCGCCTTCGTGTATTCGCTGCGCCACTTGCCGGCGCCGAAGGGATTGCAGGTCGCGGTGAAGCCGTCGGGCAGCAGACGCCGGGCGTTGTCGACGTCCTTCTCGCCTTCGACGACGAGAACGCTCCCGGCGGCGAGCACCTGCGGCAGCCGGTAGAGGACCCTGCGCACGCCTCTGAGGCTGCCGAGCCATCCCCCCTTTCCGTCGGGGCAACGCGCCCGGAAGGCTTTCGGCTGGTAGCGGACGACCTGGAAGAGCAGACGCCCGTCCTCGTCGGTGTAGTCGTAGTGCGCGACCTCCTGCTGGCCTTCGCGGAGTGGAGACCGGGTCGGCGGCTGCCCCGGCGTCGACGTTGTCCGGCCGGCGCTTCCGCTCACCGGCGCGACGCGGCCGTTCCCGCCTTGCCCGGCGGGTCGCTGCGCCGGCGCTCGAGCGCGTCGATCCGCTGCTGCATCCTGCCGAGCATTTCCCGGAGGCCGTCGTTCTCCGCCTTGAGCTGCTTGAGCGCCTCGACGGCCAGCGCCTCGAAGCCGCGGATGGTCAGCGTCTTGAAGCCCTGCGGGTCGACGCCGACCCATTCGGGGAATATGGCCTCGACGTCCTGGGCAAGAAAGCCCATCTGCAGCCCGTTGAGGTTGCCCTGCTTCTCGGGTTCCTTCCATTCGAAGGAGATCGGCTTGAGCTTGAGCAGGCGCTCTACGGCGTCCGAGAGCGGAGCGATTTCCTGCTTGAGGCGAACGTCGGAGAGCGTTCCCCAGGCGCCGCCGCCGGGCTTGAACGCGTTACCGGTGACCGTCAGGGCGCCCTGGTCGAGCGTCAGCGTCAGTCGCCATCCGGCGGCTGGCGACCCGCTGACCGGGTTTCCCCAGATGCCGACAGCATTCTGGGTCTGCATGCCGACGAAAGCGGCGTCGAACTCGCGCCCGTAGTAACCCGACAGCCAGACACCGGCCGTCTCCTGGCCGGAGGCCGTCTGGCGGACGCGCATCCTGCCGCCGACGTCGAGCCGGAAGGCGGGCGCGACACCGACGCCGACGCGCCCCGGAATCGCCAGGTCGCTGGCCAGCTTGCCGCCGGTGACCGCCTGGTCGGCGATCCGGTCGCTGGTCACCGCGCCGGCCGCGAGTTCGGCGGTGCCGATGCTGCCGTCGACGATCTTCGCCGCGTCGACCGAATTGGCTGCAAGC
>NZ_JAMTDX010000097.1:3351-72371 GCF_023806625.1 Accumulibacter sp.
TTCACGCCGGTGACCGCCTGATCGGCGATCCGGTCGCTGGTCACCGCGCCGGCCGTGAGCTCGGTGGTGCCGACGCTGCCGTCGACGATCTTCGCCGCGTCGACCGAATTGGCTGCAAGCTTCACGCCGGTGACCGCCTGATCGGCGATCCGGTCGCTGGTCACCGCGCCGGCCGCGAGTTCGGCGGTGCCGACGCTGCCATCGACGATTTTCGCCGCGCTGACCGCATTGTCGGCAAGCTTCGCGGCCGTCACCGCTTCGTCGGCGACTTTGTCCGTGGTCACCGAGCCGTCGGCGAGTTCGCCCGTCGTCACCGCTGCCGGCGCCAGCGCCGCGCTGACCCGTTGCCGCCCGTCGGCGAACACATCTCCGCTGCTGCCCGGGACCTGACCGGCGGCGCTGAGCGTGAACTGGCCGAGACGGATTACGCTGCCGTCCCCGGGTGGGACGCTGGTCACCGCGCGCACCTCGGGCCGCTCGGTTACGCGGGTGTTGCCGGTCACTCCGGTCGCCGTGCTCGGGTCGCTCTGCTCCTCGTGGTAGGCGATCGTGACGTGCACGGTCGCGCCGGCCGGGTAGACGGCCGAATCGGCCAGGCTCAGCACGCGGTCGTCGAGCAGGACCAGCTCGCGTCCCGAGCGGTCGATCGCCGTCCCTGCAGTCACCGTGACTTCCGTGTCGCCGCTGCGCGTGACCGCCAGGCCGTCGCCGGCACCGAAGCCGTGCAGCGCGGCGTTGAGCCGCCGGCGCATCTCGAGGTGATAGCTTTGCTCGTCGGTGAAATCGGCCTCGACCAGGAACTGGTGATTGAAGTAGTGCAAACGCTTGATGTCAGCCATGGTAGTCCTTGCCTCCGAGGTTAGTGCGCGACATCCCCGAGCAGCGTGTCGACGCCGACCTGGGAATGCACGCCGATCTGCATCGTGGTGTGTGTGGGATGGTAGTCGTAGGCCGTGTGCGCCGGTTTTTCTAGGTCGATCAGCGCGCGAACGATCTGGTTCTGGCGCTGCAGCGTCGCCGGGTTGGGATTCGGAATCGTCACCGTGACGCGGAAATAGTGTGGCGGGCTGCCGTTGATCTGCGTATCGACGCCGATCGTCGAGTGCTCGCCGATCTGGAAGACGGTGTTCTGCCCTTCGGCGATCTCGGGTTCGAGCCCGGTGTAGATGCGCAGCAGTTCGATCAGGTTCTGCCGCGTGCCGCGGCGGCGGTAGAGCGAAACGATGTTCGCCAGGAAGCTGCGCTGCTGCTCCTCGCGCCAGTCGGCGCGCAGGCCGAGCGCGACCCAGCCGGCGAGCCAGTCGAGGAACTCGCGTGGCGTTTCGAGCGGATCGAAGAGCGAGGGAATCGCGGCGACGATCTCCTCGAGACCGCGACGCGGCTCGCCCTCGCTTCCCGGAAGCCCGCTGAGCACCTGCTCGAAGGCGAGCAGGAAGCGGCCGAGCAGCGGGTCCTCGGAGAAGATCGCCGGCAGGTGGCCGAGGTAGCTGCTGGTCTGCGTTTCGCCGATGGCCATCTCTGCCTCCTAGACGGGGGTGACCGTCAGCGCGAGGGTCCTCGCGCCGACCAGCTCGTGGGGCTTGACTGCGAGGCCGAGCGGATTGCCCTGCGCGTTGCTCAGCTGGCGCGCGGGATCGGCCGTCGCCAGCCCGACGCTGCTCACGTAGTCGACGCCCGGCAGCTCGTCGAGCAACTGGTAGATCTCGGAGACGTAGACGTTGCGACCGAAGGGCCAGCCGCTCTTCTGCTCGCCGCCGCGGCGCGGATCGAGAAAGGCACGCAGCGCGGCGTCGACCTTCGGTTGCAGTTCGCCGGGAGTGACGTCGGGCAGCGGGACGATCGTCGCCGCGACGTCGACCGGGACGAACGGCGCCTCGACGACGTGGATGAAGGTGGTCAGCAGCCGGCGCGGCTCGAGGTAGGCGGCGACGGCAGCGAGTACCGCCGGCGTCTGCGCCGCTTCACTGGCGACGACGACGAGACTGACGTGGCCGGGCTGATCGGCTTCGAAGTCCATCAGCGCGTTGCGCCGCGGCAGGCAACGGACGCGCGCGACACGCTCGTCGGCTTCGCGCGCGAGTGCCTCGAAGTCGTCGGCCGAGACCGCCCGTTCGCGCCGGCGCAGCGCGAGGACGGTTTGCCGGATGTCGTCGGCGAGCGCTTCTCGGCTGTCACCCGACGGCTGCCAGTCCTCTCCGTTGAGCAGCCAGAGGAACTTGCGCGCATTCTCGTCGGTGACCCGGTTCAGGCGGTAGATCAGCATCTCGCTCAACCAGGCGAAGAGTTCGATGAGCATGATCCCCGGGTCCGACGCGTTGTGGTTCGTCCATTCGGGGGCGTGAGTCGGGATCAGCGCGCGGGCTTCCTCGACGAGGTCGAGGTAGCGCCGGTCGTCGAGGTTGGGCAGGGTCAGTGGCATGTCGGTCAGCCCTCGGCAAAGCTCAGACGGATGTCGTGGTTTCCCGAATGGACGAGGAAACGCCCGCCAGCGAGCAACCCCGGACGTTCCTCGCCGGCGGTCACCTGCAGGCTGGCCAGATGGTCGACCCCGGGGACGGCCTCGAGCAGCGCATAGAGGTCGGAAAGGTGCGGCTGCCGGCCAAAGTCCCAGCCGTCGGCGTCGAGCCCACCGGTCAGCGGGTGCAGGAAGCGCGCCAGCGCCTGGGCCACGTCGCTGGCCACTGCGCTTGCGCCTTCCGGAGAAGCCAGAGCGACCTCCACCGAGACGTCGACGCGGACGTACTCGGGGGCGACGACGACGAGGTCGGCCGTCGGGATCCGCCGGTCGGCGAGGAAACTGCGCACGCCGTCGAGCAGCGCGAGCGACGGCAGCGGCCGGGCGTCGGTACTGCGCGGGACGACGATCAGACTGATCACCCCAGGCCTGACCGTCGTCGCATCGGGGTCGCTCGCCAGGTCGTAGAGCGGCACGCAGCGCGCCCGCGCGACTTCGGGCGAGGCGACGACGGCGAGGTCCTCGTAGTCCTCGACGGTTACCGCGCGATGGCCATGGCGCAAGGCACGGGGCGCACGCTCGAGCAGCGAGGCAATCGTTTCGGCCTCGGCTCCGCCGCTCGCCGCTTCGGGGTTGACGACCTTGTCGACGTAGGGAACGGTCGTCTTCAGCTGGACGATCGTGTTCGCCGGCCTGTTGCCGCGCAGGCCGCCGCCGGTCCGGTAATGGCTGAGGCGCAGGTTGCCGGCGCCGGGCGGAGGAATCAGCCCGTGGCGCCCGTCGCCGAAGCGGATCTCGCCGCTCAGCGGGTCGAGGACGTAGTGCCGGTCACGCGGGCCCGATCCGTAGAAGTCGGGGACGCGCAGCCAGCGCACCCAGATCTCTGGGCTGCGGCCGCTCACGCCGCCGGCGACGGTGATCGCGTCGTCGCCGCTCGCCTGGCGGATCAGCTGCTGTTCGGCGCCCGGCGGCAATTCGGGTTCGCGTACTTCGAGCCGCTCGCCGGCGAGCAGCGGCGCGCGCACCGACGCGAAGCGCTGGCTCTCGCTGCCGTCGCTCGATCCGAGGATCTCGTTGCGCACGGTAACCGCCTGAACGGCCGGCGTGGTGTTGAAAAGCAGCCGGCCGAGCCTCGGTGGCCGGTCGTAGTCGCCGGCTTCCCAGCGCGCGCGCAGCCAGTACGCGCTCCGGCCGAACTCGCTGCGCGCAACGATGTCTGCCGGGGCGAGCCACTCGATCAACCCCGAGCGCGTGAAGTTCTCGGCGCCGTCGGCGATCGGCAAGGCCGCCCAGCCGGCCGCGGTCGAGTACTCCCAGGCGACTTGCAGCGGCGTGGCCGAAGTGTCCGCCGTTCCACCGGACTGACCCGCGGCGACCGTCGTCTCGCCGACCGCGGCGTGCAGGCTCAGCTTGCGGTTCGGGAAACGGCTGCGCGCGGCGGGCAGCGAGAAACCGAGGTAGAGCGTCGGCCGGGCGTCGGCAGCCGCCTGGAACGGCGTGAAGGCCGTTGCGCCGACCGCAGCGGTGACGAAGTCGTTGTCGGTGACCACTGACAGTCCGGAGTCATCCTGGAGGGTGACGCCATAGTCGACGGTGAGCCGGCGGATCGCCGGCGGAGCGAAGCTCGCGGGAATCAGCCGGTCGCCGTCGTAATGCGCGTCGCTGCCGTAGTTGCCCGCGGCGAGGCGCACGCGCAGCCACGGCCGCTCGAGGCCATTGACCATCGACACGGCGACACCCTTGCCCAGCCGGAAAGCGACCTTCCCCGACTGGCTGAACGCCTGCGTGTCGTCTTGGAGCCCGCCAACCGCCGTCCATTCGCGGCCATTCCAGAATTCCCAGGCAAGCGCGATGTCTTCCGACGCTTGAACCGGCGGGATCGGCGACGGGCTCGTCTGGCTGGGATTGGTCAGCTCGACCGACAGCGTGACGCTCGCCAAGCTTTCGGCGAAGGCGGCGCCCGCGGCGAGGTAGAGGCAGTCGCCGAACTTGGGCCTTTCGCCGAACGGGAAGAAGTCCTTCCCGAGGTCGATCGGCGACTGGTTGCAGAAGGCGAACTCGGCGCGCTGCTCGTTGCTGCCAAGCTCGACCTGCGCGGTCACCCGGCGGACCTGGGGGAGCTGGGCGACGCGCAGCTTGCCTGGCTGGCGCCCGGCGGAGACGGTCAGCGGGGTCAGCAGAAGGCAGCGCAGCCAGCGGCTCGTCATGCCGGCCCGAACGGTACGCGGAATCGGGAAATCCCCGGGCCTCGCGCGGATCATCCACTGGCCATCGTGGGTGAACGCGTCCGTAGCGTCGTCGGGATCGACCGGGATCCCCTGGCCGCCGTCGACGATTTCCCAGCGCAACTCGCGTGTGTCGGGGTCGGAGATCGGGTTCTCGATGCTGAAGAAAAGGCGCAGCTCGCGCAGGTCGGAGTGGGCGAACAGGCTGTCGTGACCGAGGTAGAAGGCGTGCACAATGGCCTCGTCGCCGGCGAAGACCGGAATCGCCGCCGGTCGCGCGTCGTTGAGCGACGAGACGAGGAACCCGCTGCGCTCGGCGTAGCGGTCCTCTCCGGGCTCGCGAACGAACAGGTGGGCGAGTTCTGCGGCGGTGACGACGAGTTCACGCTCGGTCTCGAAGACGACCGGTTCCTTCTCGCCTTCGGCCGGCGGAGCGGCGACCTGCGTCCCGGGCGGAACGAGCGCATCGATGACGCTCCCCGGCGCCAGCGAGAAGCGCAGCGCAACGCGCGCCGGCTCGGGCGGCAAGCGCGCTTCGCCGAGCAGGTCGAGGAAGGCGAGCAGATTCTTCTCGGGGACGCGGTTGAGCCGCTGCAGGATGATTTCGGCGAAGCGTCCGAAAATCGCGATCAGCGCCCCGGCCAGCGGGTCACGGCGCGTCTCGCCGCTTTGCGCGTCGCTGACCGTCTCGCGCCAGGCAGGGACGTAGACGGCGAGCAGCGCGCGCACCTGCGCGGCGACGTCGGCGGCGCTTCGTCGGTCGACCGGTGGAGCGACACGGGCCATCAGGCAGTGCTCCTCTCGAGGTAGAAGGGATAGACCAGGTTGAACATCGTGTTCGTCGCGCGCACCTGGTAATCGATGTCGATCAGCAGCACTTCGCTGGAGTTGGCCGGACGCACGGCAACGTCGAGGACCTGGATCCGCGGCTCGAGGAGCAGCAGCGCCTGGCGGACCGTCTGCGCGACCTTACCGGCGGTCGAAGCGTTGTTCACCTCGAAGACCAGGTCGTAGATCCCGCAGCCGAAGTCCGGGCGCATGACCCGCTCGCCCTTCGCCGTACCGAGGATGATCCAGATCGACTGGCGGACGCTCTCCTCGTACTCTGCACGGCTGAGGAAGCCCTGCGCGTCGAGCCCCGGAGGGAAGGCCCAGCCAACGCCGAGAAAAGGTTTGGACATCCGATCCCCCTACCCGATGAACACCGTGCCGGCGGCGACCACCTGCCCGACCGGCAGGTCGGCCGGGTCGTCGCAGGTCCTGGCCAGGTCACCGTTGCGCGCGGCCATCCTGCCGTTGATCTTCACCGTCGGACTGCCGACGACGATCGTCGCCTGATTCGCCGGCGGCTTCTGAAAAGCCGTACCGGGTGGCGTCGGAATGTGCGGCGGCGTGTTGTCGGCGGTACTGTCCACGGTCGCCGCCGGCTTGCCCATGATGTTGACGTCGCTGCTCAGCTGGCCACCGATGATCCCGGTGAACGGATGCGGCAACGGCGTCGGCACCGGTGGCGCCGGCGGCGCCGGCACCATCACGATATGCGTGTCGGTGGCGACGACCTGGTCGCCCTGTTTGGCGGCAGGCTGACCCATGCTGGCTCCTCCTCGCTCGATCCTTCAGTTGATGTTGACCGTCGCGCCGTTGATGTTCAGCGTCGCGCTCGCCTTGACGTCCATTCCTGCCCCTGCTTCGAGCTTCGCGCCGGCCGAGGACTTCATCTCCAGCTTCTGTGCGTCGAGACTGATCGTCCCCTGCGGCGCCGAGAGGGCGATGTCCTTGTCGGCGGTGATCGTGATCGTGTTGTTCGCCGTGTCGAAGACGACGCTGTTCTTTCCGCTCTTGTCGATGATCTCGATCTTCTCCTGGCCGTCCTCATCGCTGAGGCGGATCAGGTGGCCGCTGCGCGAGCGGATCAGGCGCAGGTTGTTCTTGCCGTCGCCGTTGTCGGCCGGCGGCTTGTCGCTGGCGTTCCACAGCGCGCCGAGGACGTACGGGAAGCGCAGGTCGCCGTGCTCGAAGGCGACGAGCACCTCGTCATCGACTTCCGGCAGGAAGAAAGCGCCGCGCCCGCTGCCCGCCATCGGCGTGGCGATCCTCGCCCAGAAGCTCTCGTCGGCGTCGCTGAGCCACGGAAACCTGAGCTTGACGCGACCCAGACCGTCGGGGTCCTGGTTGTTGGTCACCACGCCGACGACGACGCCGCTGATCCGGCTGTCCGCGTCCCGCTCGAGCAGGCCATCGAAAGGATTCATGATCCGTTCCTCCGCACGACGAAACGCGTCCGATAGCCGTCCTGCGGCGTATAGCCGTGATTCGCCGAGACCACGTAGTAGGCACCGCTGAACTTGTGGCCGAGGCCGTCGATCCGGATCACCTGTCCGGCGCGCAGGTCGGTCCTTCCCCAGCACGCGCCCTCGCCCTCGATCAGCTCGAGCACGTTGCGGTTGAAGCGGGCACGGGCGATCTGGTCGGCCTCGGCCTGCGAGGCGACGGGATGGTCGCTGAGCATCCCGACGGCCGCCCCGAAGGCGCCCTCGGCGAGCGCCGCGCCGCTCTGCTGGCCGCCCATCGTCGACACCTCGGCCCCGCTGGCAGCCTTGCCGACGATCGCCGCCTTGTCCTTGACGCTCCAGCCGCGCACCTCGACCTCGCTGATCTGCCCTGCCGACGAGAGCCGCGGATGGAACTCGAGCAGCTCGTCGCCGAGGGTCAGCGTCAGGACTTCACCGCCCGCGTTGGCCACCGGGCGGAAGTTCAGGGTGCGGTCGTCAACCCCGACTTCGTACTGGATCAGCCGCGCCCGCTGCACGAGAAACTCGAGATCGCTCTGGTTCGCCTGCAGCACATAGTCGTGGACGACGCCGCTGTCCTCGGCCTGGGCAGTCAGTCCGGCGTCTGCGGCGATCTGCGCGGCGATGTCGCTGTCCTTCTGCTGAACGAAGCTGCGCACCTTGCGGCCGCGCAGCATCCGGTGCCGCCGGTCATAGCCGCGCAGCGTGAGAAGCGGCAGCCGGTCGCGCTGGAAGTCGACTTCGACGGCAGTGATTTCTCCCCTGAGCAGGCTGGCCAGCCCGTCGGAATAGCCCAGCCTGACCTCGACGCCCTGACCGATGGCAAACAGCTTCTGGTCGTCGATCCAGTCGCCTATCTGGTCGGCGTGCTCGGAAGCGGCGAGCCGGACGGCGAACATCGACGGCAGCTCGACGCTGTCGTCGACCTCGACGCCGACGACGTGCAGAGAAACGCCGACTGGCAGTGGCGAACCATTGACGACGATCTCGAAGTCGGCGACCAGCGGGCTGCGCGGTTTGGCGGTCGACACGGTGAATGCTCCTAGCCCCGCTTGGGTATCGCCAGAGTCTGGCCGACGACGAGGTGCAGCGGATCGTCGAGCTGGTTGGCTTCGGCAATCACGCGCCACAGGGCCGGGTCACGGTAGGTCTCGGCGGCGATGCTGCTCAGCGTATCGCCACGCCTGATCCTCCGGGTGGTGAACTCGGGGTCGGTCTGCCGACGGTCGAGCTCCGGGTCGAGGAACTCGATCAGCGTCACGGTCAGCGTCGCGCGCAGCGGCTTGCCGTCGCTGCCGAAGAGCGTGAAGCGCTGGACGAGGTTGCTGACCACCCCGGTGAACGGGAAGTCCGAGTTCGCCGGGGGCGCAGCACCCCAGCCGATCTCGACGGCCGGCGGTCGTTGGAGATCCTTGTCGATGCGCGTCAGCTCGACGACCTTGTTCGTCTCCTTGCGTACGTCGTCGATCGCCACGCCGTTGATCGCTTCGGTGACGTCATAGAACAGCTCGAGAGTCAGCGACCGGCTGCCGCCACCGCCGAAGCTCAGCGTCGGCGCATTGACCGCCCGGTCGGTTGCCTTGGCGCTCGAACCACCGGCGGCCAACGCCGTCCAGGTGACGTTCTTGGTGATCGAGTAGCTGTTCGGATTGAACAGCACCCTGAACTTCTTCGCCTCGACGCGGCCGCCGCTGCGGTCGAGCGGCGTGATTTCGATCTTGGCTAATGCCATCCTCTTAGACCCCTGCGCTCGCGTTCGATCGTCAGCTCCCGGCGGATCCGGCGGCTGAGTTCGCCGACCAGTTGCTCCCAGTCGATCGCCGCGACGGCCGGCGACCCGGCGGCGGCTTCAGGCCATGGCGCGGGCATGGGCGACACAGCGGCCTCAGCGGCAGATGCCGCGAATGCATCCGGCCGAGCGTCGGCCATCCGCGGAGCGACCACCGCCTCGCCGGCCAACGCCCCTGCGACAGCCGCCGGCTTGCGCCAGACCAGCCCGCCATCGTTGTCGGCCGCGCGGACAATTTCCCTGTCGGCCCGGGCGGCAGGGCTCGCGGTGCCGGTAGACAGACTCGGTCGACCGGGTGACGGCGGTCGCTCGACCGGCGAGTCGCTGAACCCGCGCCAGCCGCGCAGCGAGCCGGCCGGCGAAGTCTTCTCCTGGCTCGCCGTCGGGATCGCGCGCGCCACCGGCCGCGCGGGCGGCAGGCTGGCCAGCACCTGGCGATCCGCCGGGCGAGCGAGCGCAGCGCCAGCCGCCGGCCCACCCGAATTGGCCGCTGTCGCACCGCCGGTCGCTTCCGCGAAGCGTTCCGGCGGCAAACCGTCCGCCGGCGCCGGCCGAGCCGCCGCAGATGCCGAAGCCGGATGGATCGCGCGCGGCTGAGCGCCGTCACCCCGGGCGACCCGGGAGCCGACGGCCTCCTCCGCAGCCCGAGCAGGCGGCGCGCCGGCGAAACGCCGCGCGATCCGCGCAAGCGGCGACACCTCGACAAGCCGAGCGGCATCGATCGACGACTCGCGCAAATTGCCCCCGTGCGCCTGGTCGTCGCGCCTCTGTCCGCCTGCTGGCGCCCGCTCGGCCGATTGCGGCCCGCTCGGGCGCGCAGTGGTCGCGCCTGCCTGCGCGGCGAGGTTCGCCTCGGCGAGCGTCGGACGGCGGACGCGCACGGTCACCGGCCCGGGCCACGATTCGCCGGTCGCGGGCCGCGACCGTTCGGTGGCCACCGGCGACGAGTTCGTCGCGGTGGGGAATCGATCGGTCACCAGGGGAGAGCCCGGCAAATCGCCGCGACCGGCATCGCTCGCTCCACCCGCTTCGCGTGCAGGGGTCGAAGGACGGCGATCGCCCCCAGAGGGCCGGATCGCGAACGAGCCCGGCGACGCCTCGTCGGCTCGTCCGGCGCTCGCTGCCGTGCGTGCCGCGCCGGGCGATCCACTCGCTTGTTCGCCTGGGTCGAGGTCTACCGGGGAAGCGGCGCTGCGCGCCGGGGCGAGCACCGGCGGACCAGGCGACGCCAACCGGGCGACGGCTTCGGACGACGCGGCCGCCTGATTCGTGGGCGAGCGCGGCCAACCCGCGAGTGCGCGACCCGCTTCGCCCGCCAGTCCGTCGCCCGACCCGGCACCCGCTGAGGCGAGGCTCGCGCTCCGCCCAGGGACCACGGCAGCGCCTCCGTCGCTGCTCGCGCTGGCTGGCTCTCCTCGCTGTGTGGCGGTTGCGCGATTGTCGCCGGCCGGCACTTCGGCGCCCGCGCTTGCCGACCCGACCGCTGAGCGAAAATCAGCGCCCCTTTCGCCAACCGGCCGAGAAGCCGGCGCCGGCGATCCGCCCGTCAGCCGACCATCTGCGAGGAGCGATCCGGCGACCTCGCGCTGCGCGTCGCCGGCCGCGAAGATCATCGGCCCCGACGCGATCGGTGGCTGCCTTCGCGGGCTGCTCCCAAGAGGCGTTTCGGGCGGCGATCCGGCGACACTGCCGCCGCTCGCGCTGCCTGCCCGGCCGGCGACGCTGTCCCGGCGAAGCGCGCCGGCAAGACGGCTCGCCTCGCGAGCGAGACCCGCATCGCCAAGCGGCTTCGCTGCCGCGAGGTGGCTCGCTGCCACGGCATGCCCCTGAGCGCTCGCCCGGCGCACGGCAGTGTCCGTCGAGCGGGCAAGCAGCGCGCCGAGGCCCGGGGAATCGCCAGGCCCGCGACTGAGCCGCTCGTACTCGTGCCGCGCGCGCCGGACGTCGATCACACCCACTGTCCCGACGCCCCGACGCGCGAGGCGGTCGACCAGCGGATCGGTGTCCGGCGCCAATGCCGGACCAGCGCGAGGTTGGCGGCCCTCGGCGTCTTCATCGGCAGCGGCACGGGGTCTCGCCGTTGCGCGCACGACCAGGCGTCCATCCCCGCCCTGCGGCGCATCGCCTGGTTGAGCGCGTGCGAGCAGGCGCTGCACGACGGGGAAACGCTGGCTGCCCCAGCCGGTATTCCGGGCGTAGCGGCGTTGCGGCCACTGCAGGTCGATCAGCACGTGCTTCGCCTCGCCGTGGTCTGTCGCCCGGCTGCGCCCCGCCCGACGTCCGGCGTCGTCAAGCCGTAGCGCGGCGGCATCAGAAGATCCCTCCGGAGATGCTCAGCGACCCACCGATCGCCGCGCCGATTCCGGCCAGCGCGGTCGCCAGCCGCGGGCGGCTCAACCCGCAGTGGACGATCTCGACGGATTCCACGGCCACCTGGCTCGAACTGGCGACCAGCGAGGGACCGCTCCAGCGAAACGGGAATGCCTCCCTGAAATCCCACCAGATGACCGGAATCCGCTGGCTGTCGAGCAGGTAGATCGTCCCGTTGCGGCGCTCGATCCGACCCTCGACGACATCCTGGTGCCACCCCCAGAGGCCGTCGATCGCCGTCAGTCCGTGCCTGAGGAGCAGCGGCGGGTAGCGGGTCGGGCCGGCGAAACGGTGGGCATAGGCGTTGAGTCCACCTTCGCGGTACTCGTAGGTTTCGGTCTCGACCTGCAGGCCCGTGCATTCCGAGAAACCTCCGGCCAGAATTCCCTCGATCTCGACGAGGAAATTGAAGGCCCGGTACGGATCCGCCCGGACCCCGGCGAGGTTCGTCGCCAGGCTGAAGGCGGCGTTCAATCCCAGTTCTGGCATACCGCTCTCTCCACGCTCAACCGTTCTCCGACTGTTCGTTGAGCCGCCGGTTGATCTTGGCGATCTCGGTGACCCACCGGCGACGTTCGAGGTGGTCGAGGTTCATGATCTCCTGGTGCGGCCAATGCAAGTGGTATCCAATGTACGCTACCTCTTCATAGAGCCGCTCTATGGGGTAGCGCCAGACTCCCCCGGCTCGCCGAGCTCCACGTCGAACGCCTTCTCGCAGTACGGACACTGCGTGTGTACGCGGTTGCCGCCGTGGTCGTTGAGGCGCCGATAAAGCGCCTGCAGGTACGCGAGGTCGGCGGCGAAGAAGCCTTCGACGATCTTCGGGTTGATCTGCTCGAGCCGGCCGAGGCGCGTGATCACCCGCGCGAGGAGGATGATCAGCAGGTACGCCGGATTGTTGTGCACTCGGGGATCCTTCAGCGGTGCGATCTCGTCGAACGCCGTTGCCAGGCGCATCACGCCTTCGCGGTGGAGATTGCCTTCGCTGTCCACATAGCCGAGCGGCAGCGTAAACGGAAACTCGGTCTGCAACATCGCCACTCCTGTCACGTCGTGTCGCGCCCGGCTTGCGGCCGAGCAGCCGCAAGCCTCCAGCCGGCTGCTTCTCGTCGCCGCTGGCCGGTACGCTCGCGACCCGGACGGGTCGCCTGTCTGCGGCGCAGCCGCGGGCGCGCACGCCGATCAGCCGGCTAAGCCTTCTTGAGCTCCTCGTGGGTAATCTCGAGCGACTCGATGGCCACCGCATTGCTCGTCGAGTTGAACGCCGGCCCGGTCCATTTCGACGGCCACGCGCTGACGAAATTCCAGCGCAGTTTCTCCGCGCCGGTCTCGTCGAGCAGGACGATCGAGCCGTTCTTGCGTTCGGCCTTGCCGTCGATCACCGTCTGGCGCCATTTCCAGAGCTCGTCCGAGTCGGTGATGCCCCGCTTGAGGGTAACCGGAACGTACTTGTTCAGGCCGGTCAGCTTGCGCACATGGTTCGGATCGGTGCCCTCACGGTAGTCCACCGGGTCGGTCGTGACGTCGAGCCCGCTGCACTCCTGGAAGCCGGCCTGCGTGATGCCGTCGATCTCGACCATGAAGTTGAAGCCACGATAGGGGTCGGTACGTGTTCCGGTAGGCATGGAACCTCCTGCGTAGAGTTAAGTAAGAAGAAACTCCTTCACTCCTGCGGGCTAGGCGTTGGCCGTCGCTCCCGCACGGTGAATGATCCTGACGACGACAAACTCGGCCGGGGCCGTGGCGGCCAGCCCGATTTCGCTGACCACCTGCCCGACCTGACGACTCTCCAATGGGTTGGTCTCCGCATCGCAGCGGACGAAGAAGGCTTCGGCCGGAGTGCCGCCGTGCAGCGCGCCGGCCCGCCACAAGCCGCCGAGGTAATTGCCGAGCTCACGCTGAATGCGCAGCCAGAGACGCGGCTCGTTGGCCTCGAAGGCTGCCCAGGCCATGTTCCGCTCGATCCACCGACCGACCGTCAGGAACAGCCGGCGCACGCTGATGTAGCGCCAGTCCGGATCGCGGCTCAGCGTGCGCGCACCCCAGACCCTGATGCCGCGGCCGGGGAACGCGCGCAGACAGTTGACTCCGGCCGGGTTGAGCCGGTCCTGTTCAGCGTTGCCGATCGCCGTCTCCAGGTCGAGCGCGTCGGCCAGATCTTCGTTGGCGGGGGCCTTGAACACGCCGCCGCGCCTGTCGGTGCGCGCAAAAATACCCGCCAGATGACCACAGGGTGGAACCCAGCGGTTTCCCTCCGTGCGCAGCCACGGATAGTACAGCGCGCCATTGACCGGCTCGGCCTGGCCGGCAAGCAGCGCGCGGCGCTGGTCGAGCACGGTATCCGGCGTAGCGCCGCGGCGGGTGTCGAGGATCGCCAGGCGGTCGCCGTGCTCGTGACAGTGTCCAATGACATCGGCCTGCAGCGCATGGAACACGTCGAGGTCAGCGAGCTGTACGGCGTCGGGGATCGCCACGAGATCGAGGTCAGCCAGTGGACCGAGACTGGCCAACGCCGCGCGCAGCGCAGCAGGCCGGTCCGCCGCCGCCGGATCGGCGACCGCGACGTAACAGCGGCTGCCACCGTTGGCAAAGAAGCCGCGCACCGCATCGGCGAGGTATCCCTCGGCAAAGGCGACGAGTGCCGCGCCGAACTCGTCGTCGCGGTGCAGTTCGATCGGCGAGTTCACCCCGCTTCGGGCAACCGTCGCCAGCCCGACGAAGCCGGGCACGCCGGTCGGCAAAGCCGTCGACGGCCCGACGAAGACGTCTTCCCGATAGACGCCGGGGCTCTGGTAGGCCAATGCCATCGCCTCAGAGGTCGGGCCAGCAGGCCGCGCAGCCGATCACTTGCCGCTGGCGACGAACTGGCTGATCCGGAAGATCACGAACTCGGCGGGACGGACGATCGACACGCCGATTTCCGTGACCACCTGGCCAAGTTCGCGCAGCTCCGGCGGGTTGGTTTCGGCGTCGCACTTGACGTAGAACGCCTCCTGCGCCGTCGTGCCGAACAGCGCGCCCGAGCGCCAGACGTTGGTCAGGAACGCCGAGACGTTACGCGTGATCTTCTGCCAGAGTGCCGGCGTGTTCGGCTCGAACACCGCCCACTGCAGCCCTTCGTCGATCGACTCGCGGAGGAAGAGCAGCGTGCGCCGGACGTTGATGTACTTGAGATCCGCGTTGGCGTCGCCGCCGACGGTCCGCGCGCCCCAGGCGAGGATGCTGTCGTTGAGCACGCGCAGGCAGTTGACGCCCTTCGGGTTCAGCCCGTCCTGATCGGCCTTGCTCAGTGGCTGGGTGACGTTCAACGCGCCGAGAATGGCCTCGTTGGCCGGCGCCTTGTGCACACCGCGCTGGTTGTCGACGCGCGCGTAGATTCCCGCGAGATGGCCACTCGGTGGAACGCTGATCGCCCCGTCACCAGCCGGCGCGAGCATCTTGGTCGCCGGGTCGAAGACCTTGATCCATGGAAAGTACCAGGCGGCGAAGTCGGTCTTCTTCGGCATCACCCCGGGCGTCGTATCGGCCGGCGTGCGGGTCAGCGTAGTCAGGTCGCTGGCGGTGTCCGGCCCGTCGAAAATCGCGAAGCGGTCGGCGGTGTTGAGGCAGTGGGTGACCAACTTGTCGCGCGTGGCATCGTCGATGATTCCCGGCGCGGCGACCAGAGCGATCTCGTCGATCGCCGCGAAAGCCTTGAGCGCATCGTCGAGGTCGGTCTCCGAGAGGATCCGCACGACGTAGCAGCGGCTCCCGCCGTTGTTGAAGAAACCATAGACGGCATGCGCGAGATGCTGATGGCCGGCGTCGACGGCCGGGCTCGCGTCGCTCGTCGCCGCGGTGGTCTCGCTGCCGACGAGGTCGCCGAAGGCCTGGGTGAACTGGCTCCAGCTGGTGATCAGCCGGGGCGTTTCCGCGGGAGTCGGCAAGCTGAAATCGACGAACTTCGTCGTGCCGGGGGTCGCTGCCGCGGGATCCCTGGCGACCAGGTGGATCTTGTTCGGCACGATGCCGATGAAACCGGCGGTGCTCGTGCTGACCCCGGCGATGGCCTTGATCGCCGATGGGACTTCTTCAACATAGACACCGGGTGAAAGATACTGTGCCATACGCCTATCTCCTTGCTTGCTAGGTTGGGAAGCCTAAAGGTCCACGTCGTAATCGTCCCCAGCGCCGACCGGGACGGTGATGGTGAGCGTCTTCGAGCTCGCTCCGGCGTCGACTCTTACGACGAAGCTGCCGGCCTGCGGCACGGCCAGCGTGTAGCGTCCGCTGCTGTCGGTGATCGCCGCGACGCCGGAATCGACCAGAGTCACCCGGGCGTTGGCCAGTGGCTGGCTGGCCGCATTGGTCACCCGGCCGCCGATGCGCAGCAGCGACAGGCGCGTTGCCGGAGCGAGTGCTTCGCTGCCGGCGCCGAGCCTTTCGCCGAGGGCCAGCTGTTCGGTGATCACCAGCGGCGCGGTGACTGCCGGGAAACGCGCCATCGCCAGCGTCGCCGTGACCTGGATCGACGGGCGCAGCTTGCCGCCGATCGCCGTCCAGAAGTCGGCCGGGTCCTTGATTCCGTCGGTCTGCGCGGTGAGCATCGGCAACGGCGGCTTCTGGCCGACGAGACTGCCCTGCAGGTACGCCGCGGGAATCGTCGGATGTCGCGAGAGCACCTGCAGCGCCTGACTGAGCAGCCGGTGCTCCTGCAGCGGCAGGTCCATTCCGCCGACCGGCCAGGCGGTGACCAGATACGTACAGGCGACGCGCAACGGCGGGCGCTGGATCACCGCCTGACCGTTCTGCCGCTCGAGCAGCGTCTCGTTGCTGCGCAGTTCGAGATTCTCGCGCACGTCGTAAAGGAACAGGTCGATCGTCGTCTGCGACGGGCTGAACTGCTCCGCAGGACGATCGAAGGCGATCTGCGCCGTGGCCAGTTCGGGGAAGTCGGGGGCCAGCGCCGGATCGTCGAGCAATCCGCGAAGGCTCAGGCTAAGGTCGCGGATCATCGGCAGCTCGGCGCCCGCAGACGGGCCACACGACGGCCACCGATGGAGCGACGCTCTGCCCGGGGCCGCTGCCGGCGCCCGCAGAACATTTCGGCCGAGGGGATCGCGCAAACCGTCATCGTCTAACTCGCCAGCCCGACAAGACTGGCCACGAGCTCGGGGTTTGGTTCTCGCGCGGCAAAATCGACCCAAATCCGCCGATCCTCGCGGCAGTCGAAGAGGCGGCACGGGCCGGGGCGCGATCCGTAGACCCGGCAGCCGAGCGTCTGCGGGTCGTTGTGCACGCAGTAACCGCGGGAGTCGCGCAGATTCCAGTAGGGTCGCCCAAAATCCCAGCGAACCACGCCTTCTTCGACGTCCTGCCGGGAAAGCGGAAAGCGCAGCAGACAGCAGGCCGCCCGGCAGAGATGCACGCGCGTCGGACAATCGATGGCCGGCAATTCGGCCAGCGCGTATTTGTCCGGGTGCTCATCGTTGACGAAGAGGCCGAGCCCTTCACGCGCTTCCTGCTCGACGAGCAGCTTTTCGACCTCGTCACGGCGCGACTTCAGCTCTTTCTCCGAGAGTACGCCCTTCTCGACGAGCAGATCGGCGAGCGCGAAAACGGCGGTGGCCGCGGACAGAATCCTCCTGCCCGCGTCGCTGAGCAGGCTATGGGTGAACATGAAGCCGAGTTCGAGTTGCCGGAGCGTCTCTGCTTCCCCTGGCGATCGCCGAATCATTGCCGGCGAATCGTCCGCAGGCGTTTCCCGCGCAACACCGTCACCGGGCAGCCTGCTGCCTCCGGACCCGTTCACCGTGTCGCCTCGCCGGCCCCCGGACAGTCCGCGGGGTCGATCAGCCGGTACTCGGCAGCTTCGGGAAACCAGTCGTAGCACGCTCCGAGTACTTCGATCCGGCGCTTCAAATCATCAATCGCCGAATTCGACTCGCCGGTACTACGGACGTCGGAAGGTCGCCCCGGGTCGATGCCGCTACTCTTCTGCCAGACGGTCAGCTCGCCGAGCAGCCGCAAGGCCTCGGCACGGTCGGAATCGTTCACCAGCCGCTTCCTTCGCAAAATCTGCAAGCGCTCACTTGTGGTCGAACTTCCCGCCGCCGAGGACATTGACGTAGTACGTCCAGGCCTGGAACGAACTCAGCGGCGTTGCCGAAAGCGATCCGCTGGTCTTCGAAGGCACGTCGCTGCTCTTGTAGACCGCGGTCTTGAAATCTACCCGAGCCTTGGCGCCCGCGCCGTCCGAGTCGTACATCGGCCCCGGACTGTCGGTGGCGCTGAACTTGTTCGCTCCATCGACGCTGTATCGCCAGCGGACGCCGCCCGAGCTCCAGTAAGCCGGATCTTCGTCGATCGAATCGACTTGGTAGTCGGCGAAGTTGAAGTCCACCGAAGATCCGTACATGGTCACCTTGAAGGGCGTCCCGTCGGGCTTCTTCAGGTAGCCCTTGAGCCAGTTGACGATGATGTAGTCTTCCTTGTTTCCTCCCGACCAGGTGGCATTGAAGCGCACGTTCTTGCGGGATTCGCTGGCCGTGTCCGAATACGAGCCGTCGCCGGTGATCGTCAGGCTCGCCGAAGGTGCGGCCGCAACTCCGGCGTCGGCGGGTCCAGCTGCCGGCCCCGCATCGCCCGCGCCGCCGTCACCCAGCGATCGCCGGACGTTCTCGTCGGGCTCCGGCGCGCCCTCGTCCTCGGCGTAGCGCTCCAGACCTGCCCGAACCGGCCGGTACGGCGCCGAAGGCGGGGCCTGGCGGTAGCCAGCAGCCAGCGCAACGCCGCCAGAATGGTCTGCAGGGGCGAGGTTGGCGATGATCCGCTCGATCCGCGAGCTTCGCCGCTCCGACGCTTCGGCGCGCGGAGGGTGCTGACCCGCTGCCGGCGGGCGCTCGCCGGGAGCGCGGAGCAGGCTGTCGACAAAGCGGTTACCGTGGGTTCTTTGCAACGCAAGCAGCGCATGCCCCTGACCCGACCGGTCGGCAACGGTCGTCGGATGCGCTGCGTGCACGGTGCCTCTGCCGGGCGACTGATTGTCCTTGTCGGGTTCCTGTGTCTTCCTGACTGTCATCGTCGCTCCCTTTCCACCTCACGACGCCGGCCCGCCGGGACGGATCAGCGTTTCATTCCATGTTCGACCCAACTTCTGGTGCTCCCTTCTCGCTGCATGCAGCAGATGCACCATGGTTATCGATCGGCCTTCCTCGGCCGCGAAGAACGACGCGGCCAGTCCGATGTTCCGGATGTTCCCTCCGGCGAGTTTCACCTCGCGCGCGAGCGCGGCGAAGTCGACGTCGTCGGCGAGTGGCGCCTTGGCCGGAAAC
Source organism: Accumulibacter sp. (assembly GCF_023806625.1). Lineage (GTDB taxonomy): Bacteria > Pseudomonadota > Gammaproteobacteria > Burkholderiales > Rhodocyclaceae > Accumulibacter. The sequence goes on from NZ_JAMTDX010000097.1 coordinate 21,795, forward strand.
AGCGATTCCCAGATGCGCCGCCGATGCGCTTCGTCGGGAAACGGAAACTCGACGATCGCCTGCATCCGGCGGACGAATGCCTCGTCCAGGTGACTGCGCAGATTGGTCGCCAGAATCGCCACGCCCTCGTATTCCTCCATCTTCTGCAACAGGTAGCCGACCTCGATGTTCGCGTAGCGGTCGTGCGCATCCTTCACTTCGGAGCGCTTGCCAAACAGTGCGTCGGCCTCGTCGAAGAAAAGGATCGCATTGGCGCTTTCCGCGGCGGCGAAGATCCGTTCGAGGTTCTTCTCCGTCTCGCCAATGTACTTGCTCACCACCTGCGAGAGATCGATCTGATATAACGACAAGTATAGATCATTGGCCAGGACATCGGCGGCCATCGTCTTGCCGGTACCCGGAGGCCCCGAGAAGAGCACGTTCAGGCCCTTGCCGCGAGCCAGCTTGCTCGCGAAACCCCAACGACCGTAGACCACGTGTCGGTTCTTCGCCTGTGCGCAGATCTCTCTGAGGTGAGCGAACTGATCCTCGGGCAGGACGATGTCCTCCCATCGATAGCGTGGCGATATCTCGCGCGCGAGGTCGGCGAGCAACTGTCGCGATTGCGCCCGGGCGCTGGCGAAGAAATCGACGGCGCTCGGCTCACCAGGCATTACTGGCGGATCCTGCCCGCCAGGCGGCGGGCCAGAGCAGCGGCGGGACTGCCTCACGCCGGTCTTGACGGTCGTCGCGATCTGCTCGGGGGTCAGGCGAAAACGGCCGGCCAGCGCCTCGACATCGGCCTCGGGCAGGGTGATGCCGGCAACTGCGAACTCCGCCTTGAAGCAGGCCAGCCGCTGCGCGTCGTCGAGCGACGGCAATTCGACGACCTCGAAGCCCGCCGCCGACTCCGGGCTCGGGTTCCAGGCCAGCGACCCGCCGAGGATCGCCGGCCCTCGATGCGTGGCGAGCCGATCGAGGAGGATCTCCCGTTGCCGAAAGCCTTCGCTGCCCAGCAGTCGGTCGACGCCGGCGAGATAGAACGTCGCTTCGTCGAGCAAGGCTGCGCGCAGCAGCCCGACGACCGTGGTCTCCCACTCGGCCAGATCCGCCGGCAGCGACGCCCCGTCGGCGATGTGCAATCGCGTCCCGAGTTCGGCGGCGACCGCGGCAACGACGCGCCGCTTGCCGATCCCGCGCCGGCCCTGCAGGTAGATCCTCGGCGACCGGCCAGCCTGCCTGGCCTCGGCGACGATCAGGCGCAGGTTCCGGCGAGCGTTCCCGGCGATCGGCAGCATGTCGAACGATGCCGGGCACTCGTCGATCCCCTCAGGCTGGACATCCGGAAACCCGCTGCCGATCAGGTGGGCGACGAGTTGTTCGTCGAGCTTGAAGAACTGCGCGAGCAGTGGCGGCTGCAGTTGCTGCGCATCGCCGACCAGCGAAACGAGACCGTGCCACCGCAACGGCGCGGTCGGCGCGAAATGGGCGCGTCGCGCGAGCTTGTCCGCCGGCGAGGTGCACAGCAGATTGAGGATCAGATCGACGCTCGGCCTGCGGCGCGTGACGTCGTCCTGGAGATAGGCGTACAGCCGTTCGTAGCGCAGGTCGAGATCGGGAGCCAGCGCGACGACGATGAGGTCGAGTTCGAAGCTCGACAGCCCGAACAGCCGCCCGACGCGCCGCAGCCGCGAATCGTCCGCCACGCCGTCCACGAGCGGCAACACAGCCGCATCCTCGCGCAACAGCGGGACGCCGAATGGCCTTGACAGGAGCCGCTCGACGTCGCCCGGCGCGATGTGCAGCCCGCGGTAAGGATCGGCGGCAGCCTCGGCGCCGTAGGCCAGTCGCGCCGAACGAACCGCCCCTTCGAGCAGTCGGTCGAGCCGCTGCAGCGCGGGCAGCAAGCCGGCCAGAGCCTGCTCGACGCGCTGCCGGCCAATCTCTTCGCGCGCCGGGCCCTGCCCCGCAATCCCCTCACTCACGGATCGGCGGTGCGACGCCGATCGACCCACGGCTGGGAAGCCGTGTGACTGCCCATATGATCCACCTCATGGCTCCGCTCGACAGGCGCACGGTCCGCTCCGGCGGACCGTCCCGACGCCTGCACGCCAGGAATCCTAGGCGACAACGCGGGCGCGGCGCAAGAGGCGCGCGGTCCGCGCGCAGCCAGCTCTCCGGGTTGCCAGCGCCTGAGAACCGTTCGGGGGAGCCCTGCCGGCTGACCTGCTCACGACGATTGTCCTGCCCGAAGTGAGCTGGCTTCGTCGGGTCGATCCGCCGGCGGCAGATCGAAGAGCAGGACCTCGCTCGCGGCTTCAGCTTCGATGCCGATCTCCGCTTCGTCGCTGATCCGGGCGCCGTCTCCGGCCGCGAGCGACTGGCCATTGACCCGGACGAGTCCGCGGGCGACGTGAACGTAAGTCAGTCGTCCGGCTGCCGGCCGGTGGCTGACTCGCTGACCTGGGTCGAGGAGGCTCGCATAGAGGTCGGCCTCCTGGTTCATCGTCACACTGCCATCGCGCCCGTCGCCGGAAGCGACCAGGCGCAGTCGACTGCGCTTCTCCTCGGGCGGAAAGCACTTCTGCTCGTAACCCGGCGGGATCCCGAATTCCCGCGGTAGCAACCAGATCTGGAGGAAATGGACGACGGCCTCGCGCGAGGCGTTGAATTCCGAGTGCGTCACACCTCTGCCCGCGCTCATTCGCTGCACCTCGTCGGGCTGGATGACGGTTCCGTTGCCCAGCGAGTCGCGATGTTCGAGCGCCCCCTCGAGTACGTAGCTGATGATCTCCATGTCACGATGACCGTGAGTGCCGAAGCCCTCGCCGGGCTGGACGCGATCTTCATTGATCACCCGCAGAACGCCCCAGCCCATCTCGGCCGGATCGTGGTAGTCGCCAAACGAGAAAGTATGACGGCTGTCGAGCCAGCCGCGGTCGGCGTGTCCCCGTTGGTCAGCCCTGCGTATTCGCATCATCGCTGCTCTCCAGATCCATTTGCTGTCGGGCCACCCCGACACAGGCCGTTCGACCGTTGGACCGACGATGAGTTCGCCACGCGGCCGTGCGCGCGGTCAACTCGTTTCCGCGCGAACCACCTTCCCGGACACCGAGCGGCTGGGCCTTCGACCGGTCGGCGACCGACTCGGGACGGCGGGCGATTGACGGCGCCGGCGGAGATCCGCGATACTCGTCCGGAAAGAAGACCGATCCCTGATTTATTGCACATCCCGCTTGCTCGATACCGGGACAGGCCGGGCCAGCCCGTGTAGACTGATCAGCAGGGCGGCCACGCCAATCGGCACAGAGCCCGTCACGATCCACGGCAAATCCGAAGAGTGAAGCTCATTCTCCCGCGCTTGACGAAGGGTTCCCGGCAACCCCGCGTCGACCAGACCGACCGCTGCGAAACTCAGATCGTCGACGTGATCGAAGGGGTCGACTACGCGCGTCCTGCTCCGCTTCCCTGCCCGCTCTGTGGCCAACTCAATCGGCCGCGGCGGATTGCCCTGGCAATGGGCATGAAGATCCCGGTCGCCGAATGCGTTTCCTGTCGGCTCGCCTATCAGACCCCGCGGCCGTCGAGCGAAGCTGCGCTGGCCTACGCGCGGTGGCGCCGCAAGCTGGCTGGCGAGCAGCCTGTCGACCCGGCGGACGAGCGACCGCGGGCCCTCGAGCGGCTCGAGTACGTCCGGGCCGTCCGTCCGGCGGCCGGCCGCCTGCTCGATTTCGGCGGTCGGTCGGAGGTCTTCGTCGACGCGTGCCGGGCTGCCGGCTGGGAGGCGGTGCGCATCGACTACGCCCTCGAGCCCGGCGATCACGGGGCTCGCGCAGACGACACGACGAATCCGGACACCGCTGAATGTTTCGACGTGATCACCCTGTGGGACGTCGTCGGTCTGCTGCACGATCCGCCCACCATTCTGCGCAGCCTGCGCCGCAGGCTCTCTGAACGGGGCATGCTGGTCATCGCAACCGCCAATTACGAGAGCTGGCAACGCGTCGTCGAGGGCCGGCAATGGGCCGCCTACGGTTTCGAGCACCAGTTCTACTTCAGCCCGGCCAGCCTCGAGGCGATGACCTGGCGAGCGGGATTCCGCCACTTCGCGCTGCTCGACGTCGAGCACTCGAGGCCTGCGTTCAGCCAGCTGCTCACCCGACCGCCCAAGGCTTTCGGCGCGTGGCGGGCCTACCTCAATGCCAGGAGGGCCTGGCCCGGGCACGGCGACGTCGCGGCGATGATCGGCGTCGCCCGCGTCTGAGAACCGGAAGCCTGAACGCGCAAGCGCCGCCACCGGTGAGCCCGTGTGGACCCGGTGGCGATCTTGCTGGTCAGTTGCTTCCCGGGCTGACCAGGTTCTCGAACGAAAACAGCTCGTCCCATTTCTCCTGAGTGATCAGCCCGCGCTCGCTGACCACGATGTCGTGCAGCGACTTGCCGGCGCGATAGCCTTCGCGGGCGATCTCGGCGCACTGCCGATAGCCGAGCAGCGGCTTGAGGACGGTGACGATGCCCAGCGAGTTGAGCACCATCGCCCGCGCATGCTCGACATTGGCCGTGATGCCCTGCACACAGTTCACCCGCAGGCTGTTGACCGCGTTCTCCATCGTGAAGATCGACGTGAATAAGGCGAAGGTGATCACCGGCTCCATCACGTTGAGCTGCAGCTGGCCGGCCGAAGCGGCCAGGGTCACCGTCAGGTCGAGTCCGATGACCAGGAAGCTCGTCTGGTTGACGACCTCGGGGATGACCGGGTTGACCTTGCCCGGCATGATCGACGACCCCGGCTGGACTTGCGGCAGATTGATCTCGTGCAGACCGCAGCGCGGACCCGACGCAAGCAGGCGCAGGTCGTTGCAGATTTTGGTCAGCTTCGCGGCGGTGCGTTTGAGCACTCCGGACAACTGGACATAGGCTCCGGTATCGGACGTCGCCTCGACGAGGTCGGCGGCGAGGACGAAGCCGATATCGGTGAGGTGCGACAGGTGACGCGTGACCAGCTCGGGGTAGCCAGGCGCAGCGGTGACCGAAGTGCCGATCGCCGTCGCGCCGAGGTTGATTTCATGGAGCAGCGCGCGGACCTCGGCAAGCCGTTTCACCTCCTCGCCGATCGTCGTTCCCCAACCGTGGAACTCCTGCCCCAGCGACATCGGCACGGCATCCTGAAGATGCGTGCGGCCCATCTTGAGCACCTGATCAAACTCCCTGGCCTTCGCAAAAAAGGCATCCTGAAGGCGTCTCAGGGCGTCCATGTAGCTGGCCAGGCGGAGGATCAGCGCGAGCCGGAACGCCGTGGGATAGGTGTCGTTCGTCGACTGCCCGTAATTGACGTGATCGTTCGGGCTGATGTGCTGGTATTCACCCTTGCAGCGGCCGATGCTCTCGAGCGCGAGGTTGGCGATGACCTCGTTCGCGTTCATGTTCGTCGACGTCCCGGCTCCCCCCTGGATGAAATCGGTGACGAACTGATCAGCCATTTCGCCGGCGATCAGCCGGTCACAGGCTCCGATGATTGCGTCGGCAATCCGCGGATCGAGGACACCGAGGTCGCGGTTGGCCATCGCTGCGGCCTTCTTGACGTAGCCGAAAGCCCTGACGAAGTACGGCTCGGCGGACATCGGGATGCCGGTGATGTGGAAGTTCTCCTTGCCACGCAAGGTCTGGACGCCGTAATAGGCGCCGTCCGGCAGTTCCTTCTCGCCAAGGAAATCTCTCTCGATCCGTGTCATGGCGCTTCCTTTCTCCGACGCTCCACCGACGATGCCATTCTAGCCGATCCACCCCGCGCGGCCGCTGGCCGCGGCGACCGAGACAGTGCGGATCCGGGCACCGGAGCAGCGTGACGGACTTCACCGCCCCCGCGGCGCGGGTACGCGACAATCGCTGCCGGCAGCCCCCGGAATTCGCCGGCTTGCGCCGCAAGCGCGCGAAGGACTCGCAGAGGCGCCTGCACCGGACTGATTTAACCCTGATTTGTCTGGAGTTTTTTGCGTCCTTCGGTTATACTGGCGAGACTAGAAGAGCGCGAGAGCGGCCTGACATCACCAAAGGAGACCCGTCATGGACATCGAAATCGGCGAAGTCGGTTCGGCCGGCCTGCTGCCGGAATCACTGCTGGTCGATCTGCCGGAGATCGACGCCCAGCACGAGGAGATTTTCAACCGCATCGAGTCCCTGAAAAGCGCGTGTTTCGAGTCGACGCTCACGCCGATCGACGAATTCGAGTCGCTGCTCGCCTATTTCGCGTTCCACTTCGCCACCGAAGAACGGCTTGCCGACGCCGTCGGCCTGGATTTCGTCGATCATGCGCGAATCCACGCCGAGACGCTGGCGCTGCTGCGCAAGGCGCTCGACGAGTTGATTCGCTCGGGACGCGACGCACACTCGTTCCTCCGCTACTGCGAGTACTGGTTCGAGCGGCACATCAGCGAAGACGACCGGCTGTCCTTTGGCGTGTTGTCGTCGGCTGACCTCGATCCCGTCTCCGGATTGACGCAAGGGCCAGGCCCATTCTGTTCCGCGCAGGCCTGAGGCCCGGCGCCGCTACACGACGCCGAGCGCGCCACGACGGTCAGCGATAGGGCGTTGGCGGCGGCGGCGCGCAGTTCCCTTTCTTGGCCTGGCCCGGCGGGCAATGGTAACCGCGCCCCTTCTCCTGCCCGTGCCCCTGGCCTTTCCCGTAATGCTTCTCCCAGTACGCGGGATCACGCCAGACCTGCCCATCCCAGTAGTAACCGCGCTTGTCGCGGTCACCGAAGCTGATCGTCGTGTTGCCGGTCTGCACCCGTACACTGCCGATATTGACCTGCACGTCGGCCGCCTGAGTCGCCAACGGCAGGAGGCTGGCCACGAAGTAGTAGCAGAATCGTCTTTTCATCGCTGGTTGTCCCTTGCTGCAAATGTGTCGGCGGTTGTCGCCGCCATGAACGCCGCGGCGCCTTCCGAAACTCGATGGTTCGTTGGCCGGGAAGTCGTCCCACGCAGCGAGCAGCAGGGTCAGGACTCTACGCCCTGCTGCGACAGCTGACCAGCAAAGGCCGGCGCGCCGGTCGCTGCCTGCGAATTCTAGCTCAAGCGAACCTGGCCGCTGCGTATGTTGCAGCCCGGCGGCCCGCCCGAAGCTCAGGAGCGTCGGCGCCTTGCCGTCGCCGCCAAGAGTTCGCTGGCGCCTACGGGATGCGATCGCACTTCATTTCAGCCTCTATAATTTCGCTGCAGGATGGCCATCGGGCGATGCAGCATCCGACCGGCGTCGCGCAGCAGCTCATGACGTTCCGGTGCGCGGCAGGTTCGTCGCCCCGGCAGAACGCTTTGCCGACCAAAGGCGTATGCTGATGGTCCTTTGCAATTCTGACCGATACGATTCGCGGCTGCTGCGCACCACATGCTGACCGACACCCGAGTTGCTCCACCAGAACGTCACGCGACCAGGGCGCACGCGGAAGTGGACTGCCGCGAGTGCGGCGCGTGCTGCGCGTTCTTCCGTGTCTCGTTCTACTGGGCCGAGGCTCTCGCCGTTGGGCTTCCCGACCACCTGCTCGAACAGGTCTCGCCGTGGCACGCGTGCATGGCCGGAACCGGTCGCCGCGCACCGCGTTGCCTGGCGCTCGCCGGCGAACTCGGCAGAGAGGCGCGCTGCACGGTCTATGCGCAGCGCCCGGTGCCCTGCCGCGAACTTCAGCCGGGCGACGCGAAGTGCATCCACGCGCGTCACGCCCACGCGCTGCCGCCGATCGCCGCCAGCGAGCAGCGCCGCGCGGCGAGCGTCCGTCCTGGCCTGCAGGACGTCGATGTCCAGCGAAGCTGAGCGACCGCGGACGGCCGGCGCGTGGCGCACCCTGGTGCGCAAGCTGTTGCCGTCAGCGCTGCTCGCGGTGCTGGTCGGCGCGCCGGCGATCGCCGCCGACGAGGACTACGCGACAGCGCGCAGCCGGATGGTCGAGCAGCAATTGCGCTCGCCCTGGCGAGGGATCAGCGATCCGGCGGTGCTCAGGGCGATGGCCACGGTGCCGCGACACGAGTTCGTTCCGCGAGAGCTTCGCCGCTACGCCTACGACGACAACCCGTTGCCGATCGGCCATGGACAGACGATCTCGCAGCCTTACGTGGTCGCCTTCATGACCGAGAAGCTCGAGCCACGCCCGGGCGACCGCGTGCTCGAAATCGGCACCGGCTCGGGCTACCAGGCGGCGATCCTCGCCGGCCTCGTCCGCGAGGTCTACAGCGTCGAGATCGTCGAGGCGCTGGCCCGGAGAGCCGAGAGCGACCTCAACCGACTCGGCTATCGCAACGTCCGGGTGCGCCATGGCGACGGCTACCAGGGCTGGCCCGAGGCGGCGCCATTCGATGCGATCATCGTCACCTGTGCGCCCGATCACGTGCCGCAACCGCTCGTCGATCAGCTCCGCGACGGCGGACGGATGGTCATTCCGGTCGGCGGTTCAGGCCAGCAGGAGCTCTTCCTGCTGCGCAAGCAGGCCGGCAAGCTGCGCCGCGAAGCCGTCCTGCCGGTGCGCTTCGTGCCGATGACCGGCACTGCCGAAGGCGCCAGACCGTGAATCCGGCTGCCGCGCCGGCGCGGCGGATCGGCCTTCTCTCGGCGACCACGCTGGTCGTCGCGAGCATGCTCGGCACCGGCGTGTTCACGACCAGCGGCTTCCTGCTCGAGGAACTGGGTTCACCGTGGCTCGTCCTGCTCGCCTGGCTGGCTGGCGGACTGCTCGCCACCTGCGGTGCGCTGAGCTACGGCGCACTGGCCAGGCAGCTGCCCGGATCGGGCGGCGAGTACTACTTCCTGTCACGAACGCTGCATCCGGCAGCGGGAGTCGTCGCCGGCTGGATCTCGATCGTCGCCGGCTTTGCCGCCCCGCTCGCCGCCGCTTCGCTGGCCTTCGCCGAGTACGTCGGCGACTGGTTCCCGGGGGTCGCGCCGCAGGCACTCGGCAGCACGCTGCTCGTCGCCTTCGCCGCAGTCCATGCGCTCGGCGAGCATCGGGGCACCCGGCTGCACGACCTGACCGTCGTCGCCGAGGTGCTGCTCGTCGTCGTCTTCGTCACCCTGGCTCTGGCGCGGGTTCCCAGTGAGCTTGCGGTTCATGCACCGAGCGCTCGAGCAGACCTGTCGGCTTTTGCGCTCGCCCTGATCTGGGTGTCGTTCAGCTACTCGGGATGGAACGCCGCGGTCTACGTCGGCGGCGAAGTTCGCGATGCGGAACGGGCACTGCCGCGAGCACTGTTCCTCGGCACCGCGCTGATCACGGGCCTCTATCTCGCGCTCAACGCGGCCTTCGTCTTCGCCGCTCCGCCGGCGCGACTGGCCGGGCAGGCGGACGTCGGCCGGCTGGCCGCTGCCGCGCTCGGCGGCCAGCCCTGGGCCGACGCGCTGACGCTGCTGATCGCCGTCGTCCTGGCGGCTTCGGTTTCAGCGATGACCGTCGCCGGTGCGCGCGTCCATGCGCAGATGGCCGCCGATGGCGAGCTGCCACACCGGCTGGCCGCAGGCGACCGGCCGCCACGCGCTGCGCTCGCCCTGCAGTGCACGCTCGCGCTGCTCATGCTGTGGACCTCGAGCTTCCGCAGCCTGCTGACCTACATCGGGTTCACGCTGAACCTCTGCTCGGCGGCAACCGTCGTCGGCCTGATCCGCCTGCGTTTGCGCGAGGGGACGCGGCTGCCGGTTGCCGGCTGGCCTTTCGTACCGGCGATCTTCCTCCTCGCGGTTCTCGGCATGACTCTCGGAGCGATCTTCCGCCAGCCGACCGAAAGCGCCTGCGGGCTGGCCACACTGGCCGCCGCCTGGCTGATCTGGCGGTGGCGCAGCCGGCACCACCACCGGTCGCCGTCAGATTGACGCGCGCCTTGCAAAACCACTCAGGATTGCTACGCTCCGCTGCTGCGACGCAACAGCAGGTCGTCAGACACCGGCGGCCGGCGAGCGGGCCGCGCGCCGCAGACCACCCGGCCAGAGGAGATCTCCATGAGCGATGCGAGTGACGGACATCAGCAGATCCGCGAGGCGATCCGCGCACTCTGTAATCAGTTTCCCGACGCGTACTTCCGCGAGATCGACGCCCGACGGGCGTATCCCGACGCCTTCGTGGGCGCGCTGCTCGAGGCCGGCTGGCTGGCGGCGATGATTCCCGAGGAGTACGGCGGATCGGGGCTCGGGTTGAGCGAAGCGAGCGTGATCATGGAAGAGATCAACCGCAGCGGTGCGAATTCGGCGGCGGTGCATGGCCAGATGTACAACATGAGCACGCTGCTGCGCCACGGCAGCGGCCGGCAGAAGGAGAAGTACCTGCCGGAGATCGCCGCCGGCCGTTTGCGCATCCAGTCGATGGCGGTGACCGAGCCGACCACCGGGACCGATACGACGCGAATCCGCACGACGGCGACGCGCAAGGGAGACCGCTATCTGATCAGCGGCCAGAAAGTCTGGATCTCGCGCGTCCTGCACTCCGACCTGATGATCCTGCTCGCCCGGACGACACCGCTGGCCGAAGTCAGGCGCCGCTCGGAGGGCCTGTCGATCTTCGTCGTCGACTTCCGCGAAGCGATCGGGCACGGCCTTGGCGTCCGTCCGATCGCCAACATGGTCAATCACGAATCCAGCGAGTTGTTCTTCGACGACCTCGAGGTGCCCGCCGAAAACCTGATCGGCGAAGAAGGCCAGGGCTTCCGCTACCTGCTCGACGGACTCAACGCCGAGCGCGTGCTGATCGCCGCCGAATGCATCGGTGACGGCTACTGGTTCATCGACCGGGCGCGGCGCTACGCTGGCGAGCGCATCGTCTTCGACCGGCCGATCGGCAGCAACCAGGGAGTGCAGTTTCCGATCGCCGAAGCGTATATCGAAGTCGAGGCCGCCAACCTGATGCGCTTCCAGGCCTGCTCCCTGTTCGACGCGCATCAGCCTTGCGGCGCGCAGGCGAACATGGCCAAGTACCTCGCCGCCAAGGCGTCGTGGGAGGCCGCCAACGTCTGCCTGCAGACCCATGGCGGCTTCGGCTTCGCCGCCGAGTACGACGTCGAGCGCAAGTTTCGCGAGACGCGGCTCTACCAGGTTGCGCCGATCTCGACGAACCTGATTCTCTCCTACGTCGCCGAGCACGTGCTTGGCCTGCCGCGCTCGTTCTGAGGGCTGACCCGATGCGCCCACTCGACGGAATCACCGTCCTCTCACTCGAACAGGCGATCGCCGCGCCGTTGTGCACGCGCCAGCTCGCCGATCTCGGCGCGCGGGTGATCAAGGTCGAACGCCCGGGCAGCGGCGACTTTGCGCGCGCCTATGACACCCGCGTCCGTGGCCTCGCCTCGCATTTCGTCTGGACCAACCGCTCGAAGGAGAGCCTGACGCTCGACCTGAAACATCCGCTCGCCGCCGAGGTTCTTTGCCGACTGCTCGAGCGCAGCGACGTGCTCGTGCAGAACCTCGCGCCCGGCGCGGCTGCCCGCCTCGGTCTGGCGTACGAGGCGCTGCGACCTCGCCACCCGCGCTTGATCGTCTGCGACATCTCGGGTTACGGCAGCGACGGTCCGTACCGTGACCGCAAGGCCTACGACCTGCTGATCCAGGCCGAAGCGGGCTTCCTTTCAGTCACCGGCACCCCCGAAGCCCCGGCCAAGGCGGGCTGCTCGATCGCCGACATTGCCGCAGCGATGTACGCGTACAGCCAGATCCTCGCCGCCCTGCTCCACAGAGGAAAGACCGGATTCGGCTGCCGCATCGACGTGTCGATGCTCGAGAGCATGGTCGAGTGGATGACTTTCCCGCTCTACTACGCGTTCGACGGCGCATCACCGCCGCCGCGCGCCGGCGCGAGTCACGCGACGATCTACCCGTACGGGCCGTTTGCCACCGGCGACGGCCGCACCGTCGTGCTCGGGTTGCAGAACGAACGCGAATGGCGCGTGTTCTGCAGCACGGTGCTCCAACGGCCCGATCTCGCCGACGACCCCCGCTACGCATCCAACGCATTGCGCACGGCGGCGCGCGGCGAGCTCGACCGGATTCTCTCCGCAACCTTCGCGCGGCTGACGGCCAGCGAACTGGCTGCCCGTCTCGACGCGGCGCGGATCGCCAGCGCCCAGATGAACGACATGCACGACGTCTGGAAGCATCCACAACTCGCTGCCCGCCAGCGCTGGACGCGGGTTGAAACTTCAGCCGGAGAAGTTCCGGCGCTGTTGCCACCGGGCACTGCCGACGTCTTCGCCCCGCGGATGGATCCGGTTCCCGCCCTCGGCGAGCACACCGACGCGATCCTCGGCGAACTCGGCTGGGATCAGGCGACGATCACTCTTTGGCGGCGGGAACGGGTCGTCTGACCCCGGCGACAACGTGGATGGGGTCAGGTCTTGACTTTTGCCCAAAGCGGTTTCATCACCGAATCGCTGCGCCGAATCACGACTCCCAGCAGGCAGTCGGCGATCGCGCCCACACCCGCTCGATGCCTTGTCGACCCAGTGGCCGGCGCGACGACGAAACACGGGACGGCCCTTGCGCTTCCCCGATCGCCACCGGGTCAGCGCGGAGAGGCTTCCTGGCGAGCTGTCGAAGGCAGACTCCCGGTCGGCCGGACCTCGGCTGAAACGAACCCCGACAGCACTCCGGCAGCACCGATGCGTTGCGGCGTGCGCAGGACCGGCGCGGCACAGCGGCGCGACGGGGGGCGAAGATTCCCGTCAGGGCTTCGCGCCTTAGACGTAGATCTCGAACAGGCCGGTGCGGATGCCCAGCTGCTCGAAACCGAGGCTCTACAGGCTACGCCCGACCCGCTCGGCGATCGCGTACGGCAGATCCGGATCGAGATCCTGTCCGCCCGGTCGCTGCAGCCCGGTGAGCAGGCGCCCCTGGTCGAAATAGACGGAGGCACCGAAACCACCGCTCGCCCGCCGCTGCGCAGGACTCGCCAGGCCTCGAGCAGGGCCTCGCCGATGTCGAAGAAACTCGACTGCAAGGTCCGCGGGAAAGATGCAGATCGAACGCGTTGCTCGCCACTCCGGCCATTCGCTCGGCCGCAGCGCAAAGCGGGACGAGGCCGGGCAGCACCCGCGCGGCCTCGCCGAGCGCCTTGCCTGAGAGATCGACGCCGACGAGTTCCTGGACATCCCGATGGAAGAACGGTCTTTCGAGCCCGTGGCCGAGCCCGACGTTGATCGCATGAGAGTGCGCGAGATCGCGCATGCCGATCTGGCCCAGCAGCGCGTGCAGCTCGGCTTCCCAGTCATCGAAGGCGCGGTGGCGTTCGTCCTCCTTCTCGCTGCGCGCCGAGTACTTCTCCTCGTAGGCGCGCGTGCGGCCCCGATCTTCCCCGCGACTTCGTCGGGGTCGCGATCGGGGTGCATGATCTGACACTGCCGGATGATCTGGGTGATCGTCGCGCCGATCAGCTGGGACACCGGCGGCAGTTCGATGCCGTCGCGCGGCAGCAGCTCGCCGATGATTTCGGGAACGCTCTTGCGCACGTATACGAGCTTCTCGGCAAGCCGTTCGACCATCGGCTTGTCCTCTCGAACGGTGGGAGAGAAAGGCGTCGGAGTCTTCGTCAACCGCTCCTGCCATGCGCTCACTCCGCTGCACCGACGCGGCGGAGCCATTCCACCCACAGGCGCGATTATCGATCGACTCGCCGCGACCGCGCCAGTCGGTCCGGGCACGGCGCCCGCGTCGGCGGGTCTTCTCGTCGTGCGCCAGCTTGTATAAACTGACTCACAGCGATGAGCACGAAGCCTTCCGCCCTTCCCGCCTATCGAGCGCTGCTCGCTTCCGGAGAGCTGACGAGCCGCGCTGAGCAGGCCTGGCAACGTCTCGAGGATTGCGACCTCTGCGCGCGCCATTGTCGAGTCAATCGCCGTGAGACGCTCGCCGGCGTCGCCTGCCATTCCGGCGAACGAGCGGTCGTGGCGAGCTACGGCGCTCATCACGGCGAAGAGGAATGCCTCTCGGGCTGGGCGGGATCGGGCACGATCTTCTTCTCCTGGTGCAATCTGCGCTGTGTGTATTGCCAGAACTGGGACATCTCGCAGCGCGGCAGCGGGCGCGAGGTCGATCCGGCCGAACTCGCGCGGATCATGCTCTCGCTGCAGGCGCAGGGCTGCCACAACATCAACCTCGTCTCGCCGAGCCACGTCGTCGCGCAGATCATCGCCGCCGTCGCCCTCGCCGCCAACGACGGGCTACGCCTGCCGCTGGTCTACAACACCGGCGGCTACGACAGCCTCGAAGCGCTCGCGCTGCTCGCAGGAATCATCGACATCTACATGCCGGACATGCAGTACGGCGACCCGCTGCTCGCGCGCCGCTATTCGCGGGTGCGCGACCATGTCGCGGTCAATCGCGCGGCGGTCAAGGCGATGCACCGGCAGGTCGGCGACCTCGTCGTCGACGAGAGCGGACTCGCGCGACGCGGGCTGCTCGTCCGCCATCTGGTCCTGCCCAACGGAATCTCCGGAACCGGCGAGGTGCTCCGCTTCGTCGCCGATGAGCTTTCGCGGAACACCTACCTCAACCTGATGGACCAGTACCGCCCGTGTTACCGCGCCGACGACTTCCCCGAACTTTCGCGGCCGCTGTCCTCGGACGAATACCGCGAGGCGCTGGCCATGGCCGAAGCGAATGGATTGCGGCGGCTCGACCGGCGGTCGCGGCGCGCGCGCTTCGCCGACTGAACCCTGACCGCGAGCCTCGTCCGCCTGAATGCGCCCTTCGTTCCGCGTCGAACTCGTCAACCCCCCTTCCGGCGACCCGGCGCTGCTCGTCGACTTCCTCTTCGAGAAGCGCGCACTGCTCTTCGACCTCGGCGACCTGCGCGCGCTGGCCCCACGCAAGATCCTGCGCACCAGCCACGTCTTCGTCTCGCACATGCACCTGGACCACTTCATGGGTTTCGACTGGTTGCTGCGCGTCTCGCTCGGCCGGCCGAACGCCGTCGAGCTGTACGGTCCGCCGGGAATCCTTGCCCAGGTCGAAGCCAAGCTCGCTGCCTATACCTGGAACCTGGTGCACAACTACGCGGGCAACTTCACGCTCGAGGTCGGCGAGCTGTGGCCTGACGGCCGACTCGAACGCGCAAAGTTCGCGTGCCGCGAGCGCTTCCGGCGCGAAGCCGGCGAAGCCAGCGAAGAGACCGGCGGGGTGCTCATCGACACCGGCGGCTTTCGCGTGCGCGCCGTTTTCCTCGACCACGAGGTTCCGGTCCTCGGCTTTCTGCTCGAGGAACACGCGCACGTCAACCTCTGGAAGAATCGCCTCGGCGAAATGGGGCTGGTCGTCGGGCCGTGGCTGCAGAAACTCAAACGCGCGGTGATCAGCGGCCTCGACGACGACACGCCGATCCGCGCGACCGGGGCCGGGGGCGGCGAACCGACGCTGACCCTCGGCGAGTTGAAACCGGCGCTTCGCGTCGTCCCGGGAACGCGCATCGCCTACGTCACCGACGTCGTCGACCACGAGGAGAACGCCCGGCGAATCGCGCGGCTCGCCGATCACGCCGACGTGTTGTACATCGAGGCCGTCTTCCTCGACGCCGACGCCGCGCACGCCGCCCGCAAGTTCCACCTGACCGCGCGTCAGGCCGGGCGGATCGCGCGGGCCGCCGGCGTACGCAGCGTCGTCCCGTTCCACTTCTCGCCGCGCTACGCCGGGCGCGAAGCGGAACTGCGCGAAGAACTTCAGCGGGCATTTGCCGGCGACTGAGCGGGCGACGAGCCTGCGCAGCGAGCGCGTGGCAGTCTGCATGCCCCCCGGGTGCTGTGGGTCAGCGCCCGGAAACCGTCTGCAGGACGCCCATCGGGCCGTGCCGGCGGATCCGCTCGAGCTCGCCCGTATGGCGAACGAAAAGCGAACCGGCGAACCCGAGGCCATTGATCGAGATTCCCTGCCACGATTCGCAGCGCCTCGGGACGACGAGCATCCAGTCCCGGGTGAGGAGCAGGTTGTACGGCGCCGACTGCCACTCGCGACCGTCGCGGCGGATCGCGCCGATGCCCAGGTCGGCGAGCAGCCGTCGATAGAGCGCATGCGCCTCGCTGCCCACGGACACGAGGTCGCCTGCGCGCGCAGAGCGCAGCCTGGCGAAGCCGTGGGCGAACGGAATCGCCGGGCACGCCGGGCCCTCGCCGCCGAACAGCGCGGCGATCGGCACGCCCGGCTCAGCCATCGACAGCGGTAACGGGACGATCTGCAGGTGTTTGTGCGACTGGCTCGCCCCGGCCTCGGGTCCGCCGTTGTAGAAGCCGAGCCCCGGATACTCGGCGAGGCAGGCGCACCACGCGGCGAAGTCCGCCGGACCGAGCAGCGTCCGCTGGTCCTCGAAGGCGCTCGTGACGAGCAGCAGGTGACCGTCGAGGACGTTGAACTTGTTGAGCACGGCGATGTGGCCGGGCGAGACCTCGGCGACGGTCAGCGCCGGCTCGGGCGGCAGGAACGGGTTGCGCGGCGTTTCGCCGGCCGTCGGCAGCCTCGCGGCAACGCTCTTGCGGCGCAGGCTCGACGCCGTGCGGACGACGAAGCGCACTCCCCGGTCCTCGACGATCTCTTCGCCGGTTTCGATGCGCTGCAGAGCGCCTTCGTCGATCGCGCTGCGCGTCCGCTGCGCGACGAGCCCGGCGAGACGACCCGGATCGAGCATGATCGTGCGCCCGTCGCACGAGTCCCCGCTCGCGACGCGCGCGATCAGCCGATCCGGCGAGGATTCGTCTTCGAGCACCATCTGGATCTCTCCCGGAAATCGACCATCGGCAGCCCGCCGCCAGACGCAAGACAGCCCCGAGCCGGCCGCGACGTCCGGCAGTTGCTTGTTCGGGTCGATCGCCCGCGCTTGGCTCCCGCCGAGCTCGGCTGCGCTCGGCAAGTGACCGGACTATACTCTTGCGCACGGTCGCGGGCCAAGCTCGCTTGCTCGCCAGCGGAGTCCCGGCGTGCTGTTGCCAACCGTTCTGGAGAACAGGTGACGAGAATCCTCAACCGGCTGGCCATCGCGCTCGGCGTGGTCGGCGCGCTGCTGCTCGCCGTCGGACAGTTCGGGCTGCTCGCCGGCACGCCTCCCGGAGACCTCGGAGTGCGCGACGGGCGACTCAAGGCGCCGTCGACGACGCCGAACAGCGTCAGCAGCCAGGCTCGTCTTTGGCCGGATCACCCGCGGCGAGACGACGCCTACATCGCCCCGCTGCCCGCGCCCGGCGACGGCCAGGCGAAGCTCGCAAGGCTGAAGGCGATCGTCGAGGCGCAATCCGGCGCGACGGTCGTCGAAAGCCGGCCCGACTACCTGTACGCGCAGTACCGCTCGCGCCTGCTCGGCTTCGTCGACGACGCCGAGTTCTGGCTCGACGCTCGCCAGGGCGTGATCCATGTCCGCTCGGCGTCGCGTCTCGGCTATCACGACCTCCAGGTCAACCGGCAACGGATCGAGACGCTGCGCGAGCGCTTCGTCGCCTCGGCCGACTGATCGGACCGCCGGGGTCCGAGCGGAGCCCGGCGGCGCCACAGCTGCGTGCGAGATCGGGCGACGGACACAGTCGCCGTTCGTTCGAGCGCGTTATACTGTCGATAAGGACAGTATCGGAGAAGCCGCCGTTGCCGATCGACAAGCGTAAGTCGTCGCCTGGGTCATTGCCTCCGGGCGCGGCCGCGTCACGGCTCGGCCGGGCGAGCGGCCAGTCCGCAGACCCGCTGGCGACGCTCAACGATGCCCAGCGACTCGCGGCGACCTTTGGGGTCGCTGGCCGCGGGCAGGCCGGCGAGGCGACCGCACACCCACCGCTGCTGATCATCGCCGGCGCCGGCTCGGGCAAGACGAGCACCCTCGCCCAGCGCGTTGTGCAGCTCGTCGCCGGCGGCGTCGATCCCGGCCGAATCCTGCTGCTCACCTTCTCGCGGCGCGCCGCAGCGGAAATGAGCCGCCGCGTCGAGCGGCTGCTCGTCCGCCGGCCGGGCTCGGCCGCGCTGCCCTGGGCGGGAACCTTTCACAGCGTCGGCGCGCGCCTGCTGCGCGAGTACGCCGGACGGATCGGCCTCGACCCGGCGTTCACGATCCACGACCGGCAGGACTCGGCCGACCTGATCAACCTCGTCCGCCACCAGCTGGGCTTCTCGGCGAAGACCCGGCGCTTCCCGCTCAAGGGAAGCTGCCTGGCGATCTACTCGGCGGTGATCAACACCCGGGATTCGCTCGCCGACGTGCTGCAGGGGCGCTTTCCGTGGTCCAGCGAATGGGAATCCGAACTGCGCCAGCTCTTCCAGCAGTACGTCGAAGCGAAACAGAGCCAGCAGGTGCTCGACTACGACGACCTGCTGCTCTACTGGGCGCAGATGGTCGGCGACGCGGAGCTCGGCGCCGAGATCGGCGAGCGCTTCACTCACCTGCTCGTCGACGAGTATCAGGACACCAACCGGCTGCAGGCGAGCATCCTCCTGGGGATCAAGCCGGACGGCCGAGGCGTGACCGTCGTCGGCGACGACGCGCAGGCGATCTACGCGTTCCGCGGCGCGACCGTGCGCAACATCCTCGACTTTCCCGCGCAGTTCGCCCCGCCGGCTGAGCGCCTGACGCTCGAACGCAACTACCGCTCGACGCAGCCGATCCTCGCCGCGGCCAACGCGGTCATCGCGCTCGCGGCCGAGCGCTACGCCAAGAACCTGTGGAGCGACCGACCGTCATCGGCGAAGCCGCGGCTCGTTTCGCTCCGCGACGACGCCGACCAGGTCGAGTTCGTCGTCGACCAGACGCTCGCCCGCCGCGAGCGCGGCATCCCGCTGAAGGCGCAGGCGGTTCTCTTCCGCACGGCGAGCCACAGCGCGCGCCTCGAGATCGAGCTGACCCGGCGCAACATCCCGTTCGTCAAGTTCGGCGGGCTGCGCTTTCTCGAAGCGGCGCACGTCAAGGACGTGCTGGCGATCCTGCGCTGGGCACAGAACCCGCGCGACCGGATCGCCGGCTTCCGCGCCGTCCAGCTCGTCGCCGGGATCGGTCCGAAGACCGCGAGCCGCGTGCTCGCCAACGTCGCCGACGCCGCCCCGGGTTCGACGCTGCTCGCCGACCAGCCGGTCCCCGAAGGCGCGCGCGTCGCTTGGCTCGAGTTCGCCGCGCTGATCGCGACCTGCGGGCCCGACGGCCCACCCTGGCCGGCGCTCTTCGACCGGATCTGCGCCTGGTACGCGACGCAGATCGACCGCCTGCACGACGAAGCGGCGGTTCGCCTGGCCGACATCGAGCAACTCGCGCGCATCGCCATGACCTATCCCGCCGGCGAACGCTTTCTGACCGAGCTGACACTCGATCCGCCCGAGGCGACCAGCGACGAAGCCGGGCCACCACTGCTCGACGACGATTACCTCGTCCTGTCGACGATCCACTCGGCGAAAGGACAGGAATGGACCGCGGTGACGATCCTCAATGCCGTCGACGGCTGCATTCCGTCGGACATGGCCACCGGCTCGACCGCCGGGATCGAGGAGGAACGCCGCCTGCTCTACGTGGCGATGACCCGCGCGCGCGACGAACTCGACCTGATCGTCCCGCAGCGCTTCTACACCGGCCACCAGCCCGGCCTCGGCGATCGCCACGTCTACGCCAGCCGCACGCGCTTCATTCCGCATGCGCTGCTCGGCCACTTCGCACAGATCACCTGGCCAAAGCCGGCCGACGCCGCGCCCGGTGTCGAGGACGCCAGGCAGCAGGTGCTCGACCTCGCCGCACGGATGCGCGCCATGTGGCTATGAGGGTGGTCCGGCCAGACGGCGGCCCTCGTCGCCTTCTTGCGCACCAGTCGTCGATCGCCGGAGCTCCAGTCCGGCCGAACGCGCCTTCGTTGTTCGTGACGAGCACGGCGCCCTCGGCCAAAGCGTGCGCTGCGATCCAGAGATCATCGCCGCCGCCCGTCGCCTGGCATCTGCTGACCTGCATGCAACGAGCCGCCCGAAGTCTATAACGATGCATTCGATGACTACTGACTTCGACCGGATGAATCGTTTATCCGAAAGAAGTCTCCGACACGGAAAGCGTCAGAGCTTGCGGCGCCGAGGCGCTGTGCCGTGAACCCGGCCTGGAACTCCTCGAAATACCGTCGCCTCAGGCCGAGCGCCCGGTGCCCCTGAATGACTGCACCGGCTGCTGCGCGGCCGGCCAGGCCGCGACCGCCAATCCGGTCGTCCGCGCAAAAGTCAAGACCTGACCCCCTCGCTCGCCCCTTCGTGCCGGCGCTGATGGTCCGGCAGTCGGCAAGCGACTACTCCAGGTTCTGCACCTGCTCGCGCATCTGCTCGATCAGCAGTTTGAACTCGATCGCCGCCTGCGAGACTTCGCTGACCAGCGACTTTGCGCCGAGTGTGTTTGCTTCACGGTTGAGTTCCTGCATCAGGAAGTCGAGGCGCTTGCCGCAGCTTCCGCCGGCGCCGATCACCCGCTCGACCTCGTCAAGGTGCGCCGAGAGCCGGGCGAGTTCCTCGGCGACGTCGATCCGCGCGGCGAAGACGGCGACTTCCTGGCGGATCCGCTCGTCGTCGACGGCCTGAACGGCTTCGAGCAACCGTTCGCGGAGCTTCTCGTTGAACGCGGCCTGCGCCGACGGGATCAGCGGCGCGACTTCACGGGCGAGCACGCGCATCCGCGCGACGCGGTCGAGGATCACCGCGGCGAGCTTTTCGCCTTCGCGCGCGCGGCTGGCAACGAAGTCGGCGAGCGCTTCGCCGGCCACCGCGAGGCACGCCGGAACGACCGTGCCGATGTCGATCGCTTCCTCGCCGAAGATTCCCGGCCAGCGCAGGACATCGACGACGGCGAGCGGCGCGGCCTGCGGCAATACGCTGCGCACCTGGCCCTCGAAAACCTTCAGACGTTCGAGCAGCCCGGCATTCAGGGTCACCGGATGCTCGTCGCCGGAAGCCGGGACGAAGCTGACCCGGCACTCGATCTTGCCCCGGCAAAGGCGTCCGGCGATCAGTTCGCGCAACGCCGGTTCGGCGAGACGCAATTCGTCGGCAATCCGGAAGTAGCAGTCGAGGTAGCGGGAATTGACGCCCCTGAACTCGACATGCACCGCGCCTCCCCTGACGTTCCGCGTCCTCGCGGCATAGCCGGTCATGCTGAAGATC
Source organism: Accumulibacter sp. (assembly GCF_023806625.1). Taxonomy (GTDB): domain Bacteria; phylum Pseudomonadota; class Gammaproteobacteria; order Burkholderiales; family Rhodocyclaceae; genus Accumulibacter. The sequence goes on from NZ_JAMTDX010000097.1 coordinate 42,868, forward strand.
ATCGGACTCCTGACCACGAAGAGTGTTGTGGCAAACCGGCGCCTTTACAGCGTCCCCACAAAAACCGGACAATGCCGGACCACGCGAATGATAGCCCTGACCCGGATGGCGCAACAAGCGAACCACCCTCTTCCCGCCGGTTTCCAACTCGATGAGTATCTCATCGAGCGGCAACTGTCGCTAGGTGGGTTCTCGATCGTCTATCTGGCCAGGGATTCCGAGGGCAGCCGCGTGGCGATCAAGGAGTACCTTCCGAACACGCTGGCGCTGCGCAAGGAGGGGCAGACGGCGCCGATCATTTCCGAGGAGCATCTGCCTGCATTCCGTTACGGGATGAAGTGTTTCTTCGAAGAAGGTCGCGCGCTGGCCGGCCTTTCGCATCCGAACGTCGTCCGCGTGCTCAACTTTTTTCGCGCCAACGAAACCGTGTACATGGTCATGGAGTACGAACATGGCCGGACGCTGCAGGACATGATCCAGAAGAACCGGGCGACGGTCACCGAGAACTTCATCCGCAACGTATTCACCAAGATGCTCAACGGGCTGCGCGAAGTCCACACGCACCGCCTGCTGCATCTGGACCTCAAGCCGTCGAACGTCTATATGCGCAACAACCACATTCCGGTACTGATCGACTTCGGGGCTGCCCGACAGACACTGGCCTGCGACACGCCGATGCTCAAACCGATGTATACGCCCGGCTTCGCCTCGCCGGAACACTATCACCAGCGCGATCTGCTCGGTCCGTGGAGCGACATCTACAGCGTCGGAGCATCGATGTATGCGTGCATCTCCGGAGCGACGCCCCAGCCGGCCAACGAGCGCATGGAGAAGGACCGCATGGTCCCGGCGATGGTCCGCTGGGAGGGACGGTATTCCGACCAACTGCTCGAAACGATCGACTGGTGCATGTGCCTCAACCATCGCTATCGCCCGCAGAGCGCCTTCGCCCTGCAGAAGGCGCTGACCGAGCCGGTCGTCTCGCCGACTCCGCCTCCGGCAGAAGCGGTCAGGGAGTCGTGGCTCGGACAGGTGGTCGGCCGGCTGAAGAGGGCGCGCGACGCATGAAGTTCACGATCTATCAGGATTCGCGAATCGGCAAGCGGGCCAACAACGAGGATCGCCTTGCCTACTGCTATTCACGCGACGCCCTGCTGATGGTCGTCGCCGACGGCATGGGGGGCCACTACTACGGCGAAGTGGCCGCACAGATCGCCGTCCAGACGCTGACCGAGGCCTTTTCGCGCGAGGCGAAACCGCGCATCGACGACCCCTTCCTCTTCCTGCAGACCGGCCTGCTCAATGCCCATCGCGGGATCGTCGATTTCGCCGGCAGGCACCGCCTGGCCGACTCGCCGCGGACCACCTGCGTCGCGTGCATCGTCCAGAACAGCGTCGCGCACTGGGCCCATTCCGGCGATTCGCGGTTGTACCTGATGCGCAATGGCCGGATCGCGATGCAGACCCGCGATCACTCGCGCGTTCGTCTGCTGTTCGATCAGGGGATGATCAGCGAGGAAGAGATGATCGGCCATCCCGACCGCAACAAGATCTACGGCTGCCTCGGCGGCAAACAGAATCCGCAGATTGACTTCTCGCGCAAGGCGACGCTCGAGGAGGGAGACGTTCTGGTGTTGTGCACCGACGGCGTTTGGAGTTCGCTGAGCGCAGACCGCCTGGCGCTCGCCTTCAAGTCGGCCGACCCGTTGCACGCCGTTCCGGATCTGCTCACCGAAGCCGAAGCACGCGGCGGCCCGACGGCCGACAACCTGTCGATCATCGCCGTCCGCTGGGGCGACAGCTACTCCGAAGAGACGAACAGCGACAGTAGTCTGATCTCGACGAAGACGATGCCGCGCCATACGGTGACCACGCGGATGAACGAGTTCGGTCGCCATCCTCAGCGGCGCAGCGAGCTGACCGACGAGGAGATCGAGCGGGCGATCGACGAGATCCGCTCGACGATCCACAAGTACTCCCGCTAGCCGAGCGGAACGGTCATGCGCCCGAGTCACCGTCTGCCCGGCCAGTTGCGCAGCGTGCGGATCACCCGGCGGTTTACGCGTCACGCCGAAGGCTCGGTGCTGATCGAGGTCGGCGACACACGGGTCCTGTGCACGGCGAGCGTCGAGGAACTCGTTCCCCAGTTCCTGCGCGGCTCGGGTCAGGGCTGGGTGACCGCCGAGTACGGGATGCTGCCGCGGTCGACGCATACGCGCACCGGACGCGAAGCGGCCAACGGCCGGCAGAGCGGCCGGACGCAGGAGATCCAGCGGCTGATCGGTCGCGCGCTGCGCGCGGTGATCGACCTCCGGGCTCTCGGCGAGCGCCAGGTGACGCTCGACTGCGACGTGCTGCAGGCCGACGGAGGTACGCGCTGCGCGGCGATCACCGGCGCCTGGCTGGCCCTCCATGAGGCGTGCGCCGACCTCGTCAGCCGCAGGAAGATTGCCGCCAACCCGGTCCGCGACCAGGTCGCCGCGGTCTCGGTCGGCATCTACCGGGGAACGCCGGTGCTCGACCTCGATTACGCCGAAGACGCGCACTGCGACACCGACATGAACGTCGTGATGACCGGCCGCGGCGGGATCGTCGAGGTCCAGGCGACCGCCGAAGGCACGCCCTTCTCGCGTCAGCAGATGGATCGGCTGCTCGACCTGGCCAGCGCCGGAATAGCCGAACTGATCGACCACCAGAAAGCGGCACTCTGCCCATGAAACTCGTCCTCGCCTCGAACAACGCTCGCAAGCTCAGGGAACTCGACGCGATCCTCGCGCCACTCGGCTGGGAACTCGTCGCCCAGGGAGAGCTCGGCGTTCCGGAAGCCGACGAACCCCACTGCACTTTCGTCGAAAACGCGCTCGCCAAGGCCCGGCACGCGTCGCGGCTCAGCGGTCTGCCGGCGCTGGCCGATGACTCGGGATTGTGCGTCGATGCGCTCGGCGGCGCTCCGGGAGTCCAGTCGGCGCGCTACGCGGGAGAGCCGCGCTCGGACGCGCGCAACAACCGGAAGCTGCTCGACGAACTGGGCAGTACGGCAAACCGCAAGGCACGCTTCGTCGCGGTGATCGTCTTCGTCGGCCACGCCGACGATCCGCAGCCGCTGATCGCCGAGGGGGAATGGACCGGCGAGATCTGCAGCGAGCCGCGCGGCGAAGACGGTTTCGGCTACGACCCGGTATTCTACCTCCGCGACCTCGACCGAACCGCCGCCGAACTCGACGCCGCTGACAAGAACCGCCGGTCGCACCGCGGTCAGGCGCTGGCCCGGCTCGTCGAGCGCCTGCAGACGCGGCGCTGATGCCCGCCGACCGGCCCCGGCGGGTCATCCCGCTGGTCGCCGAGGTCGCTGGCGGCACGCCGGCTGCGACACCGCTCCGCTTTCGCGGCCCGCCACCGCTGTCGCTCTATGTCCACGTGCCGTGGTGCGTGCGCAAGTGCCCCTACTGCGACTTCAATTCGCATGCGCTGTCACTGGACGACAGTGGCCGAGCACGAAACGCGCTGCCAAACGAGGCCGAATACCTCGCGGCGCTGGTCGCCGACCTTGAGAGCGCGCTGCCGGTGGTCTGGGGGCGACGCGTCGACAGCGTGTTCATCGGCGGCGGGACGCCGAGCCTCCTTTCGGGACGCGCCGTCGACGAGCTGCTCGCTGCGCTGCGCAGCCGCTTGCCGCTGATCGCCGGCGCGGAGATCACCCTCGAGGCCAACCCCGGAACGGCCGAGGCCAGCCGCTTCTCGGACTATCGCGCAGCCGGGGTCAACCGGCTGTCGCTCGGCATCCAGAGCTTCGCCGGCCGGCAACTCGAGGCCCTCGGACGGATCCACGACGAGCGCGAAGCGCGCCGGGCGATCGACCTCGCCAGGCGCCACTTCGACAACTTCAACCTCGACTTGATGTACGGCCTGCCCGGGCAGACTGTCGACGACGCGGTCGCCGATCTCGAAGCGGCGCTGGCCTTCTCGCCGCCGCACGTGTCGTGCTACCAGCTGACCATCGAAGAAAACACCGCCTTCGCCGCGCGGCCGCCGGCCCTCCCCGACCACGATGCCGGTGCCGAGATGCAGCAGGCGATCGAGGCAGGACTCGCCGAGGCCGGCTACGTCCACTACGAGACCTCGGCGTTCGCCCGACCCGGTGCGCAATGCCGGCACAACCTGAACTACTGGCACTTCGGCGACTACCTGGGAATCGGCGCCGGCGGCCACAGCAAACTGACGCTCCACGACCGGATCCTGCGCCAGATGCGCTGGAAGAATCCCGGGCAGTATCTGAGCCGGGTCGCCGGCGGCGCGCCGCTGCAGGACGAGACGGTCGTCGCCGTCGAGGACCTGCCCTTCGAGTTCATGCTCAACGCGCTGCGGCTGATCGACGGCTTCGCTCCGGCCCTCTTCGAGCAGCGTACCGGACTCCCGCTGTCACAGATCGGGAAGGAATTGCACGCAGCGGAAAGCTCCGGACTGATCGCGCGCAGCGAACAGCGCATCGCGCCGACCGACCGGGGGCGACGTTTCCTGAACCGGCTGTTGCAGCTGTTCCTCGCCGATCGCCCGTAGAACGATCGGCAGGGATCAGGGCTTGAGCGTCTCGACGGTCTCGGCGAGCTGCCGCCTGAGTTCGTCGGTCGGCTTTCCCTGAGCTTCGGCGACACGGATCTGCCGCAGCAGTTCGGCCGCCCGGGCGCTGGCCGCCGTGCGCGCGACCGCTGCCGGGTCGGTCGCCTTGCCGGGAGGCGCAGCGCGCGGGACGGCCCCCGGTGCGCCGTCGACGACCAGCTGCGCGCGCTCGGCACCGGGCTGCGCGCGGCGCGCGGTGATGACCATCGACGGTGGCTGATACGGTCGCGGCATCGGCCGCTGGACGACTGCCGGTGACGCGCGGCGCAGTTCGCTCATCGCCTCGCGCAGCTTGCGGTGCAGCTCCTCGCTCGGTCGCCCTTCGGACTCGGCGAGGCGGATCTCGCGCAGAATCGCCTCGACGGCCGCCGGCACCGCCGCCGAGCGCGTCGCCTCGCCAAAGCTCTCCTTCGGCGCCTTGACGGCGATCGCGAACTCCTCGGGCGAGGAGATCATCCTGGCGATGCGCAGGTGATCGTAGCGCATCGCCATGGTCAGCGGCGTGTCTCCCCAGTCGCTCTGCAGCTTCGCGTCGGCACCCGATTCGAGCAGCACCCGGGCCAGAGCTTCTTGTCCCTCGCGCGCAGCGAGCATCAGCGGTGTTGCGCCATTCGGCGCGCGCGCGTTGACGTTCGCGCCACGCGCCAGCAGGTCGTCGGCGACCTTTCCATGCCCGTTGAACACCGCGTAGTGCAGCGCTCCCCACTGCCGTCCCTCGCGTTCGAGCGGCGCACCATGATCGAGCAGCCAGCGGACGGCGTCGTGATGGCCGTTCCAGGCGGCGAGCTGCAGCGGCTGCTCGCCGTAGCGGTTGGCCCGCCGAACGTCGGCGCCGCGCTCGACGAACAGCGCCATCATCTCGATGTTGCCGTACCAGGCGGCAACCATCAGGCCGGTGCCGATGTGCGCGGCCTGGTATTCGGCGTTGAGCCCGGCGTCGAGCCAGTCGCGGACCTTGCGCAGATCGCCGCGCTCGATGGCGAACTCGAAGCTCAACGGGTCGGGCGCCGGGACCTGTGCCGACGCGCCGGCGGCGATCAACCAGCAGAGCCCGACGAGCCACCGGGCCAGCGTGGCGAAGAGTCCCTCCGTGATCTTCTCCGGAGACCGCCGCGAAGCGCACCGGCAGACCGGAACGCCGCCCTCGTGCGCCGCTTTTTGCTTCAAAATGTCGGTCGATGTCATCCCGCCTGCTCCTCGCCCTTGCCTGCTCGCTCGTCATGCACGCTGGCCTGCTGTTCTGGAACGCGATCAGACTGAGCCCCCCGCCGGCGCCCCGGGTGATCGCCGGGGATCTGCGCCTGCCCGAGCCGGCCCGGCACGAACGCGACGACGCGCTGCTCAAGAACACCCTCGACGCTGGCGATCGCCCGCCGGTCGCGACGCCGCCCGTGCTGCGTCCGGGCCCGGCCAACCGCGAGACCGCCAGACGACGGGTCGAAGCCGCGCAGCGCAAGATCTCCGAGCACCTCTACTACCCTCCGGAAGCGGTCGCCCGCGGCATCCAAGGCGAAGTCCGCCTGCTCCTGACGCTGGCCGACGACGGCCGGATCGTCGACGTCAGCGTCGCGGCGAGCAGCGGCCACGCGATCCTCGACCAGGCTGCGCTCAAGGCTGCGCAGAAGATGGGCCGGGTGAACTGGGCCCATTCACGCGAGTTGATCCTGCCCGTCGTCTTCCGGCTCGAATGACCCCGCCCGCCGGCGGAAGACGAGATCGCGCACACCGTGCCCGAGACCCAGACCGCGCGCCTCGAAGCGCGTCTGCGGGCGACCCGACGGACGTGCGGCGAAGTCGGCCGCGGTGTTCTCGAGCAGCGGCTCGGCGGCGAGCACGGCGAGCATCTGCTGCGCGTAGTCTTCCCAGTCGGTCGCACAATGGACGTAGCCGCCAGGCTGCAACCGGCTGACGAGCAGCGCGACGAAAGGTGCCTGGAGCAGACGCCGCTTGTGGTGGCGCTTCTTCGGCCACGGGTCGGGGAAGAACAGATGCACGCCGGCGAGCGACCCGGGAGCGATCATGTCGCGGACCACTTCGACGGCGTCGTGCTGGACGATGCGCACGTTGCCGAGACCGTTCTCGGCGACCAGTTTGCAAAGGCTGCCGACTCCCGGCGTATGCACTTCCACGCCGAGGTAGTCGTTCTCGGGATGGCGGGCGGCGATTTCCGCCGAGGTCTCGCCCATGCCGAAGCCGATCTCGAGAATCCTCGGCGCCCGCCGGCCGAAAACGGCGTCGAGATCGAGCATGCGGGCGACGTAGGGCACGCCGATCGTGCCCATCATCTGCTCGTGATAGCGCTCCTGGGCGTTCGACAGCCTTCCCTGGCGGCGCACGAAGCTGCGGATGTGCCCGGCGCGCCCGGCCGTGTAGACGCCCTCGTCGTCCATGGCTACGAGCCGACGAGCCCGGTGGTCGGCGAGGACGGGTCGGCCGAGTAGTACTTGCGGGCCATCCGCCCGGCAAGGAAGGCCTCGCGGCCCGCCTCGACGGCCTTCCTCATCGCGCTGGCCATGAGCAGCGGATTTCGCGCATGGGCGATGGCCGTGTTCAGTAGCACGCCGTCGCAACCGAGTTCCATGGCCAGCGCCGCATCCGAAGCGGTCCCGACTCCGGCGTCGACGAGCACCGGCACGCGGGCGTTGTCGATGATCAGGCGCAGATTCCACGGATTGACGATGCCCATTCCCGAGCCGATCAACGAAGCCAGCGGCATCACCGCGACGCAGCCGATCTCTTCGAGCATCTTCGCCTGGACCGGATCGTCGGCGCAGTAGACCATCACCTGGAAACCCTCGCTGACCAGCGTCCTGGCCGCCGCGAGCGTTTCCGGCATGTTCGGAAACAGTGTCGTCGGGTCGCCGAGGACTTCGAGCTTGCACAGGCTGTGGCCGTCGAGCAGTTCGCGGGCTAGACGCAGCGTGCGCACCGCGTCGCTCGCGTTGTAGCACCCGGCGGTGTTCGGCAGGATCGTGAACTCGGACGGCGGCAGCACCTCGAGCAGGTTCGGCTCGCCTTCCTTCTGACCGATATTCGTGCGGCGGATCGCCACGGTGACGATTTCGGCCCCCGAAGCGTCGATTGCTGCGCGGGTTTCGGTGAAGTCGCGGTACTTGCCGGTCCCGACGAGCAGGCGCGAGCGATAGGTCCGGCCGGCGACGGTCAGGCTGTGCGGGGAAGGATCAGCAGGCATCGGTGTTGACCATCAGTGATTCACGGCAGCTCGGTGCGGACCGGTCGGGCGCCGTGCGACAGTTCAGCCGCCGCCGACCGCGACGACCACCTCGATCCGGTCGCCGTCGGCGAGCACCGTCTGCGCATGCCTTCCGCGCGGCACGATCTCGCCGTTGCGTTCGACGGCAATCCGCTTGCCGGCGAGCTTCAGCGCATCGACGAGTTCACGGACCGTCAGAGGCCCGGCAAACTGCCGCGGCTGGCCGTTGATCAGGATTTCCATGGGCAGCGATTCTAGCACGCAGGGTGCGCCGGAGCCTGCCGTCTTCCAGCGGGCCGGCGATGGATGACTGGAACTTCATCGGCCAGGCGCTGTCTTCCGAATTCTAGTTGTTCCCGGTGAATGCCGATGTCCGCCCTGCGCAGCCTGTTGTCGATTGGTGCGATCCTCCTGCTCGGTGCGTGCACCGGCGTCCCCGAAGGAGTCGCCCCGGTCGGCAATTTCCAGATCGACCGCTACCTCGGCAAGTGGTACGAAATCGCCCGTCTCGACCACCGCTTCGAGCGCGGCCTCAGCGACGTCTCTGCCGAGTACCGGTTGCTCCCGGACGGCAGCATCGAGGTCATCAACCGCGGCTACAGCGCTGCCCGTGGCGAGTGGAAGGAGGCCGTGGGCAGGGCGCTGCCGATTGGCGATCAGACGGTCGGCTCGCTGAAAGTCTCTTTCTTCGGCCCGTTCTACGGCGGCTATCACGTCGCCGCGCTCGACGAGACCGGCTATCGCTGGTCGCTCGTCGTCGGGCCGAGCCGGGATTACCTGTGGATCCTCGCCCGTGAGCGGAGCCTGCCGCCCGGCGTGCGCGAGCAACTGGTCGACACTGCGCGGCGTCTCGGCTTCGCCACCGACGAACTGATCTGGGTGACCCAGGACCGACCCGATGCCTGAGGGCGCGAGCCGCGGCCAAGCAGAACACGCCGCTCTGCATCTCGGTTTCGACGACCCGGCCAGCGTGGCCGTCTGGTCGCCCGTCGACGACGTCGTGATGGGTGGCCTTTCGAACAGCCGCCTCGTGCACTCGGGCGGTCACGCCGAATTCACCGGAAGCGTGTCGCTGGCCAACAACGGCGGCTTCGCTTCGGTCCGCACGGCTGCGCTCGACTACTCGGCGCCCGGAGCCGAAGAGGTGCGCGTCTGCGCTCGCGGTGACGGGCGGACTTACCGGCTGACACTCCGCACCGACGATGCACCGGACGGGATCAGCTGGCACGCGGCATTCACGCCGCCGACCGATGCGTGGGCCGAGATCGTACTCCCGCTCGACGCCTTTCGTGCGCGCTGCCGGGGCCGTCCGGTCGCTGCGCCGCCACTCGACCCGGCCCGAATCCGCTGCGTCGGTCTGCTGATCGCCGACCGCCAGGCTGGCCCGTTTCGCCTCTCGCTCCGCTGGATCCTTGCCGAAAAGCGTCCCCCGGGCCGATCCCGCAGCCGATGACTGGCTCTCCGGGACCGACCATCGACGCCGCAGGCGCTACGGTCAGCTGCCTGCGCTCCGCGCCACGTGAGCCATCGGAATGGCCACCGGCTTTTCGCGGCCGAGCAGGCTGAGCAGGACGATGACGCGCTCGGCGGCGACCGCCGAAACGATTCCCGGAAGCCCCTTGAGCGGCCCGTCGCGGATTTCGACGACGTCACCGGCAGCGAATGGCGTCGATCGGTTCTGCGCCGTGCGCTCGAGGCGCTCGACGAGCGAGCGGATCGCGGCGACGGTCCGCTCGTCGAGCGTCGCGAGGATGAAACCGAAGCGGACCAGCCCGGTGACCCCGGGCGTGCTGCGGATCGGAGCCACACTCTGCCCGGGCCGGCCGCAGCGAACGAAACCGTAACGCGGAAACATCGCCTGCCGTCTCGTTCGCCAGCCCTTCGGGCCGCTGATCCATTCGACGAAGGTCGGCAGGAAGACCTCGTAACCCTGCTCTTCGAGCTTGCGCACGGCAACAGCCTCCTGACGCGGCTTGGTGAAGCACACGTACCAGGGACTTCCGGAAGCGACGAGTGACGGTGGCGACGGATCAGGCTTATTCGGGTCGGCAGTCATGACCATGCCAGTCGCTTGGCCGGAGGTGGGCAACTTCCGGAGTATCCCCGGATCCGTTCCCGGTCGTCAATCCGGCGTGCGCAGCTCAGCCGGCACGAGATCGCCGCGCGACCCGGGTATACTGGCGGCGATGATCTTCCGCTGCTTCCGCCTGACCGCGCCGGACGCACCCGCCGCATGCGCTACCCGGTACCTTTCGCTGCCGCTGTTGCTCGCCGTGCTGGCTCCTGATGCGCTCGCCTTCACGCTCGGGGACCCGCTGGATACCGACACAGTGACGCCACCGCGTCCGGTATTGCGCGTCGACGGCCAGGTCATGCCGTGTCGGCAACCGTCGCCGGGGACCGCGTACGGTCTCGCCCAAGTCGTCGACCTGGCGCTCTGCCAGAACCCGACGACTCGCGAAGTATGGGCGGCAACTCGCGTCGAGGCCGCCCAGGTGGGCCTCGCGCAAGGCCAGTTCCTGCCGCTGCTCGACGCCGCCGCGACGGCGAGTCGTCTGCGCAGCCAGGCGCAGACGACTTCGCGGCGCAGCGCCGACGTCGGCTTCTCATGGCTGCTCTTCGACTTCGGCGCGCGTTCGGCGAACCTCGAAGCCGCGCGCCAGACGCTGGCGGCAGCCGTCTCGACGCTCGACGGCACCGTCCAGACGGTCTTCCTCGCCGCTGTCGAGGCCTACTACCAAGCTCAGGCAGCGCGCGCGGCGGTCGTCGCGGCGAGCGAATCGGAGAGGGCCAGCCGCGAAAGCCTGACTGCCGCCGAGGTTCGCTATCGGGTCGGCACCGCGACTCCGGCCGACCGGCTGCAGGCGCAGACGGCGTGGTCGCAGGCCACGCTGACGCGGATCCGGGCCGAAGGCGTCTCCCGGAACGCCCTTGGGCGCCTGGCCAACGTCATGGGGCTCGACGCCAACCATCCGGTCGTCCTCGACGATCCGCCGGCGCGCGAGCCGAACTCCGGCTTCGAAAGCGACGTTGCCGCGCTGATCGCCGAAGCCCGGCAGCGCCGTCCGGAACTGAAGGCCGCCGAGGCCGACGTGAAGGCCGCCGAGGCGAACATCGACTACGCGCTCGCCTCCGGGCTGCCGACGCTTTCGGTCAACGCGCTCCGGCAGTGGCAGGACCCGGCGCTGGTCTCGGGCCAGAACGCTTCGATCGGGCTGACCCTCAGCGTGCCGATCTTCAGCGGTTTCAACACGCTCTATTCGGTTCGCGCGGCGCGCGCGCGCCGCGATGTGAGCCGCGAACGCCTCGACAACGTCCGCCTGCAGGTCGCGCTCGACGTCTGGCAGGCGTACCAGAACCTGCAGACGGCGACCCAGACGACACGCACGAGTACCGACCTGCTGGCCAGCGCCGAACAGTCCGAGCGTGTCGCGCTCGGCCGCTACAAGGCCGGAGTCGGGACGATCCTCGACGTGCTCAACGCGCAGAGCGCACTGGCCAACGCACGCCTGCAGCGCATCCAGGCGACGCTCGACTGGCAGGTCTCGCGCGCCACGCTGGCCCGGTCGCTCGGCGCGCTCGACGGCTCGTTGCTGGAAACCACGCTCCGATGAAAAGTCTCCGCTCGCGAATCCTCGTCGCCCTGCTCGCCGTCGTCCTCGCCGCCGGCGGCTTCTACGCCTGGCGCCAGAGCGCCGGCGAATCTCCCGAACAGCGCTACCGCCTCCAGACCATCGAACGCGGCGACCTGACCCAGACGGTGTCGGCCAACGGCACGCTCAACCCCGTCGTCCTGGTCAACGTCGGGACGCAGGTCTCGGGAACGGTCAGCAAGCTGTTCGTGGACTTTAACGACTCGGTCGAGAAGGGTCAGGCGCTGCTCGCGCTCGACGATTCGCTGCTCGCCGCGCAGGCCCGACAGTCGGCGGCCAACGTGCGCAACGTCGCCGCCGCGCTCGAACTCGCCCAGGCCAACGAGGCGAGGATGCGCGCGCTGTTCGCCGAGGAGTACGTTTCGCGGCAGGAACTCGAACAGGCGATCAAGGAACGCCGCTCGAACGAGGCCCAGCTTGCCCAGGCCAGGGCAGCCGCCGACAAGGACCAGGTCAATCTCGGCTACACGGTGATCCGCTCGCCGGTCTCCGGCGTCGTCGTCGACCGCGTCGTCGACCTCGGGCAGACCGTCGCCGCGAGCCTGCAGACGCCGACGCTGGTCAAGATCGCCCAGGATCTCTCGGAGATGCGCATCGACACCAGTTTCGCCGAGGCCGACATCGGCAGCATCCGCGAGGGCCAGAAGGTCCGCTTCACCGTCGACGCCTTCCCGAACCGCAGCTTTCAGGGCGAGGTGCAACAGATCCGGCTGAACCCGACGACACAGCAGAACGTCGTGACCTACAACGTCCGCGTCTCGCTGTCCAACCCCGAGCACATCCTGCTACCCGGAATGACCGCCTACGTGACGATCGCCGTCGCCAGCCGGAAGGACGTGCTGCTCGTCCCGAACGCGGCGCTGCGCTTCCGTCCCCCCGAAAGCGCCGGCGCGGGCGAACGCCCCGCGGCGGGCAACGGCGGGCAACGACCGGCCAACGGCGGCCAGCCGGCGGCGCAGCGCGGCGCCGAAGGCGGCGCCGAAGCGCGCGCCAAGGGGCGCAAGCGCGACACGGCCAGCGGGACGGTCTATCGTCTCGAAAAGGGCGGACTGCGACCGGTCAGCGTTCAGCTCGGGATCACCGACAACCGCAACAGCGAGATCGTCGGCGGCGATCTAAGCGAGGGCGACACGGTCGTCGTCGGCGAGAACCTCCAGGCCGCGGGCGGCAAGCCGAGCAGTGTCGGGATGAGGCTCTTCTGATGGCCGCAGCGGCCGACCGTCACGCCCCGGGCGGCGCGCTCGCCGCGCAGGACTCTGACCGGCCTGTGCGACGCGGAGATTCGCGCCGGACTGTGCGCGAGGCCGGTGGAAGCGCGCGCCTCTTCCTGGCCATCTGGCCGAGCGGCGACGAGGTCGCCGCGCTCGACGACTACCAGCGCCGCTGGTCGTGGCCGGCCGCCGCGGCGCGCGTGCGCAGCGAGAGGATCCACCTGACGCTGCACTTCATCGGTACCGTGCCGCGGCCGCGCCTGCCCGAAATCGGCGCCGGACTCGCAGTCGGGCTGGCGCCCTGCGAACTCGCGCTGACCCGGGCGGCGATCTGGTCGCGCGGTCTCGCCGTACTGCTCGCCCCCGTGGTGCCCGGTCCGCTCGGCGAGTTGCACACCCGGCTCGGCGAAGCGCTGCGCACGCTCGGCCTGCCGACCGAACGCCGCGCCTTCCTGCCCCACGTCACGCTCGCCCGCTCGGCTGCCGGCGCACTGCCCCCCGAGGATCCCCCGGCGCTCCGCTGGCAGGTCGGATGTTACGCGCTCGTCGAAACCGTCGCCGGCGGCGGCTACGCGATCCGCCAGCGCTACGGATGAGCCCGTCGCGCCAGCAGACCCTCGAGCCGGCAGTCACCGGCGATGTTGCCGCGGCCGCTCGACCGCGCGGCGGGACCAGACGATGAGCGGCGCCGCAGAACCGGCTGCGGTCGGGCAGGACCTCGAGACGATCTCGCTGATCGGCTTCCTGCACGGCGTCTCGCACTTCTTCCACCTGCTCCTGCCGCCGCTGTTTCCCTGGCTGATGCGCGACTTCGGGTTGAGCTTCACCGGCATCGGCGCGACGATGACCGTCTTCTTCGTCGTCTCGGCCTTCGGGCAGGCACTCGCCGGCTTTCTCGTCGATCGTCTGGGCGCGGCGCGCGTGCTCGCCGGCGGCATCGGCTGCTTCCTGGTCGCCACCTTGCTGCTCGCGCTGGCCAGAGACTACGCCGGACTCGCACTGGTCGCCGCGCTCGCCGGCCTTGGCAACAGCGTCTTCCACCCGGCCGACTTCAGCGTGCTCAACCGGCGCGTTTCGCCCTCGCGCCTGGGCCACGCATTCTCGATCCACGGCGTCTCGGGCAACCTCGGCTGGGCGCTCGCGCCGGTACTGCTGACCGGCGTCGCCGCGGCCGCCGGCTGGCGCAGCGCTGCGCTGGCCGCCGCTGCCGTCGCCGTGCTCGCGCTGACCCTGCTCGCCTGGCGCCGGCAGGCGCTCGCCGAAGCGCCGACAGTCGGCGCGCCGAACGCTCCGGGCGCCTCCACCGTCGCGCCCTCGCCTTTCGCCTTCCTCAGTTCGCCGGCCGTCTGGCTCTGCTTCGCCTTCTTCCTGCTGATCACCACCGCCTTCGGAGCGATCCAGAACTTTGCCACGCCGATCCTCCAGAATCTCCACGGGATGAGCGTCGCCGGTGGCGCGACGGCGCTCTCGGCGTATCTCGTCGGCGGCGCCGCCGGCGTGCTCAGCGGCGGCTTCCTCGCGCGGAAGGCGCGACACGAACGCTTGATCGCAATCGCTCTGGGCAGCGCCGCGACGCTCGCCGTCGGCCTGGCGCTGCTGCCGCTGCCCGGCTGGAGCGTGCTCCCGATGATGGCTGCGATCGGCTGGTGTACCGGCCTCGCCGGCCCGTCACGCGACTTGCTCGTCCGCCGGGCGGCGACGACGCGCTTCGGCCAGGCGGCGTACGGTCGCGTCTATGGCTTCGTCTATTCGGGACTCGACGCCGGCCTCGCGCTCGCGCCGATCGTTTTCGGCGTGCTGATGGACGAAGGCCGTTTCGCCGCCGTGCTCGTCGGCATCGCCGTGCTCCAGCTGACGGCGATCCCGACAGCGCTGCGCGTCGATCGCGGCGCACCCCCGGCCAGCGGCTGAGGCATCCGGATTCGTTCGGTTCAGCGCTTCGCCCGGCCGACGTCGAAGCCCACTCCGGCCGTTCCTGCGGCCGGGTATGAAGCGGTGTAGCCGTACTTGCGGCGCAGCCCGGCCGAAGCCCAGACCTCGTTGAATTCGCTGCGGTAGTTGAAAACGAGGCCGACCCCGGAGCCGCCGTCGCGGATCAGCCGGGCAATCGCCTCCTGGTCGGGGTGACCGAATTGCTGCCCGCTCGTCGACACCAGCCAGTTGCGGCACTTCAGCGCCCGGACGAGTTCGCTGCTCGTGTTGCCACTGCTGCCGTGGTGCGCGAGCTTGACCGCGTCGACGGCGATTCGTCCGCCGGCCGCCTCGGGCAGGCGGGCGAGCGAAGCGCCGAGCACCGCCGCGTACGCGTCGGCGCCGAGCAGCACGCGCCGGCCGCCGTACTCGGCGAGCAGCGCGATGCTCGACCCGTTCGGCCGCGCCCGGTCGGGGACGAACGGCGCCGAGGCGAGCTGCACGACATCCGGATCCCCGAGCAGATCGCTTTCCTCCCCGCGCGTGCCGACCTCGCCGAGACGCTCGCTGTCGGCGGCGGTCGCCGCACCGGGGGTGATCCCGGCCTTGCGACACGCCGAGTCCCACACCGGCTTCAGACGGTCGAGCTGCTCCTGGCCCGGCGAGAGCAGCGTCAGCTGCATGCCGCCGGGCAGCCGGACGAGCGGCTGCAGCGGCCCGGTCGGCGGGACGACCAGCGCGCCGCCACCGACCACCGCGTTCCACTTGCGCGGATCGGCGCCGACGATCAGTTCGGTGAGTTGCTCACCCTGCTCCGGGCCGAGGATGTCGGGCGACTCGCGAGTCGGGACGACCCCACCGGCGCTCAGATGCACGTAGCCGTTGAACCAGATCTCGCCGAAACTCACCCCGAGCGCCTCGCGCTCGCGCAGCAGCTCAACCGTGCCGCCGATGTGGTCGGCATCGACGTGGGTGACGACGAGCAGCTCGAAGTGCCGCTGGTTCGCCGGCAGCGCGAGGATCCGCTCGCGCAGCGCCGGGAACGACGCCTCGGTCCCGCCGTCGACGAGCACGCGCGAGACCTTGCGACCCGCGCCGTACTCGATCCAGATCGCATCGCCGTACTGCGCCGGCAACAGTTCAAGACGAAACATCGACCCGCTCCTCCACCGCTTCAGACTCGCCAGCCGACGTCGCCGTAGGCGGTCAGGCTGAGCGCGAAACCGTCGCCTTCGGCGAGCAGGCGCCGCCGCGTTTCCAGGAACACCTCGCCGAAGCTCCGCTGGCTACCGCTTGCCGCCTTGAGCCCGGCGAGCAGCGCGTTGGCGAAGCCGATCGCGCGGCGGCCGCGGATCGTCGCGAGGGTTCCGATAACCAGCGCCGCCTGCTCGCGGCGGAACGCCTCGACGAAGTTGAGGAAGGGCACGTCGGTCAATTGCGTGCTGCAGCCGAGCAGCAGGACCACCGGTGCCTTCGCCTGCGGTCCGGCAACGTAGCTGCTCTCGAGTTCCGGGCGGGTGAGCAGCACGCCGCCGATCTCGAGACCGGCGATCCCCGGATGCGCAGGGTCTTCCTGCGAATGCGGCAGCAGGATCAGCAGCGAGGGCGAGTCGCTGGTCACCGCCTGCTCCCATTCGTCCCAGTTCCTGACCAGCCGCGAGTGCTCGGTGACCCTCCGGACGGCTTCGACGAGGCCGCCCGGATCGGTCAGATCCTTTGCCCGGACCTTGCTGCTGGCGCCGACGAGCACCGCGCGAAACGCGTCGAGCTGGTCGGCACCCGGCTGCGGCACGCGGATCGTGTAATCGACGCCGGTCGGAGGCGCCAGGCTCGGCTGGCGCTCGATCACACAGTTGAGCCCCCAGAAGCGCAGCGGGCAATGGACGCTGCGGTCGTCGCGCTGTGCGCAGCTCTCGTGGCTCGCCTCACCGCGCAGCGCGGCGCGCGCGTTCGGGCAGAGCGTTGCACCGGCAACCGGCAGCCGCGCTCCGTAGAGAATCTCGACCGGCAACCACGCGCCGGCACGCGCCTCGACGATCTGCACCCGGCTGCCGGCCGCGAAACCGCCCTGGAGTTCGGCGGGCAGCGCCTTGAGGATCGACCGGCCGTAGTGCGCCAGGTCGTCGAACAGCTTGACCAGCGCCGGCGCGTCGAGCCGGCCGCGCGTCTCCGGAAAACTCGCCTCGGCCGAAAGCAGCGTGCGCACCTCGCCGACCAGCCGGTCGATCCCCACCGGCTCACGGAAGCTCACCTCCTGTCCGACGACGGTGGTCAGTCCCGGCTGGCCGCCGCTCGCGTGATTGACGACGATCGCCGCGTCGAACGGCTCGCCGTGGCCGACCGCCGAAAAACCCGGCGCGACGAGGTTCTCGACGGCCAGCGCGAAGCGCCCCTCGCCCGGCGCCAGCGGCGAGGTGAACAGCAGCGTCTGGATCATCCGGTTCTCGTGCGCGACGAGTACGCGTGCGCGGTACTCGCCGGCGACCCCGTGCGTGCGGAAGCTGAACCGGCACGAACTGCTGTCGCCTGCCGGCGGCAGGTACACGCGGGCGTGCTGCGGCGTGTGCAGGCGGCCGCTCGCCGCGCGGACGAGCGGCACGAAATAGACGTCGAGATCGTGCCCGGCCGGCGACGGCGGCAACCGGTCGCTCGGGAAGACCTCCGACGCCGCCTCGGCACCCGTACGCGGCAGGCCGATGAACAGCGCGATCTCGTAGGCCCGGTCGGCCGCGAGCCGATCGGCCACACGCTGCGGCGACGCCCCTTCGCTGACCTCGCTGATCTGGAAATTGACCCGCCGCAGGTCGCTCGCCGCCTCCTGGAAAGCGGCTTTGCCGGCTGCACCGACCGGTTCGGCCTCGACGACGCCACGCGCCGCCAGGGCAGCCCCGGCGCGCCCTGCCTCTTTCGTCGGCCTGCCTGCGCCGAGGGCAGACGCCTCACCGACTTCGGCCAGGCCGCGCACACCGGGTTGGCCCGCGGCCAACGGCGACAGCGCGCGGCGCGGCGCGAAGAGCAGCGGCGGTCGCCCCGTGCCGTTGTCGACCGCCCGACACGCCTGCGCTAGCGCGAGATCGAGCGCCATTCGGCGGTCGAGACCCGCGCAGAAGAGGCTCAGCCAGTCGTCCCGGCGGTCGGCGTCGACCTCGACGATGCCCAGCACGGCGGCCGCGAGTTCGCTGCGCAGCGCATCGGCCAGCGGCCTGGCGCGACGGGCCGCGACTCCGGCACCCCCGAGCACGAGGACGCCGCCGGCGCGCATCCGCGGCCGCTCGAGCACGCGCCTCAGCGCGCCGCGCAGATCGTCCGCGACCAGCAGAAGATCGCAGTCGGCGCCTGCCCGGGCACTGGCCGACAGATCGATCGGGGCGACACCCGACGCGCCCGCCAGCGCGTCGCCGGGTTCGCCTGCCGAATCACCGAGGATCGCCACGCGCGGCGGCACTTGCCAGCCGATCGGTCGATCGGGCTCGTCGACGCGCAACCAGGCCGAAGCCGCCAGCGGATCGTCACCGCCAGCGAGCAGCCCGACCAGCCAGCGGACATCCGGAACGCCTGAGAGCGCCGTGTCGCCGGCATCGATCTCCAGGCGCAGCCCTCGGCCATCCGGCGGTCGGCCAGCCGACCACGCCTCGACGAAGCGCGCGAACGCGGCGACGAAAGCGCCGGCCGGCGGCAGACCCGGCTCGCGCGCGGCGATCGCCTCGACCAGCCGGCCAATTTCGGCGAGCCGCAGGACGGCCACGTCGTCGTCGTCGAGCACCAGCCGGGCAAGCGCCTCGACGGCGCCCTCTGCCAGTCCTTTCCCGTCGGCGCCAAACAGTCCCACCGCGGCGACGGCGCGCGCAAACACCTCCTGCGCCAGGCGCGCACCCCACGAAGCAAAAAGCGATCGGCTCATCTTCATCTCCTTGCCGCAGCACCGCGCCGAACGTCCACCGGCACCGCCGCGCCGGTCGACCGCCCGCAGCGGATCATGGGCCCCGATTATCCCGCATCGGCGGCCATTCGCCAGCAGCGAAGCGAAAACGAGCCCGGACGACGGTGCCGCGCCGATAGCCAGACCGCAGCGATAACCAGACCGCACCGATCACGCCAGAGGCATCAATCTCCACCCGACGGCGCCGGGCTGCGCAGGACTCGAGTACGCCCCGGCAAGTTCTTCGCGCTCGATCCGGGGTGGGACTACAACACCGGAGCCGACGCGCTGGGCGGTTTACAGGAGGTTATCGACCAGCGCCTGAGCACGCTCGACGCGCCGCTCGGCGCCGCGATGTGGCCGGGGTTGAAGACAGCGCTCAGCGAGCAGTCCGCCACTCGCTTCGGGCGTTGGGTAGATGATGTGCTGGCCGCCGGACGTGGGCGTGGGTTGCACGCAATCGTCGGCGCCATGACGCAACGCGAGGTTTCCCATTACACGGGCGCCGCAGGCGTGGCCCCGGCAACCGCGGAAATCGCTGTCGAGGATCGCTTGCTCGTCGGCAGGAAGGCCGACCGCCATGCGCGCGAGGCTAGCGCGCTGACGCCGGACGAACGGAAAAGGCTGCCGCTGGCGCTGGCCAATGAACGCCGGAGCTATTTCGACAGGCTGGAAAAGAAGATGATCTATGTGCTGCCATCGCTCGATGCCGACCGCCCGGTCAAGATCGCGGTTCAGGTAGATGTCTCGGCCGGCCACCCGAAGAGGGCGCTGAACATCGCTCGCGCCGGTCACAAGATCAACGTACAGGCACTCGCGGCCAGGACGCGCTATGAACCCATCGAGGAAGCATAGGGGGCGGCCGGCAGTCCCGCCATCCCCGTGGGGCCTCGGCCATACGGTTGAACGGACGCCGAATTTCCGTTCGTTGCCCATCTGTGTCCAGTATAGACGAGAGATTCGAAATACAAGGTAGACACCACCTCGGTCATCCAGGCCCTTCGTCGCCTGGCCAGGTCCGCGGCCGACACCTCGCCGGTCATGCGCGCCATCGCCGGCGTGATGCACGACGCGGTGATGGAGAACTTCCAGCAAGGCGGTCGCCCGGCCTGGGTTCCCCTGAAGCCCGCCACCCTGGCCCAGAAGAGCAAGTTCGGCTACGGCGATAAGACGCTGATCCGGCGTGGCGCCGGGCAGAGCCTCTATTCGTCGATCACTTCGAGGACGGCGCCGGCAACTGGAAGGCAGCCACGAACCGGCGCGGCCCCTTCATGGGCCTGATGGCCGAGACGATCAAGACGCCTGACGACATCTGGCTGCGCTGGGAAGAGTCCCGCGAGCAGCCCGGCGCCTGGCAGCTCAAGCGACGCTACATCAAGGGCTTCCTGGTCGAAGGCGACAACGGGCCACGATACGCCGTGTCGGTCTTCGAGCACGGCAAGGATGGCTGGAGAGGGTCCACGGCTATGGTCGCGCAGCCGGCCCGCAGCCCGGAAGCGCGCCAGCGCTACATCGAGCAGCAGCGCGATGGCTTCCTGCTGTACCAAAAATGAGAAACCCCCGCCGCCGACTCGATCAGGGGGCGCTGTGCGGTTCCTTTGGATGCGTCAGTCGGAAGCCATTGTACGACCGCAATCAGTGATGCCAGTATAGACGAGCGATGATCGAAATCAAGGTAGACACCACCGCGGTGACGCAGGCGCTCGAGCGCCTGGCCAGGTCCGCCGCCGACACCTCGCCGGTCATGCGCGCCATCGCCGGCGTGATGCACGACGCGGTGATGGAGAACTTCGACAAAGGCGGACGCCGCGACGCTTCGTTTCATCGACTGCGCCCGCAAATGCGTCTAACATGTAAACATCTGGAACCGGTCGCCGTGCGCGGGTCTTTGCCGTCCTCCACTGATTGCAGGTGTTCGCCCCAGGCCATGGACAACTTCATCCACGTCAGATCCGACAAGTTCCCGATCCTTCCCGGCGAGGAAGCCGAACTGGTCAACCCCGGCATGTACGGCAAGGCGCTCGCCCAGTATCTGCAGGAACGATTGGCAAGCAAGGGTTACGATGCCCCCTTCATCTGCTGCGAAGACTGGGGCTGGTGGGTCGAACTGAAGGATGCGCCATTCACTTTCGGGGTCTGCATTTACTGCGGACCCGAGCGCGATGGGCTGCTCGACCTTTTCTGCACACCTGGGGCGACGAGCCGGAAGGTCTGGAGCTGGCGAATGTTTCGATCGATCGACACGATTCCATGGGTCGAGAGGCTGCACGCTGACCTGGTGGCGATCTTCGAGGGTGACCCGGCGATTGAGCTGGTCGGCACCGCGCTCGACTCACCCTTCCCTGATGACCAGGCAACGGACGAGAGGGAGTGAACCGACAAGGCGATCGAGCCAGCGCGCTGGCGTCGACCAACGCGACAGGGAGCGCGACGCTTGGGATCTCTCCCGAAGAAACCTGCCCGGTGGCGAGAACCGGTCGTCCGGAGATGACGAGCGGTGAGCCTCCAGCCCGGAACGCGGGCACCGGAACCAGGTCTCAGCCGGAGGTTTTTCGCGCGACTCGCCGCCGACCAGAAAGATCGGGCGGCGTAACCCGCGACGGACGGCCCGGACACCAATCGATCGCAGGAGAAGAACCGCGTGCCTCATAGCGTTCCGCTGATCACCACCCTTGCCGCTGCCTTCGGGTTTGCCCTGATTCTCGGCTTCGTCGCCGCACGTCTGAAACTCCCGGCCCTGGTCGGCTACCTGATTGCCGGCATCCTCATCGGCCCCGCGACACCCGGCTTCGTCGCAGACGTCGAACTGTCCCAGCAGCTCGCCGAGATCGGCGTGATGCTGCTGATGTTCGGAGTCGGGCTGCATTTTTCGGTCGATGACCTGCTCGCCGTCCGGCGGATCGCCCTGCCCGGCGCAGTCGCCCAGATCACCGTGGCCACCGCGCTCGGGGCCGCTGTCGCAGCGCTCTGGGGCTGGAGCTTCGGCGCCGGCATCGTCTTCGGCCTCTCGCTCTCGGTCGCCAGTACCGTGGTCCTGCTCCGGGCGCTCGAGACTCGCGGCATCGTCGACTCGGTCAATGGCCGCATCGCCGTCGGCTGGCTGGTGGTCGAGGACGTGGTGATGGTCCTGGTCCTCGTCCTGCTCCCGGCGCTCTCCGGCTGGCTGGGTGGCGGTGCCGGACGCGGGGTCGCCCAGGCACTGGCCGGACGCGATCTACTGATGACGCTGCTGCTCACCATCGGCGAAGTCGCGGTCTTCGTCGTGCTGATGTTCGTCGTCGGCCGGCGGGTCTTTCCCTGGCTGCTCTGGCAGGTGGCGCGCACCGGGTCGCGCGAGCTGTTCACACTCTGCGTGATCGCCGCCGCGGTGTGCATCGCCTACGGCTCGGCCGCGATTTTCGGGGTCTCCTTCGCGCTCGGCGCGTTCTTCGCCGGGATGGTCCTGCGCGAGTCGGCGCTGAGCCATCGGGCGGCCGACGAGTCGCTGCCGCTGCGCGAGGCCTTTTCCGTACTGTTTTTCGTATCGGTCGGCATGCTCTTCGATCCGGCCGTGCTGGTCCAGGAACCGTTCCGGCTGCTCGTCGTCGTCGCGATCATCATCGTCGGCAAGACGCTGGCCGCGTTTCTCCTCGTCCTGGCCTTGCGTTACCCGCTGAACACTGCGCTGACCGTGTCGGCCAGCCTGGCGCAGATCGGCGAGTTCTCGTTCATACTGGCGAGTCTCGGGGTTTCGCTGAACCTGCTTCCGGTCGAAGGCCAGAGCCTGATACTCGCCGGCGCGCTGGTTTCGATCGCCCTCAATCCGCTGGTCTTCAATGCGATAGAGCCAGTCCAGGCGTGGATTCGATCGCGCTCGCAACTCGCCCGCGCGATGGAAAGGCCCGACGATCCGCTGGCCGAGCTGCCGACGAGCGTCGACCAGGATCTCCTGACCGGGCATGTACTGCTCGTCGGCTATGGCCGAGTCGGCCGGCGCATCGGTGAGGCGTTGATCGAGAGAGGGATTCCGGTCGTCGTCGCGGAGCAGAGCCGGGAGATCGTCGAGCAACTCCGCGAGCGCGGCATACCAGCGGTGACCGGCGACGCCTCCGAGGCGTCGGTGTTGATCCAGGCGCACGTCGCCCGTGCGCGGATGCTGGTCATCGCCGCGCCGGATACGCTTCGGGCGCGGAAGATGATCGAGATCGCACACGCGCTCAAGCCCGACGTGGAGACGGTGGTCCGTGCCCATAGCGACGAAGAGGCGACGCTGCTCCGTGAGGAGCGAGCAGGAGAAGTGTTCATGGGCGAACATGAGCTTGCGCTCGGGATGACCCGGCATGTGCTCGAGCGGGTCGGTCGCCGATTCGAGCAGGGCGCGACGGCCGGCGAGCGCGCCGGCTGATTCCTGCCCCGAACTTGCCCACGAGGAGTGTTCAGCATGGGCGACGATCCTGGTCTGGTGACCCTGCTCGCCGATGTGGCGCTGGTGGTGGTCGTTGCGGCAGTGCTTCTGGGAATGGTCGCCTGGCGAGTGCGCCGACGCCGGCTGCGGCTGGTGATTGCTGCCGGGTTATTCCTGCTCGGCGTGGTCAGCGCGGTCGTCTTCGGCCTGATCGGAATGCTCGTCGTGTGGGGCCTTGGCGCAGCTACGCTGATCGCCGGACTGCGCACTCCGCCGTCGGGGCTCGAGAAGCCGGGACCAGAGCCCTGAGGTCGCAGGCGAACGATCCACTGGAGAACCCCACGACCCCGCCGACCGGCTCACGGGAGAAGACAGCACTCATCGGCGGCTGGCTGGCGAGCGGTCACCATTCTCGTTCGGCGGAAAGGGGAAGAAACGGGTGCAACAGCTCCCGGCTCCGAGACCACCGATCGACCGATCGACCGAGCAGCCTCGCCTTCACGGCGCCGACCGCGGTAGAATCGCGCAAACCCGAGGAGACCCCGATGACCGATCCAGCCCCGAGAATGGCCCGCACGAGCCCCTTCTCCATCGACGTCGAAGCCGGCAAGACTTACTGGTGGTGCGCCTGCGGCCAGAGCGCGACCCAGCCCTTCTGCGACGGCAGCCACCGCGGCAGCGGCTTCTCGCCGCTGCGCTTCGACGCCGCCGAGTCTGGCACCGTCTACTTCTGTGGCTGCAAGCGAACCGCCAGCAGCCCGCTCTGCGACGGCACTCACCGCAAGCTCTGACGTCGCCCTGCCCCCGTCCCCCGAAGAAAGGAAACCGGATGCCTGCCCTCACCGAAGAGGCGCTCGACCAGATCTTCGTCAGCGCCCGGACGCACAACGGCTTTGCCCCCGAGGCGATTCCCGAGGCGGCTCTCCGCCGGCTCTACGAACTGTTGAAGTGGGGTCCGACGTCGATGAACTGCCAGCCGGCGCGATTCGTCTTCGTCACCAGCCAGGACGGCAAGGCACTGCTCGCCCCGGCGCTCTCTTCGGGCAATCTCGACAAGACGATGGCCGCCCCGGCGACGGTGATCATCGCCACCGACAGCCGTTTCTACGAACACCTGCCGACGATGTTTCCGGCCTACGACGCGCGACCGATGTTCGAGGCGGACGCGGCGCTCGCTGCGACCACCGCGTTCCGCAACGGCACTCTGCAGGGCGCCTACCTGATCCTCGCGGCACGCGCGCTGGGCCTCGACTGTGGGCCGATGTCCGGTTTCGACGCCGGCAAGCTCAACGCCGCGTTTTTTCCCGACGGCCGTTACCAGGCGAACTTTCTCTGCAACCTCGGCGTCGGTGATCCGACGAAACTCTATCCACGCGGTCCGCGACTCGGCTTCGACGAAGCCTGCCGGATCGTGTGAATGCCAGCGGGTCCAGCGCGCGTCCTTCAGTCGCTCCCGGAAGCCGGGGCGTCGTTGCCGGCCTCGCCTGCCGGGCGCGCCTGTTTTTCGCGCAGGCGCCGGTTCTTCTCTTCGCTGCCGATGAAGAAGAAGCGTCCGGCAAGCACGCAGCCTTTCATTCCGGGGTCGCAGGGCAGGTCGTTCACCTTGCCGCAGCGGCCGCCGACTTCATGAGGACAACCCCAGGAGGCCATGATCGAGTTCCCGTTGATCAACCGACTTGCCGATCATAGCAGGTGCCGCCGACGGCGGATGCGCGACGACGAGGCGACGATGGTTAACCTGGATCAAGGTTGAAGGCCGCCGGCCCGGTGACAATGAGCGTAATCGCTGGAGAATTCCCGCGGCGCCCTGGCACGCTGGCCGGCCACGAGCCGGGCATGCGCACGATCGGTCCGCTGCTCGACGAGTTGCCTGGCCATCTCCGGCGACGCGGCCGGAGCCGCTGCCAAACTTCCTTGTAGACCATGAAGCTCATCGCGACCCTGCTCGTCTGCCTCACCGTTCTGCTCGGCGGCTGTTCCGAGCCCCCCCGGTTCAACTCGACCGACCTCACCGGCTCGCCTTGGGGCAAGGATTTCCTGCTCACCGATCACCATGGCCATCCGCGGCGGCTCGCCGACTTCAAGGGCAAGGCGGTGATCCTGTTCTTCGGCTATACGCAGTGTCCGGACGTCTGCCCGACGACGCTGCTGGCGATGCGCGAGGTGATCGACCGGCTCGGTGCCGACGCCAGCCGCGTGCAGGTGCTCTTCGTCACCCTCGACCCGGGCCGCGACACGCCCGAGTTGCTCGCCGAGTACGTCACGGCCTTCCACCCATCATTCCTCGGGCTTTACGGCGACGAGAAGACGATCGCAGCGACGGCACAGGAGTTCAAGGTCTTCTACACCCGCCAGCCGGGTTCGACGCCGGATTCGTACAGCATCGACCACTCGACGGCCAGCTACGTCTTCGACCCCGAGGGCCGGCTCAGGCTGTTCACGCGCTACGGAGAGGCCAGCGACAAGGTCGCCGCCGACCTGAAGCTGCTCCTTGCCGGAAAATGAACTGCGCCGGGAAACGCCGATGAAAGCCTACCGTTCACTATTCGCGCTGCTCGCCGTCGTATCGCTGCCACTGCTCGCGGCGCCTGCCGGCGAGCCGATCAACCTCGAGATCGGCACGCCGCCGGTGATCGTCGTCCGGCACAGCCTCACGCAGCGCACCTCGAGGCTCGTCCGCTTCTATGACGCAGGCGTGATCGGCCTCGGCTACGACGGGATGATCAAGCTCCGCGATCCGAGCCGGCTGACTCTCGTTCAGCGGCAGATCGCCGAGAAGCTGATCGACAGCGAAAACCCCGAGCGCAATTCGCTGATCTACGCGATCGCCGAGGCCCACGGCGGCCAGGCGTGGGAACCGGCGGTCCGCGAAGCGCAGGTCCGTCGCTGGAAGGAGCAGTTCCACTCGGGCTGGTGGGTCGAAGATGCGCAGGGTAACTGGAGCCGCAAGCCCTGAGCGTGCCGCCCTCGCCCACCGCCGAAGCACTTTTTCTCTGACAAGGAAAGGAGCCACACTTGAAGACCAAAGCCACCCTCTGTTCGCTGGCCATCCTGCTCGGCGCCTCGACGACCGCTCTGGCCGCCGACGTCGAAGTCGTCAACCCCTGGGTCCGCGGAACGGTCAAGGGCCAGAAGGCCACCGGCGCGTTCATGGACCTGAGCAGCAAGTCCGGCGCGACGCTGGTCGGCGCATCGAGCCCCGTCGCCGCGGTGACCGAGATTCACGAGATGAAGATGGACGGCGGGGTGATGAAGATGCACGCAATCCCGCGGCTCGATCTGCCAGCCGGCAAGACCGTCCCGCTCGCTCCGGGCGGCTACCACGTGATGCTCATCAACCTCAAGCAACCGCTCAAGAGCGGCGAGATGGTACCGCTGACCCTGCAGGTCGAAGGACCGGACCGGAAGGTCGAACGCGTCGAGGTCAAGGCCGAAGTGCGCGATCTCACCGCCGCTCCGCCAGCGGGAGCCGAACACAAGCATTGAGCTGCGCTGACAGGCCGCCCGCGTTGCCGGCAGCCGGCTGGCGGTTCCTCGCCGCTGGCTGCGCGGGGCTCGCCGTCGCCTGCGGCCAGCACACGCCGCCGACTTTCCAGGGCTACGTCGAAGGCGAGTATCTGTACCTCGCCTCGCCGCAGACCGGCTACCTGAAGACGCTCGACGCGACGCGTGGCACGCGCGTTCGCGCCGGCCAGCAGGTTTTCACGCTGACTGAAGACCCCGATGCGCAGGCGCTGAGCGAGGCCGAAGCGCGAGCCGGAGCCGCTGCCGAGCGGCTGCGTAACCTCGCCGAGGCCCGGCGCGCGCCGGAAATCGCCGCGCTCGAAGCGCAGGTGCGCTCGGCCGAGGCCGCGCTGCGCCTCGCCGAAACGCAACTCGCGCAGCAGGAAGCGCTCGCCCGACGCAACTTCATCTCGCAGGCGAGGCTCGACGAAGCGCGCAGCACACGTGACCGGAGCGCCGCCCAGCTCGATTCGGCGCGCCAACAGCTGGCCGCGTACCGGATCCCGCTCGGCCGCGCCGCTGAACTGCGCGCCGCCGAAGCCGAACGCGACGCCGCAGCGGCCGTCGTCGAGCAGCAACGCTGGCGGCTCAGACAGAAGACGATCGCCGCGCCCGCCGACGGCGAACTCGCCGAGACCTACTACCAGCCCGGCGAGTGGGTTGCCGCCGGCGCACCGGTCGCCAGCCTGCTTCCCGACGAGCGGCGCCGCCTGCGCTTCTACGTTCCCGAGACGCTGGTCGCGCAGTTGCGACCCGGGATGGCCGTCGAGGCGAGCTGCGACGGGTGCACGCAGGTCATTCGCGCGACGATCGACTTCGTCGCGCCGCAGGCCGAGTACACGCCGCCGGTGATCTACAACCGCGGCAGCCGCGAGAAGCTCGTTTTTCGCGTCGAGGCCGCCGCGGACCGGCAACAGGCCGCATCGCTTCGCCCCGGCCTGCCGGTCGATGTCCGGCTCGGCGGGAACTGAGATGCCCGATCTGGCGATCGACGTCAGCGGAATCAACAAGCACTTCGGCGACCGGCACGTCGTCCGCGACCTCGCGCTGCAGGTCTGCTCGGGCGAGATCTACGGCTTTCTCGGGCCCAACGGCAGCGGCAAGACGACGTCGATCCGCATGCTCTGCGGGCTGCTCACTCCGGACAGCGGGCGCGGCAGCTGCCTCGGCTTCGACGTTCTGCGCGAGAGCGCGGCGATCAAGCGCGAGGTCGG
Source organism: Accumulibacter sp. (assembly GCF_023806625.1). GTDB lineage: Bacteria > Pseudomonadota > Gammaproteobacteria > Burkholderiales > Rhodocyclaceae > Accumulibacter. Next base: position 70,495 of record NZ_JAMTDX010000097.1, read on the forward strand.
CTACATGACCCAGAAGTTCTCGCTCTGGGACGACCTGACGATCGCCGAGAACCTCGACTTCGTCGCCCGGATGTTCGGCATGGCGAAGCGCCGGCAGGTCGTCGACCGGGCACTCGACGAACTCGGCCTCGGCGGGCGGCGCGACCAGCTCGCCGGCACGCTGTCGGGAGGCTGGAAGCAGCGCCTGTCGCTGGCCGCGTGCCTGCTGCACGAGCCACGCCTGCTGCTGCTCGACGAACCGACCGCCGGCGTCGATCCAATGGCCCGTCGCGACTTCTGGGAGGAGATCCACCGCCTTTCGGGGGGCGGGATGACCGTGCTCGTGTCGACCCACTACATGGACGAGGCCGAGCGCTGCCACCGTCTCGCCTATCTCGCGTACGGCAGTCTGCTCGCCTCCGGGACGGCCGGCGAGGTCGTCGCGGGTTGCCGGCTGCACACCTGGCAGGTCAGTGGCCACGGCGTCGCCGACCTCGCCGAACGTCTTGGCCGGCTGCCGGGCGCCGACCAGGTGGCCAGCTTCGGCACGGCGCTGCACGTCGCCGGCCAGGACGGCGCGATGCTCGAGGCGAGCATGCTCGCCCTCGCGGATGAGAGCGGACTGCACGTGATCCCGGTCGCGCCGTCGCTCGAGGACGCGTTCATCCACCTCATGGGCCAGGCGCGCGACCCGCTCGGCGACTGAAGGCAGGAGCATGGACGGCTTCTCGTTCTCGCGCTGGCTCGGCATCGTGCTCAAGGAGTTCATCCAGCTCAGGCGCGACCGCCTGACCTTCGGGATGATCGTCGGCATCCCGCTGATCCAGCTGCTGCTCTTCGGCTTCGCGATCAATTCCGACCCGCGGCATCTGCCAACCGCCGTGGTCATGGCCGATCCGGGACCATTCGCCCGAGCTTGGGTGACGGCGCTGGCCAACAGCGAGTACTTCCGCATCGTCGCCGAGGTCGACGAGCGCGAGGCGAACCGACTGCTCGAGCGCAGTGAGGTGCAGTTCGTGGTCACCTTCCCACCGGGATTCAATCGCGACGTCGTCCGCGGTCTGAGCCCGGTGCTGCTCGTCGAGGCCGACGCCACCGACCCGATGGCCACCGGCGGAGCGGTCGCCGTGCTGCGCAGCCTCGGTGGCGAAGTCTTCGCGCCGGATCTGCCGGGCGCTCGGCCGGCGACGCATCCACCGGTCGATCTGCGCATCCATCGCCGCTACAACGCCGAAGGGATCACCGCCTACAACGTCGTCCCGGGTCTGCTCGGAGTAATCCTGACGATGACCATGGTCCTGATGACCGGACTGGCGATGACCCGTGAGCGCGAGCGCGGCACTTTCGAGAACCTGCTCGCCACACCCGCGACGCCGCTCGAAGTGATGACCGGCAAGATCGTTCCGTACATCCTGATTGGCCTGCTCCAGGTGACGCTGGTCCTCGCCGCCGCGCGCTGGGTCTTCGACGTGCCGATGTACGGCAGCCTTGCGCTGCTCTACGCCGTCGTCCTGCTGTTCATCTGCGCCAACCTGACGCTCGGCATCACCTTCAGCTCGATCGCCCGCAATCAGCTGCAGGCGATGCAGATGACCTTCTTCTTCTTTCTGCCGTCGATGCTTCTCTCGGGGTTCATGTTTCCGTTCCGCGGCATGCCCGAGTGGGCGCAGATGGTCGGCAACGTGCTGCCGCTCACGCACTTCCTGCTGCTCGTCCGCGGTATCCTGCTCAAGGGCTCCGGCTGGGACATCGTCTGGGAACAGGTCTGGCCGATCCTCGCGTTCACCGCGGTCGTCCTCGCCGTCGGGCTGAAGACCTTCCGCAGGACCCTCGACTAGCTAGACCGAACTTTGGCCACTGAGTAGCCGCTCAAGCTAACATTGGCGCAGGGTTGAGAG
>NZ_JAMTDX010000098.1 GCF_023806625.1 Accumulibacter sp.
AACATCACCAGCCGGATCATCGACATCATCGCGCCGATCGGCAAGGGACAACGCGGCCTCCTGGTCGCCAGTCCGAAGAGCGGCAAGACGGTGATGATGCAGCACATCGCCCACGCGATCACCGCCAACCACCCCGACGTCACGCTGATCGTCCTGCTCATCGACGAACGGCCCGAAGAAGTCACCGAGATGACCCGCTCGGTCCGCGGAGAGGTCGTTGCGTCGACCTTTGACGAACCGGCCACGCGCCATGTTCAGGTCGCCGAGATGGTCATCGAAAAGGCCAAGCGCCTCGTCGAGCACAAGCGCGACGTGGTCATCCTGCTCGACTCGATCACCCGCCTGGCACGCGCCTACAACACGGTCCAGCCAGCATCCGGCAAGGTTCTCACCGGTGGCGTCGATGCCAACGCGCTGCAGAAGCCCAAACGCTTCTTCGGCGCCGCCCGGAACATCGAGGAGGGCGGATCGCTGACCATCATCGCCACCGCGCTGATCGACACCGGCAGCCGTATGGACGACGTGATCTACGAGGAATTCAAGGGCACCGGCAACATGGAGATCCACCTCGACCGCCGGATGGCCGAAAAGCGCGTCTATCCGGCGATCAACGTCAATCGCTCGGGGACTCGACGCGAGGAACTGCTGCTCAAACCCGATGTCCTCCAGAAGATGTGGATTCTGCGCAAGCTTCTCTACAACATGGACGACCTCGAAGCGATGGAGTTCCTTCTCGACAAGATCAAGGCGACCAGGAACAACGGCGAGTTCTTCGACTCGATGCGCCGCTGACCGGTGTTCCCCCGATCCACCGGGCTCGCGCTGCGCACGCAGGGAGAAATCGCCGCGGTCTGCGATTGCCCTGCCCCGCCCGCCTGGCGGATTGCGGCAAGCGGCGAATTCGCGGATAATCACGCGTCTCGTCAGAAGCTTGCGCAACACGGTCGATCGCCTCGACTAGGACCAGCAGCCCCAACCCTACAGGAAAGAGCAGTAAATGAAACCGAACGCCCATCCCGCTTACAACGAAATCACGGTGACGTGTTCCTGCGGCAACACTTTCACTACACGGTCAACGATGAAGAAGCCTCTGCATGTCGAAGTCTGTTCGGCGTGTCACCCTTTCTACACGGGCAAGCAGAAGATCATCGATACGGCCGGTCGGGTCGAGAAGTTCAACCAGAAATACGGTGCGATCCGCAGGCCGACGTGAGTCGAGCAGCGGGGTAGAAGAAAGGCAGCCCCACGGCTGCTTTTTTTTCGTGCCGACGAGTTCTTTTCCGCGCTGCCCACCCGAGCATGCCCGTTCATTCGGAGCAGACCGTGCCTAGAGGGATAGGCCTGCCGCCCAGTTCTTGGACGCTGGCCATTCTGCTTCTCGTCTATTCCCTGACCGGGCTGGTCGGTCACGATCCGTGGAAGAGCGACGACGCAGTCACCATAGGGGTCGTCCACGACCTGCTGACCCGCGGCGACTGGCTGACCCCCGGCCTGGCCGGCCGGCCGTATCCTGATGCCCCGGTCTACTACTGGGTTGCGGCGGGCTTCGCGAAGCTGGCGTCGGCAGTGCTTCCGGTACACCAGTCCGCCCGGCTGGCCAGCGGCCTGTTCACGTTGCTTGCCCTGGCTTTCATTCTGTTCGCCGCGCGCGAACTGCACGGTCCGGATCAGTCCTCGGCAGCCCCGTTACTCCTCGCCGGTAGCGTCGGCTTCATCTACCATGCCCACGAGGCACAGCCGATGCTGGCCACTCTGACCGCGTATACGGCTGCTTACTGGGCATTGACGCAGTTCAACCGGAGACCGGTCCTCGGCGCGTTGTCGTTCGGCTCGGCGCTCGGTTTCGGCTGCCTGGCCAACGGCCTGACGCCAGTTCTGCCATTGATCCCGGTAGCTGGCTTCGTGGCCTGGCGATCCGAGCGACGCTTGTACTCCACTCTCCTCATGCTCGCGTCCCTGCTGCTCGCCGCCGCAATCGTCGCCAGCTGGCTCGTTCCGGTATACGCGACGTCGCCCACCTTTTTCGCAGCCATCGTCGCGCAGGAGTCCGAACAGATTGCCGGGACGGCGCAGCCGCTTCTCAGTCTGCTGCGCTTCCTCTTCATGCTCCCATGGTATGCCTGGCCGGCCTTGCCCCTCGCCTGCTGGACGCTGTGGGCGAAGCGACGGCAGCTGGGTAGCCAGGCGCTGTCGATGCCCTTGGCCGCCCTGCTGATCACGCTGCTCCTGGCGAGTTTATGGCTCGGTCCGCGCAGTGTCCCAGCCCTTCTGCTTCTGCCGCCACTGGTCCTGCTCGCCGTTCCGGCCGTTCCGACGCTGCGCCGCGGTGCGGCCAACGCTTTCGACTGGTTCGGGATGATTACCTTCAGCTTCTTCGCGCTGCTCGTCTGGGTCGGCTGGAGCGCCATGGTCTTCGACTGGCCACCGCGGCTCGCACGTCAGGTCGTCCGGCTGGCGCCGGGCTTCGTCGGCCACTTCAGCCTCCTGCCAGTCCTGGTCACCGTCGCCGCAACCCTGGCCTGGTCATGGCTGATCGCCACGAGTCCCCGCTCACCGATGCGCGGCGTCCTGCACTGGATGGCCGGCCTGACGTTGCTCTGGCTGCTCGTCACGAGCCTCTGGATGCCGTGGATCGACTACGGCAAGAGCTACCGCCAAGTGTCGCTCTCGCTGGCGGCCGCCCTGCCCGAGAAAAGGCGCTGCATTGCGTCGGTCAGTGTCGGCGACCCGGTGCTCGCCTCGCTCGACTATTTTTCGGGAATCCGGACGATTCCGTCGACGATGACGGCGTCGGCAAGCTGTGATCTGCTGCTGATACATGGCGCGCCGCGATACAGTGGAGTGGCTGCGAACATCGGCTGGCGCAAGATCTGGGAAGGCGGTCGCCCGGCCGAACGTGCCGAGGGCGACAGGCTCCACCTGTTCCAGCGCGACGCCCCGCAGACCGGACAGCCAGGGCGCTGAGCGGTGCTCGAGCGTCTTCTGATGGCGGCGAGACGAGGAACGCTCGCGATCTTGCCGGACCGCTGACTTCCGCGAACCCCCGTGATGGGCTTCCCGTGGGGAACGGCGAGGGCGCGGCGGGGAGGCTCTTCAGAGCCTGAGAAAGTGCTCGCGATAGAACCTGAGTTCCTCGATCGACTCGCGGATGTCGGCGAGAGCCGTATGCTGCGAACGCTTGACCAGTCGGCTGGCGACCTCGGGCCGCCAGCGCCGGCACAGTTCCTTGAGCGTGCTCACGTCGATGTTTCGGTAATGGAACCAGGCTTCCAGTCGCGGCATGTAACGCTGCAGGAATCGCCGGTCCTGGCCGACGGAATTCCCGCACAGCGGGCTGGCCAGACGTGGTACCTGAGCCTCCACGAAGGCGAGTGCAGCCCTCTCGACGCTCGTCTCGTCGAGCTTGGATGCCCTGACGCGGTCGAGCAGACCCGAACTCCCGTGGGTGCGCCGATTCCACTCGTCCATGCCTCCGAGGCAGGACTCTTGCTGATGCACGACCCATTCCGGAGACTCGACGATCGTCTTCAGGTCGCTGTCGGTGATGATCATCGCCACTTCGATGATCCGGTCGCGCTCGGGATCCAGGCCGGTCATCTCCATATCGATCCAGACGAGGCGCGTGCTGTCCTGTGCCATATAATTGGGTTTACTCCGTTTCGTATGGAACCGCCTCGGCGCCACGACTCCTCCCGCAGAGCCCTTCGGGCGCCCCCACCCCTGGCCCCGCCCCCGAGGGCGGGGAACTCCTCGCCGCCGGACGGGCTCGGGAGCTGGCCGCAAACAGCTGCGACCAGCCCCAAGCCCTTGAGCGTATTAGCGTTTCGGGCGCTGTAAAGGGTCCGCTTCGCCGGGCTTCGCCCGCCCTTGACAGCGCCCTCAACGCTGGTCATGTCCCGACCATAGGGTCGGGCGGATACCAGCCGGGCGCGGCGGGTATGGCGGCTTTCCACACGAAACGACATAGACCCATATAATTCCCCGGAACCGCGAGGCTCCGATTCTGTCACATTTGTAAAATGGCAAATGCGTTTTCTCTGATCTTTGGCGCTGCCGTGGCGCTGATGTGCCTGCTGCGCTTCTGGCTCGCCGGTCGTCAGATCGGGCACGTCCTCGCACATCGTGGCAGCGTTCCCCCGAGCTTCGCCGGGCGCATCGATCTGGCCGCTCATCAGAAGGCCGCGGACTACACCGTGGCGCGGACGCGTTTCGGGCGCTTTGCCCTCGCGGTCGAGATCGCCGCGCTGCTCATGCTGACGCTCGGCGGCAGCGTCCAGGCGATCCACGCCTTCTGGTCAGCGCACCTCGAGGGTCTGGCCTACGGCGTTGCGCTGATCTTCAGCGTCCTCTTCGTTTCGGCAGTCGTCGATCTGCCGCTGGCCGTATACCGGCAATTCGTCATCGAAGAGCGCTTCGGCTTCAACCGGATGAGCGCGCGCCTGTTCGTCGCCGATCTTGCCAGACAGGCGGTGCTGGCGATCGTCGTCGGCGGACCGGCCCTGCTCGCCGTTCTCTGGCTGATGAACGAGGCGGGCAGATTATGGTGGTTCGCCGTCTGGCTGTTCTGGTGTGCATTCAATCTCCTGCTGCTGTTCGTCTACCCGACCTGGATCGCACCGTTGTTCAATCGTTTCGTCCCGCTCGACGACATCGCGCTGCAGGCGCGGATCGAAGCCCTGCTCGCACGCTGCGGCTTTGCCAGCTCAGGGGTTTTGGTGATGGACGGTTCGAAGCGCTCGACGCACGGCAACGCCTACTTCACCGGCTATGGCAGGACGAAGAGGATCGTCTTCTTCGACACGCTGCTCGGCCGACTGCAACCAGCCGAAACGGAAGCCGTCCTGGCCCACGAGCTCGGCCATTTCCGGCATCACCACGTGACCAGACGAATCGCCCTCGCCTTCGTGCTGTCGCTGCTCTTTCTCGCCATCCTCGGCCAACTGGTCGATGCCGGATGGTTCTACCGCGGACTCGGCGTGGCCGCGCAGAATGCTGCCATCGGCCTCGTACTCTTCCTGCTTGCCGGGCCGGTGTTCATTTTCCTGCTCACCCCGCTGCTGAGCCTGCTCTCACGACGCGACGAGTTCGAGGCGGACCGTTACGCGGCCGCGCAGACCTCGGCAGACGATCTCGTCTCGGCGCTGGTCAAGCTGTACGAGGACAATGCCACGACGCTGACCCCCGACCCGGTGTACTCGCTGTTCTACGATTCCCATCCCCCCGCCGCCCTGCGTGTCGCGCGGCTTCAGGAAGCCGGCTGAAAAGAAAGGAGTCCGACCGTGAAGACTGCCGAAAACCCGCTTGCCCGCGAGCATTGCCAACCCATCCGGGGTACCGGGCACCGGCTCGATCCGCTCGAGATCACCGCGCTGCTCGCGACCCTGCCTGGATGGCAGGTCGACGGACAGGGCAGGCTCAGCAAGTCCTTCAGCTTCGCCGGCTACCCGGCGACGATGCTCTTCGTAAACATGATCGCTGCGCTTGCCGAGCGCGAAGACCACCACCCCGATCTCGAGGTCGGCTACGGAAAGGTGCTGGTCGGCTATTCCACTCACGACGTCGGCGGTCTTTCACGCAACGATTTCATCTGCGCAGCCAGGGTCGAGGCGCTGGCCGGCTTTTGAAACAGTCGGGCATCGTCGTCGCAGCCTACGGGCGTCAGTACCGCGTCGAACTCGACGGCGGACCGACCCAGCTCTGCGATGCACGGGGCAAACGCGGCGGCCTGGTCTGCGGCGACCGGGTGACCGTCCTCCAGACTGCCAGCGGCGTCCAGGGGGTCATCGTCGCGCACGAACCCCGCGGGAGCCTCTTCTATCGTTCGGACGTCTCCCGGCAAAAGCTCATCGCCGCGAATGTCACCCAGGTGATCATCGTCGTGGCTACCGAGCCCCCGTTCTCGGACGAACTGGTCACGCGGTGCACCGTCGCTGCGGAAGCACAGAATATCGCCGTACTGATCGTGCTCAACAAGTGCGACCTTGGCGATCGCCTCGGCGCAGCGATCGCCGTTCTCGAGCCATTCGTCAGGCTGGGGTATCGCGTCCTCAGGATATCCGCGCGCAGCGACGGGGCAAGGCAGTTGCTCCCCATGCTCGCCGGAGAGACCAGCCTTCTGATCGGCCAGTCAGGAATGGGCAAGTCTACGCTGATCAACGCCCTGGTACCCGGCGCCCGCGCAGCGACCCGGGAGATTTCGCAGGCCTTGCACAGCGGCAGGCACACCACCACCTGCTCGCACCTCTATCGGCCGGCCCCGGCTTGTGCGCTGATCGACTCGCCGGGTCTGACCGACTTCGGCCTGCGCCATCTGACGGTCGAGGAAATCGCCGCTGCCTTCGTCGAGTTCCGTCCACTGGCTGATCAGTGCCGCTTCCGGGACTGTCACCACCACCGCGAGCCCGACTGCCGGATTCGCCTGGCCCTCGAGGAGGGCAACATCGATCCTCGACGATATGCGGCATTTCTGTTGCTTTGCTCAGAGGCTGCACAGCGGAACAGCAGTCGATGACCGGCGAAGCGACCGCCGGGGACACGTCTCGGAGCCACCGAACGTGCGCTCCCGCTCCGGGTCCGGCGGGCGAACCGCACGCCTCGGGTACCCATTTCAAACCAGAGGAGTTCTCCGATGAGCGACATCATCATTCGCCGCACTCATGGCAGAAGCCTTGCCGAAGCGCGTGCGTCGGCCGAGCATATGGCCGCCGAACTCAACGAAGAGTTCGACCTCGCCTACTCGTGGAACGGGAACGTCATGCGCTTCAAGCGCCCAGGCGTCTCCGGCAACCTGTCGGTCGACGACCGAGAGGTGGCGCTGGACATCCGGCTGGGTTTCCTGCTCTTTGCGCTCAAGCCGACGATCGAACGCGAAGTCCATCGCTTCTTCGACGAGAACTTCCCGATCTAGTCCCGGAGAGCAGCACGACGGCCTTCAGCGATTCCCGAGTTGGTCGACCAGCGCGACGTACTGCTGCATCGCATCGCTCGCTGCCGTCCCGCGGATCGCGGCCCACGCATCGTACTTGGCGCGCCCGACCATGTCGGTAAAACCGGGACGCCTTCCCTGCACGTCGCCCTCGCTGGCCTGCTTGTAGAGCGCGTAGAGCTGCAGGAGAGTGGCATTGTCCGGCCGCTCCGGCAAGGCCTTCGAACTGGCCACGGCGGCCTCGAACTGGGCTTGCAGGTCACTCACGATTCTTTCTCCGCTGGAAGTGGTGGTCACGCGGCTCTATTATATGGGCTGGCTTTTCCCGGTGGAGCGGACAGGATGAGTTCGCGCGAGAAGATTTCCCATGTCGATACCGCCTGGCTGCGCATGGATCGGCCGGAAAACCTGATGCAGATCCTCGGGGTGATGATCTTCGCCGGGCGGATCGACGCGGAGCGCTTCCGACGCACCGTCGCTCGGCGCATGCTTCGCTACCGGCGCTTCCAGCAGATCGCCCTGCAGGGAGCCGACGGCGCCTGGTGGATCGACGACTCCGATTTCGATATCGACGCGCATGTCCGCCATTCGTGTCTGCCTGCCCCGAGCGGCAAGAACGAGTTGCAGAAGTTCGTCGCCGAGATGGCCAGCACACCGCTGAATCCGTCGCGACCCCGCTGGGAATTCAACATCGTCGATCTGGCCGACTCCCGGTCGGCGCTTGTCGTACGCATCCACCACGCGATCGCCGACGGCATCGCCCTGATCGGGGTGATCGACTCGCTCACCGACGCCGCGGCGAGCGCACCGGAAGACGGAGAGAGGCGCGGCGGGGGTGCGGAGCGGCACGCGAGCCGCGACGAGCACGACCGCCCCGGCAACGATGACGACGCCTTCTGGCGGGTGATCCTCGAGCCGCTGAGCGAAGTCGCGCTGGCCTCGATCCGCGTCGGCGGCCACCTCTGGGCCCAGTACCTCGGCCTGCGCAACGATCCGGCATCGGTCCGCAGCTACGCGCGAGTCGCCTCGGCGATCGCCTCCGAAATCGGCAAGCTGGCGCTGATGGACGACGACAGCCGCACGCGCTTAAAGGGCAAGGCGGGAACGGTGAAGCGCGTCGCCTGGTCGGAGCCGGTTCAGCTGGCCGAGATCAAGGTCGTCGGCAAGGTCCTTGGCTGCTCGCTCAACGACACCCTCCTCGCGTCGATTGCCGGAGCCCTGCGCAGCTACCTGGTCGAGTGTGGCGACGACGTGGACGGAGTCGACATTCGCGCCATGGTTCCAGTCAACCTCAGGGGACCCGATGATGTTGGCGAGCTCGGGAACCGCTTCGGCCTCGTCGCCCTCGAGCTGCCCGTCGGCATCGAGAATCCACTGGCCAGGCTCTACGAGACGCGAGCGCGCATGGCCGAACTCAAGGGCTCGTACCAGGCGATGCTGACCTTCAGCCTGCTCGGTTTCGCCGGAATGGCGCCAAAGCTCGTCGAGGACCAGATCCTCAGCCTGCTGACCAGCAAGACCACCGCGGTCATGACCAACGTCCCCGGACCACAACAGCCACGCTACTTCGCCGGCAGCCTGATCGAGCAAGAGATGGTCTGGGTTCCGCAAGCCGGCGACATCGGCATGGGGGTCAGCATTCTCTCGTACAACGGCCGAGTGCAGTTCGGTCTGATTACCGACCGAAACAGGGTCGACGACCCGGAGCGGATCGTCAGCCGATTCGCCGCGGAGTTCGAGAAACTTCTCTGGCTCGTGCTGCTCGAGCCGTCGGACCGCCTGGCCAACCCCGAGGTCGTCGAAGGAGACCTGATCAGGCTCGCCGTCCAGCCCGGCGCAAGCCGGTGAAGACCGGCCGTCCGGGCATGACCCGGTCGCGGCCAGCGAGCCAGCGGCGGCTCAGTCGGCGAGCTCGGCCTTGGCCGCTTGGACGTCAAGGCGCTCCATCGCATCCAGCGGCTGACAGGCCGCCGCTTCCTGATACAGCCTCTCGGCATCCTTGAGCCTGGCCTTGCCATACATCATCACCAGAGCGTTGGCGTACTCGATGCGCGCGATTGCCGAGTCGGGGTTCATCTTCAGCGCGGTCTCGAGCAACTGCTGGCCCGTCTCCTTCCTGGCGCCATAGGTCAGTCCACCGACCATCGCACCGACCTTGTCGATGACCTCGGCGTGATACGCGCCGAGCGCGATCCGTGCGTCAGAGTGCTCGGGGGCCAGTTCCAGGGCACGCGTGAGGCTTCCCTTGATCTTGCCGCCGAGACCCTGGGCCAACGCCTTGACGACCGATATCCCCTGACTGTAGCGACCGAGAGCGAAGCCATGCAGGTACCAGCCGTTCACGTTCGCGGGATCCTTCTGCTGCACTTCCTCGCAGCGCTCGGCCGCCTCGCTGAGCAGCGCAAGCTTGCGCTCCTCGTCGCTTTCGAGGTACGTCGCGTAGATCGTCGCCGCCTTGTTGGCCGCGTTGTAGCCAGCAGGTCCGCAGGCCACGCCGGTCTCGAGCGCCTTGCCAAAATCCCCCGCGTGATAGTGCCGCCAGGCTTCCTGCACGCGCGCGTCGCCGGGAAAGGGTTCGCAGTCTCCCCGGTGCAGCCTGGCCCAGTTCTGCTGCAGCGCTGCTCCCGGGTATTCATAGGTCTTCTCGGGGTAGGGAAACTTCTTCCAGCTCATCGGTTCACCTCGGGCCAAGCAAAAAAACTCTCCGGCGCAGTAGGCTACGCCCTCAGGTACTCCTGTGACAATCTTTCGAGCAGGTTCTTCGCTTCGCCGACCAGGAACGGCGAAATCATCGCCATCACCTGATAGACGCCACGACCGATCCGGCCACGTTCGAGCTTGCCGCGAGGATCGCGAGCGTATTCGAAGGACAGCCAGTACGTTGCCACGCAGGCCATGTTCGTGGCCAGGGCGCGCAGTTCGCCGGAACCGGCGCGCATCGAGCCCGCCGAGACGAGTGCCTCGCAAAGGGTCGTCGCCGTGCGCACCTTGTGGGCGAGGATCTGCTGGAAATGGACTTCGAGAACGCGATTTCGGGTCAGCAGGTCATTCAGATCGCGATAGAAGAAACGGTACTTCCAGATCTGTTCGAACAGCAGGTGCAGGAACAGCCAGATGTCCTCGACGTCGGCCGGCCGGCGTGTCGGAGCAGCCAGCGTTTCCTCGATCTCGCGTTCGAAGATCCGGAAGATCGACTCGAGGATCTCGTCCTTGTTGTGAAAATGGTAATAGAGGTTGCCCGGACTGATGTCCATTTCATCGGCGATGACCGAGGTGGTCACGTTCGGCTCGCCAAAGTCGTTGAACAGTCGCAAGCTCGTCTCGATGATCCTTTCGCGCGTTCGCCGCCTGGGCTTGCGATCCATCGACGAGTCCTCCCCGAGTGCCGTCACCGGGGCAGGATAACACCCCGGCGCCCCTTCGGGGAATCCTCGGTCGCCGTCTCCGCTTCCGGATGGGCGAGCGCTTCAGGCCCCACGAGCCGCCAGCCAGGTCTCGAGATCACGCAGCGAAGACTCCAGCGCACTGGTACTGGTCGCCAGGTCCGGGCGGCGCTTGTGCAAAAGCAGCGAGCGGCTGTGGTCCTTGAGTACTCCGAGGTTCAGCTCGATACCGTGTCGCGCGAGAATCGGCCGCAGTTCGTGCCGCCGCCAGTAAAGGTCGCTGCGCGTACGCTGGTAGGCGTGCTCGCACAGCCGGCTGCGCCCGCGATAGCTGAAGACATTGGTGAAAAACATGTCCTTGTCGTCGCGCGTGGGCTCGAAGAGGATCACGTCCTGGCCCTTGAACTCGTGCCGGTAACGATCCATCCCCGTGCGCATCCGCGAATGGATGATCGCCCGGAAGGTCTGCGAAAGAACGACCGGAAGCCCACCCTCGACGAGATGTTCGGGAGCAAAACCGGGCCTGTCGCTTGCCGAGCGCTGCGCAGCCAGACGCGAGTCGAAGGGCACCAGCGGATTGATGCAAAAGAGCAGGTCCGCTCCTTCCTGGAGCGCCACCGAGGCATGCAGCGTCTTGATCAGCGCGCCGTCGACGAAGTAACGGTCGCCGATCTTCACCGGCGGAAAAAGTCCGGGCAACGCGGCGCTCGCCTGCACGGCCACCGAGATCGGGATGTCATCATGCCCCTGCGCGCCGAAAGGTATCGACTCACCGGTGTCGAGGTCGGTCGCGACGATGAACAGGCGGTGCCGGAGTTCACGGAAGTCGTTGGTCCGGCCGCCGGTCGAGAACAGCTTGCGCAACAGCTCGTCGATCCCCGCGCTGTTGAAGACACCCGCCGGAATAGCGTGGCTGAGGCTCTGGAAGGCCTCGATCAGGCGAAGGTGCCAGGGATCCGAAAGATACTGCCGCAGCGCCGACCAGAACAGCGCCGGAACGGTCATTGCCCGACGCAGGTACTCGCCGAGCGCCGGGCGCAGGAGCATCTCGGGGTCGAACACCTCGTCGGTGTCGCCCTCGACGAGCATCCTGGCCAGCTTGTCTGGGCCGAGACCGTTGGCGACAGCCGCCGACATGAACGCCCCTGAACTGACGCCGACGTAGATGTCGCAGTCGGTGAAGTCCAGACCGTCGAGCGCCTCGGCCAGCGCCGCCAGGGCACCAACTTCATAAATCCCGCCCACCGGCCCGCCGCCTGCGAGCGCCAGTCCGATCTTCGAGCGACGGTTCACAGCCACCATGAAGTCGAGTCCTTTCGTGTCCTGAGCCACCATGCCCGGAAAGATACCACGACCTCACCCATCCACCAGACGAAGCGGTGAGTCCTTCCGGGGGTGGATGAAAAAAGCCGGCGGCTCCTTCGGTGATTCCTGGCCTCGCACGACGCCCGCCCAAGCGGCCGCGACCGTCGCGCAGCGCCAACACGACTCGCCGACCCGACCAGCGAAACCGCGTTCCCTTGCCTGGGCAGGGGAACGCAAACCCATCCGCGCGGTTATTCGCTGGCCGGAGGGTTGGTCTGCGGGATCGTGTTCAGCACGTCGGCCGGGGTGACCGGCGGTACGGCTCGGGCCGCTGCGCGCCGCGTCGGAGCCCGCGTCGGAGCAGGTTTCGCGGCCTCCGACTCGACCGGCTCGGCGGCTGCCTTGGCTTCGGAACCGGCAGCGGGCTCCTTGGTGACCCTGGCTCTGCTCGCAGGCTTGGCACCGGCAGTGCCTTCGGTCAGCGCCTGGACGGCGGCGCTCAACTCGACGACCCGCTTCGACAGGCGGTCGATATCCTGCTTGCTCGGCACGCCGAGGCTACCCAGCGCCCGGGCCACGCGATCCTCGAAGACCTGCTCGAGGCGATCCCAGGTTCCGGCGGCCTTGCCAGCGACCTGGGCAATCCGTTCGTCGGTCATCTGACGGGTCCGCGCCTGAATGTTCTCGCCCTCCTTGACGAGCGCGTCGAACACCTTGCCGCCTTCCTCCTGCGCCTTCGCGAAAGCCCCGAGCCCTGCCAGCCAAATCTGCTGGGCAGATTCCTTGACCGTCGCGGCCAGTTGATTCTCGCTGACGCTACCGGCCAGTTCCTTGAGTTTCTTGCCCATTGTCATCTCCTTGAAGAGGGTATCCAGAAGGCATGCGAGTTTTCCGCTTGCCCTACGAACAAAGTCTAGTGACAATATCTAGAGGACGCACACTAAAGACCCCGGAGCCGGGGCCCCGACGCGGCCTGCCTGACAGACGCGACTGGCACGGCGGACCACGCCCATCTGGAGATACGCATGAGCTACTTCGTTACCGGCGCGACCGGTTTCATTGGCAAGAGACTCGTCCGCAAGCTGCTCGCCCGCCCCGGGGCGACCGTCTATTTCCTGACCCGAGCCGCCGAACTTCCTCGCCTTCCCGAATTGCACGAGTACTGGGGCTGCGACGAGGGCCGGGTGATTCCCGTCGTCGGCGACCTCACTCAGCCCGCGCTCGGCGTTTCGCCAGCGGACATCCGTACGCTTAAGGGGCAGATCGAGCATTTCTTCCACCTCGCGGCGATCTACGATCTCAAGGCGAGTGCCGAGGATCAGCAGCGCGCCAACGTCGACGGCACACGCAACACCGTTCGCCTGGCCGAGGAGATCGAAGCCAGACATTTCCATCTGGTCAGTTCGATCGCTTCGGCCGGCCTGTTCGAAGGTCTTTTCCGGGAGGACATGTTCGAAGAGGCCGAGAACCTCGACAACCCGTACTTCCGGACCAAGCACGACTCGGAAGGCATCGTGCGCAAGGAGTGCCGCGTCCCCTGGCGAATCTTCCGTCCGGCAATCGTCGTCGGCGACTCGCGCACCGGAGAGATGGACAAGGTCGACGGCCCGTACTACTTCTTCAAGCTGATC
Organism: Accumulibacter sp.; assembly: GCF_023806625.1. Lineage (GTDB taxonomy): Bacteria > Pseudomonadota > Gammaproteobacteria > Burkholderiales > Rhodocyclaceae > Accumulibacter. Next base: position 13,245 of record NZ_JAMTDX010000098.1, read on the forward strand.
CAGAAGATGCGCCGGATGTTCCCGTCCTGGATGCCGACGATCGGCATCGAAGGAGGCCGCATCAACGTCGTGCCCGTCGACTTCGTCGTCGCGGCGATGGATCACATCGCCCATCTGCCGAACGAGGACGGTCGGTGTTTCCATCTGACCGACCCGACGCCGATGCGTGTCGGCGACCTGCTCAACACCTTTGCCCGTGCGGCGCACGCGCCGGAAATGGCCATGCGCATCAACGCCGCGCTCGTCGGCTTCATTCCGCGCTCGGTGCGCAAGGCCATGTTCGCGCTCACCCCGGTGCGCAGAATCCGTGCTGCAGTGATGAAGGATCTCGGCCTGCCGGACGACATCCTCGACTTCATCAATTATCCGACTCGCTTCGACTGCCGGGAGACGCAACGCGCGCTAAAGGGAAGTGGCATCGCGGTTCCGCCTCTCGACAGCTATGCGTGGCGGCTCTGGGACTACTGGGAGCGCCACCTCGACCCCGACCTGTTCATCGACCGCACGCTGCGCGGCCAGATCGAAGGCAAGATCGTGCTCGTCACCGGAGGCTCGTCAGGGATCGGCAAGGCGACGATCCGCAAGCTGGCCGAAGCCGGAGCGATCGCCGTGACGATAGCCCGCAACCCCGAAGCTCTCGACGCCGTACGCCGCGAGTTCGAGGCCGACGGGCTGCGCCTGATCACTCACGCCGTCGACGTCGCCGATCCCCAGCAGTGCGCCGCATTCGTCAAGTTCATGACCGAGGAACACGGCGGCGTCGACATCCTGATCAACAACGCCGGGCGCTCGATCAGGCGCGGCATCGAGAATTCCTTCGATCGCTTTCACGACTTCGAGCGGACGATGGAACTCAACTATTTCGGCGCACTGCGCCTGACCATGGGCTTTCTGCCCGGGATGATCGCCAAACGCCACGGCCACGTGATCAACATCTCGTCGATCGGCGTGCTGACCAACGCCCCACGCTTTTCGGCTTACGTCGCGTCGAAAGCGGCGCTCGACGCCTGGGCGCGCTGCGCTGCTTCCGAGTTCGCCGACCGCGGCATCGAGTTCACGACGATCAACATGCCGCTGGTCAGAACCCCGATGATCGCGCCGACCAAGCTTTACGATCAGGTTCCGACGCTGACACCTGAAGACGCCGCCGATCTCGTCGTTCAGGCGGTCATCCACAAGCCGGTCAGGATCGCTACCCGACTCGGGATCTTCGGCGCGCTGCTCCACTCGCTGACTCCCAAGGCCGCGCAGATCATCATGAACACCACCTTCCGGATGTTCCCTGACTCGAGCGCCGCTGCCCACACCAGGGAACAGGGCGAGCAGACGGCCGACCAGGTCGCCTTCTCGCAGATCATGCGCGGAATCCACTTCTGAGCGCAATGGAGACTCCCGGGCCCGGCCCACAACCCCGTGAGAGGGCGCGCGAACTGCTCCGCGAACTGCGCAGCCGCTTCCCGGTCTTCCGTGACCAAAGACCCCTCGCGCTTGGCATCGATCGACAACTCATCGAGCGCATCCCGGATGTCGACCGCAAGCTGCTGCGCATCGCTCTGGGCATGCACACCCATTCGCTGGCCTATCTCAAGGCGCTCGCCAAAGCGGCAGAGCGCGTCGACCTCGACGGGGGTCCGGCCGGAGAAGTCGCTGCCAGTCACCAGAGTCACGCTGCGCAGTTGCTCGGCGACCTGCTCAGGAAACAGGCCGAGCAGCGCAAGGCACAGCGCGACAGCGAAGCGCTCGAGCGCCGCCGCGCAGAAAAGCTCGGTCAGCTGGTGGCGAAGTTTGGCCGCCAACGGTGATCGATCGGGCAGCTGACGAGGCTGATCGGCCACTGCTGACCCCCCGGCCTGAGCAACGCGCCTTGCCGTAGGTGATCGTCGCCGTCTGGCAGGTGCAGTCCGGACTCAAGATGGATCATCTGATCAGCGACAGTGCGACAATCGAACTCTACGCCTGGCTCGAGCAGGACGCCCAGCTACCCGGGTGGGACGTGCTGCTCGACAATCCCTTCGCGCAAGCGTTGCCTGAAGACCGCTTCAGCACGGTGCAGAACTACTTTGCCGAGTACCACCTCGAGTATTTCCGCCAGAGACTCTTCCGCCAGTTCCCCAGCCGACTGCACGCACTGCTGCTCTTCGCCACGCGCGTCGATGCCGAAGCGTTCCGCGTCAAGCATCCCCGGCGCGCCTTCGGCAAGATCCTCGTACGCGCGCGCAGCCGCGGCCGCTACCTCTGCTCGTTTCACGATTCCAGCTGGTTGGATTACCTGCGCCTGCCGCACAGCCTGAGCCTGGCGATGCTCGACGAGGTGGCCAACCACTATTGGAACGGCGTCCTCGTCGAGGAAGCCGGCCTGAGCTTCCTCGACCAACGCTGGCACGATCCGCCGGTGATCGAAGCGCTGTTCCAGGGCACGCTCGAACCGGTAGTGACATACCCACAGAGCGGCTGGCTGCCCGGATTCCCCTAGCCCGAACCTGCCGACGTGCCCCCTCAGCCGCCCCTGCGTGCCGCTTCGCGCCTGGCCATCGTCGTGACAGGTCCGCTCAGCTGAGCAGCGCGGCCACGAAGTCGAGGTGGAACCGGGCGTCCATGAACCCCGCAATTCCGGATGCGAGGCCCACTCCGGCAAAGACCAGCGCGAACCAGACGAGCCACCGGCGACGGGTCAGGGCAGCCACGCCCAGCACGGCGAGGCCGACGGTGATCCCGGCCTCGGCGATATCGAACTGGTCGTCGTGGAAGTTCAGGTTCTCGTACTCCTGCTCGTAGGCTTCTGCCTGTTGCTTGATCTCCTGCTTCTCGCGTTCATAGCGTTCGACCTTTTCCCGGTAGAAGACGATCTTGTTGTCGAGCAGCGTCTGCGCCTCCGCAGTCAGACCGACGGCGCGCTCGCGCTCGATGGTCAACTGGTCGAGCATGCTCTCGGCGAGCCCCTGCTTGGTGCTCTTCGCCTGGAAATAGGCCCAGGCGTTGACGCTCCTGGCTTGAGCCTGCGCCATCGCCTGGCCGATGTTGCCGCCCTTGATGCCGAACAGCGCCATGATCGTCGCCAGAACGGCGACCAGAACGGCGATCGTGCTGCCCAGCCGATCGCGTGATTCTGCCGCCTCACCCATCACTTCGTCGACCGCATCCTTGATGTCAGCCATCCCGAGACCTCCTCCTGGTGCAAGATTTTTCCGAAGGCTCCGCCAGCGCGGAGGTGAACGCAACGATGCCGCCAGGTCGGGGCCGAATGATCGGCCCAGCCCGCAGAGGCAGCGATGTTAGCCCAGGATCGTGCCCGATGGGCAGGTTTCCGGGACCAAAGAAGCTCATCGACGCCCGCGCGTCGCCTGAAACGAACGCCTCGCCGTCAGCCTGATTGTCGGCCGTCGGCTGGTCAGTGGCGTAACCAGCCAGCGCTGAGCCCGCCGCAAACGCACTCGCTGGCCCGGCGTGGATTCGACGATCTCGACCCGGCCGGCGATGCCGCGCGGCAGCGCCCTCCGTCAGAGGCGTTCCCGTCGTTGGCCAGCCGCTCGCCTCGTGCAATCACGGTGACCCGGCTGGCCGGGCGAAGCAAGAAAGGGCGCAGCCGCGTCGGCCCCCCCTTTTCGAGGCGCGCTGACGATGGCATGCTTGAGTCTGGCGAGCGATGCTCGCGAAGAGTGCGGTGTGACGACCGGAGTTGCGTCGCCAGGGCCCCGGACTAGGCCGACGCCGCGAGCCGCGAGGCACGCCGGCTCATCGGTCGAGGAGGAGCCCGGGCAGCGGAGAGGCGACCACCCGCGGAACCCTGGCACCTCCTTCAGCGGACGTCACCAGGCAGAGGGCAGCTGATTCCATTCACAGGAGGCGAGGTCATGGGCTGGAAAACGGTTCTCTATCAGGACGCACGCTCGCAAATGAAGGCTGGCGACGTGATCGCCTTCTCGGGTAAGAGCCATTTCTCGGAACTCATCAAGTGGGCGACCCGGGCGGTCGTCTCGCACGTCGGCGTGATCCTCCAGTCGAAGCTGCTGATCGACAGCGATCCGCAGTCGGGATACTTCAACCAGATCATCGAGTCCACCTCGCTGAGCGGATTCTCCGGCGTGAGCATCAGCCGGCTCAGCGATCGCCTCGAGACCTACGACGGAGAGATTTGGTGGCTGCCCCTGCGCCAGGACATCCACGCGACGATGGACAAGAAGAAGTTCTATGACTTCCTGATCCATCAGGAGCGCAAGGAATACGACATGCCCCAGGCCATCAGATCAGCGCTCGATGCGCTCGACACGCTCCCCCTGCTGGGGCGCACGACGCACAGCGCCGAGGATTTTTCGCGGTTCTTCTGCTCGGAACTCGTCGCTGCCGGGCTCGAGGCTTCCGGCGCGATTTCGAGCATCAACGCCTCGGAAGTCACGCCGATCGACCTCTGCTCGTTCTCGCTGTTCGAAGCGGACTACTTCCAGCTCAAGGGAAACCGCAAGGAGATCCGTGGGTTCAACACCCGCGATCCCGGCGGCTGGGGAGAGTAGCCCCGGCCAGCTGTGCAGGCCGAGCATCGAGCCGCTCGGCGAGACGGTCCGCCAGACGTGGGGCGCCCAAATCGTCGTCGATGACCTGCCACGAAGCGGCGAGAACGGCTCTTCAGCCGAACGTTCGGGCGGCCGCCTTCCGGAAATCAGTTTTCGTGCTTCAGCGTGAATCGCGGCGGCGGATCGATGACCGTGACCAGCGGGCGAAAGCCCGAGCCATCGGCGGCCGGAACGACCTGCGCCGGCGGTTCGGTCGCCAGACCTGGCACCCAGTTGTAGCGGAGGGTGACCCTCTCCCCGGCAGCGTCGCTGACGACCACACGATTGAACTCTCTCGACTCAATTCGGGCCGCGCCTTCAGCCACATACGACAGGCTGCGCCTGACGCGGTAGACCTCTATTCCCTCGTATTGCGCTACCGGCTCGACGATCGGGATCCGGCTCAACAGGCGTTTGAGGGGTGCCGAGTGGGCCACGATCCAGCCGACGTTGTACCTTTCGAGACCCGCCAGGAAGCGCTCTTCGCTCAGCCCGTCGATCTTGCCGCCAAAACCGTGGCCATCCCAGAAGGATACATCGGGGAGCGAATAAGGGTACGGGCTACCAATGAACTCCCTGCCGATCTGCTTCGCCAGAATTCCGGCCACATGTGCCCCTCCATGAACCCGGGCCATCGACGTTTCGAAGAGGATCCGGCCGTCGGGCGAAGTGTTTTCAGCGAGCCAGGAAGCCAGGAAGGTGTACGAGGCAGGCTGGTTCAAGACTTCAGCCGGGAGCTTGCCATAACGAGCGTGCTTGCCAGGAGACACCTCACGCACGACCTCCCGAGCCCCGAAGGCAAGCGCGAAAACCGCGATCACCAGGGTCACCATTGCCGCGATGCGCTGCCGTGCGGAGTGCCCGCCCAGCGCGCACTGCCCGATCACGAAGGCTGCAGCCATGCCGAGCGTCAGGAAACCTGCAGCGATGAACCGGTTCGGTTGCAGAGAGGCCAATCGTTCGCTGGTCGCACCAAATGCCCCGAAGAGAAGAAGCGACCACCCGGCAATGACCAAGGGCAGCAGTCTGGCGCGCCCCGTGCGGTCGACGACGACCAGACCGATCAGGGCGACTGCACAGATCGCCGGATTGAGAAACGACCCGACCGGGCTCCCGCCGATACCGAGCAGCGGTTGGAGCAGGACATCGATGCCCACCGCTCGCTGATAGGGGTGGCCGATGAAGTGCGGCTCGGCCGTGCCCATCGACAGCAGCCACGGTAGATTCAGGGCCACGGCGATCACGACTATGGCAAGCGCCCTCCCGGTCATCGGCAACGAGAGACGCTGGCGATCGACGACCAACAGGGCCAGGAACAGGACGGCCGGCAGCAAGCCGAACAATGGATGCAACCACAGACCCAGTCCTCCTGAAACCCCCGCGGCGAGGATTCGCCAGGTGATGCCCTGCTGCGCTGCCGCACAGACCGACCACACCCAGGCACCATAGGCCAGCCCAACGTAGCAGCCCAGGACGTAGCTCACCATGCCGGCCATGAAATACCAGCGCAGTTCCCCGACCCAGAACAGCAGCACCCCTACCACGGCCGCGAGGGCGGTGTGCAGCAGCGGCCAGCGGAGCGCACGGCCCATGCCGATCAAGGCGAGCGGAGCCAACAGCGCACAGACGAAGACATAGACTTTGTACAGAACCTCGGTCGGCACGGTATCAGGCAGCAGCGCCGAAACCAGAACGGGCACGCGGCTGCTGGCATTGGAGGTGACGCCGCCGAGATTCCCGCCAACAAAGTACGGGTCGTACCCGGTCAGCAACCCCTGCTTCAGGAGCGCCCTGCCCTGCTCGATCTGGTACAGGTGATACGGATGATCGATATGGAAGAGCGGCTTTCCGCTGAACAGTTCAGAAAGCGGAAGGGTCATCTCGAGCAGGCCGAACTGCAACAACACGACCGCCAGCGCGAGAGGCATCACACTCCACTGGCGACGGGTCGCCAGTGCCCAAAGCTGCGATGTCAAGCGACCAACAAACGTCACCATGCGTTACCCTCATCCCCCCAAATAGACCGCCGACGATCCGCAGCCGACCAGGTACTCCAGGCAAGCGATCGGCATCGTTGCCAGCTGGGTCGGTCGCCCGAGACCGAATGCCGTGGTGACTCGCCGCGAGCCCTCCTGACGGCGGCGCCCGGGGCCCCTCACTCCGCCGCCCCTCCGTCTCTTCTGAATCCCCAGAAACGACTGGCCAGAAAAGTCACTGCCGGGACAGCCGCTGTCGAAACGAGAGCGGCGGCGGTCGGCGAAAGCAGGTTCCCGCTCAGGAGACAGGCCAGCAACAGGGTGTTCAGGGCAAGACCGCTGGTCGCTATCAGCAGGAATCGGCAAAGCGCTCGCCACGGGCTGCCGGGCACCTGGAAAGTCCAGAAGTAGTTGCCAACGAACGACACCCAGAAGGCGGTCAGGAAAGCCAGCAGGTTGGCAACGAGCGCAGGCAGCTCAGTCCGGGCAATGAGTTGCCAGACCATGAGCAGATGGACCGCAGTCGCCATCAGGCCGATCAGCCCGAAACGCGCCGCCGCGAGGAACTCACGGCAGGCCCCTCGGCCCGGCGCCCGTGTCGCGAGCAGGCTCGCGAAGCGCTGCCTCAGCACTTCTCGGCCAAGCAGAAAGCCGTCAGCCCGAACAGCCGATTGCATGGCATGACTGCGAGTTCGGCGCGGGAGAGAAGTGCCAGCAGCTCGTTGGACAGCGGATGGTGCTGCGACAGTTGCGAACGAGATGGCAACGACCTCCGGTGCCGCCACCTGTCGAGCAAACGCAACACGGCTCCCATCGGCAGAACTGCACCAAAGTAATAGACCCCACGGCGGACCGTCAGCCCCGCGCGGCTGACGACCTCCTCGATCTGTCTCAGCCTGTAGCGCCGCCGGTGCCCGAGAAAAACGTCGTGACCGCTCCACAGGAACTGGAACGCAGGAACCGAAACGACGAATCGCGCGCCTGGGGGCACCCTGTTCACATAGGCCCTCAACAATGCGACGTCGTCGTCTACGTGCTCCAGCACATCCATGACCAACACCAGGTCCGCGCAGATATCCTTGGCGACGCGTCTGAAGTGAATAGGCTTCTCTCCTTCGCGATCATCCTCCTCGCGGGTATAACTGGTATCGATGCACCATGCCTCTCTGGCTGAAGTGTGGCAGAGCAGATAGCGTGAAAAGAATCCGGACCCCGCACCAACGTCGATGACCGTGGATACGGGGGCTCTACCGAGCAGGCGAATGACCGCGCTGGCCTTCGAACGGTAATACCAGTGGCGCCCGATGCTCGCGCCGAGGATTTCGGTTTCCTTGAGGTCCATTCCTAGCTGCCGGCCTCGTATATCTGCCGGATCAACACCACCGGCCGCCGTTTGGCCTCGATGTAGGTCCGGCCAAGGTACTCGCCAAGAACCCCGATACCGATCAACTGCAGTCCGCCAAGGAAGGTCACTGCGACCATCAGCGAAGCGTAACCGGGAACGTCTCTTCCCTGGATCAGAACTCTCGCCAGGATGAACAGCGAAAAAGCGAAGGAAGACCCAGCAACTGCCGCGCCAACGTAGGTCCAGATGCGCAGGGGAGCGGTACTGAAGCTGGTTACGCCCTCGAGCGCGAAATTCCACAGCTTCCAGCCGTTGAACTTGGTCGTTCCCGCAGCACGAGCGGGTCGCACGTAGTCGACGTACGCCGTCCGGAATCCGACCCAGGCGAAAAGGCCCTTCATGAACCGGCGCGACTCGGGCAGTTCGTCGAGCGCGGCGATCACGCGGCGATCCATCAGCCTGAAGTCCCCGGCGTTTCGTGGCATTTCGTGATCCGAGATCCGGTTATGCACCCAGTAGAAACAGTTGGCCGAAATGCGCTTGGCCCATGAATCGGCGTCCCGGTTGATCCGTCGACCGACCACCACCTCGTAGCCCTCTCGCCACTTGCCAATCATTTCCAGGACGATCTCTGGGGGATCCTGAAGGTCGACATCGATCGGCACGACCACCCGGCCTCGGGCAGCCTTCAGGCCGGCGGTGAGCGCGGCCTCCTTCCCGAAATTACGCGTCAAATCGACGATCCTGAGTCGTGGCTCGGACTTCTGCAAGCTCAGGAGCGCCTCGAGCGTCCTGTCCGTGCTCCCGTCATTGACGAACACGAACTCCAGCGCGATCTCCGGCTCGCCCTGGAAAACAGCCCGGACACGATCGACGAAAAACCCCACGGTATCCGCCTCGTTGTAAACGGGAACGACGAGCGACAGGCTGTCCGGCGGAGGGCCAGGGTCGGTACGACAGGGTATGGCCTCATTCGAGTTCATCGACATCCTCTTGAGTGGACTGTTCGCGCTTGCGCCGGATTCCTCAACACGTACCCGTTTCTCGTCGCCGGGCACGGCACGCGCATGCGCCGAGGCCGAATCCGATCTTCACTGCCTTGATCCGCTGCAGCCAGGCGCCGCAGACCGTCCATCAGTCGTCCATCTCGTGCGTGACACGAGCCGCTGGATGGAATCGGGAAAGGGTGACGCCATTGATGCGCAGTGGCCAAGACGGCAGGCTCGACAGAGCGCACGACCAGACATCGCCGGTCATGTCGGCAAAAAGTGAACCCGTGTGCGACGCTGCAGATTGGCTGAGCAGCGGGTCCATTGATAGACACTGAGACACTGAGCCGGTCGATCGAGTCATCCACCATCAGGTACAGGAACCAGGATCCGCGTCGATGATCAGTCATGTAACGGTCCCCGCGCTGAATCCTTGAGGCGGTTCGAGCCAGGGTGTCGCTTGGCCGGAAACCCGCTGGGCACCAACGAGGCAGAACCCAGAAACACGAACCCGCATCGCCCGAAAGGGGTGACCGCATTCATCGCCACACTCTCGGACCTCCCTTTCGAATCGACCCGTGGACCACCCGACAATATCTGTCTGGAGGCTCGGCGTCGAACGCTCGGGCACAAAAATGGACTCGGCATTCGGCGCGACGGCGGGGAAAAGCGCCACACGCACCTACGAGTGACGGCCCCCCACCCCCATTTCAGGATCATCGGCGGCCCCGATCGCCGCGAGACCGATTGCCGGAGAACCGAGCTGCAGCGAGCCCTCGCCGGCGCAAGGTCGCCCTGGACATCCCGGCTGGCCATCGGCCAGTGCAGCGTCGTGCCGGCCGGAAGAAGATCACAGGCAGCTCAAGAGCCTGGGAACGGCGCAGCACAACCCACCGGGACAAGGGGAGCGTGCGCCCCGCTTGTGACGATCGCTCAGCGACTGGCGAGCAGGAGTGGTAGGCCGCCCGGGGTCAACCCGGAAACCAGCCCACGGCCCGGCAGAACTGCACAACCGAGCTCGTGGGGACCGCGCGCCCAGCAGCCCCCCGATACCCGGGACTCGTTTCGTCGAATCAGAGAATCGGCGCCGTGCTCTCCGGGCGAGATCGTCGACCCGCTGGGTTCATAGACCACATGCGGCCGGCCGACGAGCAGCGGATCGATCGGACCGACCGCCTCGAGGTCCTTGCCGGCGTAGTTGAGCTTGTGCAGCACGTAACGCATCGCGTTGAGACGGGCCCGCTTCTTGCAATCGGACTTGACCACCGTCCACGGCGTCTCGGCCGTGTCGGTGTGGAAGAACATCGCCTCCTTCGCCTTCGTGTAGTCTTCCCATTTGTCGAGCGAGGCCAGGTCGATCGGCGACAGCTTCCACTGCTTGAGCGGATGCACCTCGCGTTCCTTGAAGCGACGCCGCTGCTCCTTGCGGCTCACCGAGAACCAGAACTTGATCAGGTGGATGCCGCTGCGCACCAGGGTTCTTTCGACTTCCGGCGTCTGGCGCATGAACTCGCTGTACTCCTCCTCGGAACAGAAGCCCATGACCCGCTCGACGCCCGCTCGGTTGTACCACGAGCGGTCCATGAAGACGATCTCGCCAGCGGTCGGCAGGTGCCGTACGTAGCGCTGGAAATACCACTGCCCACGCTCCTCCTGGGTCGGCTTTTCGAGCGCGACGACGCGCCCTCCGCGCGGATTCAGGTGCTCGGTGAATCGCTTGATCGCCCCGCCCTTGCCCGCCGCGTCGCGGCCTTCGAAGATGACCACCACCCGCTGGCCGGTGTCCTTGACCCAATTCTGCATCTTGAGCAGCTCGACCTGCAGGCGATACTTCTGCTTCTCGTACGCCTTACGCGACATCAGGTTCCGGTAAGGGTAGGCATTGTTGTCGCGCCAGCCGCTGGCCAGTTCGTCGTCGGGACTCGTCGCCGGCTTGGCCGCCTCAGGGGGCTCCTTGCCCATCATCGCCTTGCGCAGGGCCACCGCGTCGTCGGGTGACGACCCGGTCATGATCGCTTCGAGGGTCTTGGCCAGCGACGCCGTGTCGCCGACTTTGGCGTGTGCGATGATGTCCTGCAACGCAACGACCTTGCTCTCGACCGCCGAGCTGGCCGCTTCAGAGATGTCGAAGGCTTCCATGCCCTGCGGAGTCCGCGAAGGAGCGACGTCGCCGGCCATTGCCCTGCGCGGCTGTGCCGAACGCGTCTCCCCGGAAGCCCGGGGCGCCCGTCGCGTTGGTTTGGCGATCGCAGGTTCAGCAGTCTCCGTTTGCGTTTCGCCTGCAGGAATCTTGCTGTCAGTACCGGTGCCGGCCGGCGTTCTCTTCTCCATCTATCTCTCTCCAGTGGGGTATCTCTGAGCCTGTAAAAACGTCGGATCAACGATCGACGATACTGCGGATGATAGCGCCGACATGTCCGGTAGTTCAATTGCTTGAGGGCTCCCGGAACGATCTTTTGCAGGAATTTTTTCATTTCCCTGCGAGCGACCGAGAAAAGCGCTCTCCGGCCAGCAGTGCGGACGCCCGGCGCTGCCCGGGAGTCACGGCGTCACGGCGCACAGCCTGGGGGGCCCTGGCTGCTCTATACTTGACTGCCTGTCGCCACCGGCCGAACACCCGTCAAAGGAGGGGGCCATGCTCGACCCGCTGGTCCTGCCGTTCTTCCGCAATCGCTCCTGGCGATCCGGCCGGCTTGCGCTCATCGTCCTCGCCACGTTGGCCGCGTGTTCGCCACCCGAACCGGTGCGCATCGGCTTCATCGGCGGACTCTCCGGTCGCGTCGCCGATCTCGGGATCAGCGGGCGCAATGGAACCATCCTCGCCGCAGAGTTGCGCAACCAGAACGGCGGCATCAGGGGCCGGCCAATCGAAGTGATCGTCGAAGACGACCAGCAGGATCCGGAACTCGCCAGAGAGGCCGTCGCTCGCCTGCTCGCCCGGCGGGTCGACGTGATCATCGGTCCGATGACCAGCGCGATGGCGGTCGCGGTCGTCGACCAGGCGAATGCCGGAAGGATCCCGATGATTTCGCCGACGGTGACGACGAACGCCCTGACCGGCCTCGACGACCACTTCTTCCGCGTCGTTGCGCCGACCGCGACGCACGTCTTCAGATCGGCCGACTACCAGTTCAACAGGCAGCACGTGCGCCGCGCGGTTCTCGTCTGTGACCGCCGCAACCAGGCCTACACCGAGAGTTGGGCGGGCGACTTCCGCAAAGCCTTCACAGCGCTCGGCGGGAAAGTCGTCGCCGAAATGGGCTTCGAGTCGAGCGACGCCCTGGCGGCCCTGGCCAGGCAGATTCTCGCCGAGAAGCCCGACGGTGTGGTGATCGTCGCCAACTCGGTGGACACCGCGCTGCTCGTCCAGCGCATCCGCCTGATCGATCCGGACGTGCCCGTCGCCACCGCCGAATGGGCCGCCACCGAGAGGCTCATCGAGCTCGGCGGCAAGGCCGTCGAAGGGCTCGTCGTTGCCCAGTACCTCGACCGGCAGAGCACGGCGCCGGCTTACCTCGCCTTCCACCGCGCTTACCGGGAGCGTTTTGCGCAAGAACCGGGCTTCGCCGGACTGACCGCGTTCGACGCGACCAACGTCGCCATCGAGGCCCTGGCGAGCAGGACCGACGAACAGACGCTGAAGCAGGCGCTGCTCGCCCACGGCGACTTCGCCGGGGCCCAGTCGCCGATTCGCTTCGACGCCAGCGGCGATACGCTGCGCGACACCTTCCTTGCGGTGGTCCGCGATGGTCGCTTCGAACCGATCCGCTAGCCACCCGGCCTGGCCCAGATCCAGACCGGCCGGCAAGCGACGCGTGGCCGCCGCTCTTCGGTGCAAGCCCCGAGCAGGTCACCGGCGGACCGATCAGCGCAGCACTCGGTCCCTCGCCCCTGCGAGTCCGGCCCCCCCGACGTCGCCAATCGGGCGCGTCCTCGGCACGCTGAGGCCGGCGGCGTGCCTTCCCTCAACGGAGAAATCGCATGTCACGGAATCTGGTCGTCTGCTGTGACGGAACCTGGTGTACGCCCGAGCAGGAGATGGGTGCCCTTCCCTGCCCGACGAATGTCGTCAGGCTCCACAACCTCTGCGTCGTCGACGACGCGCAACTCACCTACTATCACCCCGGGGTCGGAGCCGAAGGCAACCTCGTCGAGCGCGTCCTCGGCGGCGGGATAGGCCTCGGACTGAGCCGCAACATCCTCAGCGCGTACCGCTGGCTCTGCGACCACTATCGCTGCGGCGACCGGATCTTTCTCTTCGGCTTCAGTCGGGGGGCTTACACGGTGCGCAGCCTCGGCGGCTTCGTCACCGCGTGTGGCCTGCTCGACCTCGGCGGTCTGACCGAAAAGCAGGCGTGGAAGGCGGTCGAGGAGGCCTACGATCGCGGCTACCGCAAGCGCGAGGCGATCGCCGACTGGGCTGACGACTACCGCTTCCTGCCCGGAGACACGCCCGACCAGCGCGTGCCGATCCACTTCATCGGCGTTTGGGACACCGTCGGAGCACTTGGGGTGCCCGACGACCTCGTGCTCCTCGACCAGTTGCTCGACGATCCGCGGAATTATCGCTTTCACGACACCGAGTTGAACCCGCTGATCAGTCACGGCCGACACGCGCTGGCCATCGACGAGAAGCGGGCCAGCTTCGCCCCGACGCTGTGGACCGGCGATTCGCGTCCGCCTGGCACGAGCGTCGTCCAGCTCTGGTTCGCCGGAACCCACGAAGACGTCGGCGGTGGCCATGTGGAATGTGCTCTCTCCGACTGCGCGCTCAAGTGGATGCTCGACGAGGCCGTCGCGCTCGGTCTGCGGATCGATCCGCTGCTCGCCGACCAGCTCGCCCCAGACCCGCGCGGCGTGCTCCACGATTCGGCGACCGGAATCTGGAAGCACTTGCGCACGCTGCCGCGCGCGGTGCCGGCGATCACCACCAGCAACGTCGGCCTGCGGATCGCGCCGCAGGTCCGGGAAAGGCACGACCTCCCGCCGCTCGCCCAGGCACCATACTGGCCGACGCGCATTCTCGGCCCGGGTCAGTCGGCGAGCGTCGCGGTCTTCGCGCGCGAGCGCTGGAACGCGACCGGGCTGTACCTCGAAGCCGGAGTCACCTACGAGCTCTCGGCGTCCGGCGAATGGCTCGACAGCCGGATCGCCTGCGGGCCGGAAGGCCATCGTGACGGCAAGTTCAGCATCGGCGAAGTCGCCTACCTGTTCGGCGACGCGATCGGCGAAGCCGAGGCGCTGTACAAGCGGCTGACCGGCAAGCAGCGTTCCGACTGGTGGGGATCGCGCCGGCGCGAGGACGCTCCGTGGTTCGCGCTGATCGGGATGATCGCCAACCAGCCGAACATGGACGCCAGCGGAACGGCGATCGAAGGAGAAAGCTTCCTCGTCGGTCAGGGCTGCGAGCTCACGCCAACCGGGTCGGGCTACCTCTACGCCTACGCCAACGACGCGTGGAAGTTCTACGCCAACAACCGCGGCCAGGTGAAGCTGACCGTCCGTCGGCGCTGATTCCGGGTCAGGACCGCCGGCAAGCGCAAGCACCCGCCGACGGCCAGGGGCCATGGCAGACCCACGCCGAGCCCGGCAGAGCGAAGACGCCCAATGGCGACCTGCCCTGAACGCGATTCGCACCGCGGCTGCGCGTACCGCCGACGGCCTCGATCAGCCGGAACGAGACGATCGAGGAAGCCCAAGGTCTCCGGGCTGCGCTGGGGGTCGGAGAACGACTTGCGCCGAGGCTGAAGCCGCGACGCGGTAGCCGATCGGCGACCGGCTCAGCACGGCGGGCTTCGGCCGCCTTCGAGGCTCACCGCCAGCGCCTCGACGCGCGAGCGCATGCGTAGCCAGTGCGAGCCACGCCAGTAGATCCTCGCACAGCACGGGCAGCGCCAGAACTCCGCGAAGGCGGCCCGGGTGCGCCGAGGCAGCGAGTCGGCGACGAGTTCGCTGGCGATCGGCTCGGGCAGAACGTTGCATTCGAGGCAGAGACTCGGCCGGCCAGCGCGCAGATCGATCGCGTAGCGACTGGCGACCTCGGCCAGCTGCGGCAGCGGCCGCGTCGTGCGCAGATAGCACCCCGCGCCCAGCGCCCGGTGCATCAGCAAAGCCCGATCGCGGGTCAGTGCAACGCGCCGCTGATCGCCGGCGATGGTCACGAGTTCGGCGTCGTCCCAGGCGTTCGACCACAGCGTGTCGATCCCGGCGAAGCGCAGGTAGCGCGCCAGCCGCCCGAGATGGGCGTCGGCGATGAACCGCAGCGCCTCGCCGGGAAACGGCGCCGGCCGTGGACAGACGGCGAGCACGTCGACGCGCTGGTCGGGACCCGGCCGGCAGGACAGCGTCGCCGGCTCGCCGTCGACCCACAGCTCTCCGACCTCGGTGTGCGGCACGCCGAGAGACTCGAGCGCGTGCTTCGCGCTCTCGTGCGCGGCGAGCAAGCGGCGGAGCGCCCGCCCGCGTCGCGACAAGGGCAGGAAATCCGCCAGTTCGCCATGAATGAAGAATTCCGCCACCCGCCGAACCCGAAGCGATCACCGATCGCCCATTCTCCCACTCCTCGCCATCCGCCGGCCTTCGCCGCTCAGCAGCTCTGACCTTCGGCGCGAGAGAAACCGAAGCCGCCGCCGATCCCCCCGGGCTCGATGCACACGGTGATGCCCAGCGAGCGAGCGGCCCGGTCGAGGTCGGCGGGGAAGCGTCCGAACGGCGCAGTCCGTTCGACGACGCTGCGAATCAGCGCGATCGCTGCCGACTGATCGGCCTCGTTGAGGATGGTGAAGGACTTGAGGCTACCGTCGGGATTGATCCGGAAGTGAACCGCCGCCTTGCGCAGGCCACGCGTCCGTGGATCACCGCGCACGGTGGCCGCGCTGCGGTTCAGTTTCCTGACCAGACCGTCGAGGTAGAGCTCGAGGCTGAACGGGTCGGGCGGCGGAGCATCGGGTCGGCGCTCGAGCAGCGCCGTTCCCGCATCGTCCCTTTTCGCCTGCTGCCGGCCGTATTCGCGCGCCATGGCCAGCGAGCGCTGGGCCAGCGACGGCTGCGCAGGCGCCGTTCGAGGAGCGGCGAGCTCGTTCAGGAAACGGCTCATCTCGTCGTTCTCGGCGGCGGGACTCTGCCGGCTGTCGATCTGCGCAGGTTGCCGCGGCTTCGCGCTGGCCAGCAGCCGTGGCCTGGGCTCCGGCTTCCTCGGCATGACCGGCTTCGCTCGCGCAGCCGGCGGCGGTGCTGCCGGCCGAGGCACGACGGGAGTCACCGCCGTCCCCGCCAGGCTCGCGTCGATGTGCTGGGGCGCCGGGCTGAGCGGCGGCGTCCGCGACTCGAAGATCACCAGGATCAGCGCATGCAGCGCGAGCGAACCCGCCAGAGCAACGACCAGCCCCCGGTTCGCCCTTCGCTGCGCGAGCCCGCAGTCTGCCGCGCTACTGGCTAGCGGCCCCACGGCAGTCAGAATCCTTGCGCTCCCTTCGCCCGAGCGCCGCTTCGCGCGGGCTCGCCACACCCGTTCCTGCCTTCGCGCTCATCGGGCCCGCGAAGGCGAACGCCGGCGCTCACTCGGCCTCCGGCGCTGCACCGTCAGCGGCCCGAGCCAGCGCACGCCGGCGTCGTGGCCCGCGGCTGAGCAGACTCCACAGCCATCCCTGAGCATCGCGGCCGGTGAGCACGTAATCGAGCGCGTTGCGATTGTCGAGTGCCAGATTCTGCGCGAGTTTCGCCGCGCGCGTCCCGGCGAAGAGCAGCTCGTCGCCCGCACACAGGCTCATCGCCGCCTCCGGCAGTTCGTGGTCGCGGCCGTCACGAACGAGCAGCAGCGGCACTACAGGCAGGCGCTCCGCACGGTTCGCCGGGTCGAGCGTGAGCACCTCGAGCGTCATCCTCCCGTCTTCGATCATCAGGAAGCGGTGCACGGCCGGCGCGTCGGCGGCGTTCAGGCGCACACCCCAGACCAGCGGCACGCGCTGGCCGGCCAGCCCCTCGATTCTTTCGGCGACCGCCGCCGCGCGGCTGTCGGGCCAGGCGCGGACGAGACGCAGGAAGCGGCTGAGCAGCGGCGAGGTGATCAGCGCCAGACACTCGCGGGCGACGATTCGCGACGAGACCATCGTGAAGTCGGCGTTGAAGGCCTCGAAGAGAATCTCGTTGGCCACGCGGTTCTGCCGGACGACGACGAACAGGTCGGGATTGAGCTCCTTGGCGGTCATCGCGATCGACAGATTGTTGGTGTCGTTGTCGCTGGCCGCGACGATGCCCACGGCGGTCTCGATCCCCGCCTGGCGCAGCGGCTCGGCTTCGGTTCCCAGGCCGACGACGTGGTGCACCGCCGTCGGCAGCTGGCTCTCGGGAGCGATCACCGTCAGTCGCACACCCTGCCGCTCGAGGTTCCGAACGACGGCCTGTCCGAAGCGCCCGTAACCACAGACGACCCAGTCACCGGCCGGCGGATCGTGACGCGCGGGAACGGCCTGTCCCGGCAGACCGGTCAACAGATCGACCAGGCGATACCAGTTCGGCGAATGGATCGCCTGGGCGAGATGATCGGCAAACCTCTCGAAGTGGTTGACCACGTAGTGCGTGCCGAAGGACATCATGTTGCGCTCGACGGCCGGACTCGCGACGCGTGCGACGATCGTCAGGCTCGGGTTGATCACCCGGCTGGCGATGGCCACGGCCAGATTCGCCGAATCGTCGTCGGTCATCGCCAGCACCCCGCGACAGCTCCGGTGGCGCAGACCGGCCATCAGCAGCTGCTGCGGTTGCGCCGCGTCGGCACACAGGGTGAGCAGGTCGGCGGCGAAATCCTCGAGGTCGAGATCCTGGATCCGCGCCTCGCTGCGCTCGATGGCCACCACGCGGATGCCCTCGCGGTCGAGTGCGCGGGCGATCAGCAGGCCGGTCTCGCCACAACCGCAGATGATGTAGAACGGCTCGCCGAGATGCCGGACCCGGCGCACGAAGCGCCCGGTCAGCAGCACCTGCTGGAAGCCCTTGTCCTGGACGAGCGCGAGCAGGCTGATGATCGAATACGACCAGCCGATCACCGAGAGGAAGATGACCAGCGTCACCCACATCCTCTGCGCCTCGGAGAAGGCCCCGGGCAGCTCGCCGAAACCGATCGTGCTCGCCGTGTAGCTGACGAAGTAGAAGGAGTGGAAGAAGCTCATCGGCGGCGCCGGCTGGCCCTGCGCGTCGATCCCCGGAATCAGCGTCAGCCCGAGAGTCGACACCGCGTAGATGGCGATCAGCACGATCAGCGGCGCGCGCATCCGCCGCAGGGCGAGGAAGAAGACGCTGGCGTTCACTGCGCGCAGTCGTCAGCGGCGGAGCATCACCGTTTCGGCGATCAGCAGGACGACCGAGACGACGTTCGCGAACAGCGCTCCGCCGCTCAGCGAGACGACGCTGGTCGTAACGTCCGGCGACATCCCCTCGCCGGTGACGTGGACCGCGATCCCCCAGACACAGGCAGCGGCGACGAGTTGCAGGTCGGCGACCAGACTGGTCGACAGATGGACCGCGCCGATCTGCGTCCGGTCGCCGAACTTCAGCACCGTGGCGATCAGGTTGACGACGATCGCCGAGAACAGTTCGTAGATATGGTGGTGGCGCGGCTGGTCGATGTCGCCGATGAAGAAGCCGAAGTTCAGTGTCGCGGCGAGGACGATGAAGAACCCAAAGACGACCTTCTCGAGATTCATGCTCCCGTTCTCCCTCCCCGAAACTCCGCCGATCCACGCAACCCGACGGCCGACAAGCATACTCGCCCGAACCACGGAAGGGAACGGGCGCGACGCGCTGACCGTGCGGCACGCGGCTCCCCGAAGCCATCAACCAGCCAGGCGTTCGCCTTGTCCGACGGTCGTCTCGTCGCTGCTTTGGCTTCCGCGACGCCGGGCGAGCAGCGTGTATACGGTCGGCACGACGAAGAGCGTGAAGAAGGTGCCGACGAGCAGGCCGCCGACGATCACCCAGCCGATCTGCTGGCGGCTCTCGGCGCCGGCGCCGCGCGCCAGCGCCAGCGGGATCGCCCCGAGGACCATCGCTCCAGTGGTCATCAGGATCGGCCGCAGGCGCAGTTCGGCGGCCTCGATCACCGCCTGGCGGACCTCCCGTCCGCGTTCGGCAAGCTGGTTGGCGAACTCGACGATCAGGATGCCGTGCTTGGTGATCAGCCCGACCAGAGTGACCAGACCGATCTGGCTGTAGACGTTCAGCGTCCCGCCGCTGAGCAGCAGCGCGAGCAGCGCACCGGTCATCGACAGCGGCACGGTGAGCATGATGATCAGCGGATCGCGGAAGCTCTCGAACTGCGCGGCGAGCACGAGATAGATGAAGGCCAGCGCGAGAACGAAGGTCAGTGCCAGTGACGACGACGAGAGCCTGAACTCGCGCGACTGGCCGGCGTAATCGACGGCGTAGCCCGGCGGCAGGACGCGCCCGGCGACGTCTTCGAGAAAGCGCAGCGCCTCGCCCATCGTGTAACCCGGAGCGAGGTTGGCGGTCAGGGTCACCGCCCGCCGCTGGCCGAAATGGTTGAGTTCGCGCGGGCTGACCGTCTCGTCGACGCTGAGCAGGTTGGCCAGCGGAATCATGCTGCCGTCCCTGGCCCGGACGAAGATGTCGCGGATGTCCGAAGGCGTCGTGCGGTCGGCGTTGGCCACCTGGACGATCACGTCGTACTGCTCGCCTTCGCGCTTGAAGCGCGTCACCTGGCGCCCGCCGAGCATCGTCTCGAGCGTCCGGCCGACGGTCTCGATCTGCACGCCGGTATCCAGCGCCTTGTCGCGATTGACGGTCACCGACAGTTCGGGCTTGTTCAGCTTGAGATCGGTGTCGACGTTGGTAAACCCCGGATTCTTGGCCACTTCGTCGAGGACCTTGCGGGTCACCTGGTCGAGTTCCTCGTACGAGGCCGAGGTGACGATGACGAAGTTGACCGGGCGCTCGCGCGGGCTCTGACCAAGCGACGGCGGCAGCACCGGGAAGGCGAGAACCCCGGGGATACCGGCAAACTTCGGGAACAGTTCGCGGACGACGGCCGTCGAGTTGCGCCGGCGCTCGTTCCAGTCGGTCAGCCCGACGAACGAAATCCCCTGGCTGACCGTCGGGTTGCCGGCGACGACGAAGTAGCGCTCGACGTCGCTGGTCCCGGCGTAGATCGCTTCGATCTGCCGTGCGTAGCGGTCGGTGTACTCGAGCGTCGCCCCTTCGGGGCCGAGAAAGACGCCGATGATCACCCCGCGGTCCTCGATCGGCGCGAGTTCGGACTTCAGCGTGCCGAGCAGCCAGACATTGGACCCGGCGACCAGCGCGAAGACGAGCATCACCAGCCAGCGGCGCGCGAGCGCCACGGCGAGCGCCCTGCGGTAGCCGCGGGTCAGACCGTCGAGCGCCTGCTCGACCCACAGATACGCCCGGCCATGACGCGTCTCGTGGCGAAGCAGCAGCGAGCACATCATCGGCGACAGGGTCAGCGCGACGAAGCCCGAAACGAGCACCGCACCGGCCAGGGTCAGCGCGAACTCGACGAACAGCTTGCCGGTCCGTCCGGTCATGAAGGCCACCGGCGCGTACACCGCGGCGAGCGTGATGGTCATCGCAACGACCGCGAAGCCGATCTCGCGCGCACCCTGCAACGCCGCCTGGCGCCGCGGCATCCCGGCCTCGATGTGCCGGTAGATGTTCTCGAGCACGACGATCGCGTCGTCGACGACCAGTCCGATGGCCAGCACGAGAGCGAGCAGGGTCAGCGTGTTGATCGTGAAGCCGAGGACGAACATCAGCGCGAAGGCGCCGACCAGCGAAACCGGGATGGTCACCAGCGGGATCAGCGTCGCCCGGAAATTGCGCAGGAAGACGAAGATGATCAGCAGGACGAGCAGGATCGCCTCGCCAATGGTCCTGAAAACGGCGTCGATCGAACGGTCGATGAACACCGACGAGTCGTAGGCGATGTTTGCGGTCATCCCCGCCGGCAGCTCGTTGATCAGCTTCGGCAGTTCGGCGCGCAGCGCCCGCGACAGGTCGAGCGGATTGGCCGTCGCCTGCTTGATCACCCCCAGAGCGACCGCCGGCCGCCCCTTGAAGCGCACGCTGCTGCGCTCGGAAGCCGCGCCGATCTCGACCCGGCCGAGGTCGGCGATGCGCACCGGGTAGCTGCCCTTGCCATCGCTGGCCTGCTTGACGATGATCTCGGAGAACTGTCCGGGTTCGCCGAGGTCGGTGCGCGCGACGACCGAGAACTCGCGGCTCTCGCTCTCGATCCGTCCCGCCGGCACCTCGACGTTCTGGCGGCGCAGCGCGTCCTCGACGTCCTGCGCGGTCAGGCCGAAGGCCGCGAGCCGGTCACGATCGAGCCAGACGCGCATGGCGAACTTGCGCTCACCGAAGACGCGCACGTCGGCGGCCCCGGGCAGCGTCTGCAGCCGAGGCTTGACGATCCGGTTGGCGACGTCGGTGACTTCGAGCGGCGAATGCTGGTCGGACGAAAAGGCGATCCAGATGATCGGATTGGCGTCCGCTTCGACCTTGGCGATCACCGGTTCGTCGATCGCCGTCGGCAGCTTGTTGCGCACCCGCGAGACGCGGTCGCGGACGTCGGCCGCCGCCGAGTCGGGGTTGCGCTCGAGTTTGAAACGCACCGAGATCTGGCTGTTCTCCTGACGCGAGATCGAGGTGATCACATCGACGCCTTCGATTCCGGCCAGCGAGTCCTCGAGCGGCTTGCTGATCTGCGACTCGACGATCTCCGCCGACGCCCCGCGATAGGTCGTTTCGACGGTGACCACCGGCTCGTCGATCTTCGGGTACTCGCGGACCGGCAGGCGCGTGTAGGAGACCAGCCCGACGAGCATGATGGCCAGCGAGAGGACCGTCGCGAAGACCGGCCGGCGGATGCACAGGTCGGAAATTCTCATCGGCCCTGCCCTGCCGGCGCGCCGGCCGGACCCGCAGCGGATGGTCCGGCTGTGGACCCGGCGAGCGGGCGGACCGGCGCACCCTCGCGCAGCTTGAGTTGCCCGGCGGTGACGATCTCGTCGCCGGTGCTCAGCCCCTCGGTCACCTCGACGGCACCGCCACGCCGCAGACCCGTGCGGACCGTCGTGCGCCGGGCGAAGCCGTCGACCACCCGATAGACATACGGCGCCGCGCTGTCCGGAACGACCGCCTCCTCGGGGATCAGCAGCGCCTTCTCGCGCTGCCCGAAGAGCAGGCGGACGCGGACGAACATCCCCGGACGCAAGAGCTCCTGGTCGTTGGGCAGCACGGCACGCAGCGAGATCGCCCGTCCGCCGGCCTCGACGAGCGGGTTGATCGCCTCGAGCACCGCCGTGAACACCTGCCCGGGCAGCGCATCGCTGGACACCTCGAGGCGTTGCCCGGGCCTGAGTTGCGGGAGGTACGACTCGGGCAGCCGGAAGTCGATCTTCAGTGTGCCGATGTCCTCGATATTGACCAGCTCCTGGCCTTCCTTGACGTAGTCGCCGACGCTGACCTGGCGCAGGCCGACGATTCCGGCGAACGGCGCGCGCAGCCGCGTCTTGTCGAACTTCGCCTGGGCCAGCGACAACGCCGCATCCTGGACCTTCAGCGCGGCCTGCGCATTGTCGAGTGCCTGGCGGCTGATGAACTTACGGGCGAAGAGGTCCTCGCTGCGCTGATGGTTGGCCTGCGCCAGGCCGAGGTTGGCCTTCGCCTGATCGAGTTCGGCGGCCTGCGTCGCCGAGTCGAGCGCGACGAGCAGCGCGCCCTTGCCGACCGCGACGCCGTCGCGAAAGTGGATCGAGGCGATTCGCCCGGCGATTTCCGGGCGCAGGACCACCGACTCGTTCGAGCGCAGCGACCCGACCGCGCTCGCTTCGACCGCCAGTTCGGCAGCCTCGACGCGCGCCGTCTCGACGCGGACCGGCGGCTGCCCCCCGGGCACCGCCGCCCCACCGGGTCGGGGCTCCGCCACTCCGCCGGCGGCCGGCGGAGGCGACGAGCCCACCGGCTGGCGAAAACCGACGTAGGAAACGTAGCCCAGGCCGGCGATCCCGACCAGAGCGGCGGCGACGACCACCAGGCGCTTTCTTCTTCTCGACATCGGCGTGGACACCCCGCAGTTGGGGCACTCGGACAGCAGGAAGCCGGGTCGGTACCGCCGGCAAGCGGCAAGTCTAGCGCACGCGCGGCCGATCGGGAACCCCGGGGACCGCGCGAGCTACCCGAGGCCGGGCAGCCAATGGTAAAGTGCGCCCTGCACCGGACGCACCGACGATTCTGCGACCGCCGGCCAATCGCTCGCCCGATGCGGTCATCTGAACGGAAGCGCAGACATGAGGATTCCCTCCGAAACCCTGCCCCCGGCAGGCAAGCTCGGCCGCGAACTCGACGCCGAGCGCAGAGCCGAGCCGGTCAACGACTCGACGAGGCTGGCCAACGACCTGTCGAGCGCACACGGCGAAGCCGCGCCAGCCCGCCCGGCGCAGGCGGCACCCGCGGCGACCGGTGCCGGCGCGGCTGCCGAGGAAAGCCCCCCAGCGTTCGTCGAACGCCGGCAGACCGAGCGCCGCGTCGAGAACCGCCCGGTCCTGCTCGACACGCGCTCGGGCAACCGGCGCCGCAAGGGACCCGGCGCGGGGAGCATCAACATCAAGGTCTGAGCCAGCGGCGCACGGCCCCAGCCCCGGTCGAGATCGTTGCGGCCCAGAACGGACCGGCACGACGAAGATCCGCGCCGTCGTCCACGAATTCCTGGTCAGCTGCGCAGTGGCCTGACCAGCAGGAGTCGAGACGGCCATGGGTCTTCGCGAGCCAGGCCACCGTGCGTCGGCGCTGGCGGTCTCCAGGCGGCGCGGCGCCTAGCGCTTCCTTTCCTCGAGCACGACGATCGACCACGGATGGACGAGGTAGCCGTCGTGGATCACCGTCGCCTCGGCCGGCGACCAGCAGTTGCACGCCGCCTCGGCCCAGGCGTCGGTATCGACCAGGCGCACCCAGAGCTGCGACGCGCTGTCGCGCGGGACGGCGAAATTCACCGCTTCCCGCCACATGTTGATCAGCACCAGGAAGTCGTGGTCGCGGACCGACGAGCCGTCGATGCGCAGCCAGACGCAACGGTCGGCGCCGTCGAGATACGAGAAACCGTCGGACTTGCGGAACAGGTAGGTGACGTCGCGCCCGTCATTCATCGTCAGGTCACCCCAGCAGCGTTGCTTGAGCGCCGGATGACCCTGGCGCAGCCGGGCCATGTAGCGGGCGAAGTGGAACAGCGGGTTGACCGCCGGCGGGGTCGCCGCGCTGGCGAAGTTGTCGTGGTACGCGCCGCCGCCCTCGGTGGCCAGCGCGTGCGGGCTGTGGCTGGCGATCATCTGGTAGTTGCTCCAGTTGGCGACGCTGTCGAGGTTGTACGAGTTGTTGTTGCCGTTCTGCGTGCGCCCGAATTCGTCGCCGGCGACGATCATCGGGACGCCGCGCGAGAGGAACTGGACCGTCCAGAAGTTGCGGTGCCGCTGCCGGCGCAGCGCCGCGTTGCCGCCCGAGTCCCACGCCTGGTTGTCGTCGTTGCCGCCGTCGGAAGGACCGAACGGCCAGTTCTGCAGGTTGTTCTTCTGGTTGTAGCTGACCAGGTCGGCGAGCGTGAAGCCGTCGTGGGCGACGATGAAGTTGATCGAGCGCTGTGGTCCGCCCTGGTCCTGGAAGTTCGCGTAATCGCCGTTGAGCATTTCGACGAAGGACTGCGTGTTGCCGTCGCCCTTGAGAAAGCGGCGGACCGCATCGCGATAGCGGCCGTTCCACTCGCCCCAGCCGTTGGGGAAGTTGCCGACTTCGTAGCCCCAGAGGTCCCAGGCCTCGGCGATCACCTCGACGCGCGAGCGCTCGGCGAGTTCGCGAATCCGCGCGAGCAGCGGATGCTGCGGGAAGAAGCGCTTCTGGTAGTCCCAGTTCTGGCGCTCGAAGGCGTTCGGCGTACGCCCGAGCACCGGCGCGAGGTCGAAACGGAAGCCGTCGATGCCCATTTCGCTGATCCAGTAGCTCAGCGAATCGACGACCAGCCGCTGCGCCGCTTCGGCCGAGAAGTTCAGCTGGTTGCCGCAACCCGTCGCGCCGTCGACGAGATAGTTGCCCGGAGTGAGCACATAGTATTCGCTGGTGTCGAAGCCGCCCATGCTGACGAAGCCGGTCGTATCGACGTCGCCCCAGTTGCCGCCCTCGCCGGTGTGGTTATAGACGACGTCGAGGTACACCTCGATCCCCTGCTCGTGGAACGCGCGAACCATCTCCTTGAACTCGCGCGTCGGCCCGCCGGGCGACGGGTCGGCGGCGTAGCGCCGGTCGGGAGCGAAGAAGCCGAAGCTCATGTAGCCCCAGTAGTTGCCTCCGGCGCTCTGCTCGGGATTGGTGTCGTTTTCGGTCTCATGTACCGGCAGCAGCTCGATCGTCGTAAAACCGAGCGCCTTGAGATACGGCGCCATCAGTCCGGCCCCGCGGTAGGTCCCGCGCAGGTCTTCGGGAACGTCGGGGACGTTCTCGAAACCGGGAATCCCGGCGAGGATGCCGGTCAGGCGCGACGCCGAGGGGTGCCGGGTGAAGCCGCGCGGATGGGCTTCGTAGATCGCCGCCTTCTCGGCGGGCAGGAACGGGCGCCGGCCGGTCGGCGTCCGGTCGAGGACGACGATGCCCTTCGGCGCCCAGCGCCCGGTGTCGACGGTGCGCCGCGGTACGCCGCGATAATCGCCGCCGCCGGTGCCGTACATCCCGCCGTCCTCGCCGGCGGCGAGCAGCGCGGCCGACACGCGATCGTGCGAGATCTCGCGCGCGTAGGGATCGAAGAGCACCTTGTTCGGGTTGAAGCGGTTGCCCGCCGCGTCGACGTCGGAGACGAAACCGGCGGCGCTGTTGCCGCGCCGCCAGTCGCTGCTGTACTCCCAGTTCGGGCCCCAGCAGCGAAACGCGTAGAACGCGCCCGAGCGCAGGTTGGCGAGCCGCGCGCGCCAGAAGTCGTCGGCCGGATTGCGCGCCAGCCAGACCTCATGAACGGCGTCGCCGCCGGTCGCCGTCTCATACACCTCGAGCAGGACGCGCGTCGCGTGCTTCGAGTAAACGGCAAAGGTCACCTCCTGGCCGGCGGCCTGCGCGCCTGGCGGGTAATCGGCGGTGGCCCACTGGTCGGGGTCGACGGCTTTGACCGCGCCGATCGGCGACGTTGTCCTGGCCATGAGCGAAATCCTTTCTCGACGAGGTTGAGGCACTGCCGGCGACGCCGGGCCGAAGCGGCAGCGACGGCCCCCGGGTTCTCCGGCGCAGCGGTCAGACACCGTGGTGAACGCCGTCGTGCCCAATCATCGTACAGGACGAGCCGATTCGGTGGTAGATTGTGAGCCTGCCGGCCAGGCTCGCCGCGCTCCTTCTCCCTCGCCATTACTCGCCATGCCCCAGGTTTGTGCCAACGGTCTCCAGCTCGAATACGAGTCGTTCGGTGCCGGGTCGGACCCGGCGATCCTGCTGATCATGGGCCTCGGCGCGCAGCTCGGGCGCTGGAACGTCGAACTCTGCGAAGCGCTCGTCGCCCGCGGCTTCCGCGTGATCCGCTTCGACAACCGCGACTGCGGGTTGTCGAGCAAGCTCGACGAGTCCGCAGTCCCGGACATCGGCCGGACGCTGCGCAGCGGAGCACCGCTCGACGCGCCATACACGCTCGAAGACATGGCCGCCGACTGCATCGGCCTGCTCGACGCGCTGGGCATCGAACGGGCGCACATCGTCGGCGCGTCGATGGGCGGGGCGATCGCCCAGATCGTCGCCGCGCGCTACCCGCAGCGAACGCTTTCGCTGACCAGCATCATGTCCACGAGCAGCCATCCCGATCTGCCGCCACCGACCAGCGAAGCGGCCCGCGCGCTGTTCGCCCCCCTGCCGCCGACGCGCGATCGCGAAGCGCTGATCGAGGACGCGATCAGCCGGCAACTGGCGGTGGCCAGCCCCGAATACCCGAGTTGCCCACAGCGCCTGCGCGAACGGTTCACCGAAGAGCACGAGCGCGGCTTCCATCCGCGCGGTGTCGCCCGGCAACTCGCCGCGTTCCTCGCCTGCGGCGACCGGCGCGCGCTGCTGGCGACGATCACGGCGCCGACACTCGTCCTGCACGGTGCCGACGATCCGCTGATCCCGGTCGCCTGCGGTCGCGACGTCGCGGCGCACATTCCGGGTGCCGAACTGCGGGTCATCGAAGGGATGGCCCACGATCTCCCGCTGGCGCTGACCGACGTCTTCGCCGACGCGATCGTGGCGCTGGCCAGCCGCGCGGGGTGAGCGGCGAGACCCGCCGGGCGCTCGATCCCGGCCGCTCGCCGGTGGCGACCGGGATCGACCCGCTGCTGGTCCCCGAGCCGCTGGTCTTCGTCGACCTCGAGACCAGCGGCGCCAACCTGGCCAACGACCGGATCATCGAGATCGGTCTCGTCGAAGTCGACGCCTCGGGGATCGGCGAATGGAGCGTGCTGGTCAATCCCGAAACGCCGGTCTCGGCTTTCATCACCCGGCTGACCGGAATCGACGACGCGATGCTCAGCGACGCACCGACCTTCCGCGAACTCGCCCCGGCGCTGATCGAGCGGCTCGACGGCAGACTGCTGCTCGCCCACAACGCGCGCTTCGACTATGGCTTCCTGAAGAGCGAGTTCCGGCGACTCGGCGTCGACTTCCGCTCGCCGATCGCGTGCACGGTCAGGCTGTCGCGCCGACTGTTTCCAGAGCATCACCGCCACAACCTCGACAGCCTGGTCGAGCGCCACGCTCTGAGCGTCGCCGGCGGTCGCCACCGCGCGCTCGCCGACGCCCGCCTGCTCTGGGAACTCTGGCAGTGCTGGCACCGCGAGCTGCCCACCGCGGCGATCCACGAGGCCGTCGCGACGCTGGTCGGCCGACCGGACCTGCCCCCGCAGATCGACCGTCGGCTGATCGACGACCTTCCCGAGGCGCCTGGGGCGTACGCGTTGTACGCCGGGGACGGCCGCCTGCTGCTCAGCCAGCGCAGCACCAACCTCCGCCAGCAGGTCCTCGGGCATTTCCGCGAGAGCCAGCGCGACAGCCCGCTCTACCGCAGCACCCGGCACATCGAATGGCGCGAGGCCGCCGGTGAACTCGGCGCCAGACTGCACGAGATCGCGCTCGCCCGACAGGCCTCCGGCGAAGGTGCGGCTGCGCCGCCGGCGAAGAGCGCCGCCGAAGTCTGCTCGTGGCAACTGCCGGCGAGCCCTGGCAGCGATTTCGTTCCCCGGCTGGTGTTCGCCGACGACCTCGACTTTGCCGTCGCCGAAGACCTGTTCGGCCTCTACCGGAGCCCGGGCGAGGCCAGGCGCAGCCTGCGCACGCTCGCCGAGGCCCGCAATCTGTGCCTGCGCCAGCTGGGTCTCGAGGGCCCGTCACGCAGCGGCGCGTGCAGCGCGTACCGGCACAAGGCGTGCCGCGGCAGCTGCGTCGGCCGCGAGGCGCCAGCCCTGCACGGCGCGCGCCTGCTCCAGGCGCTGGCCAGATTGCGCCTCAGGCCCTGGCCATATCCGGGTCCGGCGCTGATCGTCGAACGCGACGCCTTCGGCATGCGCGAGGACTTCCATCTGATCGACCGCTGGCGTCTGCTGGCGACGCTGCACAGCGAGGACGAACTACCCGGCCGTCTCACCGAGGGACCCGCCAGAGAGCGCTTCGACCCCGACCTCTACCGCCTGTTCAGCCGCTTCCTCGACTCCGGCAAGGTCGCCGTCCGCCCGCTGCCGCCGTATTCACTTTGAACGCCCGACTGCGGCGGGATTGCCGGCACGCCCACCGGCGCGGCGCAGCAGGTCGGCGATGTCGGTATTCTCGGTCTTCAGCGCCCAGTCGACCGCCGTCGCCCCGCGATCGTTGGCCAGGTTCGGGTCGGCATGGTGTTTCAGCAGGACTTCGACGACCTCGAGATGGCCGAAGCGCGACGCGAAGAGCAGAGCCGTCGACCCGTTGGTCGTCGTCGCGTTGACTTCGGCTCCCTTGCCAAGCAGGTACTCGGCGACCTCGGCATGGCCCTTGAACGCCGCGTAGATCAGCGGCGGCCAGCCGTAGAGGTTCACGTCGGCACCAGCCTCGACCAGTCGCCTGACGAAGGGCAGCTTGCCGTGGAACGCAGCCAGGCTCAGCGCCGTCTCGCCGTTGCGGTTGCGCGTATTGACCCTGGCGCGGCGCTTCAGCAGGTACTCGAAGAAATCCATGTTGTCGCGGAGCATCGCCTGGACGAGCAGCGTGTTGCCCACCGCGTCGACCGAGTTGACGTCCATTCCGCGCTGGATCAGCTGGATCGCCCACGGCGTATCGCCGGAGATCAGCGCCTCCTCCATGTCTTCGTAAGCCCCGGCGATGGCCAGGGTCGGCAGCAGCAGGCAGCAGAGCAGGACGAGGATTTTCTTCATTGCGGGACTTTCATGCGGGCTTCGGGAAAAAGACGGAAGAAGTTGTTCGTCGTCGCTTCGACGAGTTCATCGGTGCTCTGACCACGCAGGCGGGCGACCGCCTCGGCGACGTAACGGACGTACGACGGCTGGTTGGTCTTGCCGCGGTAGGGCACCGGCGCGAGGTATGGCGAATCCGTCTCGACCAGCAGACGGTCGAGTGGAACTCGCCGGGCGACCTCGTGCACGATTCGCGCGTTCGGGAAGGTGACGATTCCGGACAGCGAAATGTAGAAACCCAGGTCGAGCGCCTGCTCGGCAACCGGCCAACTCTCGGTGAAGCAGTGCATCACTCCGCCCGCCTCGCCGGCGGCCTCCTCGTGCAGCAGGCGGAGCGTGTCGGCAGCCGCGTCGCGGGTATGCACGACCAGCGGCCGACCGACCTCGCGCGCGGCGCGGATGTGCGTACGGAAGCGATCGCGCTGCCACTCCGGAGCGTCCTTGTGCCAGTAGTAGTCGAGACCGGTCTCGCCGATCGCCACGACCCGCGGGTGTCGGGCAAGCTCGACGAGATCGGCCAGCGCCGGTTCACGAACGCCGGTCACCTCGGGGTGTACGCCGACCGAAGCGACGATCTCCGGGAATTGCTCGGCGAGCGAGAGCACACGCGGCAGATCCTCGAGCGTCACGGCGGCGCACAGCGCGCAGCCGACGCCGTGGTCGCGCATCGCCCGGCGAAGTTCGTCGATTCGTCCCGAGAGCGCCGGAAAATCGAGGTGGCAGTGCGAATCGACGAGCATCGGCCGGCGATCAGAGCGTGTGCGTCGGACGCTGCGCCTGCATCACCCCGCCGAGCAGAGCCTCGATCCGTCGCCGCGCCTCGCTGCCCGCTTCATCGCTCTTGAAGTGCACACCGATTCCCTGCGCCTTGTTGTTCTGCGCACCGGCCGGCGTGACCCAGACGACCGTCCCGGCGATCGGCAGTTTGGCCGGATCGTCCATCAGCGACAGCAGCATGAAAACGTCGTCCCCGAGATTGTAGCCGCGGCTCGTCGGGATGAAGATCCCGCCGTTGCGCAGCAGCGGCATGTAGGCCGCGTACAGCGCCGACTTCGAATTGATGTTCAGCGACAGGACGCTCGGCCGCGGGCCCCGCGGACCGTCTCCATCAGCCATGTCAACTCCTCAGCAACAGCGATTGGCGATCAGGCGCCCCGGAGCGCGTTCCCTTGCCCGTGCGCTGGTCCGCAACGGCGGCCACGCCGCTCAGGCGCGTGCGAAGACCTGCGCGTAAGCGATGAAGAAGTCTTCGAGGAACAACCGGCCATTGACCGGCTGCCGGCAGCTCAGGCGATATTCTAGCGCCTTTCGGTTGAACGCCAAGAGCCTGTGCGCGTCGGCAAGCTCGCCGACGCGCTGCAGCGCCGCGGCCTGATCGACGAAGTAGCGCGGGGACAAACCGGCTTTGGCCAGAACCAGGTCGAAAAGCCATTTCTGCACCCAGTCGAGCGTGCGTCTGAGTGCTGCCGGACGCTTGTCGGCCCTGACGGCCTGGTCGACGGCCGCCGCCGCGGCCAACGGCTCGACTTCGCTCCCGCGCGCCAGCTCGGCGAGAACCGCCTCGAGCAGAGCGCGCTCGCTGGTCGAGGCGAGGTCGCGCGCGAGCAGCGGCGAGCCGCCGCTGAGCGCCAGCCAGCGGTCCGGATCCCGGACCCCGGCCTCGTCGAGCCAGCGCCTGGCCAGCGCCGCCTCGGGGCGGCGCAGCGCGACGAGCTGGCAGCGGCTGCGGATCGTCGGCAGCAGCTGACTCGGCTCGTCCGACACGAGAAGGAACAGCGTCGAAGGAATCGGCTCCTCGAGCGACTTGAGCAGCGCGTTCGCCGTCGCACGGTTCATCGCTTCGGCGGGATGCAGCAGAACCACCCGCGCACCCTGGCGGTGCGTCCCGACGTGCAGGAAGTCGTCGAGCCCGCGCACCTGATCGATGGTGATCTGCTCGCTCGGCTTCTTCCTGCTCGTCTCGCCGTCCTGGCCGGCCGGAGCGGCGTCCGTCGCTGGCGCGAGCGCTTCCGGTTGAAGCAGGCGCAGGTCGGGATGATGGCCGTCGGCGACCCAGCCGCAGGCCAGACAGCGACCACAGGCCTCTCCCGACGCCGCCGGCCGCTCGCAGAGCAGCGCCGCGGCGAAGGCCAGGGCGAGCTCGAACTTGCCGATCCCGCGCTGTCCGCAGACGAGCAGCGCGTGCGGCAGCCGCTCGCGCCTGCGCTGCAGCTGCGCCCAGCTCACCGGATGCAGATCGATCGTTCTCATCGACAATGGCTGGCGATCGTTTCCTCGACGGTCCTGCCGACCGCCTCGGGCGACTGGCTCGCGTCGATCACCCGGATTCGCCACGGCGCTGCCGCCGCCCGCTCCAGATACGCGCGACGGACGCGTTCGTGGAATCCGGCCTGCTCGCGTTCGAAGCGGTCGAGGCTGCGCGCCTGCGCGGCGATCCGCTGGCCGGCGAGCGCTGCCGGCAGATCGAAGAGCACCGTCAGATCGGGCTGCAGATGCCCGTGCACCCAACTTTCGAGCTGCTCGAACTTGCCCCGGTCGAGGCCGCGCCCCCCGCTCTGGTAGGCGTAGGTGGCGTCGCTGAAGCGGTCGCAGAGAACCCAGTCGCCGCGCGCGAGAGCCGGCTCGACGAGCTGCGCGAGGTGCTCGCGACGCGCCGCGAACATCAGCAGCGCCTCGGTCTCGAGGTGCATCGACTCGCCGAGCAGCAGCCCGCGGAGCTTTTCGCCGAGCGCGGTGCCACCGGGCTCGCGGGTCGTCACGACACGCCGGCCGCGGCTGGTGATGAAGGCCGCAGCCGCGGCGAGATGGCTGCTCTTGCCGGCCCCGTCGATCCCTTCGAAGGTGATGAACCGGCCGCGCGGCGAATGCTGCTCCGAACTCACCGCTGGCCGCCCTTCTGGTAGCGGGTCACCGCGTCGTTGTGCTCGGCGAGCGTGCGCGAGAAGTGGCTGCTGCCGTCGCCGCGGGCGACGAAGTAGAGCGCGGCGCCGGGCGCCGGATTCAACGCCGCGCGCAGCGACGCGAGACCGACCATGGCAATCGGCGTCGGCGGCAGACCACGGCGGGTGTAGGTGTTCCACGGGGTATCGGCGAGCAGGTCGCGGCGACGCAGGTTGCCGTCGAAACCCGCCCCGATTCCGTAAATGACCGTCGGGTCGCTTTGCAGGGGCATCCCCGAGCGCAGACGGTTGACCAGGACGCCGGCGACCAGCGGCCGGTCGTCGGCGTGGCCGGTCTCCTTCTCGACCAGCGAGGCGATGACCAGCGCCTCGGCGGGACTGCGGTACGGCAGACCGGCGGTGCGCGCCGCCCACTCGCGCGCGAGATGGGCGTGCATCGCCCGGTAGGCCCGGGCGAGCAGATCGACATCGCTGCTGCCCCTGGCGAACAGGTAGGTATCCGGAAAGAACGCGCCCTCGGCGGGAATCCCGGCGGCGCCGATGCGCTGCATGATCTCCTCGTCGCCGAGACCGGCCGTATCGTGCCGGAGGTCCGGGTGAGCGTCGAGGCGCTCCCGCCACTGGCGGAAAGTCCACCCCTCGATCAGCGCCACCTCGGCCTGGTCGAAATCGCCCCGGGTCAGTTTCCTGAGCAGGTCGATCGGCGTCGTCCCGCGGCTGATCGCGTAGCTCCCGGCCTTGATCGACGACTCGACGCCGGTCAGACGGGCGAGCACGACGATCACCCAGCGGTCGAGATCGGCTCCGGCGGCGGCGATCTCGCGCAACGCCGCACGCAGACTGCTCCCCGGCTCGATGGTGAACTCGACCGTGTCGGCCGACAGGCCGATCGGCGCCCAGGTCAGCACGGCGAAGCCGGCTCCGGCAGAGGCCAGCGCCAGGAAGAGAATCGACAGCAGGCGACGAAGGAGTGGGCGCATCAGGGAGGCGCAGCCGCGGGCAGGCTGCTGCGCAACGGGAGAATGGTCGGCGACTGGGCCTATAATAGCCCAACGCTGCCTTCGTGAACCGACTGGCTGCGGCACGGCACCGCCGCCCGCGCCGGCTTCCCGAACCTTTCCCCGGATCGGTCACTCTACGGCATGGCCTCCTCCCCGACCAACGAGATGAGCGAACGATGAAATCGAACTGGCTGGACTTCCTTCGTGCCTCGGGCGCACGCATCGATCAGCAACTCGTCGCCGATTTCGGCGACCCCGCAGGCGAACTCGTCGCCGCGCAGGAGCAAACGATCTTCTCGCCGCTCTCTCACCTCGGGCTGATCGCGGTCAGCGGGCCGGAAGCGGCGGACTTTCTGCACAATCAGCTGACCAGCGACGTCCGCCACCTGCCCGGCGAAATGGCCCAGCATTCGGCGTGGTGCTCGGCCAAGGGACGGATGCTCGCCAGCCTGCTGGTTTTCCGGATCGGTCCCGACTACTTCCTCCAGCTTTCCGCCGACCTCGTCGAGCCGACGCTCAGGCGCCTGCAGATGTTCGTGCTGCGCAGCCGGCTGACCCTCGGCGATGCGTCCGACGAGGATGCGCGCGTCGGCGTGTCGGGACCCGGCGCCGAGACAGCCCTGCGCGCCGCCGGCCTGCCGGTCCCCGAACTGCCGCTGGCCGTCGCTGCTTTCCCGGCCGGGGTGGTCATTCGCCTCGATCGGACGCGCTGGGAAGTGGTCGTCGACTGCGACGCCGCGCCGATGGTCTGGCAGCAGCTGACCACCCGCGCGCGGCCCGCTGGAAGCCGCGCCTGGCAATGGCTCGACATCTGCCTGGGAGTACCGCTGATCACCGCCGCGACGAGCGAGGAGTTCGTCCCGCAGATGGCCGGTTTCGACCGGCTCGGCGCGCTGAGCTTTCGCAAGGGCTGCTACCCCGGCCAGGAAGTCGTCGCCCGCACGCAGTACCTCGGCAAGGTCAAGCGCCATCTCTACCGCGCACACTCCGCCGCGCCGCTGCTCCCGGGGCAGCTCGTCTATTCGCCGGCAAACCCGCAGCAGCACTGCGGCGTCGTCGCCAACGCCGCGCCGTCGCCCGCCGGCGGTCACGACGCACTGGTCGTCGCTCAGGACAACTTCGTTCCCGCCGGCGACGCCCAGCTCGAACTCGCCAGCCCCGGCGGCGCGGCGATCCGCGTCGGCCCGATGGTCGATGTCGCCAGTGCTCCCTGAGCGCGTCGTTGGGACCTGCTGACCGCGGCGTCACGGGCCTTGCGCGCAGGCCGAAGAGTGGCCGGGCGCCGGCATCGCTCGACGGGTCCCGCGGATGTGCCTGATCCTCGTCGCCTGGCAGGCCCACCCCGACTACCCGCTGGTCGTCGCGGCGAACCGCGACGAGTTCTTCAGCCGCCCCGCCGCGCCAGCCGCGTTCTGGGATGAAGCGCCGCAGGTCCTCGCCGGACGCGACCTCGAAGCCGGCGGCACCTGGCTGGGCGTCAGCCGCGGGCAGCGTTTCGCGGCGCTGACCAACTACCGCGAGGGAGGCCGACAGGTCACCGGTGCGCCCTCGCGCGGTGCGCTGGTCGCCGAATTCCTGACCGGCGGCGCCGACCCCGGCGACTATCTCGCGCAGGTCGACCGGCGCGCCGCGCAGTACAACGGCTTCAACCTCTTCGCCGGCGACGGCGATCGACTCGCTTACCTGAGCAACCGCAGCAACGGCGGAATCCGCTGGCTGCCACCCGGGATTTACGGGCTGTCCAATCACCTGCTCGACACCCCGTGGCCCAAGCTGGCCTCGGCGCGCGCAGCGTTCGCCGAAGCGCTCGCCGGACTGCCGGCCGAGACCCGGTTCTTCGAGCTGCTCGCCGACGACGAAATCGTCCCCGACGCGCACCTTCCCGAAACCGGCGTCCCGCTCGCCTGGGAGCGCATCCTCTCGGCGGTCTTCGTCCGCTCGCCGAACTACGGCACGCGCGCGTCGACGCTGCTGACCCGCCATCGCGACGGGCGCATCCTCCTCCGCGAGCGCAGCTTCGACGCTGCCGCGCAGCCGGCCGGGGAGGTCTGCGAGGCCTTTCAGTCCGCGGAGATGTCGACCAGCGTGTAGGGCGGAACGAGGTCGAAGAGCTCGACGATGTCGGCGTTGTGCATGCGGATGCAGCCGATCGATCCCGGGCGACCCATCGGTGCACTGTCCGGGCTGCCGTGGATGTAGATGTAGCGGCGCATCGTGTCGACGCAGCCGAGCCGGTTCCGCCCCGGCTCGCAGCCCGACAGCCAGAGGATCCGGGTCAGGATCCAGTCGCGCCGCGGAAAACGCGCGGCGAGTTCGGGCGAATAGACCTCGCCGTTTGGCCGGCGACCGACGAAAACGGTATTCATCGGCTGTCCGGCACCGATCTTCGCGCGCACCAGGTGCCTGCCGCGCGGCGTGCACAGGCTGTCGCGCATCTCTCCGGGGCCGCGGGTCGCCGTGGACACCGCGTAGCGGCGAACGAGTTGCCCGGCGTCGTCACTCAGGTCGAGAGTCTGCCGGGCAATGGAAATTCCGATATGCATGTCTGATCCCCGCTGGCGCCGCGCCGCTCGGCAAAGAACGCCGAGAGCACCCGCCCGCACTCGACGGCGAGGACGCCGCCGACGACGCGCGTGTGATGGTTCAGGCGCGGCACGGCAAAGAGATCGACGACGCTGCCATGCACGCCGGTCTTCGCGTCACGCGCGCCATAGACGAGCCGCGAAATCCGCGCCTGGAGCAGCGCCCCGGCACACATCGCGCATGGTTCGAGCGTGACGAACAACTCGCATCCCGGCAGCCGGTAGTTGCCGAGCCTGCGCGCGGCGTCGCGCAGCGCGGCGATTTCGGCGTGCGCCGTCGGATCCTGCTCGCCGATCGGCGAATTGAAACCTCGCCCGATGATCTCGCCGTCGCGGACGACGACCGCGCCGACCGGCACTTCGCCGAGACACTCGGCCGCCCGGGCCAGCGAAAGCGCCTCGCGCATGAAAAACTCGTCGTTCATCGCCGCATTCTAGCGCAGGCGGCGGCCGCTTCCCCGCCCGGCCTGAAGCACACCGCGCAGCGCCCGCGACCGGCTCGCGCCGGGCTACAGCCGATCGCCGCGCAACCGGCTCTGCCAGGCCCGCAAGGCCATCGCCAGCTTGCCCGAGAGCGTCACGTAATCACCGTAGAGCAGCGCGTAGGCGTCGGCCGACCGCCCCTCGGCGGCGAGTTCGATGACCCGCGCGGCCATCTCGTGGAATTCGCCGTGCACGCGGTCGACTTCCCGATACGTCTCCGCTTCTCGGTCGGCGCTCGACAAGCCTGGCCCGCACAGCCATCGGCCCAGGTCGCAGCGGTCGCTCGCCCGCAGGTCGACGGCGGCGATGTCCGGGCGCGCCTCGAGCACCGCCCGGGACAGTTCGACCATCCAGCGCGCGTGCGCGCCGATCGCCTCCTCGATTTCCGTCTCGATACTCAAGTCGCCACCTCCCCGGCGGCTCCGGAAGACCGGCGATTATACTGCGTCCGCCGGCTCCTGCACGGGTTCGCCTTCGCGCAAGGCGATTGCCCGAAGGCGATCGGCCCTGGCCTGCGCACTGGAACGAGCCTCACGGAATCAGCGACCACTCGATCTGGTCGCTGCGCTCGACTCCGTCGGTCAGCGCGCGGCACAGAGCGACCAACTCGCGCATCCCCGCGGTGCGGAACTTCCGGGTGTGCCAGACGAAGTGGAAATGCCGGCGCAGGTCGAGTTCGGGCGTCTCGATCGGCGCCAGACTGCCACGCCGGAAAGCCTCGCGCAGCGCCAGGCGCGAGATGCAGGCGACGCCGAGGCCAAACTCGACGGCGCGCTTGATCGCCTCGGTATGCTCGAGTTCGAGCCGGATGTTCAGCGGCCGGAGGACATGGCGGAGAGCCTGATCGAGCGTTTCCCGCGTCCCCGAGCCGGGTTCGCGGACGATCCAGTCCTCGCCGGCGAGTTCGCCGACGGTCGCCGAGCCGCGCCTCGCCAGCGGATGATCCGGCGCAGCGAAGACCACCAGCTCGTCGGCGACCCACGATTCGACGTGCAGGTCAGGATGATGGCAGTGGCCCTCGATCAGCCCGAGATCGAGCTCGTGTCGCGCGAGCAGCTCGACGATCGTCGCCGTGTTATGGACGCGAAGCTGGACCTCGCTTTCCGGGTGTCGACGGAGGAAATCGGCGACGATCAGCGTCGCCAGATAATTGCCGATGGTCAGCGTCGCGCCGATGCGCAGCCTTCCGTAGCCGGCGCGCCCCTCGAGCGCGCTTTCGAGCGCCTGCGCGCGCTCGATCAGCTCGACCGCTTCGGGGAGCAGCGCTTGCCCGAGTTCGTTGAGCCGCAGCGACTTGCCGAACCTGTCGAAGAGTTGCGTGTCGAATTGTCGTTCGAGCTCGCCGAGCGCCGCACTGGCCGCCGATTGCGACAGCGCGAGTTCGTCGGCCGCGCGCGAGACGCTTTCGTGCCGGGCGATGGCGACGAAGACGGCGATCTGCCGCAGGCTGAAGCGCATAGTGACTCTTCCGATAGTTCTTATTCAAACAATCTGCTTTGCGGATACTAGCATCGGCAACTACGATCAGCCGGTTTCCGGAACACAAGATGGCCAACCTGATGAGCACCTTCTCCGCCCAGAAAGTCCTGTCGGTCCACCACTGGAACGACAGCCTGTTCAGCTTCCGCACCACCCGCGACCCGGGCCTGCGTTTCCTCAACGGGCAGTTCGTGATGATCGGACTGCCGCAGCAAGGCAAGCCGCTGAGCCGCGCGTACAGCATCGCCAGCGCCAATCACGACGAATTTCTCGAGTTCCTGAGCATCAAGGTGCCCGGCGGCCCGCTGACCTCGAAGCTCCAGCACCTCGCCGTCGGTGACGAGGTCGTCGTCAGCCGCAAGCCGACCGGCACGCTCGTCCTGCGCGACCTGCGTCCGGGCGAGCACCTCTACCTGCTGGCCACCGGGACCGGTCTCGCACCGTTCATCAGCCTGATCCAGGATCCCGAGACCTGGGAGCGCTTCGCGAAGGTCGTGCTGATCCATGGCGTCCGGCGAGTCGCCGACCTCGCCTACCGCGAGTTCATCAGCGAGGACCTGCCGCAGCACGAGTTCTTCGGTGATCTCGTCCGCAACCGGCTGATCTACTACCCGACGGTCACCCGCGAGCTCTTCGTCCATCAGGGGCGGATCACCGAACTGATCGACAGCGGGCGCCTGTCCGCCGACATCGGCCTGCCGCCGCTCGACCCGACGCGCGACCGGGCGATGGTCTGCGGCAGTCCGGCGATGATCCGCGACTGTTGCGCGGTGCTCGACTCGCGCGGCTTCAAGGTCTCGCCGTACATCGGCGCGCAGGGAGACTACCTGATCGAACGCGCCTTCGTCGACAAGTAGGCCGGCCGCGCCGAAGACCGTTTCACGGGGATACGCGGGCGAGTACCGCTGCTCGCCGCGACTCGGGTAGACTTGGCGCCTGCGCGGCACGCCGTCACGTGCCGGCCGATGCTCACCCGTTTGCGACCGACCGCCATGGCTCAATACGTTTTCACGATGAACCGCGTGGGCAAGATCGTCCCGCCCAGGCGGCAGATCCTCAAGGACATCTCGCTCTCCTTCTTCCCCGGCGCGAAGATCGGGCTGCTCGGGCTCAACGGCTCGGGCAAGTCGACGGTCCTGCGGATCATGGCCGGGGTCGACAGGGACATCGTCGGCGAGGCGACGCCGATGCCCAACCTGAAGATCGGCTATCTGCCGCAGGAACCGTGGCTCGACCCGGACCTGACGGTCCGCCAGGAGGTCGAGTCCGGCCTCGGTGAGGCCTTTGCCGCGCAGGCGAAGCTCGAGGCCATCTACGCCGCGTACGGCGAACCCGACGCCGACTTCGACGCGCTCGCCGAAGAGCAGGCGCGGCTCGAAGCGATCATCGCGACCAGCGGCGCCGACCTCGAAAACCAGCTCGAAGTCGCCGCCGACGCGCTGCGCCTGCCGCCGTGGGACGCTCCGGTCGGTCAGCTCTCGGGCGGCGAGAAGCGGCGCGTCGCACTATGCCGGCTGCTGCTCTCGAAGCCGGACATGCTGCTGCTCGACGAACCGACCAACCACCTCGACGCCGAATCGGTCGACTGGCTCGAGCAGTTCCTCGTCCGCTTCCCGGGAACCGTCGTCGCGGTGACCCACGACCGCTACTTCCTCGACAACGCCGCCGAATGGATCCTCGAACTCGACCGCGGCCACGGAATCCCGTGGAAAGGCAACTACTCGAGCTGGCTCGAACAGAAGGAAGCACGGCTCGAGGTCGAGGCGCGCCAGGAAGCCGGCCGGATCAAGGCGATGAAGCAGGAACTCGAATGGGTGCGGCAGAACCCGAAGGCTCGCCAGGCGAAGAGCAAGGCCCGACTGTCGCGCTTCGACGAACTGTCGAGCGTCGAATACCAGAAGCGCAACGAGACGCAGGAGATCTTCATCCCGGTCGGCGACCGGCTCGGCGACAAGGTCATCGAGTTCCGCGAGGTCAGCAAGTCTTTCGCCGACCGCCTGCTGATCGACCGGCTGAGTTTCGCCGTCCCGCCCGGAGCGATCGTCGGGATCATCGGCCCGAACGGCGCCGGCAAGTCGACGCTCTTCCGGATGATCATCGGCCAGGAGAAGCCGGATTCGGGCGCGATCGAAATCGGCAGCACGGTCAGGCTCGCCTACGTCGACCAGAGCCGCGACTGCCTCGACCCCGACCGGACGGTCTTCGAGGAGGTCTCGGGCGGCGCCGACCTGCTCACCGTCGGCAAGTACGAGACGCCGGCACGCGCCTACATCGGCCGCTTCAACTTCCGCGGCACCGACCAGCAGAAGCGCGTCGGCCAGCTCTCGGGCGGCGAGCGCGGCCGACTGCATCTGGCCCGGATGCTCATCACCGGCGGCAACGTCCTGCTCCTCGACGAACCGTCGAACGACCTCGACGTCGAGACGCTGCGCGCGCTCGAGGAAGCCTTGCTCGAATTCGCCGGCAGCGTGCTGGTCATCTCGCACGACCGCTGGTTCCTCGACCGAATCTGCACGCACATCCTGGCCTGTGAAGGCGACTCGCAGTGGAGCTTCTTCGCCGGCAACTACCACGAGTACGAAGACGACAAGAAGCGCCGCCTCGGCGAGGAGGCGGCGAAGCCGAAACGGATCCGCTACCGGCCGATCAGCCGCGGCTAGATTTCGCCGCGCAGCACCCGCGCTTCCGACTCGGTGAGCGCGATCTCGCGGCTCTTGGTCAGCCAGTACGCGGCAAAGGCGAAGATCCCGGCCGCCTCGACGTAGAAGACCAGCGAGCCGTACTGGCGGAAGAGCGTATTGACCAGCCAGGCGATCGCCGGCGAGACGATCATCAGCACGGCGAGAACCTGATAGCGGCGGCGGTAACGCGCCTGGACTTCGGGATCCTCGAGCAGGCGCAGCGTGTCAGGCGAACAACGCACACAGACGAAAGCGATGCACACGAAGAAGAGGATCGCACAACTGCCGTGCAGCGAGAGCTTCGCGCACGACTCACCGCAGGCCCACTCCATCGGGAAGATTGCGATGCCCAGGGCCATCACTCCGGCGAAGTTCAGAACGTAGTTCTCGATCCGGCTGTAGCCCTTATATAGGTAGAGGAAGACGCCGACCGCGAAGAGAATGCCGACGAACCAGTCGCGCATCGACCGGCCATCGACCGTCGCGTGGTAGTACGCGCTCATCGAGTCCTGCAGCGGCAGCCCGACGTAGATCCGCCCACCGATCCAGAGCAGGAACGGGAAGCAGACGGCGATCACCGCCACGCCGATGCGCAGCGACAGGTAGGTACCCAGGACGTGCTTGTCGAGACGGTCGTTCATCGTTCTGTTCTCCGGGCTTCGGGTGGATCATCGCCGGCCGGCGTCCGCGCAGCCGACGGCAAACGCCGCAGGTCTTGCTGTCAGTCTAGTCGATCCGCCCGGGCCGCGCCGGCCGGCGCACGCCGCGGGTCGATCCGCCTGGCCGCGAAGCGCTCCCCGGACTGGCCTTCGCGGCGCCGACGACGCTCTTCCCGGTGCCTGGCGGCTGGTAATGCGGAACGAGATGCTGGCGGCCGTTGCCGATCAGCTCGGCGCGACCCATTCGCCGCAGCGCCTCGCGGAGCAGCGGCCAGTTGTCCGGGTCGTGGTAGCGCAGGAAGGCCTTGTGCAGCCGACGCTCGGCCGCCGAGCGCGCGGTCTCGACGACCTCGGAGCCGGCGGCGACCTTGCGCAGCGGGTTGCGCCGGCTGTGGTACATCGCCGTCGCCAGCGCCAGAGGCGTCGGCAGGAAGGTCTGCACCTGGTCGAGCCGGAACTGGTTGCGCTTGAGCCAGAGCGCGAGACGGAGCATGTCCTCGTCGGTCGTCCCGGGGTGCGCGGCGATGAAGTACGGGATCAGGTACTGCTCCTTGCCGGCCTCCTTCGAGTACTTCTCGAACAACGCGCGGAACTCGTCCCAGGCGGCGATCCGCGGCTTCATCATGTATGAAAGCGGCCGTTCCTCGGTGTGTTCGGGGGCGACCTTGAGGTAACCGCCGACGTGGTGGGTGACCAGTTCGCGAACGTAGCGCGGGTCGCGAACGGCAAGGTCGTAGCGCAGCCCCGAGGCAATCAGCACCTTCTTCACTCCGGGAACGGAACGCGCCTTGCGGTAGAGTTCGACGAGCGGCGCGTGGTCGGTGTTCAGGTTGGCGCAGATCCCCGGGTAGACGCACGAAAGCCGGCGGCACGCCGACTCGATCTGCGGATCGCGGCAGGCCATCCGGTACATGTTCGCCGTCGGCCCGCCGAGGTCGGAGATCACCCCGGTGAAACCCGGAGTCCGGTCGCGGATCTCCTCAATCTCGCGGACGATCGACTGCTCGGAGCGGCTCTGGATGATCCGCCCCTCGTGCTCGGTGATCGAGCAGAAGGTGCAGCCGCCGAAGCAGCCGCGCATGATGTTCACCGAGAAGCGGATCATCTCGAACGCCGGGATCCTCGCCTCGCCGTACGCCGGATGCGGCCGGCGCTGGAAAGGCGAGGCGAAGACGCCGTCGATCTCCGCCGTGCTCAGCGGGATCGGCGGCGGGTTGAGCCAGACATCGCGTGCGCCGTGCGCCTGGATCAGCGCCCGCGCGTTGCCCGGGTTCGCTTCGAGATGGAAGACGCGCGAGGCGTGCGCATAGAGTACCGGGTCAGTGGCGACCTGCTCGTACGCCGGCAGGCGGATCGCCGTCCTTGCCCGGTCGATCGTCGCCCGGCGGCGCAGCCCGCCGAAGTCGACGGAAATCGGCTGCTCGCGCGGCGCGGCTTCCCTCGCGCAGTCCGCTCCACTGCCGGTGGTCGCCGCA
Source organism: Accumulibacter sp. (assembly GCF_023806625.1). GTDB lineage: Bacteria > Pseudomonadota > Gammaproteobacteria > Burkholderiales > Rhodocyclaceae > Accumulibacter. The sequence goes on from NZ_JAMTDX010000098.1 coordinate 55,827, forward strand.
TAGGGATCGGCGTGCCGCACCGGCGGACCGGGCGCGTCGACCACCGTCGAGTCGACCTCGACCCAGTCGTCGCCCGGCAGCCAGCCGCGCGCAACCATGAACGCCGTTCCGCGCAGGTCGCGGATCCCGCCGATCGGCTCGCCGGCGGCGAGCCGGTGCGCGAGTTCGACGACCGCGCGCTCGGCGCTGCCGTAGATCAGCAGGTCGGCCTTCGAGTCGGGCAGCACCGACCGGCGTACCTTGTCCGACCAGTAGTCGTAGTGCGCGATCCGGCGCAGGCTCGCCTCGATCGAACCGATCACCACATTGACGCCGGCGTACGCCTCGCGGCAGCGCTGCGCGTAGACGACGACCGCCCGGTCCGGGCGCCGGTCGGGTGCGCCGTCGGGCGTGTAGGCGTCGTCCGAACGCGGCTTGCGGTCGGCCGTGTAGCGGTTGACCATCGAGTCCATGTTCCCGGCGGTGACCCCGAAGAACAGCTTCGGCCGGCCGAGCGCGCGAAACGCATCGGCCGACCGCCAGTCCGGCTGGCTGATGATCCCGACGAGGAAGCCCTGCGCCTCGAGCAGGCGACCGATCAGCGCCATGCCAAAGCTCGGGTGGTCGACGTACGCGTCGCCGCTGACGATGATCACGTCGCACGCATCCCAGCCGAGATCGTCCATCTCGGCGCGCGACATCGGCAGGAAAGGCGCGACGCCGAAGCGGCTCGGCCAGTACTTGCGGTACGAGAACAGCGGGCGCGGCGCCGCGGCGGCGGGACTGTGGGCAGGGCAATTCACGGCGGCCCCCTCAGGCGATCCGGGAGAACTCGAAGATCGAGTCGATCGCCCGGCCGTTCCAGCGGTATTCGAGATACGCCGAATGCCGGCAGTTGCCGAGCAGCCGTGGCGAGAACGCGGCAAGGCACTGGCCGTCGTCGCGGCGCACCGAAGGATAGACGACACCCGGCAAACCGGCCTCGCGCACTCGCCGGCCGAGCGCCTGCGCCGCGCGGTATTCGGCGCGGTCGAGGATCGCCGGGTCGCTGACCGCGGCGTCGCGCAGGTCGGCGACCTCGCCGGCGGCAGTGACCGAGTACAGACGCATCGACAGCTTCATCGGCGCCTGACTGGTCGCCGCGAGAAAGCGCGCCGAGTGATACGCGGTCTCGGCGATCGCCGTCGGCGTCTCGCGAGCGCAGTAGAAGACGCCGTACGATCCGTCGCTGAAGCGGCTGCCGAGCGGATTGCGGTGGGTGAACGCGGCCATGATCGGCCCGCTGCCCGGGCCAAAGACGCGCTCGGCGCGCGGCACGAGTTCGATCTGCCCGACCTCGTCGCGCAGCCGGTCGTTGGTCAGCGCCTCGAGCGCGTAGAGCGCGTCGAAGTCCTCGGCCGAGGCGACGCGCTCGAAGACGTTGATCGCCGGATAACGGCTCGGAATCACCCGCCAGGCGGGGTTCCAGTCGAGCCGCGCAGTCGGCAGCAGCGGCTCGCTCACGCCCAGCCGCCGCGCATCGCGTCGAGATACTGGCGCACGACGAGCAGGTCGCCGACGTTGCCGCCGAGCATCCGCTCGAGCGCGCTGCGCCCGCCGAAGATCGCCGCCTCGTTCGGCCTGCGCACCCAGCCGTCGGCCGCTTCGGCCTCGGGCAGCAGGATCTGCAGCGCCTTGTAGATCCCGAGCAGGTACGAGAGGCGTTCGACCGTGTCGCGGCTCGGCCGCGCGTCGGCCGGTGCCGACTTCCACTTGAAGAAGGTCGAACGCCCCGGCGAACCGAGCAGGACGATCTGCTCCTCGACGCTCAGCCGCCAGTCGCGGGCGATGTTGAAGAAGGTCCGCAGCCCGGCCGCGGACATTTCCCTGATCCCCGGTTGCGCCACCTGCCGGATCATCTGCCGCGCCGGCGCTGCGCCAGTCCTGGTCATCTGCGTCTCCCTGTAAGCGACGACGCGTATTTTAGTCCACTTCTGGACTGGTGACCAGCGCAGCGGACGATCACCGCCTTCTGCCGCTGGCCCGACAACCGCCTCGCGCTGTCGGGAGGGCGCGGCTGCGCCAAGCGGCGGTGTTGCGGCGATCGATTGCCGCCGAAGCGACCAGGCTCCGCAAGCGCGGCGCCAGGCGGACCCGTGGCCGAATGTCGCGCGACATCGTGTCACATTCCGCCGGTCGCGCTGCGCTGCGAGAATCGACGCCCGCACATTGCTGAACGAACGAGGAGGAGGAAATGAGTTTCCGGATCAGTCGAGTGGCCGCGGCGCTGGCCGTACTCGGCAGCGGCGGGATGGCGCCGCTGGCCGCTGCCGACGGCGCAGCCGGAAGCGCCGCTGACCAATCGGCCGAGTCCTCGACGGTGATCGTCAGGGAAAGCCGCGTGCAACCGATTCCGGTGGCGAGCCAGGTTGGCGACGAGACGATGCAGACCCTGCGCCCGTCGACCAGCGACACGGCAAGCCTGCTGCGCGGCGTTCCGGGCGTGCAGATGCGCGAGGCCGGCGGAGTCTCGAGCCTGCCGGTGCTCCGCGGCCTGGCCGACGACCGCAACCGGATCGTCGTCGACGGGATGGACCTGATCTCGTCGTGTCCGAACCACATGAACCCGCCGCTTTCGTACCTCGACCCGACCGGCGTCGGCAAGCTGCGCGTCGTCGCCGGAGTGACGCCGGTGAGCATCGGTGGCGACAGCATCGGCGGGACGATCATCGCCGAGTCGCTGGCTCCGCGCTTCGCTTCGCCCGGCGAGCCGGTGCTGGCCAGCGCTGAGATCGGCGCGTTCTACCGGAGCAACGGCAATGCCCGCGGCGGCAACCTGTCGGCAGGGATCGCCAACGACAACCTCAGCGCCAGCTTCAGTGCGGCGATCGCCAAAGCGGACAACTACACGGCCGGCGGCAACTTCAAGAACTTCGACGCCACCGGCAACCCGGGACACACGCTGGCCCGCGACGAGGTCGGGTCGTCGGCGTACGAAGCGCGCAACTACCAGGTCGCGCTCGCCTACCGGCAGCGTGAGCAGCTCGTCGAGTTCAAGTACGCCTACCAGGACATCCCCGAGCAGCTCTTCCCCAACCAGCGGATGGACATGCTCGGCAACACCCAGAACCGCTTCAATCTGCGCTACCTCGGCGAGTTCGACTGGGGCCAGCTCGAGGCACGCGCGTACTACGAGACGGTCGACCACCTGATGGACTTCGGTCCCGACAAGCGCTTCTACTACGGAATGGCGTCCGGCACCGGCTATCCCTGTTCGCCAATCAGCGCGACCTGCGCCGCGGGAATGCCGATGAAGACCGAAAGCAGGAACACCGGGGTCACCGTGCGCGCCGACGTCAATCTCGGGGCCAGCGACCTGCTGCGCGTCGGCGGCCTGTACCAGCACTACTGGCTCGACGACTCCTGGCCGCCTTCGGGGAGCGGCATGTGGCCGCAGACCTTCGAGAACATCAACGACGGAACGCGCGACCGTCTGGCGATCTTCGGCGAATGGGAATCGCGGCTCGACGCGCGCTGGACGACGCTGCTCGGACTGCGCTACGAGCGCGTGACGACCGATGCCGGGCCGGTGCAGGGGTACGACCCGAACATGAACTTCATGGGCATGGGCATGATGCGCATGTACAGCAACCAGCAGGCCGACGCTGCGGCGTTCAACGCACAGGATCGCCGGAAGACCGACAACAACTGGGACCTGACCGCCCTCGCCCGTTACGCGGCCGACGCGCAGACCGATCTCGAATTCGGGGTGGCCCGCAAGACCCGCTCGCCGAACCTCTACGAGCGCTACACCTGGTCGACCTGGTCGATGGCCGCGGTGATGAACAACCTCGTTGGCGACGGCAACGGCTACTACGGCAACGTCGACCTCAACCCCGAGGTCGCGTACACCGTCTCGGCGTCGGTCGACTGGCATGCCGCCGACCGCAGCTGGCGAGTCAAGGCGACGCCGTACTATACGCGGGTCAACGACTACATCGACGCGATCCGCTGCAGCAACAGAACGACCTGCGCGCCACCGAACGCGACGACGACCAACCAGTTCGTCGTCCTGCAGTACGCGAACCAGTCGGCCGAACTCTACGGCATCGACCTGTCCGGCGAACTCCCGCTGGCGGCGACCCGCTTCGGCGACTTCGCGCTCAACGGCGTGATCTCCTACACCTACGGGAAGAACCTCGACACCGGCGACGGCCTGTACAACATCATGCCGTTCAACGCCCGGCTGGTACTGACGGAGCGCGTCGGCGGCTGGGACAACGCGCTCGAGTTCGTCGGCGCCAGCGCCAAGAACCACCTCTCCGACGTGCGCAACGAAATCGGCACGCCCGGCTACGGCCTCGTCAACCTGCGCACCAGCTACTCGTGGAAGCAGGCGCGCATCGACTTCGGTGTCGAGAACCTGTTCGACAAGCTCTACTACCTGCCGCTCGGCGGGGCCTACACCGGCCAGGGAACGACGATGATGCTGAACGGGGTTCCCTGGGGGATCGCGGTTCCCGGCGTCGGACGTTCGATCTATGCTGGAGTGAGCTTCAAGCTCTAGCGCCACCGGTGCGCTGAACGCCCGGTAGGCCGGGCGTTCAGGCCTTCAGGCTGAACGGCGTGAAGTCGGTGTCGAAGTCGTAATAGTCTTCGTGCTCGGCGCGCTTGAGCGCTGCGACGATCTTGTAGGTCAGCGGAGTGAACAGCACTTCGACCATCACCTTGGCGACGAACTGCGACAGCATGACTTTCCAGAGAATCTCGTCGGGGATCAGCCCCGAACCGTAGAAGGCCAGCGGGTAGAAGAGCAGCGAGTCGACGCCCTCGCCGACGATCGTCGAGCCGATCGTCCGCGTCCACAGCCACCGGCCGCGGGTCATCACCTTCATCCGGGCGAGTATGTACGAATTGACGAACTCGCCGCAGAAGAACGCGGTCAGCGAGGCGAGGACGATTCGCCAGGTCGATCCGAAGGCGATCTCGTACGCCGGCTGGTTCTGCCACTCGGGAGCCGGTGGCAGCGCAACGACGACCCAGGCCATCAGCGAGGCAAAGGCCATCGCCGCGAAGCCGGCCCAGATCACCTTCCTCGCCCGCGCGTAGCCGTACACCTCGGTGAGAATGTCGCCGAAGATGTACGAGATCGGGAAGAACAGCGCACCCGCACCGAAGGTCACCGGACCGATCAGCGGCAGCGTCAGCTGTGCGGCCTTGGCCGGGCCGATCAGGTTCGAGCACAGGTAGACCGCGACGAAAGCGGCCATCACCAGGTCGTAGTAGCGGTAGCCGCGCGCAGGCGGCGTCCGGGGTGCTTGGGAAAGCGGCATCGGCGGCTTTATACCAGAAAGGCGGGTAGAAAAGCGGAAAAAACGGGGACAGACCCCATTTTCGCTACGCGGAAATGGGGTCTGTCCCCGTTTTTTTCAGGCTTGACGAAGGCAATCGACGATGCTCAGGCGAGCGGCCCGCCAAGCGGGGATGAAGCCGCCGGCGAGGCCCATGAGCAGGGCGAAGGCGAGCGTCTGCGCGGCGATCGACGGGGTCATCGTGAACCGGAAGGCGAGTTCGGAAAAGGTCTGGAAGTTGGTCGTCGATACGCTGACCACCTGCATCAGGCTCGCCGCGGCCAGTCCGACCACACCGCCGGCGAGCGAGAGCAGCAGCGCCTCGGCAAGGAAGGCGACGAGGACGGCGCCGCGGCGAAAGCCGATCGCGCGCAGCGTGCCGATTTCGGCGACGCGCTGGGCGACGGCGGCGAACATGGTGATCATCGCGCCGACGATCGCGCCGATCGAGAAAATCACCGAGAGCACGGTGCCGAGGATCGAGATGAACGTCGCCAGCGCCTCGCTCTGCTCGGCGTAGAAGCGAATCTCGGGCTTGGCCTCGACACCGAGCCGCGGGTCTGCGTCGATCAGCGCGCGCATGCGCTCGAAGCCGGATTCGTCGGCCAGGCGAAAGACGATCGTCGAGAACGCGCGCCGGCGAAACGCCTGCATCATCTGCTCGGCGTCGCCCCAGATCTCCGAGTCGAAACCGCTACCTCCACCGTCGAGGACGCCGACGACGGTCCATTCGCGCCCGGCGAAGCGCAGCGTCTCGCCGAGCCCCACCCCCGCAAAGCCTTCGGCGATCGATCGACCGGCGACGATTTCACTCGTCCCGACGCGGAACATGCGCCCGGAAGTGAGGCGCACCTGCGGCCTGAGTTCGAGACCGATCTCTGAAGTGCCGCGGACGGTGACGTTACTCGGCTTGCCGCTGCCGCGCTTCGGGAGGTTGTTCAGCGCGACCGGTTCGCTGCTCGCCAGGCGCCGGCCGAGCGCGTCGGTGGCGATTCCAGGCAGGCTGGCGACGATCGCCGCCTGCTCGCGCGAGATGACCGAGTTGATCTCCGCGCCGGCGCCCTTGCGCAGGACGACGACGTTGTCCGGCTGACCGGTGGCGACCAGCGTCACGCGGATGCCCTCGCTCATCATCAGGACGGTCGCGAAAACGTAGACGACGAGCGCCATGCCCAGCGCGGTGAGCGCGGCGGTCACCCGGCGCACGCGGAGGTTGCGCGCGACGTAACTCAGCGGCACGGCCCTCACGCGACCTGCCTCAGACCCGAGACGATGTCCAGCCGGCTGATCCGCCACGCCGGCCAGGCGGAGGCGACGCCGCCGATGACCAGCGCAGCGAGCAGCTGCAGCCCGACGGTCAGGTGGGAAACCTGGAACACCGCGAACAGCGTGCCCGTCGCGCGGCCGACGAGTGCGGCCAGCGGGAAGGTCGCGGCGACCCCGGCCAGACCGCCAGCGATGGCGATCAGCAGGCTCTCGGCGATCAGCAGGCGGGAGACGAAAGCCGGCGTGAAGCCGAGTACGCGCAGCGTCGCGTACTCGGCGAGCCGCTCGCGCGCGGTCATGGCCATCGTGTTGGCCATCACCGCCATGATGATCACGATGATGATCAGACTCACCGCCTCGATGGCCACGAGGATCGCCTCGCTCATCGAAACGAAACTCAGCTGGAAGGCCTTCTCGGTCTCGGTCAGCGTCTCGGCGAGCGAGTTGCGGAACAGCGCGTCGATGCGTTGCGAGATCGCTGCGGCTTCGCTGGCGTCGTCAATGCCGACGATGAACACGCCGACGGTGTCCGAACTGCCGGGCCCCGCCCGTTTGCGCGCCGACTCCCTGAGGTACTTCCAGTGGAAGAACATCTGCTGCTCATCGGTGCTCGGCTCGGCTCCGTCGTAGATCCCGCGCAGCGGGAAGGTCCACGTCCCCGGATAGATCGTCCCGCGCAGCGGGATCTGGTCGCCGACTTTCCAGCCGAATTTGTCGGCGAGCTTGCGCCCGACGATCGCCCCCTGGCGGTCGCGCAGGAAGGCCTGCTTCTGGTCGTCGGCGAGCCCGTACTCGGGGTACAGCGCGAGATAGCTCTCCGGATCGACGGCGAACTGCGGGAAGAAGTTGCGCTCGGTGATGTACACGCCGCCGAACCAGTTGGCCCACGACAGGCCGCTGACCCCGGCGACACCCCGGATCCGTTCGGCGTAGCTCAGTGGCAGTGTGAAGGTCAGCGAGATCGCGTTGCGCGTCACCAGCCGCGTGCTCGCCGAGGCTTCGACCCCCGCGTACCAGGCGTCGACGAGCGTCCGCAGCAGCCCGAAGGCGCTGATCGCGACGACCAGGCCGACGAGCGTCAGCAGGCTGCGCAGCCGATGCCGCAGACAGTTCTTGAGGAGCAGGCGCAGCAGCAGCATGGTCCTGGGCAGCGGCGTCGGTCGAAGCAGCCGCGTTCAGTGTCCGCCGGCCGCGGGACCATCGACCAGCACGCCCTTCTCGAGATGCACGAGACGCTCGGCGCAGGCGGCCGCCTTAGGGTCGTGGGTGACCATGACGATCGTCTTGCCGAGCCGGCGGTGCAGGTCACCGAGCAGCGCGAGGATCTCGGCGCCGGTCACCCGGTCGAGATCGCCGGTCGGTTCGTCGGCGACGATCAGTTGCGGGTCGGTGACCAGCGCGCGGGCGATCGCGACGCGCTGCTGCTGCCCGCCCGAGAGTTCGTTCGGGTAGTGGTCGGCGCGGTCGGTGAGGCGGACCATGGCCAGCGCCGAGGCGACGTGCTCGTGCCGCTCGCGACGCGTCAGTGGCGCGAGCAACAGCGGCAGTTCGACGTTCTCGGCCGCGCTGAGCACCGGCAGCAGGTTGTAGAACTGGAAGATGAAGCCGACGTGGGCCGCCCGCCAGTCGGCGAGTTCGCCTTCACCGAGCTGCGCGATGTCCACGCCGGCGATCTCGATCCGTCCGCCGTCGGGCTTGTCGATGCCGGCGATCAGGTTGAGCAGCGTGCTCTTGCCTGACCCGCTCGGACCCATCAGGGCGATGAACTCGGCTCGCTGGACGTCGAGGTCGACGCCCTGGAGCACCGGGATCGTCTGCGTCCCGCGCCGGTACGCGCGCGAAAGCGCACGGATGCGGATCAGCGGCGCGGCCGCCGCCAGGTTCCGGCCGGCATTCACTTGGCGCTGGGCTTCACTGCCGAACCCGCGCGCAGCCCTGCGGGCGGGTCGAGGACGAGCTTGTCGCCCGAGCTGAGCTCGACGCCGTCGGCGACGCTGACTTCGACGAGATCGCCGAGCTTCCGCCCACGGCGCACCGCGACGACCTCGACCGTCCCGCCGGGGACCAGACGCAGGACCTCGGTCCGGCCGTCGCGCTCGCGCAAGGCCTGCGGATTGACGGCGAGGACCGGCCTGAAGTCGTCCTCGCCGGGCGGACGCGAGAGGAAGCTCGCCCGCGCGCTCATCTCCGGGAGGATCCGCGGATCGAGCCGGTCGAACTGGATCTTGGTCATCACCGTCGCCTTGGCCCGGTCGACGGTCGGCACGATGCTCGCGACCCGGCCGCTGAAACGCGCGTCGGGCAGCGCGTCGAGGACGATCTCCACCGGCTGGCCGACGGCCACCTTGCCGATGTTGCTCTCCGAGACGTCGGCCTCGACTTCGAGCGTGCTCATGTCGGCCATCGTGACCACCGCGCCCTGCGTGCCGGCGGCGTTCGAGAACGGCGTGATGATGTCGCCGACGTTGGCGTTCTTGACCAGCACGACACCGTCGAACGGTGCGCGGATCTGCGTGAAGTCCTCGTTGACCGCCTGGATCTTGAGCTGGGCGACCGCCTGCTCGCGCCCGGCGACGGCCTGAGCCAGCGCCGCCTGCGCCGCTGCCAGCGCGGCCTGAGCGGCGTTCGCGCGCTTTCTCGCTCCGTCCACGGCCTGTGCCGAGACGAAGCCCCGCCCCTCGAGACCGAGCGTGCGCTGCAGGTCGGCAGCGGCGTTCACTTCCTCGACCTCGGCCTGGCGGAGCAGCGCGGCAGCCTGGCGCTGTCCGGCTTCGGCCTGACGAACCGCCGCCTGCGCGGCGCCGATCGCCGCGTCGACGTCGCTCGCGTCGAGGCGGGCGATGACCTCGTCCTTGCGCACGACCGACCCTTCGCGAACGCGCAGGTCGATCAGCCGGCCGGTGGCTTTCGAGGCGACGGCCGCCCGCCTCTGCGCGACGACGTAGCCCGACGCGACGAGCTCGACGTACTGCTGTGACGGGGTGCTGACGAGCACGCTGGTCACGCGCACCTCGGGTGTCCGCGGCATCAGAAGGAAACCGGCGAGCGCGAGCACGACGAGGCCGGCGATCAGCGCCGGCCAGCGGCGGCGCGGGCGCCTGGCGGCCGGCTCGCAACGCGCGATGTGCAGTTGCTGGAGCGCCGGTGAGAGCGAGTCGGATTCGGGTTCGGTCATCGGGCGAGGCGCGCTCCGGGCAGGTGTCGAACAAGGCGCGGGTCAGGCTGGCGCCGCCCGCGGCGCCGCGAGTATCGACGGCCACAGCCGACCGCGTCAAGCGGGCTGGCCGCGAATCTGCTCGCCCGATCGGCGGGCGACGCGCGGCTTGCCGCCCATCGGGCGAGCAGTTAGAATCGCGGGCTCGCTTCGCCAAGCGACAAGACTGCAGGTTCATCAATCGGGCGCTGGCTCTATCAAACCGGGGCGACGCCGCTTTCCAGAAAGAGAGTTTGACATGGCGATCAGTGTTGCGCAGAAAGCGCAAATCATGGCCGATTATCAGCGCGCCCCGGGCGACACCGGCTCGTCGGAGGTCCAGGTGGCTTTGCTGACCGCGCGCATCAACGACCTCACCGGCCACTTCAGGGAACACAAGAAGGACAACCACTCGCGTCGCGGCCTGTTGCGCATGGTCAGCCGTCGGCGCAAGCTGCTGGATTACCTCAAGCAGACCAACGTTGATTCGTACCGTACGCTGATCCAACGTCTCGGCCTGCGCAAGTAGACCTGCTCACCGATCCGCGCTGCGGTCGGCGATGCAGGTGATTCGAAATGCTGGCAGCGGCCAGCCCGGTACGGGCTGCGCCGCTGTTCTCGTTGCTGCGTTTTATTGGCCAATTGGCGTGTCGGTTGATCTGTCTGCCGGAGTCGTGGGCAGGCACGCGCCAGATCATTGAGGAAGCAAACGATGTTCAATATCGTCAGGAAGAGCTTTGCCTACGGTGCCCACCAGATCACGCTGGAAACCGGCGAGATCGCCCGGCAGGCGAGCGGGGCGGTCGTCGTATCGATGGACGACACGGTCGTCCTAGTCACCGTCGTTGGCAACCGGACGGCGAAGCCGGGCCAGGATTTCTTTCCGCTGACCGTCGACTACATCGAAAAGACCTACGCCGCCGGCCGGATCCCCGGTGGTTTCTTCAAGCGCGAGGGCAGGCCGTCGGAGAAGGAGACGCTGACCTCACGGCTGATCGACCGCCCGCTGCGCCCGCTGTTCCCCGAAGGCTTCTACCACGAGGTGCAGATCGTCGCGATGGTCATGTCGCTGAACCCCGAGATCGACCCCGACGTCCCGGCGATGCTCGGCGCGTCGGCCGCACTGGCGATCTCGGGAATTCCCTTCGACGGTCCGATCGGCGCCGCACGCGTCGGCTACGTCGACGGCCAGTACGTGCTCAACCCGACGCTGAGCCAGCTCGAATCGAGCCAGCTCGACCTGGTCGTCGCCGGAACCGAAGCGGCCGTGCTGATGGTCGAATCGGAAGCGAAGGAGCTCTCCGAGGAGATCATGCTCGGCGCGGTCGTCTTCGGGCACCAGCAGATGCAGGCAGCGATCCAGGCGATCGACGAACTCGCCGCCGAGGCCGGCAAGCCCGAATGGGACTGGGCTCCGGCCGCGCGCAACGAGGCCGTCCATGGCAAGCTGATCCAGCTCGTCGACGGCGAACTGCAGGAAGCCTACCGGATCGGCAGCAAGCAGCTGCGCACCCAGCGGATCAAGGAAATCACCGCCTACGCGGTCGAGTCGCTGACCGCCGACGACGACGCTCCGGACGCCAACGCGATCCGCAACATGGTTTCCGACGTCGAGGCGCGAATCGTCCGCGGGCGGATTCTCGCCGGCGAACCGCGGATCGACGGCCGCGATACGCGAACGGTGCGCCCGATCGCCATCCGCTCGGGAGTCCTGCCGCGCGCCCACGGCTCGGCGCTGTTCACGCGCGGCGAGACGCAGGCGATCGTCGTCGCCACGCTCGGCACCGGCCGTGACGAGCAGATCGTCGACGCGCTTTCGGGCGAGCGCCGCGAACGCTTCATGCTCCACTACAACTTCCCGCCCTACGCGACCGGCGAATGCGGCCGCGTCGGCTCGCCGAAGCGGCGCGAGATCGGCCACGGCCGGCTCGCCAAGCGCGCGTTGGCTGGCGTCCTGCCGTCGGCCGAGGAGTTCTCGTACACGATCCGCGTCGTCTCCGAGATCACCGAATCGAACGGATCGAGCTCGATGGCCACCGTCTGCGGCTCTTCACTGGCGCTGATGGACGCCGGCGTGCCGCTGCGCGGACACGTCGCGGGAATCGCCATGGGGCTGATCAAGGAAGGCAACCGCTTCGCCGTGCTGACCGACATCCTCGGCGACGAGGACCACCTCGGCGACATGGACTTCAAGGTCGCCGGCACCGACGCCGGGGTTACCGCACTGCAGATGGACATCAAGATCCAGGGGATCACTGCGGAGATCATGCGCGTCGCGCTGGCCCAGGCGGCCGAGGCACGGCGCCACATCCTGCAGCAGATGCAGGGCTCGATGTCCGGTCACCGGGAAGAAGTGTCGAGCTACGCGCCGCGCCTCTATACGATGAAGATCAACCCCGAGAAGATCCGCGACGTGATCGGCAAGGGCGGAGCGGTAATCCGCGCGATCACCGAGGAAACCGGAACGACGATCGACATCAAGGACGACGGGACGATCACCATCGCCTCGGTCAGCGCCGACGCGGCCGACGCCGCCCGCGCGCGGATCGAATCGATCACCGCCGACGTCGAGGTCGGCAAGGTTTACGACGGAACGGTGCTCAAGCTCCTCGACTTCGGCGCGATCGTCAGCATCCTGCCTGGCCGCGACGGTCTGCTGCACATCTCGCAGATCGCCAACGAGCGCGTCAACGCCGTCGCCGACTACCTCAAGGAAGGCCAGAAGGTGCGCGTCAAGGTTCTCGAAGCCGACGAGAAGGGCCGCGTTCGTCTGTCGATGAAGGCGCTGACCCCCGAGGAAGCCGGCTCCGGCGCTGCCCCCGCCTGACTTTCGCGCGACCGACCCGGCAAGCCGGCGCGCCCGCCGATCGCGGGCGCGCCGACCGTCGGACCTACTGCTCCTGGCGATGGTACGAGATGATCCTCTCGACCTCGCTGCGCGAGCCCATGATCACCGGGCAGCGCTGGTGCAGGCCGGTCGGCTGCAGGTCGAGGATCCGCTCGGTCCCGGTCGTCGCCAGTCCGCCGGCCTGTTCGACGATGAAGCTCATCGGGTTCGCTTCGTACATCAGGCGCAGCTTGCCTTCCTGTTTCTTCGAACGCAGCTTGCGGTCGACCGGGTAGAGGAAGACGCCACCGCGGCAGAGCACGCGGTGCACGTCGGCGATCATCGCCCCCGCCCAGCGCATGTTGAAGTCCCTGCCGCGCGGCCCCTCCTTGCCGGCCAGGCACTCGTCGATGTAGCGGCGCACCGGCGGATCCCAGAAGCGCATGTACGCCGCGTTGATCGAGAACTCGCTGGTTTCCTCGGGGATCTGCATCGCCGGACTGGTCAGGATGTACTCGCCGATCCGCTGGTCGAGGGTGAAGCCATTGACCCCGTGTCCGGTGGTCAGGACCATCATCGACGACGGGCCGTAGAGCGCGTAGCCGGCGCAGATCTGGCGCGTTCCGGGCTGCAGGAAATCGTCTTCGGTCGGCTCGCCGATCGCCCCTTCCGGGCGACGCATGATCGAGAAGATGGTGCCGACCGCACCATTCACGTCGGTGTTCGTCGACCCGTCGAGCGGGTCGAAGACGAGCAGGTACTTGCCGCGCGGATACTGCCTTGGAAGCTGGTAGACGTCGTTCATCTCCTCGGAGGCCATCGCCGCGACATGCCCGGCCCACTCGTTGCGCTTGATGAACAGGTTGTTGGAAATCACGTCGAGTTTCTTCTGCGTCTCACCCTGGATGTTCTCGGTGTCCGCAGTGCCCAGAACGCCGACCAGACTGCCGTAGCGCACGGCGCTCGAGATCGCCTTGCAGGCGATCACGACGTCGTTGATCAGCGCCGTGAAGTCTCCCGAGACTCCCTGGATTCGTCGTTGTTCCTCGATGATGTACTCAGTGATCGTTGTGCCGATTGGCATGATGCTTGTCCTTGGGTTGTTTGATGGAGCCTGCCCGGTCAGGCGCCGACGTGCGGCTGCCAGGCCCGACCGGTGGACATTTTACCCTAGCGATCACATGGTTGATATGTGACACACGGCGCCCGCTTCCCCCGCCAGGACCGTCAGTCTCCCTTGGTGACGATCCAAGGTCAGGGACGCCGTCGCCCTGCCGATCCGGCCCAGCCGCGTCAGCAGGGCAGAGTCATCAGGGAGGTCTTCAGGGGAAGCCGCCCGATCCCGTGCCGATCTGCGGACTGCCGAGCCCGAGGGTGCGCATCGCCAACCTGCTCCAGCACGCCGCTTGGGAGCGCGCGAGCGGAGCGGCCGAGGACTCGGCAGCCACTCGTCAGGCCGACGCGCCGAGAACGAAGTCGATCTTCCCCGAATCGAGGTCGGCACGGACGACGGTCACCGCCAGGCGGTCGCCGAGACGATAGCGCCGGCCCGTCCGCTCGCCGCGCATCTGGTGCCTGACCGCGTCGAACACGAAGTACTCCTCGCCGAGTTCCGAGACGTGGATCAGCCCTTCGGCGTAGACCTCGTCGAGGGCGACGAAGACGCCGAACGGAACCACCGCCGAGATCGTTCCCGAGAAGCTCTCGCCGATCCGCTCGCGCATGTAGTAGCACTTGAGCCAGCTGGTCACGTCGCGCGTCGCCTCGTCGGCGCGCCGTTCGGTCATCGAGCAGTGCAGCCCGACCTCGTCCCAGTCGCCCGGCGAATAGTCCTTGCCGGCGAGGGCGGCCTTGATCGAACGATGGACGAGCAGGTCGGGGTAGCGGCGGATCGGCGAAGTGAAGTGCGTGTAGTGCTCGTAGGCGAGCCCGAAGTGCCCCACGTTGTCCGGGCTGTACATCGCCTGGCGCAGCGAGCGGAGCATCACCGTCTGCAGCAGTTGCGCGTCGGGGCGATCGCGGACGCTGTCGAGCAGCGCGGCGTAATCGCGGGCGACGGGGCGGTCGCCCCCGGCGAGGCCGAGGCCGAACTCGCGCAGGAACTCGCGCAGCGCGTCCAACTTCTCGGGAGTCGGGCCCTCGTGGATCCGGTAGAGGCACGCCTGCCGGTGGCGCTGCAGGTAGTCCGACGCGCAGACGTTGGCGGCGAGCATGCACTCCTCGATCAGCCGGTGCGCGTCGTTGCGCTGTACCGGGACGATCCGCTCGATCTTGCCCTGGTCGTTGAACAGCATCATCGTCTCGATCGTCTCGAAGTCGATCGCCCCGCGCCGGTCGCGCGCTTCGGCGAGCACCTTGAACAGCGAGTGGAGGTCGCCAAGCCGCGGCAGCAGCGCGCGGTGGACGTCGTTCTGCGGCTCGGCGGCCCCCGACAGCCACGCCCAGACCTGGTCGTAGGTCAGCCGCGCGTGCGAGCGGAACACCGCCTCGCCGAAGCGGTAGTCGACGATCTCGCCGCGCTCGTCGATGCGCAGGTCGCAGACCATCGCCAGCCGGTCGACGTCGGGCTTCAGCGAGCACAGCTCGTTCGACAGTTGCTCGGGCAGCATCGGGATCACCCGGCGCGGGAAGTACACCGAGTTCCCCCGCTCGCGCGCATCGCGATCGAGAGCCGTCGCCGGCCCGACGTAATGGCTGACGTCGGCGATCGCCACGACGAGCCGCCAGCCCCGCCCTCGCCTCTCGGCGAAGACCGCGTCGTCGAAGTCCCGGGCGTTCTCGCCGTCGATCGTCACCAGCGGCAGGTCGCGCAGATCGACGCGCCGTTGCGACTCGCGCGGATCGATCGCCTGCGGCAGCGCCGCCGCTTCGCCGAGCGCGGCCGCCGAGAACTCGAACGGCAGCTGGTGCTTGCGCAGCGCGATCTCGATCTCCATCCCCGGGTCGGCGTAATGGCCGAGGATCTCGACGATCTGCCCGACCGGCTTGGTGTGCCGGTCGGGCTGCTCGATGATCTCGACCGTGACCACCTCGCCGGCCTGCGCGCCGACGACCCCGTCGGGGGCGACGAGGATGTCCTGGTTGATCCGCCGGTCCTCGGGAACGACCAGCGTGATCCCGTGCTCGACGAGCACGCGGCCGACGACGCGGCTGTTCGCCCGCTCGAGCACCTCGACGATCGCCGCCTCGCGCCGCCCGCGGCGGTCGACGCCGACGACGCGAACCAGCGCGCGGTCGCGGTGCAGGACCTTGGACATCTGCCGCGCTTCGAGCACCAGCGCTTCGCTGCCGTCGTCGGGAATCAGGAAGCCGTAGCCGTCGGGATGCCCCTCGACCCGCCCGGCGATCAGGCTCGCGCGTTCGGGCAACAGGTAGCATTCGCGGCGGTTGCGCATCAATTGCGCGTCGCGCTCCATCGCCCGCAGGCGGCGCGCGAAGCTCTCCTGTTCGTCGGCGCGGATCTCGAGCAGCGCGCACAGCGCCGCGAAGCTGACCGGCCGGCCCTGATCGGCCAGCGTCTGGACGATGTATTCGCGCGACGGCAGCGGCTGCTCGTAACGCTTCTCCTCGCGATCGAGATACGGGTCGCGGCCACGGACCGCCGACGGTCTGCTGATTGACATTTGCTGATCTTTCTATAGAATTCGGCCTTCGCTGGAAGCGCCCAGGTGGCGAAATTGGTAGACGCGCTAGGTTCAGGTCCTAGTGGTGGCAAC